>CAYSNW010000066.1:0-21954 GCA_964432415.1 uncultured Caulobacteraceae bacterium
CCCTCGTCGGCCGTCTGGGTAAGGTGCTGGGCCCGCGCGGCCTGATGCCGAACCCCAAGGTCGGCACCGTGACCATGAACGTCGGCCAGGCCGTGAAGGACGCCAAGGGCGGCCAGATCGAGTTCCGCACCGAAAAGACCGGCATCATCCACGCCGGCATCGGCAAGGCCTCGTTCACCCCTGCCGCCATCGAAGCCAATGTGCGCGCCTTCATCGACGCGCTGCAGAAGGCCAAGCCGTCCGGCGCCAAGGGCACCTACATCAAGAAGATCTCGCTGAGCTCCACCATGGGCCCCGGCGTGAAGATCGATGCGGCCTCGCTGACGGCCTGAGCCGTTCGCGATCGCTGAAGAATGGGGGCGGGCCGCAGGGTCCGCCCTTTTTCTTTGGGCCTGGTCGGAGGGCTAGTCCGGCAATCGGCTGAAACTGGGGTGCTCGCGCAGGGCCGCGGCCTTGTTCACCGCGGACGGCGCCACGGCCTTCCAGTATTCGGCGTCCTCGTGACGCTGCACGCCCAGGCGTTCGGCGGCGCGCAGGCGCCGGGCGGCTGCGACGGCCAGCATGTGCGCATGTTCCTCGCGCGGCGTGCGGTTGGATTCACGGCGGGGAGGAATGATCTCGTCGCCGGTCCAGAGATCGACGGCGGCGACAGGCAGGGAATGGTACATGGCCTTATTCCGGGCCTTGCTCCGCGCGTTCGACGCGACGAAGGCCGGGGGGCACGACCGGCTTTGCGGTCGACTGTCTAATGGTTATCCACAGACATTGTTCCCAATGAGGCGAGAATCACCCGCGTTGACAAGCGGTTAGTTGGTTAACGCCACCACAGGTAGCAGTTTATCTCCTCCACGCCTCAACCGACGCGGGCCTTGCGAACGAAGCTTCGTGCTGAGCCGGCTTGTCGCAACGCGCGCGAGCCTGTATAGGCGCGCGTCCGGTTCGTAAGGTCCGCCTTCGAACCGATCCTGTCCGAGAACCGCGGGGCCCGAAGTTCGCTTCACCGGCCTTAATCATCCGCCGCGGGGAGACGGGGAGTGACGCCGAGCCCGAATTCCGCCCTCAGCGGGATACCGGTTCGCGCCGAGCATCCTGGGACAGGCTTGATCTGGAACCGCCCAGCGGGAGCGATCCCGCGTGGCGATTTCGCATTTGGCCGCCGGAATCCTCCGGCTGCTTGAACCGAGTACGGAGACCGCAATGGACCGCGCACAAAAGGCCGAGTCGATCGAATCGCTGAAAAGCGTTTTCGCCGACGCCGGCGCCGTGGTCGTGACCCACTATACGGGTCTGACCGTTGCGGAAATGACCGAACTGCGTGGACGCCTCCGCAAGGAAGGCGCCACGCTCCGGGTGGTTAAGAACCGTCTGGCCCAGAAGGCCATGGACGGCGCTCAGGACGGGGTGATCTCCCTGTTCAAGGGCCCCGTCGCCATCGCCTATGGCCCCGACGTCTCCGCCGCCGCCAAGATCGCCACCCAGTACGCCAAGGACAACGACAAGTTCGTCGTGGTCGGCGGCTTCATGGGTGAAACGGTGCTCGACCAGAACGGTGTGAAGGCGCTCGCCTCCCTGCCGTCGCTGGACGAAATCCGGGCCACGCTCATCGGCCTGCTCCAGGCTCCCGCGACCAAGGTCGCCGGCGTCCTGCAGGCTCCGGCCGCGCAACTGGCTCGTGTCTTCGGCGCCTATGCCGCCAAAGACGCCGCCTGATCGGTCATCTCTGCAAACATCCCCTCTGAAGGAAACATCCTATGTCCAAGCTCGACAAAATCGTTGAAGACCTCTCCGGCCTGACCGTCATGGAAGCGGCCGAACTGTCCAAGCTTCTCGAAGAGAAGTGGGGCGTCTCGGCCGCCGCGCCGGTCGCCATGGCCATGCCCGCTGGCGGCGCCGGTGGCGCGGCCCCGGCCGCTGCTGCTGAAGAGCAGACCGAGTTCACCGTGATCCTCACCGCCGGTGGCGACAAGAAGATCAACGTGATCAAGGAAGTCCGCTCGGTTCGCGCGGACCTCGGCCTGAAGGAAGCCAAGGACCTGGTCGAAGCTGCTCCGCAGCCCGTCAAGGAAAACGTCTCCAAGCAGGAAGCCGAAGAGATCAAGAAGAAGCTCGAAGAAGCCGGCGCTTCCGTCACCATCAAGTGATTTTCCCGGCGCAAGCCGGGTTCGAGATCTGACTGAAGGCCCGGGGGTTCGCCCCCGGGCCTTTTTCTCATCGGCCCGTCCGCCTCCGAGCGCTGCTCCGGCCTAGGGCTGGGCGTCCAGCTGCGCCTCAGCGCCGGCCACCATTCGCGCCTGCTTGTCGTGCAAGCTGGCCTCCAGAGCTGCGACACGCTGCACGTGGGTGTTGTATTGCTTCATCACGACGGTGTCGGTGAACAGCATCCGGTCGCCCCGGACCACCCAGGCCCCCCGATGGCGAGCCAGAAGCTCCGCCATGGCGTCCAACTCATCGAACGTCGCCATCTCGTCGGCGACGACGGAATCAAACCTCGCCTTCGCCGTGTCGATTGAACGGTCCACGCCTTCGATGAAGCCCTGCTTCGATCCCGGCGACATATTGCTCTTCTGGGCAGCCGCGCGGGTGGCCGCGACGCGGTCCATCACCTGGTCGCGGTACGTGGACAGCAGAGTCCTGGCAGAGGCGATGCGCGTCCGCACATCCGTCAGGTCGCTGTGGGCGAGCGAGCGTGGCGCCATCAAGCCGGGAAAGCCGAGTTTGGTCAGTTCCTGCTGGTACCGCACGCTGTCCTGCTGAATGCCAACCAGCATCTCCTTCACGATCCGCTCCGCCTCGCCCGCGTCGCCGGTGGCCCTTACGTGGGTGTCGATTGTCGCGGTGCGATCAGCGGCGACGGCCTTCAGGGCGGATTTCAATTCCTGGACCGCGACCTTTCCCTGTTGCTGGTCGTTCTCCCGGGCGGCTGACTTGACCCATTGCAGCAGGCCGAAATTGGCGGCGAGCGAAACGACTGCAAGGATGAGGAAGTAGGGGAGGCCTCGCTCCGGCGCCCGGCGCTTGACCATGGTGAAATAGATCACCGCCCAGACGAAAGCCGCGACCATGAGGGCGCCCCCTCCGACGTAACCCTCCACAAAACCCTTTTCGCCGGCCGCGCCGACGCCGGACTGCTCGGCGGCATGGATGTGCGGCGCGACTTCGCGGAGCATGTTCGTGAAGCCCGCGACGGCCCAGACCAGGACGATCACAACGCCCAGCACCAAAGGCCAATAGCCTGGCTTTTTCTTCTTCTTCGTCGGCTCCCAGACCGGTACGGCGTCTTCATTGGCTTCGGTCATGGCTCCCCCCTGGATCGGCCGACCTGAGTACGGACGATCCCGGGACGGGAGGCAAGGTCTCGGGCGCGGTTTTCATATCGAGGGAAAGGCAGGCTCGCCCGGTGTCACGCCGGGGAAGTTGTGCTACCGGGTGTCTAAAGCAACGCTTCGGGGGGAGCATGCCGGCCTTGCCAGAGAATCCGCGCGCCGAGCGCATGGCCTTCATCGTGGTGACGGTCGTGGCCGTCGTCTTCTGCATCGTCATGGCCGGCTTTGCGCCGGTCTGGTTCGTCCATCACGCCAGCCAGCTGCAGGAGATGCTGAGCGGCTACTGGGGTCATGTGATCGGCTACGCCCTGGTCGCCACCTGGATCGGCGGCATGGGTCTGCACTTCTGGCTCAAGCGCTACCGGCGCGGCGTGGAGTTGAGCGAGGTCGCCATCCTGCTGGTCGCCACCCTGGTGGCCAGCGTCGCCACCGCCCAGTTCGTGGACGGGCCGCTGAACAAGTTCCTGGTCGCGCGCCAGCTCAGGATCGCCACGGCCTACTACTACCAGGCCCAGGACCAGGACATCGCCCAGTACGGGCGGGAGATGAACTTCACCGTCTTCAGCCGCCTGATGGACGACGCCATCCTGCAGTCGAAGGACTTCACGGCGGTGAAGTCGACGCTGAAGCGCAGCCATGCCCTGGTCGCCAAATTCCGGGGCTGGGAAAAGGCGCGCCGCGGCCAGTCCGAGCAGACGATGATGCGGCCCTTCTACGTGCCCCCGGCGCGCGATCGCGCCAAGGCCGCCATGGCCAAGACCTTCGACGACATCAGCCCCCTGATGGACCGGTTCTGGGTGACCCAGGAGGAGCTCCTGAAGGAAGAGGACGCGGCCGTCGCGGTGCTGGAGGCGCACAAGGACGCCTGGCGCGGTTCCTGGCGCGCCATCGTATTCTCCGACCAGGCGGTCCTAGCCGAGTTCCACAAGCACTCTGGCCGCGCCCGGCTGCTGTCCGACGAAATCCGCCAGATCGGCTGCATGATGCAGAACGTGCGCTCGGGCGGGTGCACGTCGGATTCGGAGATGGTGGGCGGATGAACAGGCAGGAAGCAGCTGCTCCCGGTGCCATTTCCCCGCGCGCCTGGGAGGAGGCCATGATGGTTTGGCGGTCGAGATTGTCTATCGCGGGGCTGATTTGGCTTGTGGCGAGCTCCGCGCAGAGCCAGCCCGATACTCCGGTGCTGACTCCTCATCCGCTGACCAAGCCGCCATTGGCTTCCGGCGCATGGGAGCCAACGCCCTGGACGCCCGTCTCGCCACCGCCGCAGGTGACCGACAGAATTCAACTTGCTCCCGACATGTGGGAGCCAATCCAATGGGCGCAGCATCCGAGCAAGGATGCGATTGTGGAGCTCTATCGGCGCATCGGAGCTTGGAGTGCTCCGTTCCGTTGCAAGGTTTCGACGATAGGCGCTCTGGTCTCCTGTGCGTCGTTGATCGAAGATCCGCCCGGTCTGCCGGCCGACGCGATACGAGAGAATCATGAACGTACCGAGGCAATCGCAGCCTTGCTGCGCCTGTTCCGCGCGCCATCCGTTGCGTCGAATGGTGCCTCCACGTCTGGACGAACAGTAGAGGTCCAGGTGTTCGTGAGCGCCGACGGCGTCGCCCCGCCGCCAGCTCAGCCGAGCGCATTTGGACATATCTATAAGATGGACCGGAAGGACTTCGAGAAGCAGGAGGTGACCCCTTCACCGCCACCTCCCGCTCAGGATCCCAAGGCTCCGCCGCACGGAGCCTGACCCTGCGTCACCGCGCCCCTCAGGAAATCCTTGCGCAAAGGTGAAAGAGGGCTTTTCATCCGTGCCGGTACGGACTACATACGCCCTCCGCGCGAGTTTCGACTGGCGTGGCGCGCCCGCGTTTGCGGAGCGCATCTGAGCCCCGAGGCGCTGTCCGCCGCCCTCCGACAGCGCGAAGGGGCGCTCCCTGTCCCAGGGGAGCAGACATGCGGCGTCCGATGGTCCGAAAGGGCTTCGAGGGTGGACGCAAAACCGATGTGGCGACGGATGGCCAAGGCCGCCGTGCGCCCGCAATGCATTGAAGAGCGCGGCTCCCCCCGCGCTAGGGAAACAAGATGGCGCAATCCTTCACCGGCAAGAAGCGGATCCGGAAGTCGTTCGGCCGCATCCCCGAAGCTGTGCAGATGCCGAACCTCATCGAGGTTCAGCGCTCCTCCTACGAGCAGTTCCTTCAGCGCGAGACCCGGGTGGGTCAGCGCATCGACGAGGGGATCGAGGCGGTCTTCAAGTCGGTGTTCCCGATCCGCGACTTCAATGAACGCGCGACGCTGGAATACGTCTCCTACGAATTCGAGGAGCCGAAGTACGACGTCGAGGAGTGCATCCAGCGCGACATGACCTATGCGGCGCCGCTGAAGGTGAAGCTGCGTCTGATCGTGTTCGAAAACGACGAAGAGACCGGCGCCCGCTCCGTGAAGGACATCAAGGAGCAGGACGTCTACATGGGCGACATCCCGCTCATGACCGACAAGGGCACCTTTGTCGTCAACGGCACCGAGCGCGTCATCGTCTCCCAGATGCACCGCTCGCCCGGCGTGTTCTTCGACCACGACAAGGGCAAGACGCACGCCTCGGGCAAGCTGCTGTTCGCCGCTCGCGTGATCCCCTATCGCGGCTCCTGGCTCGACTTCGAGTTCGACGCCAAGGACATCGTCTACGTGCGCATCGACCGCCGCCGCAAGCTGCCGGCGACGACCTTCCTCTATGCACTCGGCATGGACGGCGAGGAGATCCTCAAGACCTTCTACGACATCGTGCCCTACGAGAAGAAGGGCGAGGGCTGGGTCACCCCCTACAAGCCCGAGCGCTGGCGTGGCGTGAAGCCGGAATTCGATCTGGTCGACGCCGACACCGGAGAAGTCGTGGCCCAGGCTGGCCACAAGATCTCGGCCCGCGCGGCCAAGAAGCTGGCCGACGGCGGGGTCAAGGCCCTGCAGCTGGCGCCCGACGCCCTGGTCGGTCGTTACCTGGCGGCGGACTCGGTCAACCACGAGACCGGCGAGATCTACGCCGAGGCCGGCGACGAGCTGGACGTGGCGACCATCACCACCCTGGAGGAGCGCGGCTTCACCACCGTCGAGGTGCTGGACATCGACCACGTCACGGTCGGCGCCTACATGCGCAACACGCTGCGCATCGACAAGAACTCCTCGCGTGAGGACGCCCTGTTCGACATCTACCGGGTCATGCGTCCGGGCGAGCCGCCGACTATCGAGGCGGCCGAGACCATGTTCGGTTCGCTGTTCTTCGACAGCGAGCGCTACGACCTCTCGGCCGTGGGCCGGGTGAAGATGAACCTGCGTCTCGAGATCGACGTGGACGACTCCATGCGGGTGCTCCGCAAGGACGACATCCTGGAGGTCCTCAAGGTCCTGGTCGGCCTGCGCGACGGCCGCGGCGAAATCGACGACATCGACAACCTCGGCAACCGCCGGGTCCGCTCGGTCGGCGAACTGCTCGAAAACCAGTACCGCGTCGGTCTGCTGCGCATGGAGCGCGCGATCAAGGAGCGCATGAGCTCGGTCGATATCGACACGGTCATGCCCCACGACCTGATCAACGCCAAGCCGGCGGCCGCCGCCGTGCGTGAGTTCTTCGGCTCGTCGCAGCTGTCGCAGTTCATGGACCAGACCAACCCGCTGTCCGAGATCACCCACAAGCGCCGCCTCTCGGCGCTTGGCCCCGGTGGTCTGACACGCGAACGCGCGGGCTTCGAAGTCCGCGACGTGCACCCGACCCACTACGGCCGCATCTGCCCGATCGAAACGCCGGAAGGCCCGAACATCGGCCTGATCAACTCCCTGGCGACCCACGCCCGGGTCAACAAGTATGGCTTCATCGAGAGCCCGTACCGGCGCATCACCGACGGCAAGACCCAGGACGACGTCGTCTACATGTCTGCCATGGAAGAGGCGAAACATGTCATCGCCCAGGCCAACATCTCGCTGAAGGACGGCGTGCTCCAGGACGACCTGGTGACCGTGCGCATCAACGGCGAAGTGACGCTGACGCCCAAGGCCGAAGTCGACTTCATGGACGTCAGCCCCAAGCAGGTGGTCTCGGTCGCCGCGGCCCTGATCCCCTTCCTGGAAAACGATGACGCCAACCGCGCCCTGATGGGCTCGAACATGCAGCGTCAGGCCGTGCCGCTGATCGAGGCCGACGCGCCCCTGGTCGGCACCGGCATGGAAGACGTGGTGGCCCGGGACTCCGGCGCCGTGGTCGTCGCCCGCCGCACCGGCACGGTCGAGCAGATCGACGGCACGCGAATCGTCGTGCGCGCCACCGAGGAAGCCGATCCGAACCAGCCGGGCGTCGATATCTACCGCCTGTCCAAGTTCCAGCGCTCCAACCAGAACACCTGCATCAACCAGCGTCCGCTGGTGCGTGTGGGCGACAAGGTGGCGGCCGGCGACGTCATCGCCGACGGTCCCTCGACGGACCTGGGCGAACTGGCCCTGGGCCGCAACGCCCTCGTCGCGTTCATGCCCTGGAACGGCTACAACTTCGAAGACTCGATCCTGATCTCCGAGCGCATCGTGCGCGACGACGTCTTCACCTCGATCCACATCGAGGAGTTCGAGGTCATGGCCCGCGACACCAAGCTGGGCCCGGAAGAGATCACCCGCGACATCCCGAACGTCGGCGAGGAAGCCCTGCGCAACCTCGACGAAGCGGGCATCGTGGCCATCGGCGCCGAGGTCCAGCCGGGCGACATCCTGGTGGGCAAGGTCACGCCCAAGGGCGAAAGCCCGATGACCCCGGAAGAGAAGCTGCTGCGCGCCATCTTCGGCGAGAAGGCTTCTGACGTTCGCGACACCTCCCTGCGTCTGCCCCCGGGCGTCGCCGGCACGATCGTGGAAGTGCGCGTGTTCAACCGGCACGGCGTCGACAAGGACGAACGCGCCATGGCCATCGAGCGCGCTGAAGTCGAGCGCCTCGGCAAGGACCGCGACGACGAGCTCAAGATCCTTGAGCGCAACACCTATGGCCGTCTTCAGACCCTGCTGATCGGCAAGTCCGCCGTCTCCGGTCCCAAGGGCCTGGGCCGCGGCGAGGTCACCGCCGACAAGCTGTCCGACATCTCGCGCGGCCTGTGGTGGCAGATCGCGCTGGACGACGAAAAGGCCATGGGCGAGCTCGAGGCCATGAAGCGCCAGTTCGAGGACGCCCGTAAGCGTCTGGACCGCCGCTTCGAGGACAAGGTCGAGAAGCTGCAGCGCGGCGACGAGCTGCCCCCCGGCGTGATGAAGATGGTCAAGGTGTTCGTGGCGGTGAAGCGCAAGCTTCAGCCCGGGGACAAGATGGCCGGCCGTCACGGCAACAAGGGGGTCATCTCCAAGATCCTGCCGATCGAGGACATGCCGCATCTGGAAGACGGCACCCCCGTCGACGTGGTGCTGAACCCGCTGGGCGTGCCTTCGCGCATGAACGTCGGCCAGATCTTCGAAACCCACCTGGGCTGGGCCTCGGCCAATCTCGGCAAGCAGATCACCAAGCTGCTCGAGGACTGGCAGAACGGCGGCCAGCGCAAGGCCTTGGTCGACTGGCTGGTCGATATCTACGGCAAGGATCAGGAGCTGCCGACCGAGGATCACGAGCTGGTCGAACTGGCCCGCAACCTCGGCAAGGGCGTTCCCTTCGCCACCCCGGTATTCGACGGCGCCCACATCGACGACATCGAGAACCTGCTCGAGAAGGCCGGCGTCAGCCGCACCGGTCAGTCGATCCTGTACGACGGCCAGACCGGGGAGCGGTTCAAGCGCCCCGTCACGGTCGGCTACATCTACATGCTGAAGCTGCACCACCTGGTGGACGACAAGATCCACGCCCGCTCGATCGGTCCCTACAGCCTGGTCACGCAGCAGCCGCTGGGCGGCAAGGCGCAGTTCGGCGGTCAGCGCTTCGGGGAAATGGAGGTCTGGGCCCTGGAAGCCTACGGCGCCGCCTACACCCTGCAGGAGATGCTGACGGTGAAGTCGGACGACGTCGCGGGCCGAACCAAGGTCTACGAGTCCATCGTCCGCGGTGACGACACCTTCGAGGCCGGCATTCCCGAGAGCTTCAACGTGCTCGTCAAGGAAATGCGCTCGCTGGGTCTGAACGTCGAGCTCGAGAACAGCTGAGTCCGGTCCTGAGGGATCGAACCGCCACGGTGAGGCGAGGGGCCCGTCAGCTCCTCGCCGCCACCTCCGAAAATTACTGACGACGAACTGGAATTTCGATGAACCAGGAAGTCCTGAATATCTTCAATCCGGTCCAGGCTGCGCCCAGCTTCGACCAGATCCGTATCTCGCTCGCCTCTCCCGAAAAGATCCGCTCGTGGTCGTTCGGTGAGATCAAGAAGCCCGAAACCATCAACTACCGCACGTTCAAGCCCGAGCGTGACGGCCTGTTCTGCGCCCGTATCTTTGGCCCGACCAAGGACTACGAATGCCTGTGCGGCAAGTACAAGCGCATGAAGTACAAGGGTATTATCTGCGAGAAGTGCGGCGTCGAAGTGACTCTCGCCCGCGTCCGGCGCGAGCGGATGGGCCACATTGAACTGGCCTCGCCGGTCGCCCACATCTGGTTCCTGAAGTCGCTGCCCTCGCGCATCGCGCTGATGCTCGACATGGCGCTGAAGGACGTGGAGCGGGTGCTCTACTTCGAACACTACATCGTCACCGAGCCCGGCCTCACCCCGCTGAAGCTGCACCAGCTGCTCAGCGAAGATGAGTACTACCGCTACCAGGACGAATTCGGCGACGACAGCTTCACCGCCGAGATCGGCGCCGAGGCCGTGCGCAACATGCTGATCGGCATCGACCTGAACGAACAGGCCGAGCGCCATCGTGCGGAACTGGCCGACAGCCCCTCGGAAATGAAGGCCAAGAAGGCCTCCAAGCGCCTGAAGTTGATCGAGGCCTTCCTCGAGAGCGGCAACAAGCCCGAGTGGATGATCCTGACCGTCGTGCCGGTGATCCCGCCCGAGCTGCGCCCGCTGGTGCCGCTGGACGGCGGCCGCTTCGCGACCTCGGACCTGAACGACCTCTATCGCCGGGTCATCAACCGGAACAACCGTCTGAAGCGCCTGATCGAGCTGCGCGCGCCCGACATCATCATCCGCAACGAAAAGCGGATGCTGCAGGAAGCCGTCGACGCCCTGTTCGACAACGGCCGCCGCGGCCGCGTGATCACCGGCGCCAACAAGCGTCCGCTGAAGTCGCTGGCCGACATGCTGAAGGGCAAGCAGGGCCGCTTCCGCCAGAACCTGCTCGGCAAGCGCGTCGACTACTCGGGCCGTTCGGTCATCGTGGTCGGTCCCGAGCTGAAGCTGCACGAGTGCGGCCTGCCCAAGAAGATGGCGCTGGAGCTGTTCAAGCCGTTCATCTACGCGCGCCTGGACGCCAAGGGCCTGTCGGGCACCGTCAAGCAGTCCAAGCGCATGGTCGAGCGCGAACAGCCCCAGGTGTGGGACGTCCTCGAAGAGGTCATCCGCGAGCACCCGGTCCTGCTGAACCGCGCGCCGACGCTCCACCGCCTGGGCATCCAGGCGTTCGAGCCCAAGCTGATCGAAGGCAAGGCCATCCAGTTGCACCCGCTGGTCTGCGCCGCCTTCAACGCCGACTTCGACGGCGACCAGATGGCCGTGCACGTCCCGCTGAGCCTTGAGGCCCAGCTGGAAGCACGCGTGCTGATGATGTCGACCAACAACATCCTGTCGCCCGCTAACGGCCGGCCGATCATCGTGCCGTCGCAGGATATCGTGCTGGGTCTCTATTACCTGTCGCTGGTCAAGGACGGGGAGCCGGGCGAGGGCAAGAACTTCGCCAACCTCGGCGAGATCGACGCGGCGCTCGACGCCGGCGTCGTGACCCTGCACTCCAAGATCAAGGCCCGCTACACCGAGATGAACGAGGCGGGCGAGACCATCACCCGCGTGATCGACACCTCGCCGGGCCGGATGAAGGTCGCCGCCCTGCTGCCCCGCCACCCGGCGGTCAGCCACAAGCTGCTCGAGAAGAACCTGACCAAGAAAGAGATCGGGAACCTGATCGACATCGTCTACCGCCACTGCGGTCAGAAGGCGACGGTCATCTTCGCCGACCAGATCATGGGTCTGGGCTTCCGCGAGGCCGCCAAGGCCGGCATCTCCTTCGGCAAGGACGACATCGTCATCCCCGAGCGCAAGAAGGCCATGGTCGCCGAGACCCGCGCGCTCGTGGAAGAGTATGAGCAGCAGTACGCCGACGGCCTGATCACCAAGGGTGAGAAGTACAACAAGGTCGTCGACGCCTGGGCCAAGTCCACCGACCGCGTCGCCGACGAGATGATGGGCGAGATCAGCCGCAAGCAGATGACCCCCGACGGTCGCGAGGCGGAGATCAACTCCATCTTCATGATGGCCAACTCCGGCGCTCGGGGCTCGCAAGCCCAGATGAAGCAGCTCGGCGGGATGCGCGGCCTGATGGCCAAGCCGTCCGGCGAGATCATCGAGACGCCGATCATCTCGAACTTCAAGGAAGGCCTGACCGTGCTGGAGTACTTCAACTCCACCCACGGCGCCCGTAAGGGCCTGGCCGACACCGCCCTGAAGACCGCCAACTCGGGTTACCTGACCCGCCGTCTGGTCGACGTCGCCCAGGACTGCATCATCACCGAGGAGGACTGCACCTCCACGCGCGGCATCACCCTGCGCGCGGTGGTCGAAGGCGGCGATGTGCTCGTCTCCCTGGGCCTGCGGGTCCTGGGCCGCACCGCGGCCGAGGACATCAAGGACTCGGCGACCGGCGAGATCATCCTGCCGGCCGACACCTACCTGGACGAAACCGCCGCCGAGATCCTCGAGCAGGCGGGCGTGCAGTCGGTGAAGGTCCGCTCGGTGCTGACCTGCGAAAGCGATATCGGGGTCTGCGGAGCCTGCTACGGCCGTGACCTGGCGCGCGGCACGCGGGTCAATATCGGCGAAGCGGTGGGCGTCATCGCCGCCCAGTCGATCGGCGAACCCGGCACCCAGCTGACCATGCGGACCTTCCACATCGGCGGCACCGCCCAGGTGGCCGAGCAGTCCTTCTTCGAAGCGACCAACGAAGGCGTCGTGCGCCTTTCCGGCGGCGCGACGGTCAAGGGCGCCCACGGCGATCTGATCTCGATGAGCCGCAACCTGGTCCTCACCGTCCAGGTCGATGGCAAGGACCGCGAGACCTACAAGGCCCCCTACGGCGCGCGCCTGCGCGTCAAGGACGGCGACAAGGTCAAGAAGAGCCAGCGCCTGGCCGAGTGGGATCCGTACACCACCCCCATCCTCACGGAAGTGGGCGGACGGGTCCGCGCCGAAGACCTGGTGGAAGGCCTCTCCGTGCGCGAAGAGACCGACGAAGCCACCGGCATCGCCAACCGCGTGATCAGCGACTGGCGCGCCAGCCCCCGCGGCTCGGACCTGCGTCCGGCCATGGGCGTGCTCGACAACGACGGCGGCTACAAGCGTCTGGCCAACGGCGGCGAAGCCCGTTCGCTGCTGCCGGTGGGCGCCATTCTGTCGGTGGCCGACGGCGACGAGGTCAAGCCCGGCGACGTGCTGGCCCGTATCCCGACCGAGAGCGCCAAGACGCGCGACATCACCGGCGGTCTGCCGCGGGTGGCGGAGCTGTTCGAAGCGCGCCGGCCCAAGGATTGCGCGGTCATCGCCGAGATGGACGGCAAGGTCGAGTTCGGTCGCGACTACAAGAACAAGCGCCGGATCAAGATCACGCCGGAAGACGGCGGCGATGCGGTCGAGTTCCTGATCCCCAAGGGCAAGCACATCGCCGTCCACGACGGCGACCTGATCCGCAAGGGCGACTACATCATCGACGGCAACCCGGATCCGCACGACATCCTGCGCATCCAGGGCATCGAGGCGCTGGCCGAGTACCTGGTCAACGAGATCCAGGAGGTCTACCGACTCCAGGGCGTGCCGATCAACGACAAGCACATCGAGGTGATCGTTCGCCAGATGCTGCAGAAGGTGGAAATCCTCGAGCCCGGCGACACCGGCCTGCTCAAGGCCGACCACCTCGACAAGTCCGAGGTCGATCTGGAGAACGCCAAGGCGGAAGCCCGCGGCGGCCGCCCGGCGATCACCCAGCCGGTGCTGCTCGGTATCACCAAGGCTTCGCTGCAGACGCGCTCGTTCATCTCCGCGGCCTCGTTCCAGGAGACCACGCGCGTGCTCACCGACGCTTCGGTCAACGGCAAGATCGATACGCTGGAAGGCCTGAAGGAAAACGTCATCGTGGGCCGCCTGATCCCGGCGGGCACGGGCGCCTACCTGCGCGGCATGCAGCGCATCGCCGCCGAGCGCGACGAGGCCCTGACCCAGCAGCGCGAAGAGACCATGGAGCCGCTTCCGGTGGAAGTGGCCATGGAGGCCCCGGCCGAGGAAGTCGCTTCCGAAGCCTGAGCTTCCGCCTGGTCTGACGACGATGCGGCCCCGGAGAGCGATCTCCGGGGCCGTTTTCGTTTGGACCTGCGCCGACGGCTCTGCGATTGAGAGCCATGTCCGACGTCGAAATCAGCAAGTTCCTGAGCTGGGTCCTGCGCCACGAGCCGCAGGCCATCGGCCTGACGCTCGACCCGGAGGGTTGGGCCGACCTCGACGTTCTAGTCGCGGCGGCGGCGGCCTACGGCCAGGCGCTCGACCAGGCGACGATCGACCGGGTGGTCGAGACCAATGACAAGAAGCGGTTCTCGATCTCGTCCGACGGGCTGAGCATCCGCGCGGCCCAAGGCCACTCCACCGATCAGGTCGCCATCACCTATCCGCCTGTGCCACCGCCGGCTGTGCTCTTTCACGGCACTGCCACCCGTTTCCTGGAGTCGATCCGGGCCGAGGGCCTGCGCCCTCAATCGCGTCACTACGTGCATCTGTCGGCGACCGCGGAGACCGCCATGGCGGTGGGCCGACGCCACGGCGCCCCGGTGCTGCTGGAGGTCCTATCGGGCGCAATGCACCGCGCCGGCATGGTGTTTCACCGCGCCGACAACGGCGTCTGGCTGACGCGGGCCGTGCCGGCCGAGTTCCTCTCGGGCTAGGACAAATCGGCGCCGGTCGTCGCAACCGCGCCGCCAGTCGCACTTTTTTCGAGCCGTCACTCCGTCCTGCACGCTAGCGCGCGGGGAGTGGGCGGAGCCTACTCCCGTCTGAGCGCCTCAATGGGATCGAGCTTGGACGCCCGCCAGGCCGGATAAGCGCCGAAACCCAGGCCCACGATCAGGGAGAAGCCGAGGGACAGCGGCGCCGCCCAGCTGGGGATGGCGGCGGGCCAGTGGCCGAGCTGAGCCATCAGCAGGGCGCCTGAAACGCCGATGACCAGGCCGGCGACGCCGCCGCCCAGGGACAGGGTCACGGCCTCCAGTGCGAACTGGAGCAGGATGGCGGAGCGCCGGGCGCCCACGGCCATCCTCAGGCCGATCTCGCGGGTCCGCTCGGTGACCGAGACCAGCATGATGTTCATGATGCCCACGCCGCCGACCAGCAGCGACACGGCGGCGACGGCCGCGAGCAGGATGGTGAAGGTCTTGCTGGCGTCGGCCGAGGCCTGCATGATCGAGGCGAGGTTCTGGACCTGGAAGTCGTCGTCCTGGCCGTTCTGCAGCCGGTGACGCTCGCGCAGAAGGGTGGTGGCGTCCTCCTGCAGGCGGATCAGATCGCCTTTGTCGGCGGCCTTCACGTAGATCTGCTGGACGCTGTCGCCTTTGACCCGTCGGCCGAACAGGCGCGAGCGCGCGGCGGGCAGGGGGGCCAGGATGATATCGTCTTGGTCCTGTCCGAAACCCGACTGGCCCTTGGGCGACAGAACTCCGATCACCTCGAAGGGTACGGCGCCGACCCGGATACGCTGGCCGATGGGGTCCTGGCCGCCGAAGAGGTTGTCGACCACGGTCTGGCCGAGCAGAGCGACCTTCTTGCCCTGGGCGCTCTCGCGGTCGTCGAACATCCGCCCCGACGCCACGGTCAGGTCGCGGGCCGTCAGGTAGTCGGGTTCGACGCCCTCGACCCGCGTGTTCCAGTTCGATCCGGAATAGACCACCTGGGAAAAGCCGCGCACATCGGCCGAGACTGCGGCCACGCCCTCGACCTGGGTGCGGATAGCAGCGGCGTCCGCTCCGG
The DNA here is from genome assembly GCA_964432415.1 of uncultured Caulobacteraceae bacterium. Lineage (GTDB taxonomy): Bacteria > Pseudomonadota > Alphaproteobacteria > Caulobacterales > Caulobacteraceae > JAFECT01. The sequence continues at coordinate 15,482 of CAYSNW010000066.1, forward strand.
TCAGGGTGACGTCGTTGCCGGCGCCCAGCGCCACGAAACCGCCGCCTCCGCCACGGCCGCCGCCGGGTGTCACCACCAGCAGGTTCGATCCCAGGCTCGCAATCGAGGCGGTGACCTGCTGCTGCGCGCCCAGACCGATGGCGGTCATCATGACCACCGCGGCGACGCCGATCACCACGCCCAGCGCGGTCAGGGCGCTGCGCATGGGGTGCGCGACGATGGCGCCCAGGGAGAAGCCGACCAGATCGCCTGCCTTCATGGCCGTCCCCCTGCGGACGCGGCCGCTCCGTCGTCCGCCGCGATCCGGCCGTCGAGGAAGGCCACCCGCCGCTTGGCGCGCGCGGCGACGCCGGCATCGTGGGTGACCAGCACGATGGTCAGGCCGTCGCGATTGAGATCGTCGAACAGCGTCAGCACCTCCTGTCCGGTTGCCTGGTCGAGGGCGCCGGTCGGCTCGTCGGCGAGCAGCAGGTCGGGCGCGTTGGACAGGGCGCGGGCGATGGCGACGCGCTGCTGCTGTCCCCCGGAGAGCTGGGTGGGCAGGTGGCCGACCCGGGCCCCGAGGCCCACGCGTTCGAGCAGCTCCTTGGCCCGGGTGCGGCGAGTCGACGGATCGACGCCGCCATAGATGAGCGGCAGCTCGACATTCTGCAGCGCGGTCAGGCGCGGGAGCAGCTGGAAGCTCTGGAAGACGAACCCGATGCGCCGGTTGCGGAAGTCGGCGAGCTGATCATCGTCCATCTCGCCCACCAGCTCAGCCTCGAAGCGATAGGTTCCGCTGGTCGGCCGGTCGAGACCGCCCAGGATGTTCATCATGGTCGACTTGCCGGAGCCGGAAGGGCCGGTGACCGCCACGTGTTCGCCACGGCCGATGGACAGGGTGACGCCGGCCAGCGCCGCCACCTTCTCCTCGCCCATGGTGTAGACCTTCTTCAGGTCCCGGATGTCGATCACCGCTGCGCCTCAGCCGATGCGCCGGCCGCCGCCACCGCCAGGCCCGCGCTGCTGGACCGGGGCGAGGGGAGAGCCGGTGGTCTTGGCCTTGGGTCGGGGGCCGCCGCCGATGATGACCTCGTCGTCTTCCTTCAGCTCACGCGTGGTGATCTGGGTCGAGGTGCCGTCCGACGCGCCGACGCGCACCTGGATGGCGACCGGCTTGCCGTCGCGGAGAACCCAGATCGTGCCGCGCTTGCCGCCCGAAGCGGTGCGGGCGCGCAAGGCCTCGAGCTTGGCCTGCTGGTCGGGCTTGAGCAGCGGCTTGATCTTGTCGAAGGCGGAATTCATGGCCTCGCGGAAGGCCGTGCGCCGGTCGGCGCCGCCGGCGCTCATCGCCTTGGCGCGCGCCTCGTCCAGAATCGCCTGGGCCTTGGCCTTGGTCGGCGCATCGAGCCCCAGGTCGTCGAGCATGCGCGAACTCCCGCTGCCCTGGCCTCCGCCGCCCTGGCCTCCGCCGCCACCGGGGCCGCCGAACCCGCCGCCCCTCTGCTGGGCCGGAGCCTGGGCCCCCGCGGGAGTGAAACGCAGGGCCGCCGACGGCACCTTCAGCACGCCCTTCAGCTCCTCGATGACGATGTCGGCGTTGGCGGTCATGCCGGGCAGCAGCTTGCGATCCGGATTGGCCGCCTCGGCGATGACGATATAGGCCACCACGTTCTGCTGGCTGACCGGTTGCTTGCGCACCTGGGTCACGACGCCGGTGAAGTGGTCGTCGGGGAAGGCGTCGACCGTGAAGCGGACGCTCTGGCCCTCCTTGATCTGCCCGATATCGGCCTCGTCGACGTTGATCTTCACCTGCAGGCGCGACAGGTCCTGGGCGATTACGAACATGGTCGGCGCAGACAGGCTGGCCGCCACGGTCTGGCCGGCGTCCACCTGACGATCGACCACCACCCCGTCGATGGGGGAGACGATGCGGGTGCGGCTCATGTCGATCTGGTTTGAGGCCAGGGCCGCCTGCGACTGGGTCACCCGCGCGCTCTGGGCCGTGATCCCGGCCTGGGCTGTCTTGACCGAGGCCTGAGCGGCCGCCAGCGAGGCCGCCGCCGTATCCAGCGCGGCCTTGGCCTCATAACCCTTGTCGTAGAGCGTCTTGACCCGCGCGTAGGCCGCTTCCTGGGTCTTGAGATTGGCCTGGGCCAGGGCCAGGGCCGCGCGTTGCTGGTTGACCGCGGCGGCCTGGGCGTTGACGTCGGACTGACCCTGGACGATGCGCGACTGGTAGGTCGAGGGATCGATGGTGGCCAGCAGCTGGCCTTTGGTCACCGGGCTGTTGAAGTCGACATAGACCTTCGAGACCTGGCCGGAGATCTGGGAGCCGACCTGCACCGTGATCAGCGCCTGAAGCGTGCCCGAGGCCGAGACCGAGCGGGTCAGGTCGCCACGGCTGACCTGGGCGGTGCGATAGGGCTCCTCGTTCTTCTTCTGGCCGAACAGGAAGAAGCCGGCCACGCCAAGCACCAGCAGACCGGCGACGAGCCAGACCAGGAGCCCCGGCTTGAACCGGAACCGCGAGGAGGAGATCAGGGCCATGCTGCTTCTTGGTCTTGCGTGCGCGGAGGGGCGCGATCATTACCACGGTCATGCTGGCCGAGTCCGTCGCAGGCTGGCGGGTTTCGCCGCGCTTGACCCCAAACCCCTTCGCGCGTAAAGAGCGCGCCTCTTTCGAGGCTGGGATTCGGGCGACCGATCCCAAACGTCTCGCACAATGAGACCTGGGGCTTTGTCCCTGCCGGAGCGTCCGAAGCGCACGTTCCGGCACGTTTCGTTGTTTGCGCGGCGTGGTTCTCGTCGGACCAACCCACCCGGGCGGGACCTTAGGGCTCCGTCCAAAAGAAGGCCCGCCGGCTCGTTGGGTCGGCGCAAACAAGGATGAGGCGCTTCGGCCGAAAGGCACACGCCTCCAAGGAACAGAGAACAGATGCCTACGGTAAACCAGCTGATCCGCAAGCCGCGCACCCCTAAGGTGAAGCGCAACAAGGTGCCGGCCCTGAAGGGCTCGCCCCAGCGCCGCGGCGTTTGCACCCGCGTCTATACGACGACCCCGAAGAAGCCGAACTCGGCTCTGCGTAAGGTCGCCAAGGTGCGCCTGACCTCGGGCATCGAGGCGGTGTGCTACATCCCCGGCGAAGGCCACAACCTGCAGGAACACTCGGTGGTCCTGATCCGCGGCGGCCGCGTGAAGGACCTTCCCGGCGTGCGCTACCACATCCTGCGCGGCGTGCTCGATACGCAGGGCGTGAAGGACCGCAGGCAGCGCCGTTCGCACTACGGCGCCAAGCGTCCGAAGTAATTCACCCGGAGTGGGCCGGCGCCGCGAAGGCGCGGGCCGCAAGCTTCGATCTGAAGATTTAGAAGAGAGACTGAACCGATGTCCCGTCGCCGCCGCGCAGAGAAGCGCGAAGTCCTGCCGGATCCGAAGTTCGGAGACCTGGTCGTCACCAAGTTCATGAACTACGTCATGTACGAGGGCAAAAAGGCCGTGGCCGAAAACATCGTCTACGGCGCCTTCGACATCCTGACCGCCAAGCGCAAGGACCTCGGCGCGCTGGAGACCTTCCACGCCGCGCTCGACAACGTCGCGCCGTCGATCGAAGTGCGCTCCCGCCGGGTCGGCGGCGCCACCTACCAGGTGCCCGTCGAAGTCCGTCCGGACCGCCGTCGCGCGCTGGCCATCCGCTGGCTGGTCAACGCGGCGCGCTCGCGCGGCGAGAACACCATGACGGAAAAGCTGGCTGGTGAGCTGCTGGACGCTTCGAACAACCGCGGCACCGCGGTTAAGAAGCGCGAAGACACCCACAAGATGGCCGAGGCCAACCGGGCGTTCTCCCACTACCGCTGGTAGTCGAAGGCGCCGCTTCTCTTTCAGACTTGCGGCGCGGACGGTCCAGACCGTCCGCGCCGTTGGTCAAGCCCAGTTATCCCGTTCGCCCTAAAGCCCCCGAGCATTTCAAATGCCCCGTACGCACAAGATCGAGGACTACCGCAACTTCGGCATCATGGCTCACATCGATGCCGGCAAGACGACGACCACGGAGCGGATCCTCTATTACACCGGCAAGAGCCACAAGATCGGCGAAGTCCATGACGGCGCCGCCACCATGGACTGGATGGACCAGGAGCAGGAGCGGGGGATCACCATCACCTCGGCTGCGACCACGGCTATCTGGAACGGCCGCCGGCTGAACATCATCGACACCCCCGGCCACGTGGACTTCACCATCGAAGTCGAACGTTCGCTGCGCGTGCTCGACGGCGCCGTGGCGGTGCTGGACGGCAACCAGGGCGTGGAGCCCCAGACCGAAACCGTCTGGCGCCAGGCCGACAAGTACAACGTTCCGCGCATCGTGTTCGTCAACAAGATGGACAAGATCGGCGCCGACTTCCAAATGTGCCTGAAGACCATCCGCGAGCGGCTGGGCGTCAAGGCCGTGCCGATCCAGCTGCCGATCGGCTCGGAAGCCGCCCTGAAGGGCATCGTCGACCTGATCCGCATGAAGGCCGTGGTCTGGGAAGACGAAGGCCTGGGCGCCAAGTTCCACGACGAGGAAATCCCCGCCGACATGAAGGAGGCGTGCGAAGCCGCGCGCCACTATCTGGTCGAGAGCGCGGTCGAACTCGACGACGACGCCATGGAAGCCTATCTCGGGGGCGAAGAGCCGTCGGAAGCGGTGCTGAAGAACTGCATCCGCAAGGCCGTGCTGAACGGCGCCTTCTATCCGATCCTGGCCGGCTCGGCCTTCAAGAACAAGGGCGTGCAGCCCCTGCTCGACGCCGTGGTCGACTACCTGCCCTCGCCGGTGGACATCCCGCCGACCAAGGGTATCGACTTCAAGACCGAGGCGGAAGTCGTGCGCAACGCGTCCGACGATGAACCCCTGTCGGTGCTGGCCTTCAAGATCATGGACGACCCCTTCGTGGGCTCGCTCACCTTCTGCCGCATCTATTCGGGCAAGCTGGAAGCGGGCATGGGCCTGCTGAACTCGACGCGCGACAAGCGCGAGCGGGTCGGCCGCATGCTGCTGATGCACGCGAACAACCGCGAAGACATCAAGGAAGCCTATGCCGGCGACATCGTCGCCCTGGCCGGCCTGAAGGACACCCGCACCGGCGACACCCTGTGCGATCCGATCAAGTCGCCGGTGATCCTCGAGCGCATGGAGTTCCCGGATCCCGTCATCGAGCAGGCCATCGAGCCCAAGACCAAGGCTGACCAGGAAAAGCTGGGCGTCGCCCTGGCCAAGCTGGTCGCCGAGGATCCGTCCTTCACCGTCTACACCGACCAGGAGTCGGGCCAGACGATCATGAAGGGCATGGGCGAGTTGCACCTGGACATCAAGGTCGACATCCTGCGCCGCACCTACAAGGTCGACGCCAACATCGGCGCGCCCCAGGTGGCCTATCGCGAGAGCCTGGGTAAGAAGGCCGACATCGACTACACCCACAAGAAGCAGACCGGCGGTACGGGCCAGTTCGCCCGCATCAAGATCATCTTCGAGCCGGGTGAGCCGGGGTCGGGCTTCGTGTTCGAGTCCTCGATCGTCGGCGGCAACGTGCCCAAGGAATTCATCCCGGGCGTGGTCAAGGGTCTGACCTCGGCGAAGGACAACGGCCTGCTGGCCGGGTTCCCGCTGATCGACTTCAAGGCGACCCTCTATGACGGCGCCTATCACGACGTCGACTCCTCGGTCCTCGCCTTCGAAATCGCGGCCCGCGCGGCCTTCCGCGAACTGCGCGAGAAGGCGGCGCCGAAGCTGCTCGAGCCGATCATGAAGGTCGAAGTCGTCACCCCGGACGAGTACCTGGGCGATGTCATCGGCGACCTGAACAGCCGCCGGGGCCAGATCCAGGGCACCGACCAGCGCGGCAACGCCCAGGTGGTCACGGCCTTCGTGCCGCTGGCCAACATGTTCGGCTATATCGGTAACCTGCGCGGCATGTCCCAGGGACGCGCTCAGTTCACCATGACCTATGACCACTACGAGCCCGTGCCGCAGCACGTGGCCGACGAAGTGATCAAGAAGTACGCCTGATAACCTCAACCCAACCCAGATGACCCGGTCGGGTCGGAGTAAGAACAATGGCCAAGGAAAAGTTCAACCGTAACAAGCCGCACTGCAACATCGGCACGATTGGTCACGTGGACCATGGCAAGACGACGCTGACGGCGGCGATCACGATGACGCTGGCGAAGACGGGCGGCGCGACGGCGAAGAAGTACGACGAGATTGACGCGGCTCCGGAAGAGAAGGCGCGTGGGATCACGATCAACACGGCGCACGTGGAGTATGAGACGTCCAATCGTCACTACGCGCACGTGGATTGCCCGGGTCACGCGGACTACGTGAAGAACATGATCACGGGCGCGGCGCAGATGGACGGCGCGATCCTGGTGGTATCGGCCGCGGACGGCCCGATGCCGCAGACGCGCGAGCACATCCTGCTGGCGCGTCAGGTCGGCGTGCCGGCGCTGGTGG
>CAYSNW010000067.1:0-21588 GCA_964432415.1 uncultured Caulobacteraceae bacterium
CCGCCTGGGCGGGCTGGGTCTGGGCGCGCAGCAGCGACGGCAGGGCCAGGCCCACGCCCGACAGGGCCGCGCAGGCGGCGCGGCGGCTGAGATCGCTGGTCCGTCGAGGCTTCATCGCGCGAGACGCCTTTTCCCCGGCCACTATCCTTCACCGTAAGGCGACAATGGCAATGGGCGAGCGACAAAGGACCCGTCCGGGCGGACGGAACGGGCTCAGGCCGCGCCGGGCGGCGCCATCATGCCGAGCAGGGCGACGGCGCCGAGGACGAGCAGGCCCGCCGCCTGTTCCCCATAGAGGCGCCGGGTCAGGGCGCGCAGGGCTGGCGCGGGATCGTCCGCGCTCGCCAGGGCGGGTGTGCTGCGCAACCGATTCAGCACCGCAATGACCAGCATGACGATCACCAGGGCCAGCTTCGCCAGCAGGACCCGGCCATAGCCGGTGGTGAACAGCGCCGGGAGCGTTCCGAGCATCACCGAAGCGTTGCAGACGCCGGTGAGGATCAGAACCGTCACCGCGCCGACCCCGACGGTCGAAAAGCGCCTAAGCAGCCGCGCAAACGCCTCAGCGGACCCCGGCTGCGGGCCGGCCCCGGAGAGCAGGACCAGGGGCGTCAGGGCCCCCAGCCAGGCGCCGGCGGCCAGCAGGTGCGCCGCATCGAGGCCGGCGTGGGCGGCCCCGAAGACGCCAGGGCCGCTGGGTCCATGGCCGGTGAAGGCGACGCTGGCCAGCAGCGCGCCTGCCAGCAGCACCTCCAGAAGCGGCGTCTCGCCGGCCTGCTTCCGGGGGCGCAGGGTCGCCACGATGAACACCGCGGCCAGGGCCATGCGCGCCAGCCAGATGCGCCCGAAATCCATGTCGAGCGCGACCGAGCTCACGGAGTCGGCGTCCAGGGCGGCGGCCGGATCGCCGGCCATGCTGGCGACGGCGAGGAAGAACCAGAGGAGACCGCTGACGAAGACCCCGATCGCCCCGATGCGCCGCCAGCGCTCGAAGGGGCGGCCGATCGCATCGCGCAGGGCCGTCTCGCCGCCCCAGGCGTAGAGGGGAAACAGCGCGACGCCGAAACTCACGACCAGAAAGATGAAATGGATCCAGCGGGCGGCAAACAGCAGAGCCGCGACTAGGTCCACGCTCACTTCACCACGAACCCGAACTGGCCCTGCATGCGGTGCGTATCGGCGCAGACCACGTGCCAGACCACGGTGTAGGACCCCGGCGCCAGCCGCGCCGTCAGCGGCACGAACATCTGCTTCTTGGTGGCGTCGACGCCGGCCGGGCCGGTCTTGACCACGTGACCGGCGGCGTCCTTCAGCACGATGCCGGAGAACTTCGGAAAGATCGCCTCCGACAGCACCAGACGGACCTCGGCGGGCGAGGCGCCGGCCTGGCCGGAGACCGGCGTGGTGGAAAGAACCTTGCCGTGGGCCGCCGCCGCGCCCGCAGCCGCAAGCACGGTGACAGCCGCCGCGCCGCCAATCAGGAACGATCTCATGAGCCGATGACTTTCCGTGTGATCCGGGGCTCCGGATATACCCCCATGGGGCATATTGCAATTACCCCCCACCCGTATTACTCCGCGACGGCGGAGGACGTCCATGGATCGCAAGAACCGACCCCAACTGCTGAACCGCCTGAGCCGCATAGAGGGCCAGGTCCGCGGCGTCGCGCGCATGGTCGACGAGGGCCGCTACTGCATCGACATCCTGACCCAGCTGCAGGCTGCGCGCGCCGCCCTGGCCCGGGTCGAGACCGAGATGCTCAAGGACCACCTGCACCACTGCATCGAGGGCGCCATCGTCAGCGGCGATGCGAGCGAGCAGCGCAAGAAGGCCGGTGAGTTGATCGAACTGCTGGGACGGACCGCCCGATGACCGCGGCGACCGGGCCGGTCCGCGCGGTGCAGACCGGTCCCGCGCGCGCGCCGGCGCTATTTCGGATCGGGCGCCATGCCCGGCATCCCGGCCATGCCGCTGTGGTCGTGCCCGGTGCTCGCCGCGCCTTCCGGATGGCTGCCCAGGGCGCCGTAGGCCTTGATCTGATCGGGCCGGAGGATCTTCACCATGGCCAGGTGATACTTCAGGTGGATCACCCGCACCGCGGATTCGCTCATCGCCGCGCGCTCGGACGCCGCGGTGATGCTGGCCATGTCGGCCTTGCGGTCGATGAACAGCTGGTCCAGCGCCGCCTCGTCGGCCAGCAGCTGCTTCGACGCCGGGATCGCCTCGGCCCGCATGGCCTCGAACAGCTTCTGGGTCTCCGCCTTCTGGGCGGGATCGAGCTTGAGGGTGTCGGCCGCGTCGAGCACGTGGCGCGGGCCCGGGTAGCCGTTGTTCTCAGCGGGCGTGGCCATGCCCATGCCGCGCCCCTCGAGCAGGCCCTTGGCGCGCTCGGCGGAACTGAACATGGGGGCGGCCTGGGCGGCGAGCGCCAGGGCGGCGACGGCGAAAACAGTAGTCAGGCCAAGGGTGCGGCCGGTCGGGCGGAACTGCATGGTCATCTCCAGGGTTGGGGCGGCCACGATAGGGCGCGCGCGCCGGGCCCATATGACCTCGGTCATACGAACCCGGGCCTCCCGGGACCCAGGCCATGAGCGCGTCCGATCTGCTGCCCCCGGAGGCGACCGCGCTGCGAACCCTGGAGCGGGATCAGCGCCTGTTCTCCCAGGGCGACACCGCCAGCGCCATCTTCCGCGTCGAGGCGGGCACGGTGCGATTGGAACGGCGCACCTATGACGGCAGACCCGTCACGGTCCATACCGCGCGGGCGGGCGAACTGCTGGCGGAGGCTTCCCTGTTCGCCGAAACCTACCATTGCGACGCGCGCGCCGTTTCGGCCGCGCGCATCCGCGTCTATCCCAAGGCGGCGCTGCTGCGCGCCCTCAGGGAAGAGCCCGGACGGGCGGAACTGCTCACCCGGGCCATGGCGCGCCAGATCCAGGCCCTGAGGCTGCAGGTCGAGCTGCGAAACGTGCGCTCGGCCCGCGACCGCCTGCTGCTGTACCTGGAGCTGAAGGCAGACGCCGCGACCCGCACGATCCGGTTCGACCACCCCCTGCAGGACATGGCCGCCGACCTGGGCCTGACCCGGGAAGCCCTCTACCGGACCCTGGCCCGGCTGGAGCGCGAAGGCGCCGTGCGCCGTGACGCGGGATCCATCACCCTTGTGAGGCCCGCCGCATGATCCGGATCATAGGTCTCGCCGTCCCAGCCCCTAGGCTGGGCCTCTCACTCCCCAGACCCCGCGTGTAGCCGTCATGAAGCCATCCCTCCTCGCCACCGCAGCCTGCCTCGCCGTCCTGGCGGCGCCCGCCTTCGCCCAGGACATGAAGGACATGCCGGGCATGCCTGCCGCCGAGCCCGCCAAGCTCGCCTCGACGCCCACTCCCGCGACCGCCCCCGATCAGCCCATGCCCGGCATGGATCACGGCGCCCCGCCCGCCGGCGGCGACATGGCGGGCATGTCCGGGATGAAGGCCGGCGACGACATGGCCGGCATGGACATGGGCTCGATGACCGGGGTGTTCGGCGCCTACGCCATGACCCGCGACGCTTCGGGCACCAGCTGGCAGCCGGACGCCTCCGAGCATGGGGGTATCCACGGCATGCACGGGCGCTGGACCACCATGGTCCACGCCACGCTCAACGGTGTCTGGGACCGGCAGGACGGTCCGCGCGGAGACACGAAGTCCTTCGTCTCCGGCATGCTGATGGCCGCGGCGCGCCGCGACCTGTCCAACCTCGACACCCTGAACTTCCGCGCCATGCTCTCGCCGGACCCCCTGATGGGCAAGACGGGCTATCCCCTGCTGCTGGCCTCTGGCGAGACCGCCGACGGGGTCCATCCCCTGGTCGACCGCCAGCATCCGCACGACTTCGTCATGGAGCTGTCGGCCAGCTACACCCATCGCCTGTCGGAGCACGACAACCTGTTTCTCTACGGCGGCCTGCCCGGCGAGCCGGCGTTCGGGCCGCCGGCCTTCATGCATCGCTTGTCGATCCAGGACAGTCCGGAGGCGCCGATCAGCCACCACTGGCTGGACTCCACCCACATCACCTTCGGGGTCCTGACCGCCGGCTGGGTGCACGACGACCTGAAGGTCGAGGTCTCGCGCTACCGGGGCCGCGAGCCGGACCAGAACCGCTGGGACATCGAGGCGCCCAAGCTCGACTCCACCACCGTGCGCGTCAGCTGGAATCCCAACGCCAACTGGGCGCTGCAGGCCTCCTGGGCCGACCAGAAGAGCCCCGAGCAGCTGGACCCGGCGGAGGACCAGAAGCGTTGGTCCGCCAGCGCCATCTACACCGTCCCGGTCGGCGACAAGGGCTGGTGGTCCACAACCGCCGCCTGGGGCCGGCGCCAGAACACCGGCGGCCCGGCGCTGAACGCCTGGACCCTGGAGAGCGCCGTCAAGCCCGACGCCGCCTGGACCCTCTTCGGCCGCGCCGAGCGCATACAGAGCGACGAACTGGTCATCGGCCTGCACCCGGGCCCGGTCCGCACCGTTTCCAAGCTCTCCGCCGGCGCCATCCACGACTGGCGCCTGCGCGAGCATCTGAGCTTCGGCCTGGGCGCCCTCTATGCAGTGAACTTCGTCCCGAACAGCCTCGCGGCCAGCTACGGCGGCGACACCCCGACCGGGGCCATGGCCTTCTTCCGCTTCAAGGTGGACTGAGCGGGTCCAGCGTCCGCAGGAAGGCGATCAGCTGGCGCCGCTCCTGGGGCGTGAGGTTCAGCGGCGTGATTTCCGAGGCCCCCTCCGCCGCCCTGGGCGCGCGGCTGTAGTGGTCCAGCACCTGGTCCAGGGTCGCGAACTGGCCCGCGTGCATGTAGGGCGCGCGGCTCGCCACGCCCCGCAGCGACGGAACCTTCCAGGCGCCGACCTGGGCGGGCTGGCCCGCCACCGCGAAGTCGAGCTCGTCGCAGCCCTTGCCGCCGGCGTCGCTGTAGCGGCCGCGGCAGTTGAACAGATCGGCCAGCGCCTTGCGAACGCCCGAGGCCCGCGCGCCGTCGAGCGCCGCGCCCGGCCGCGGCGGCACGCCGGTGTTGGCGAACCCCTCGTGGCTCAGCATCGGCCCATTGTGGCAGCGCGTGCACTGCCCCCGGCCGATGAACAGCCTCAGGCCCGCGATCTCGTCGGCGCTGAGGGCGGCATGGAGGCCGACGGCGCTCGTCTGCGCCGCGACATAGGCGTCGAAACGGGTCACCGGCGGCTTTCGGGTGCGCTCGAAGGCGGCGACCGACTTGCCGAAGTTGGCATAGACCCGGTTGATCGCGTCCTGGTCCGCGGGGGCCATGGCATCCCAGGCGGTCTTTGCCGCGGCGTCGCCCGCCGGGCTGGCGCGCAGCGGGAAGCGGGCGGTGTCGGTCAGGTCCGGCAGGGCGCCGAACAGACGCTCGTAGGGCTCGCGGTAGCGCCCCGCGAGCGCGCGGGCGACCTCGGTGCGGGTGAAGCCGTGCTCGACCGGGTTCTCGGTGGGGCCCAGCGCCTGGGCCCAGAGGCTGTCGGCCCGGCCGTCCCAGAACTGCCAGGGCGAGTACACCGCCTGGACCACCGGCATGGTGCGCCGGTTTCCGTCCCCCACCCCGTGACCGACCGGCAGGGCGTCGGTGAAGCCGTGGTCCGGCATATGGCAGGAGGCGCAGGAGACCCTGCCGTTGGCGCTGAGCCGCGCGTCCGAGAACAGGGCCTCGCCGAGGCGCGCGGCGGCGGGATCGTCGGCGACGCGGTTGGACGGATCGGCCGGCGCCGGGCCCAGGCTGGCGATCGACAGGCTCTTCAGGGTCGCGAGGTCGGCTGGAGACCATGTGGGCTGAGCGCCGGCCGCGCCGCCGAGCGTCAGAGCGGCGAGGGCCGCCGCCAGGCGGCGCATCAGAGCACGACGTTGAAGGTGATGGTGTCGGACCGTCCGTCCGGCGCCTTGACCGCCAGCTTGAGCACCCACCAGCCGGTCATGGAGAACTTCATGCCGCGCACCACATAGTCCCCCGGGGCCGCGCCGGGTTCGACCCTGGGCGCGGTGGGCAGGCCGTGGCCGTGCTCGGGCATGCCGCCGTCCACCAGCACCACGGCGCCGCTGACCGGGCGGCCGTCCGCGCCGGTCAGGTGCAGCGACCACTCGTGGATCGTCGACATGGGAATGGGCTCGGCCGCGCTGCGGACGCGGGCGTGGAAGACGCCGTGGTCGGTCGGGCGGTCCAGGGCCAGATTCAGACCCGCCGGCGCCGCGCGGGCGGAACAGGCCAGGGCCACGCCCAGGATCAGCAGGGCGGCCAGGCCCACGAGCCACTCGCGGCGTTCCGGCAGGCCGCCGCCGCTTCGCATCGATTTCATCGCATAGGCTCCTTGTCACACCCCGCGATGACAAGGCCACAGGTCGCGCGTGTCGCAAACGACCTTGATCCGACAATTCAGGACATAAGCGCCTCAAGCCGCCTGGCGCTTGGCCGCCTCGGCGAACAGGGCGCGCTGGCGCTCCATCTCCGCGACCATGGGTTTGAACAGCTTGCGCTCGCCGTCCGACAGGGGCGGCGAGAACAGCCCGACCTCGCATCGCCGCTCGTTGTCCCAGCCGGGGTAGGAGGTCACCGGGTACAGGCAGATGCCCTCGATGGCCGCGCCGCGCGCCTGGGCCGCGCGCACCTCGTCGCAGACGTAGTGCAGCCAGGCGGGCCGGCCTGAGCCCTCCGCCCCGGTCTCGGCCAGGAAGATGGGCTTCTCGTAGCGCTCGGCCACCTCGACCAGCATGTCGGCCAGGCAGCGGTATTCGTGGTGGCCCATGGGGATGGTCGGTCCCTGGAAGTACCACTGATTGTGCGGGTAGAAGTTCAGCCCCACCGCGTCGATCAGGTCGGGCCGCCCGCCCAGTTCCGGCTCGATGCGGCCCATCAGCATGTCGTAGGCCTCGAATTGCGACTGGCGATAGCCCTCGGCGTTCTTCCGCTCCTCCGGCGAGTGATCGCGCGGGGCGACGTGGATCAGGGGCTCGGCCCACAGGAAGCAGGTCTCGGGATCGACCGCGCGCATGGCGTTGATCCCGGCCACGCAGCAGCGGATCAGCTGGCGCTTGAACCAGCCGCCCTTGGGCGTGTTCTTCGGCGGAAAGTAGCCCGTCTCCACCGCCCAGGTGAAAAACGAGATCTCGTTGACCGGGCAGATCAGCGCCGACAACCCGGTCTCCTCCCTGTGGATGCGCACGGCCTCGGCGGCGAACTGCGCGTAGGCCTCGATGAAGCGCGGCTTGCGCGGGTCGTGAAAGTCGGGACAGCCGTAGTGGTAGACATCCCAGATCACCCGCACCCCGGCCTTCTGGGCGGCGCGCACCATGTGCAGCCAGCTCGACCAGTCATAGACCCCCGGCGCGGTCTCGATCAGGTGCCAGCGCATCCCGTCGCGCAGGGTCTTCAGCCCCAGCTCCGCGCAGCGGCGGTAGTCGGCCAGCGCATGCTTGTCGTGGGCGGTGGAGTGGATCAGGTCCAGCCGGATCCCGTCCTTGCGCCGGTGGGACGAGCATTCGAAGCCGGCCATGAAGAAGCTGTCGAACAAGGGCATGGGCGCACTCCGGAGGGGGAATAGCACCACAACGCGCGCGGCGGCGGTTCGGGTCCCTCCGCGAGGGCCCGGGCTCAGCTCAGAAGCGGCCCCGGCGTCATGACCACCGCGACCCGGGCGCCCGGCCCGGCGTCGGAAATCTCGACCCGCGCGCCCAGACGGCGGGCAAGGGCCTCGACCACGCTGGTGCCCAGGCCGATGCGGGTGTCGGCGTCCGCCCGCGGGCGTCCCACGCCATTGTCGGTGACCGCCAGGGTCCAGCCGGCCGGCTGGACCGCGTAGCTGACCTCGACCTCGCCGCCCTGCCCCTCCGGGAAGGCGTGCTTCAAGGCGTTGATCACCAGTTCGGTGACGATCAGGCCCAGGCTGACCGCCTCCTGGGAGCTGACGATGGCCACATCCGCCCGCGCCGTCAGGGTCAGGGGCCGCGACTCCCGGATCATGGAGGAGGCGAGGCTGTCGCAGAGCTTGGTCAGGTAGGGCCCGACCTCGACGTCGCCCAGGGCGAACTCCAGGTGCCGCTGTACCGCGGCCACCGACATGACCCGGTCGTGGGCGTCGCGCAGCGACTCGCGGGTCTCTTCCGATTTCACCGTGCGCGCCTTGAGCAGCAGCACGCTGGCGATGATCTGCAGGCTGTTGGCCACCCGATGCTGCATCTCCTGCAGCAGGACCGAGCGCTCGCGCAGCAGGTTGTCCTTGTCCACCAGCAGGGCGGCGTTGAGCCGCTCCGCGCGGCGGAGCTCGGTCACGTCGTCGGCGGACAGCAGGATGCGGGGGTTGTCCAGGTCGTCGTGAACGATGTTGCGCACGTTCAGGACCAGCCGGCGGGGATCGGCGCCCACCCGCTTCAGGTCGGTCTCGTAGTCGCCCATGTCGGGTCCGCCCACCCGGGCGTTCTCCAGCAGCACCCCCAGCTGGGGAATGGCCCACTCCCCTTCCCCCACCTCGGCCAGCAGCTGGCCGTCGGTCCCGAGATCGGTCAGGCCGAAGGCCGAACAGAAGGAGCGGGTGGCGAACACCACCCGGAGATCACCGTCCAACAGAACGAGCGGCAGGGGCGAGGAATTGATCAGGGCGCGCGCGAAGCCGGCAGTAGGTTCGGGCGAACCGATGGGAGTGGTCATGGGAAAACCTGCTCGGCTCGACATCCACGAATGTGGAAAAGGACCTGATGACTCGCGATGACTCGCGATGAGTCGCGTCCGTCGCGCCGCTTATGTCCCATGATATACCACAGTTTTTCGCTCAATGCGTGATTTATGCTGAAATCAGTTTCGAGATCACGCAGGCATTAGATCGAGTTTACGTATCAATTTCTGAACATCTATTCATCTTTGACGCGACTATATTTGCAACCTTTTTGAAGGCGGCCCGTTTCGCCAGCCAAGGGACGACAGGACCGTCGCACCCAGGAACCTTTCCCATGCGCAAATCTCTTTGGGCCGCCGGCGTCGCCGCTGCGGCGCTTTTCCCCTCGATCGCCTTCGCCCAGGACAGCTGCCAGCAGCAGCGCGACCGCCAGGCCACCGGCACGGTCGTCGGCGCCGTCGCCGGCGCGGTGCTCGGCAATGCGGTCGCCAAGCACGGCGGCAAGACCGGCGGCACCATCATCGGCGGCGTCGCCGGCGCGGTGCTCGGCAACCGGGTCGCCAAGGCCACGGCCGACTGCGCCCACGCCTACGGCTACTACGACAGCAACGGCCAGTGGCACGCCAACCAGGTCGCGGCCTCCGACGCGGCCGGCTACTACGACCGTGACGGCCGCTGGGTCGAAGGCACCCCGGACGGCTACTACGACAACTCCGGCCGCTGGGTCGCGGGCCAGGGCAACAATTCCACGAGCGGCTACTACGACGGCAATGGCCGCTGGGTCCCCGCCTCGTCCAACGGCTACTACGACAGCAACGGCCAGTACGTGGCCGGAACCGCGAGCGGCTACTACGACAACGGCCGCTGGATCGCGGGCCCGGTGCGCGGCCACTACGACAGCAACGGCCGCTGGATGAGCGGCGACGCGAGCGGTCACCGCGACGAGCGCGGCATGTGGATCGCCGATCCGCAGCCCGGCTACTACGACGAGAACGGCCGCTGGCGCGCCGGCCAGGCCACGGGCTACTACGACACCCGCGGCCGCTGGACCTCGACCTCGGGCATGACCAGCGTCGTGGTCGTCTCCAACGGACCGGTCGCCAATCCGGGCTACGGTGATCGCCGCGACGACCGTTGGGCCGACGCCGGCCAGGACACCCAGGCGCGCGAAGCCTGGCTCGATCGCCGCATCCGCGCGGCCTCGGCCAACGGCCGGCTTGATCGCCGCGAAGCCCGCCGCGCCATGTATACGCTCAGCTCCATCCGCAATGACGACGCCCGCATGCGCCGCCGTCACGGCCAGCTCAGCGAGCGTGGCCAGATGGAGATCCAGCAGCGCCTGGACGCCCTGGCCACCAGCGTCCGCGCCGACACGCGCGACTGACGTGGCCTGACCACACGATCGCGAAGCGCCCGGCCGCCAGAAATGGCCGCCGGGCGTGATCGTGACCGGATCGGATCGGACAGCCCGGCAAATGAGGCGTATGGACCGTCATGGCCCGTGAAACCGTCTACATCGTGCAAGCCTATGTCGCGGGTCGCGGCAAGGGCCTGAAGGCCGAACAGCAGATGGGCTGCAAGACCGCCGAGGAGGCGCGCCGCAAGGCCGAGCGCCTGGCCCCGCTCAGGGTGGGGGTGGTGGCCTTCGCCGCCACCGCCGACGTCGAGATGGGCGACTACGACGAGAACCCCGACATCCTGTTCAAGGCCGGCCGCCTGCCGCCGCCCTTCGATGAATAGTCCCCGCATCCCCAGCCCCGCGACCCTGGTCGGCGCCCTGATCAGCGCCCTGCGCTCGCGCTGGACCCCCGCCACCGACGTGCGCGCCGAGGCCTGGGCCCTGGGCGCCCGGCATCGCGGCCGGGTGCTGGAGGGCGCGCGCAACGAGCTGAAGACGCCGGGGCTCAGCGCCGAGCGCGCGGTCCTGCTGCGCGCCGTGATCCGCAGCCGCCGGCGTCAGCCCGACGCCTGATATCCTCCGATCGAAAGGACCACGCCGTGAACGACAAGCCCGCCGCCCAGCCGCTCAACCCCGGCCAGCTCGTCGCCCTCGGCAATCTCGCGCGCAAGCAGCAGGGCCAGGATGTGGACTGGATCAGCATCGCCGACGCCCGCGCCCTGACCGAACTGGGCCTGGCGGAGCGCAACCGGGAGGGCTGGAACATCACGCCGCTGGGCGTCGCCGCCCTGGAGGCGGCCGGACCCCAACCTGGCCCGGCGCCGGACGACAACGACGACCCGATCCCGATGAATGGAACCTGAGCGCGTCGCATCCTCTTTGTTGAGCTTTGATCTGTAAGAAGGGATCCGGCGCCGGATTCGAACCGTACAGAGCGCCGGGGACGCGACGTGACTTCAGCACTGGCGAGATCGGGACGGGACAGGGTATCGGGGCTTTTCCCCGGGGCCGGCCGCGACCTGCGCCGGCTGGTCCTGACCCTGGCGGCGATCGGCCTGGCCGGCTGCGCCACCGCCCGCGCCGCGCCGCCGCGGCGCGCCCCTGGAGTCCATCCGGTGACGCCGCAGCTGTTCGTCGATTGCCGTGGCCCGCGCACCAGCGCCCCCACCGTGGTCTTCGAAGCCGGCGCCTACGGAACCTCCTCCGACTGGGACCTGGTCATGCGCGACCTGGCCTCGACCACCCGGGTCTGCGCCTACGACCGGGCCGGCATGGGCCGTTCCCCCGACCGCACCGGACGGCCCTCGGTGACCGCCATCGCGCGCGACCTGGCCATCACGCTCGACCGCGCCGGCGAGACCGCGCCGGTGATCCTGGTCGGCCACTCCAACGGCGCCCTCTACGCCGAGACCTTCGCGCGGCTGTCGCCGGGCCGGGTGGCGGGGCTGGTCTATGTCAACGGCGTGACCAGCGACGCCCTGGACGATCCCTCGACGCTGGAGGACCTGCAGGGCGAGCGCCGCATCGCCGACTGGGCGGTGCTGCTCGGGCGCACCGGCCTGGCCGGACCGGTGGCCGGGGCCATGATCGCCGACATCGGCCTGGACGGCGAGGCGGCCGACCGCAAGCGCGAGGCCCTGACCGCCGGCTCGCACGTGCGCGCCTCGCGCGCCGAAATCCGCATGATCACCGGAGGCCTGCGCACCGCCCGCGCCCTGCCGCCGCTGGAGCGCAACATCCCCATCGCCGTGGTGGTGGGCGCCCCCGATCCGGACGCGCCGCTGGCCAAGGCCTGGCGTGCGTCGGAGGTCAAGGCCAGCGCCCGCGCCTGCCGCTCCTGGGTGGTGGATGCGCCCGGCGCCAGCCACGCCTCGCCGCTCGGCCGCGACCGGGCCTATGTGCTGTCGGCCATCCGCTGGGTGCAGGCGCGCCTGGCCGAACCGGCGTCCGCCTGCGCCTGAGGGCTGAGAGAGCGCCGTTGTCCTTGCGCCGCGGCTGTGCCTTGATCGGCCGCCGCACAGCCGCAGAGGATGATCCCATGTCCCGCCTGTTCGTAGCCTTCGCCGTCCTGTTCGCCCTGCTCGGCCTCGCCGCGCCGGCCTCGGCCCAGGCCACCCGCACCTGGGTCTCGGGCGTGGGCGACGACGCCAATCCGTGCAGCCGGACGGCGCCGTGCAAGACCTTCGCGGGCGCGATCAGCAAGACCGCGGCGGGCGGCGAGATCAGCGTGCTCGATTCCGGCGGCTTCGGCGCGGTGACCATCACCAGGTCGATCAACATCGTGGCCGTCGGCGGCGAGGGCGGCGTGCTGGCCTCCGGGACCAATGCGGTGACCGTCAACGCGGGCCCCGCCGACGTGGTCACCCTGCGCGGCCTGATCCTGGAAGGCGCCGGAACCGGAACGGTCGGGGTCAGGATCGGCGGCGCCGGAAGCGTCAACATCGAGGACACGGTGATCCGCGACTTCCGCGCGGGGCCGGGCGCAGGGGTGCTGGTCCAGAACGGCTCGGCAGCCCGGGTCACCATCACCGGCTCAACCCTGACCAACAACCAGTCAGGCGTGGTCTCGGAATCGCCCGCCGCCCAGGTCTGGGTCGCCGGCAGCGTGATCACCGGCAACGCGGTGGCGATGGAGGGCCGCGGCGGCGCGGAAATCCACAGCTACGGCGACAATGTCGTCCACGCCAACGGCTCCGACGGGACCGGGTGGAGCAAGGCGGTCAAGCGCTAGATCTCCTCCAGAAACGCACCGACCGTCTCCAGGAAGCGGTTGCGCCCGGGAGCGGCCAGCAGCGGGTCGAGGTGGGTCATGCGGGCGTCGGTGACATAGACCGCCGTGCGGATGCGCGAGTTCGCCGCCACCCAGCGGCCGGCCTGCTCCACGCTCCCGTGGGTCAGGCCCGTCTGGAAGACGTAGAGCGGCGTGTCGATCTCGGCCGCATAGGCGAGCGACAGGCCCAGGCGATCGCTGGCCGGCGTGGGCCGGAACGGGTCGAGGGCCTCCAGATCCAGCGACAGGCGCCGGGGCCAGCAGGTCTCCACGCCCGCGGGGTCCTCGGCGGCGAACGCCCGGGCGACCTCGAGGATCGGCGCCGGTCCGGTCTCGACCCAGCCGCGGACGGATCCGCCGCTGTCCCCGAGACGGCCCGAGCGCACCCGCAGGTCGTCCTTCGGGGCATGGGCGTCGGTCAGCCAGCCCAGCAGGGCGGCGTTGGTCAGGCGTTCGCCCGGACGCATCGGCGCGGGCCAGTCCTGCTGCAGGGGCGCGCTTCCGCCAGGATCCTCCAGGGCGCGCCGGGCGGCCTCGCGATAGGCGGCCGGGGCCGTCCGCGGGCCTGCGTGCAGACCCCAGAGCAAACCCCAGTCCGCCGCGCAGGGCTCGCCCGCGGCGATCCGCTCCAGCCTGCGGTTCACATCGTCCGGACCCAGGCGGTAGCGGTAGCCCTCGCCCGCGAAGCTGTCGTGCGCGCCGCCGTCGATCAGCACCAGGCCGGCGAGGTCGCGGTAACCCGCCCGCCCGTCGAAGTCCCAGGCGGCGTAGGCGAGCGCGATGGTCGCCCCCCAGGAATGGCCGCCCAGGATCACCTTCCGCCGGCCGTGGTCGGAGGCCAGCGCCACGACCCGGCGCAGGTCCGCGAGGGTCACGGCCAGTCCCCAGCCGCGCGCGGGAGCGGTATCGTCGTGAAGGTTCTGCTCACGCCGCTCCACCGCCCAGACCTGGGTGTCGGGAACGGTGCGGCTGAGATGGCGCGCCGCCGGACGCAGCATGGCGGCGCCCTCCCCGTCGCCGCCCTCCAGCACCAGCACCCGGCGCGCCGGGGCGCGGCCGATCTGCAGGACGTGCACGCAGTCCAGGGAAGACCCCGCTCCGGGACAGACAGCGACGTAGCGCTCGGCGGGGCCCGCGGGCGCGGCGCGGGCCACGGGCGCGGCCAGGACCAGGGCGGCGATCAGGATCAGGCCGGACACCACGGCCCACGGCGATGGATGCGGACGCAAGACGAGCCTCCCGCGATGCTGCAGCCGAAGGGCTGGGCGAACGGCCGGATGGGATCAAGCCGGGCCGTGACGGAGACGGTCAGGGCCGCGTCGGGCCCGACCGGCGCGCCCGCGCGTCCGCTGTGTGATGAATGTCATTGCGGCGGCGGATAAATCCCGATTTCTTCCGTGCAAAGACGGAGGATCTCATGATCAGGAGCATCGCGCTGGGCCTTGGAATGGCGCTGGCGCTCAGCGCCCCGGCCCTGGCCGCCAAACACATGATCCTGTTCCAGCAGGCGGCGGTGTGGGGGCCGGACGACCGCTCGGAGACCTTCAACACCGGCGACGGGCGCCTGTCGATCCGGCTGCTGTTCCACGCGGCCAACGGCGGCGACACCCAGGACACCGCCGTGCCGTCCAAGATCATGGAGGTCGAGGCCCACGTCTGTAACCGCACGCCTGGCCCGGTCTCGATCAAATACCTGATCTCGCGCGACCCGCGCGAGGCCCCGACCAAGCCCCTGACCGTCAAGGGCGGCGCCTGCGTCGACACCGAGAGCTTCTTCGTGCCCTCGGGGGTGAAGAGCTACTTCTTCATCATGGAATAGGCGCGGCTGAGGCCAGGGAAGTCAGGCCAGGCGGGCCGACTGGGGCGAGGTGCGCACCACGACGCGGCCCAGCGCGTCGAACAGGGCCTGCATCATCACCGGCTTGAGCAGAATCTCGTCGGCGCCCTGGGCGAGGCAGGTGTCGCGGATGTCGGGGCCGGTGTCGGCGGTCAGCACCACCACGGGCACATTGGCCTTGTCGTCGTCGCGCCGGCGCAGGTGGCCGATGGCGGTCAGGCCGTCCATCACCGGCATGCGCAGGTCCATCAACACCAGGTCGTAGTCGCCGCGCTCGACCATCTCCAGGCCCGCGGCGCCGTCGCAGGCCTCGTCCATCTCGACCTGAGCGGTCGACAACATGGCGCGAACCACGCAGCGGTTCATCTCGTTGTCGTCGACGTACAGGATTCGCACGGCTCATCCTCTGGTGGGTCCCGGCCATCCCGGACCCAGCGCTCGGAGCAACCTATCCTGCGGGACCTAACAGAGCCTTACGTCAGGCCGCTGATTTGGCAGGCTTTACTCGATCTGAACCGGTGATTGCATTTGATGATTCTTCGCAGAAGGCCTGCAATCTACTGCTGAGATCAGCCAGGCTCAGGGGTTTGACCAGGGTCCGGGACCCCGAACCATGGTCCTCGTCCGCGGCGCAGAGGACCGCCAGGGCCGCGCCCGGCGCCGCCCGGGCGATGTCGCTCACGGTGGCGGCGCGGGCCGGGGCGTCGGCGCCCGCCGCCTGTTCATCCACCACCACGATCTCGAAGCGCCGCGTGGCCAGGGTCTCCAGGGCGAGCGCCGCGGTCCCGACCACGACCAGTTCGCCGACCGACGGCGCCAGGCCCGCGCGCAGCACGCTCTGGGTCAGCGCATTGGGCTCGACCACCAGCACGGCGGCCTCGCTCAGGTCCCGAACCGGTCCCCGGGGCGCCGTGGCCGGCGCCGTGCCGGCCTCGACGCGGACCAGGGGCAGGTCCAGGGTGAAGGTCGAGCCTTGGCCGAGCGCGCTTTCGATGGTCAGGTCGCCGCCCATGGCGCGGGCCAGGTCGCGGCAGATGGCCAGGCCCAGGCCCGCCCCGCCGAACTGGCGCGTGGCGCCGGCCTCGACCTGCCGGAACGGCTCGAACACCGCCTCATGCATGTCGGCCGGGATGCCGATGCCGGTATCCGTCACCCGGATCACCAGCCGCTCGCCGGCCTCGCTCGCCCGGGTTCCGGCCGAGAGCTTCACCTTGCCCGCGGGCGTGAACTTGATGGCGTTGGCCATGAGGTTGAACAGGATCTGGCGCAGGCGCCGCTCGTCCTGGACGATCCCGGCGGGGCTGGCTTCCGCGTCGAGTTCGAGGACCAGGCCGTGGGCCCGGGCCTGGTCGGTCCAGAAGCGCTGGGTCGCGTCCAGCACCGTCGACAGGTCCATGGCCGCCGGTTCGAGCGCCGCGCGGCCGGTCTCCAGCTTGGCCAGGTCGAGGATGTCGTCGACCAGCATGCGCATGGTGACGCCGGAGTCCTGGATCAGGGCGACCTTGTCGCGCAGGCCCGCCTCCAGGCCGGCGTCGGCCAGGATGACCTCGCTCATCCCCAGGATGCCGTTCAGCGGCGTGCGGATCTCGTGGCTGGTGGTGGCCAGGAAGTCGTTGCGCGCCTTCAGCGCCCCGGCCAGGGCCAGGTTGGCCCGGCTCAGCTCCGCATTGGCGGCGCGGATCAGGTTGCGGCTGCGGCGCACCGACAGGAAGCCGAAGACCAGGACCGAGGAGACCAGCAGGCCGGCGAGCGCCAGCACCGCGATCATGCTGACGGCGAAGCGGCGGTCGCGCTCCAGCTGATCGGCCTTGAGCTGGGTGATCTTCAGGCTCTGGTTGGCGAAATCGAAACGCGCGGTCATCAGCGCGCCGTTGGTCGAGGCCGCCAGGTTGTGCGCGGCGTCGTCCAGGCGTTTGAACGCCTCCAGATGGGCCAGCGCCAGGGCCGGCTTGCCCACGCGCGCGAAGGCCTGCCAGGCGACCTGGTGGAAGTCCCGGTACGGCAGGGTGGTGGTGGTCAGGTCCTGGCCGGCGAAGGTGCGCTGGACCAGGGCGGCCGCATCCGCCGGTCGGCCCCGCTTGAGCGCCGCCTGCGCCGCCACACCCCACAGGAACGGCCGCCACTCGCGGGCCGAGGCGTCTCCCTCGGTGATCTTGAGCCCCCGCGCGATGTCGGCGTCCGCCTCGGCCAGCTTGCCGTCCAGGACCTCGACGGAGGCCAGGTTGGTCAGGATGCGCGCCTCCAGCGAACGGCTCTTCATCTGGCGCGCGGCGTCGAGCGCGAGGCGGAACTCGGCCTCGGCCTCAAGGTAGCGATGCTGCTGCTTGTAGGCGTTGCCGGTGTTGTTGCGGGCCGAGACGGTCAGGGCCGGATCGCCCCGGTACACCTCGGCGGACTGGGCGTAATAGGACAGCACGCGGCCATAGTCGCCGGCGTCCTGATAGATGGTGCCGATGTTCTGCAGCGCCTTGGCCTGGCCCCGCGGCTGGCCCGCGCGCTGGAAGATGGCGTAGGCCTTCTGGAAGTCCTCCAGGGCCGGCAGGATGTCGCCGACCGCCGCCGCGCTGGCGCCGCGCGCCATGATCAGGTCGCCGTGGAGCTTGCTGTTGGGCTGGATGCGGGCGACGTCGGCCAGGGCCGCGTCCAGGATCGGCGCGGCGCGGCGCGGCTGGTTGATGCGGTTCAGCGCCTCGCCCTGCAGCCATTCGGCCGTGGCGCGGGCCAGCGCGCGGGAGTTTCCGGCAGGCTGGACGTCGGCGATGGCCAGGGCCGCGTCCGCCTGGGTCAGGGCGGCCTTGGGATCGCCCATCATGGCCGACTTGGCCGCGCCGATCCGCTCGTCGAAGCCCTTGAAGGCCGGGAAGCCTGACGGCGCCGGGGTCTGGGCCGAGGCGGAGGCGGCGATCAGGACGCAGAACGCGACGGCGGCGGTCAGCTTTCGAACGGACATGCGGGACCCCGTTGCTCTTGCAGCAAAGCAGCCCGCAGGATGACGCAAAAAGTTTAAGTCGCCGCTAAACCTGTCGAACACTCGACACAGGATTTGCGGGATCACGCCGATACAGCCACAGCCCGGTCGATCGACCGGGCTGCAACCGCACTGGACTTGGGATCAGAACTTCAGGCGGAAGGCCGCCCCGGCGATGTAGGTCGTGGCGCCGGAGTTGGTCTGGGTGTTGCTCTCCACCCGGCCGAACACGCCCAGCTCCGCGGTGTCGCGCATCAGCGGACGGCCGTAGAGCAGCTCCGCGGCCAGCGGGCGGCGCCCGTTGGAGGGATCCAGGTTCTGCACCACCACCCCGGTCTCGCCGGTGTCGCGGTCGACGACCTGGACCGAGGCGAAGCTCAGGCCGCCGTGCTCGACGTACATGGGCTGCGACAGGGTCAGGCGCGCATGATCGTTCCCGGCGAACAGGCCGTCCTTGCTCAGCGCGATCTCGGCCGAGGAGCTGTCCAGTCCGCCGGGTTGGATGCTGAGAGCCTGGCCCGACCCGGCGGCGCGGGTGTGGGACCACTGGGCGGTCGCCGACAGCTGGGCGCGGGCCGGCAGGTCCAGATCGAAGCCCAGGCTGCTGCCGTCGGTGATCGAACCGCGGCCCAGATCGGCCGGATCAACCGACTGCACGCCCAGCAGGCCCGAGGATTCCTTCAGGCGCGTCAGGGCGCCGCGCAGGGTCAGGCCCTGGACCGGCCGCCAGGCCAGGCCCAGTTGGCCGGCGCCGGCCTCATAGGTCGAGGCCCCGTTGGTCTCGCCGGTGTCGACGACGCCCAGCGCACGCAGGTCCCGCGCCTCCTTGCGGTGGGTGACGCCGGCGGACAGCTCGAGCCGGGGGCTGATCGCGACCCGCGCGTCGAAGAAGGTCCCGCCCGAGGCCAGGCCCAGCAGCGGGTTGGCCCCGCCGTCGCGCAGGTCGTAGTCGGTGGTCAGGCCGAAGCCCGAGCGGCCGTCGATCGCCGCCGCGCCCGGACCGTAGCCGAAGCGGAAGCTGGCGCGTTCGCCGCTCAGCTGCATCTCGGACTGGTAGGGGATATTGCTCGGCTTGAAACCGAAGCGAGCCTCGACCGGCGCGACCATCATGCGCGCCTCCATGCCGAACATCTCGCCGGCCGGGACGCTGGAATGGTCGAAGCCGAGCAGGCCACCGCCCAGCCCGCCGCCGGACCCACCCGACGTCGCGGACTTCGCCGCCCAGTCGCGCAGGCGCCCGGTGACATAGGCCTGGAACTGCTGCGCAGAGCCGTTGGCGGTGACCGCGTTCTGGCCGACCAGGCGCGAGGACAGCGGAATCTGGAAGTCGCGCTGGGTGTTGTCGATCTGCTCGAACACCGAGAAGGACAGGTTCTGGGCGTTCCAGACGTCCTGGCTGCCGCTGTTGACGGTCCGGACCACGTCGCGGGTCGACATGGCCCGCGTGCTCCAGCCGCCGTTCGCATTCTGGGTGACCGAGAACCAGTGCAGGTTGCTGAAATCCAGCGGCGACTGCGACGCGGTGATGTCCAGCATGCCCATGCCGTAGACCGGGTCGGGGCCGGGCGCGCCCAGGTCCCTGGCGGAACGCAGGATGATGTCGGCCGAGGCCTGGGGCTGGCCGGCCAGCCAGGGCCAGCGGGTCTGCAGCAGGGCGATCGCGCCCGAGACCATCGGGGCGGCGAAGGAGGTGCCGCTCATGCGGGTCGTCCCGCCGTGATCGTCGGAGACCAGGATCAGTTCGCCCGGCGCCACCACGAAGCGGTACTTCAGCTTGTTCTTCTCCAGGCAGAAGCTTGCCGTCAGCAGGCAGGCCTCGCCCGGGCGGTTGGAGAAGTTGGAGATCCGGCCCGCCGCGTCGGTCGAGCCGACCAGGATGAACTCGGCGTTGTTGGTGACGTTCCAGGGCACGTTCTGGGTCTGGGTCACCCCTTCGTTGCCGGCGGCGATGACGAAGACCGTGTTGGTGGTGATACGCTTCAGCGTGGTGCTGGCGAACACGTCGTTCCAGCCCGGATTGAAGGTCCAGCCGCGCACGCCCAGCGACATGTTCACCACGCTGGCGTGGTTGCTGGTCAAGGCCGCGACGCCTGCGGTGATGTCGTCCCAGCTGGCCGTGCCGGTGGCGTCGAAGGGATTGTAGGCCACCACCCGGGCTCCGGGTGCGATGCCCATCACGCCCTGGCCGTCGTGGGCCGCGACCATCAGGCTGGCCACCGCCGCGCCGTGGCCGTTGGTGAAGTTGGACACCCCGTCGTACCAGATGATGTTCTGGCGCAGCACCGTGTCGCCGGTGACGGTGAAGTCCAGCAGGCCGATGACGGTCTTGCTGCCGGCGCCCTGGATCTGGGTCAGGGCCGGGTTCCAGTGCACCGCGCCCATCCACCAGTCGACCCGGTCGGTGCCGGAGAAGTTCATCAGCCCGTCGTACCAGTCCAGCAGGAAGCGGGCGCGGTCGGTGGGCGACAGGGCGGCCAGGGACGAGGGATTGGCCAGGTCGATGTGGTACTTGGCCAGCATGGCGTTGGCGAAGCCGTCGCGGAAGTTCAGGCCGGTCTTCTTGCTGACCGCCGTTCCCCAGAAGGCCTCGGAGCTGTCGACCAGGCCCGACAGGCGGCCGGCCACGCCGGAATAGTCGCCGCTCGTCGGATTGAGCGCGCCCCAGTCGGCGTTCAGGCTCTTCCAGGACGTGCCGATCCCGCGCCAGAAGTCCCCGACCTTGCCGTAGTCGACGCCCGCGGCGCCGGCCTCGGCGAACGGATTGATGTCGCCCCAGAACGGATTGATGTCGCCGTAGAAGGGATTGATGTCGCCGTAGAACGGGTTGATGTCGCCCCAGAACGGATTGATGTCCCCCCAGAAGGGGCTGATGTCGCCGTAGAAGGGCTGCAGGTTGCCGTAGAACGGCTGGATGTCGCCGTAGAACGGGTTGATGTCGCCGTAGCGAGGAGTCACCGGCCCGGATGCCGTTGAGGGGGCCGGCTGCGACTGGGCGTGCGCGGACATCGCCACGAGCGAGGCGCCGACCAGCGCCAGGGCTCTTGCGGTGCGATGCATCGTTCTGCGCATGCTCATGGCGAACCCCCACGGAACGGTTCTGTCCCGTCGTATCGAGGATCATCGCCTGCAATGCTTCAGAATGACTCAATGAATGTCGTAAAGAGCCGTTAGGCACGCAGTTTAACTACGATCGCCTGTATTCTACTGATCAATTACCTGGAACGATTGTCGCACAACACGGGCCGGGTCCGCATCGCGGTTAATCGGGCGGCCAGGACCGGGCCTCTGGCATCCTCGAACGCGGCCCTGGCCTGCGACAAATTGGGCGGCCGCCAGGACCGCCCATCCTTGGCTGTCAGAAGCGGACCCAGATCCCGTCGCGCCAGTAGCCGCGTCCCGGGTGGGCGCGCCGCCAGTGATAGTTGCGGTCGTGCCGATGGGCCCGGTACCAGGCGTCATCGTAGACCGTCACGCCGTAGGTCGGCTGGTACTCGTAGTGCCGGTGCGCCCGCCAGCAGTCGCCCCGGGCGTTGCACACCCATTCCGCCGCCGACGCCGGCGCGGCGCTGAGCGCCAGGGCGCCGAGGCCGAGGGTGGCCGCCAGCGCCGTCACCGGAAGAACCCTGGTCAATACCTTCATCTCATCCCTCCTCAGGATCGCCGCGCGCGAGGCCCCGAGGGCGGCCGCGACACATACCCAACTCGAGTACGGCTGGAGGAACCCGTCGGGGCGGCGGCCTGTTCCCGGACCCTCCGTACCGGCCATTCACCGCATTGGGCTCGACCCCGGCGCCGGCCCGGGCCGAAGTCTGCAGGCCCCACGCGAGAGGCCGGCCATGGCGATACGAACCTCAATCCTGCGCGCCCTCGTCCTGGCGACCGTCGCCGCGGCCGGTCTGCTTTGCGGCGACCCCGGTCGGGCGCAGCCCGCCGCCCCGCCGCGAACCCTGCTCGCCGACGCCCTGCGCGCCC
>CAYSNW010000068.1:0-20923 GCA_964432415.1 uncultured Caulobacteraceae bacterium
GACGCCCGTCCGCCGGCCGCCCTCGCGCATGACGGCCGGACGCATCCTGCTGCTTGTCCTGATGCTGCTGATCCTCGCCGCCAGCGCCGTTGTGGTCTGGCTGGCGCTCAAGCCCCGGCCGGAACCGAAGCTCCGCCCCGCGCCGCCGATCACCGCGGTCCCGCCCAGGGTCGAGCAACCGGCCGCGCCCAAGCAGGCAGTCCAGACGCCCCCGCAGAACAGCCGTCCGATCCGGGACCTCGGCCATCCCACTATCGAACCGCTCCCGCCAACCAAGGCCAGAACGCCCGCCACGAAGCCCGCAGCCAGACCCGCTGCGCCGGCCAAGGCCACCCCGCCCAAGGCGGCTGCCAGGCCCGAGGCGAAACCGGCTACGGAGAAGAAGCCGGACGAGCCCAAGCCGCCAGTCAAACGGGACGGTCCGCCCGAATAAGGCCCTTCAGGCTCCGCTCAAACCCCGACGCTCCCGTCGCGCGGACGCCAGTTTCGGCGTGCTTCAGCGCGCGCTCGCGGCCCCGCTTCACGTCGCCAAAGATATTCGCTCTCGACATAATGAGTGTTGACAGGCGCCGCCTTCGGGCACAGCATCCCTCCACACGCCGAAGAGCGTGGCCGTCCATAGGCATGGGGGAGGACCATGAAGATCGCTGCTTTATTGCTGAGCGCGTCCGCGCTGGCGCTTGGTTACGCGGGCGCCGCCCAGGCCCAGTCCGCGCCGTCCAAAGACCAGAAGACGACCGAGGTGCCCGAGGTGGTGGTCACGGGCGAGCGCCGCACCACGGCGCTGCAAAAGACCGCCATCGCCGCCACCGTCCTGACCGGCGACCAGCTGGTCAAGAACGGGGTCTTCACCGTCGACCAGCTGCAGTTCGTCAGCCCGTCGCTGGCGGTGGACAACTTCGGCCAGGGCAATGACGTGGACATCCGCGGCATCGGCAAGGGCGAGCACAACACCCAGACCGGCACGGGCGTGGTCACCTACCGCGACGGCGCCGCCACCTTCCCCGGCTACTTCCAGGAAGAGCCCTACTATGACGTCGCCACCGTCGAGGTGCTGCGCGGGCCCCAGGGCACCTTCAGCGGCCAGAACGCCACCGGCGGCGCCCTGATCGTCAACACCAACAACCCGGTGATCGGCGGCGGCCACTCCGGCTACTGGACCGCCCACGTCGGCAACTACAGCAACGTCGGCGGCCAGGGCGCGGTGAACCTGCCGATCAACGACACCATGGCCGCCCGCATCGCGGTCAACACCGAATACCGCAAGAGCTTCTACGACATCTCGGGACCGTGGACGGGCGATCCGAACCTGAAGTGGGGCAGCATGCGCCTGTCGCTGCTGTACAAGCCCAACGACGCCCTGACCGTGCTGTGGAAGACCGACCTGAACGCGCTTCAGAACGGCGGCTATTTCGGCGACGCCCTGACGGCGCCGAACAAGTCCACCCTCTTCAAGTTCTCCAACAACTTCCCGACCTATGCGGCCGACACCTTCGTCCGCTCCAACCTGAAGATCGACTATGTGAACGCCTCCGGCGTCACCTTCCGCTCGATCACCAGCGCCCAGACCGGGCGCACCGCGTGGACCGGCGACATCGACGGCGCGGCGACCACGGCCAGCAACAACGTCTCCATCGACGAGGCGGTGGACGAGACCCTGCTGTCGGAAGAGTTCAACATCATCTCGCCCAACACCGGGCCGATGCGCTGGGTGCTGGGGGGGCTCTACCAGAGCAACGTCTACAACTTCCCGCACGGCCACTTCGACATCGGCTTCCCGCCCGGCGGGATCGACGAGGCGCTGCAGGGCACCAACTTCACCCACACCTGGGCGGTGTTCGGCCAGTCGACCTGGAAGCTGGACCACGGGCTCGAGCTGTCGGTCGGCGCCCGCTATTCCTACTGGTACACCAAGAACGTGGTGATCTGGACGGTGCCGGAGTTCGTGGCCTTCGGCTTCACCTTCCCCGACAACGAGACCTCAACCGGCTCAAACCTGACCGGCAAGATCAACCTCAACTGGAACTATGACGAGCACAATTTCCTCTATGCGTTCGTCGCCACCGGGGCGAAGCCGGGCGGGCTGAACGTGCCCCTGATCTTCGGCGGCGGCTCCATCCCGCCGCCCTTCAAGCAGGAGTACGTCACCGACTACGAGATCGGCTGGAAATCCAGCCTGATGAACAACCACCTGCACACCCAGCTGGGCGCCTACTACAACCAGTTCCAGCGCTTCCAGGTCATCGTCCCGATCCCGAACGTGCCGACCCAGGCGACGGAAATGAACGTCCCCGGGCGCACCAACCTGTACGGGGTGGAGGCCACCGCCCAGGGCGTGTTCGGCGACTTCTCCTTCGAGGGCGGCGTCGGCCTGTCCCACAGCGAGCTGCCGACCTTCTTCACCGAAGATCCCCGCAAGGCCACCGGCGGAACCTGCAACCCGACCAGCGGTCCGGCCGCCGGCCCCTGCATCAATCTGAAGGGCCATTCCCAGACCTACGCGCCCGACGTCACCTACAACCTCGGCGCCCAGTACGACTTCCACCCGGCGAACGGCGACCTGGTCACGCCGCGCGTCACCTTCAGCCACGTCGGCCACCAGTGGGCCTCGCTGTTCGCCAACCCGGCGGCCGGCGACTACATCGACCCGCGCAACATCTGGGGGGCGTCGCTGGCCTGGAAGCACGGCGACCTGATCACGACGCTCTACGGCTACAACATCACCGACGAGCACTATGTCTCGGCGGCGCTGCCGCCGATCCGCATCGCCGGCGCCCCGCGCACCTTCGGCATCAGCCTGATGAAGGCGTTCTGACTTCCCTGAGTGACCTGTGGCCGCCGCGAGCTTCCAGAGTGCGCGGCGGCCGCCCTTCTCGTTTTCGTTTCCCTCCCACGGCCCGATGCAATCCTACGCCCTGACGGTAGACAAGTTCCTCGACCACGCCGCGAAGTGGTCGGGGGAGCGCGAGGTCGTCACCGGCGATCGCGGCCGCGTCGCGAACCGCATAGGCTACGGCGAACTGCGCGAGCGCAGCAACCGTCTTTCCGGGGCGCTTCTGACCCTCGGCTTCGCGCCGGGCGAGCGCATCGGGACCCTGGCCTGGAACACCCTGCATCATTTCGAACTCTACTACGCCGCCATGGGCGCGGGCCTGGTCTGCCATACGCTGAACCCCCGCCTGACCCCCGCTCACCTCGCGGCCATGATCAACGAGGCCGAGGACCGGATCCTGGCCGTCGCCTCCAGCTTGACCGGACAGCTGCGCGAGATCCTGCCGCTGTGCCCGGGGATCGAGCACCTCATCGTCCTGGACGCTTTGACCGAGCCGCCCCAGCCCTTCGCGGCGCCCGGGGTCGTGGTCTGGGACTATGAGGCCCTGCTGGCCCGCCACGGCGCCCCCGTTCCCTGGGGCGGCTTCGACGAGAACGTCCCGGCCGGCCTCTGCTACACCTCCGGCACCACCGGGGCGCCCAAGGGCGTGGTCTACACCCAC
The DNA here is from genome assembly GCA_964432415.1 of uncultured Caulobacteraceae bacterium. Lineage (GTDB taxonomy): Bacteria > Pseudomonadota > Alphaproteobacteria > Caulobacterales > Caulobacteraceae > JAFECT01. The sequence continues at coordinate 3,495 of CAYSNW010000068.1, forward strand.
CGCTCCAACTATCTGCACACCCTGCGCGCCCTGCAGGCCGACGCCTTTGCGCTCAAGGGATCGGACGTGCTGCTGGCGGCGGTGCCCATGTTCCACGCCAACGGCTGGGGCCTGCCCTTCGCCGCGCCGGCGGTGGGCGCCAGGCTGGTCCTGCCCGGCCGTCACACCGACGGGGCAAGCCTCGCGCGGCTGATGCGCGATGAGGGCGTCACCCTCGCCGTGGGCGTCCCCACCGTCTGGGTCGGCCTCATCGACCATCTGGACAGCGAGGGGGGCGAACTGCCGGACCTCGAGCGGATCATCATCGGCGGCTCCAGCTGCCCGGAGGCCCTGATCCGGCGTATGGAGGAGCGCCTGGGCGCCCAGGTGCAGACCAGCTGGGGCATGACCGAGCTCTCGCCGGTCGGGACCATCGCGCCTCCCGGCCCGGGCGCCGAAACCCCGCTGGGCGAGACCCGCCCATCGGGGCGTCCGCCCATGGGCCTGGACCTGAAGCTCACCGACGCGGAGGGCGCGACCCTGCCCGAACAGCGCGGCGTGGTCGGCCACCTCAAGGTCCGCGGCCACAGCGTGGTCGAGCGCTACTACCTGGCCGGCGAGGACTCCATCGACGCCGAGGGCTTCTTCGACACCGGTGACCTGGCCAGCCTCGACGAGACGGGCGCCCTGACCCTCTGCGGCCGCTCCAAGGACCTGATCAAGTCGGGCGGCGAGTGGATCAATCCGGCCGAGATCGAGGAAATCGTCGGCTGCCATCCGACCGTAGGTCAGGTGGTGGTCATCGGCCGCGCCGACCTGAAATGGGGCGAACGGCCTGTCCTGATCGTGGAGCCTCGCCGCGGCCAGGCCATCGACCCCCAGGCCCTGCTGCGCGCGCTCAGGGGCAAGGTCGCCGACTGGTGGCTGCCGGACGAGGTGGTGCAGGTCGGCTCAATGCCGCTCGCGGCCACCGGGAAGATTGACAGGAATCGTCTCCGCGCCGACTATTTGAACGGGAAACTAGCTACCGAGGGAGTGAATCTCTGACGGCGTCGGTTCACCCGATTTCCCTCGTGGCGAAAGGGTTGGCTTGATGTCGGCAGGATCACCGGCCAGACGCGGCGGACGCACCAAGGCCGAACAGCGCGCGGAATCCCTCGAGCAGATCCTGGACGCGGCGGAATACCTCTTCTCCCTGCGCGGCCTGAACGGCGTGACCCTGCGCGACGTGGCCCAGCGCGTCGGCGTCCACACCACCCTGGTCCACTACTATTTCGACGACAAGCGCGCCCTGTTCGACGCGGTCTTCGCGCGGCGCGCCGGGGTGACCAGCGGCCGGCGCATGGAGGCGCTGGAGCGCTACGAGGCGGAGGCCGGCGACCACCCCACCGTCGAGGGCGCCCTGCACGCCTTCCTCGACACCGACCTCGACCTCTACATCAACGGCGGCGAGGCCTGGATGAACTACTCCGCCTTCTGCGCCCGGGTCAGCAATACGCTGGAGGGCGGGGAGCTGATGGACATCCACTTCGATCCCGTCGTGCTCAAGCTGGTCGGCATCCTGAAGAAGGCGCTTCCCGACTATTCCGACGAGGACATCTTCTGGGGCTACCACTTCGTCACCGGCGCCCTGATGAACACCCTGGCCCGCACCGGGCGCATCGACCGGCTGTCGGGGGGCCTGTGTCACTCCGACGACTTCGCCGCGGTGAAGAAGCGGATTGCGAAGTTCATGGCGGCGGGGTTCCTGGCGTTGAAGGACGCGGGATAGGCCCGCCCGGGGGAATCCATGTTCGCGATCCTGAAGTTGTTGGCCGCATCCCTGCTGGTCAGCACGGCCGCGTATGAGTCGACGTCTGGACGGCCAGGGGCCTCAACCAGGGTCGGCGAGGTGGTCGTCCGCAGCAAGACGACCCGGGCCACCTACGCCCTCTACACTTGGATCCGCATGGCCAAGACCGGCGAGCCGGTCGTTGAGGAGTGGTCGGCCGAGTTCAACGCCGGCCGCTATCATCGGGTCGAGACCCCGCGCGATCGCCTTGTCGCTGACTGCGAGGCGATGACGGGAACAGCCCTGCGAATTCCGACCGGCGAGGTCTATTCGGGACGGGAGGTGGCCGCCGCCGCTTGCGGCATCGATTCAAACCCGGAGGTCGCCTTGGCGACCTGGGATGGCGAGTTCCCGTCGCCGTTCGGAAAGGTGGACCGCATTCGACTGACCAACGAGGCGTTCATCCGCATCTACGATGTGAACGGCGACGGCGTCATCGTGAGGGCGGACATCCTGTACAACACCCCGGGCGCGCGCCCTACGCTGCAGACCCTGAGCACCGATCTCTTCCCGAAGATTCCGGCCGGGGACATGTTCAGCCGGGAATCCCTCTCGGTCAGCTTCGTGCCGGAGGCGTACAAGGCCGGCCCGGTCGGGCACAGATGGTCCACCCCATAGGGGGCTAGTCCTTCACCCGGGCCCGCAACTCCGGGATCGCCGCCCGGAAATTCGGCCGGGTGACGTCCGACACGTCGGCCTTCTCGCAGACCACGGCTGTGGCGGCGACCAGGGGCGGGAAGAACTCCGGCAGGGGCTGCCAGGCCGTGGCCCTTCCATCCAGCACCGATCGCTTGGCCCGGTCCTTGGCGTCGTAGCGGACCTCGCCCACGCCCCGGAACCGGCTTCTGGCGCAGTCGAATTCGAGTTCGCTGTCGGTGCGCACGACCTCCCAGTCCTCCTGGCCCACGGGGTAGATGCTGACCAGGGTGGCGCGCCGATCGCGACCGCGGTCGCGGATGCTGTCCATCAGCAGCACGAACAGGGTGTTGGACCGCGACGGCAGCACCACGAAGCGGCCGTCGGCGGGGTCCGGATCGGCGAGCAGCGCGAGGGTGAGGGCGAGGGTGAACATGCGGCGATGACCGATCCGGCCTCAGGCCAGGCCGTTGCACTGAACGGTCAGGATCCGGGAGGCCGCCAGATCCCAGGCGATATGGATCTCGGCGCAGCCGCCATCCATGATCCCCTCGGGCAACTGCGCAGCCTCGGCGACCAGCCGGACCCGTCCCTTGCGCTCGCTCGGTCGGGGCTGGGCGCCATGCTCGCCCCGTTGAAACCGCACCCGGTGATCTCCGACGTAGGTCGCCAGATAGACGCCGACGATCGCCTTGCGGCCGAAGAAGACGCCCGGCGCATAATAGCGGTCGTAACTGTCCAACGCCCCCGCGCCGGCGGGAAGGGTCACGCTCCGCTCGATGCGTGCGACCAGCGCCGGGTCAGGAGCGGCAGCAGTAGCGGGACTGGAGATCGCAAGCCCTACGAGGGAGGAGAGGCAGAACATGCGCACGATCGATGGTCTCCATGAAGCCTGACAGGCCTGTCAGCCGGCCTGCGGCGAGCCCAATCCGCCGGGTCCCTAATACACCGGCTCAAGCTGCCAGCCGGTGAAGCGCAGCAGAACCAGGCCCAGATCCCGCACCGGGCCATCGTCCGGGCTCCAACGCTTGACGTAGCGATAGGCGCCGGCGTCACTCGCCTCCAGAATCCATTCCGCGCCGTCCATCCCGATGGTGCAGTCCCGCGCGGGCAGGCTCAGATTCTTTGCAGCCGCCAGTGCGCGGTCGAAGCGAACCTCTTCGTCCGCCGTGAGCACTCGCTCGACACGGGCTTCGACCCTGCCCGGATCGTAACCGCCCTGGCCCGAAAGCCGCGTGGCGACGAGGCGCATGGGCTCCCCGTGAGCCCGTTCGACCCGAACGAAGATCGGCTGATGGAAGGTGCGCAGCCAGGTGAAGCGGTAAACCGACCGGCTCGCCGCGCCGGGCGCGCGGGACAACTCGAATAGCGACGGCTCCTTCGCGACCGTCCAGAACCGCGAATACCAGCCGGCCTCAAATTGGCTCACGACCGGCGCCGGTTTCACCCAGTCGGGACAGGTGAAGGTGGGCTGCAGCAGGGATGGGGAGAAAAAGTCAGCCGCCGAGGCCGCGCCGGGAACGCAGGCGATGCAAAGCGCCAGGCTCGCCAAGGCCGGCATCTGGGCGACGCGACGCACTGAAATTCGGATCACCCGCCTGCCCCCGCCGCTGCGATGCCACTCTAGCGCGCAATGCTCCGACAAAGGATGACGTTTGTATGGCCCTCCGGCCAGTCGGCGAACTCGGCCATGCGGACGAAACCGGCCCGCTCATAGAAGTCCGGCGCCTGGAAGCCGTGGCTCTGCACCCAGATGCGCTTCACGCCGCGGCGCGCGGCTTCCGCGACGAAGGCGTCGAGCAGGGTCCGCCCGTGGCCATGACCGCGGTGCGCCCTGTCCACCCACAGCTGCTTCAGCTCCGAGGAGCCGGCCCAGGAAAATCCCGCGGCGGCGGCGATGACCGCGCCCGCCTCGTCGCGGATCACGAAGCCCAGGCTCTGGGCGTCGTCGCGGCCCACGGCCTCGCGGTTGAAGGCGTAGAGCCGGTTCTCGATCGCGTCGATTTCGTCCGGCGTCATGGCGTGCGCGGGTTCGGCAAGGCTGGTCACGTCGATGCGCCCGGGTCTGCTGAAGTTGAGCCGCAGCTACGGGACCGTTGAGAAGGCGGATGCGACCACCGCCGCCCCTCGCGCAGGGCGTACGACCCGCGCCCCACTCCCTGTTATGTCTTGCCCGTGACCGATCAGACACCCCAAGCCGCAACGCCCCTCTGGGCCGTGGTCGCCAACATGAGCGACCAGCCCCGCCATGGGCGCGAGCCGGGCCGCGTCTATACCGGCACGAAGGTCTTCGCGCCGGGCGCCAAGCTGCACCTGGGCGAGATCTACGGCGGCATGAACGAGCGGGGCCATTTCATCGGCAAGGGCCGCAACGGCGCGCGTTGGGTCAACAGCGCCATCGGGCTGGACCTGCTGGTCAACATCCGCCCCCAGCTGATCTATTCGCCGCGCGAACTCCGCGACCTGAAGCGGCTGGAGGCCTATCTGACCGAGGACCGCGACGCCGCCAGCAAGAGGGCGGACCAGCTGCGGGGGACGGTCGAATGGCTGCTCGAAGAACGCCGCCGCGCCGCAGAACACACGGCGGTGGCGCGCGTCGCGGTGCTTCCCCTGCGAACCGGGGCCAACTCCCTGGCGACTTTCGTTCGCCGGCTGATGAAACCGTTCCGCCCTCGCGGCTGAGCCGGCGGCTCAGCCCGCCGTCCAGCCTCCGTCGACCACGAGCGAACTGCCGGTCATCAGACTGGAAGCGTCCGAGGCCAGCAGCAGCAGCGGGCCGGACAGTTCCTCCATCCGTCCCAGCCGCCCCAGCTTGATCCGGCTCAGGACGTAGTCCCGGAACCCTGGCGTCTCCAGGATCGGGCGGGTCAACTCGGTCTCGATGAAGGTCGGGCAGAGGGTGTTCACGCGGATCCCGTGCGGCGCCAGGTCGATGGCCATGCACTTGCTCAGGCCTTCCAGGGCGAACTTCGAGGCGCTGTAGAGCGAGCGGCCGCCGCCGCCCACCAGGCCCATCTGGGAGGAGACGTTGATGATCGAACCGGACCGCTTCGCCGCAAGCAGACCCTTGGCCACCGCCTGGGCCACGAACAGGGCGGCCTTCAGGTTCAGGCCGAGCACCGCGTCGTAGTCTTCTTCGCTGATCTCGGTGATCGGGCGGATGCGGTTCATGCCGGCGTTGTTGAGCAGGATGTCGAAGGGACCCCGCGCCGCGATCTCCCGGCGCATAGCGGCCAGATCGGTGACGTCCAGGGCGAAGGCGTCGGCCTGGAACCCGGCCTCACGGATGCCGCGCGCCAGGGCCTCGACCTCACCGCCCGTGCGCGCGCAGAGCGTCACCTGCGCCCCGGCCTGGGCGAACAGGGCAGCGCCCGCCGCCCCGATGCCGCGGCCGGCGCCGGTGACCAGGGCGCGTTTGCCGTCGAGCCGGAAGCAGGGCAGGGGCGGGGTCGGGGGCATGGCGAGCTCTCTGGCCAAGCTGATCGGTCAACCTTTGGGCTGCTCACAGGCCGCGCTCTTCTCCGGGATCGGCGGGGCGATCACCCCGATGTTCCAGTTCCAGGCGATGTCGGCCTTGCGGCGGCGGCACATCAGCTCCTCCTGCAGCGCATAGGCGGCGTTCAGCACCAGCCGCGCCGCCTTGGGCGTGTCCTGGACGATCAGGAACTCTCCCTGCGATCCGTAGCGCGGCCAGGGCGAGGCGCCCTTGGCTGTGGGCGTGCCGGTCCTTGCGAAACTGGCCCAGTAGTCGCCCATGGCCTGGGTCAGCGCCGTCTCCGCCGCGCTCTCCGGCGCCTTGGGCCACAGCGCCGGGGTGCGGTCCATGGTGCCGAACACGTAGGGAATCTCCGCGGCATGGAAGCCGTGCAGCCCCGCCACATCCGCGCGCGGATAGCCATGGTCGAAGACGTAGAGATAGGACGGCAGCCCCAGTCCCGCCTGCTTGGCGACCAGCCGCTGGGCGGTCCAGCCGTACATGCCGTCGCGCGTGGTCGCCAGCATGCTCTCCTTGATGTTGCTCGACGGGTAGAGCTTGAGGAAGGCGTCGGCCAGGTCGCCGTAGCCGGTGCGGATCGCCCGCTCATAGTCGGCCTGGCTGGCCGGCGCCGGCGGCAGCAGGATGGTCAGCGAACGGATCTCGCCGCTGTTGAACCCGGCCAGCATCGGCACGTGCGCCTGCTCACCCTTGTCGAAAACGTCCACCAGCTGGCCCGGCAGCACCTTGCCGTCCACCGCCCCGAACGGGAAGAAGCCCGCCGGTCCCGCCGCGTCGGTCAGGGCCTCGGCGTCCATGGCGCGAAGGCCGGCGATATCGGTCGCCTTCAACTTGGCGGTCAGGTAGGTCCCGACGTCCTCGGCCGCGGGCATGCCGAAGGCCTTCCGCTTTAGCTCCGGCGTGGTGATCATGTAGGCGCTCTCGGCGATCGCCTTGTGGAACAGGCCGTGCGCGTCCGGCGCCGCCATCAGGTACATGACACTGAGGCCCCCCGCGGACTCGCCTGCGATGGTGACGTTGTCCGGATCGCCGCCGAAGGCCGAGATGTTGCGCTTGACCCAGCGCAGGGCCTCGATCTGGTCCAGCAGGCCGTAGTTGCCCGACACGCCCCGGCTCGACTCCGCGCTCAGCTGCGGATGGGCCAGCCAGCCCAGCACGCCCAGGCGATAGTTGATCGACACCACCACCAGGCCGCGCCCGGACAGCTTCGCCCCGTCGTACATCGTCTCGGCGCTGGCGCCGTTGGTCAGGGCCCCGCCATGGATCCAGACGAAGACGGGCAGCTTCTTGGCCCCCTTCGGCGCCCAGACGTTGAGCGACAGGCAGTCCTCGCTCATGGGCGGGAGCGGACTGGAGTAGATGGTGCCGCCCCGCGACTTGGGCTGCCAGCACGGCGGACCGAAGGCCGTGGCCTCGCGCACGCCCTCCCAGCGCGGCGCGGGTTTCGGCGGGGTCCAGCGCGCGGCGCCCACGGGCGGGGCGGCGTAGGGGATGCCCTTGAACACCAGCAGGTCGCCCTGGGCCCGGCCCTTCAGGACTCCGGCCGGGGTCTCGAGCGTCGCCGGGTCCGCGGCGCGGGCGGCAGGGGCTGCCCCGGCCAGGCAGGCGATCGCGGCCACGCAGAGGCTGAAGTGGTGCAACCAGGTCGTCATCAGATCTCTCCGGCTTTGGAGCGTTGGCCGCGGAGCACGCCCGCCAGCCAGAGGAACAGGAAAATGGCCAGGGCGTAGAAGGGCAGCAGGGTGAACAGCGCCATCTGCAGCGGGTGGTCGAAGGCCCGGGCCTTGAAGAAGTCGCTGGCCGCCCCGACCCAGGTGGGTCCGAAGCCCAGCCCCACCATGTTCATGACCAGCAGGAGCAGCGCGCCCGACAACACCCGCTGGTGGGGCTCCACCTCCTGCTGCACGAAGGTGACCGAGCTCGACAGGTAGAAGTAGTTGAAGAAGGTGGGGCCGAGCAGCAGCGCCGTGGCCGTCTGCCAGGTCGGGGCCAGCAGGAAGGCGACGTAGAACGGCGCGGCGCAGATCAGGCCGATGGCTGGCAGGATGGCGTAGGCGGTCTTCGAGCGCTTGGTGAACCAGTCCACCATCCGTCCCGAGAGCGCGATGCCCGAGGTCATGGCCGTGGCCACCACCAGGGCGTACCAGATCGCCACGTCGTGCAGGCCCATGCCCTTCTCGCGCATCAGGAAGAGGGTGGTGAAATTGCCCAGGCCGTAGGTGACGAACTGGGTCGCCGCGCCGCCGAGCGCCATCAGCACCAGCGGCTTTCTGGAAAAGAACATGGCGATGGTCGGAAACAGCTTCGCCTTCTTCGCGGTCGCATCGGCGGCGGTGGCGGGGTCCAGCCCGCCGCGGCGCGGCTCGCGCACGAAGATCAGCACGACCAGGGCGGCCAGAATCCCGACCGCCCCCACGGCGACGAAGGCATGGCGCCAGCTGAAGGCGGCCGCCACCGACGCCCCGAAAGCCACGCCCAAGGCCTGTCCGATGGGCGGTCCGAGGTTGAACAGCCCCAGGGCCGTGCCGCGCCGCCCCGGCGGGAAGGTGTCGGCGATGATGGCGTAGGAGGGCGGCACGCCGCCGGCCTCGCCCACGCCCACCGCCATGCGCGCGGCCACCAGCTGGGGATAGGTCGTCGACAGGCCGCAGGCCATGGTCGCGGCGCTCCAGAGCGCGCAGGCGAAGGCCAGCACCCGGCTGCGGTTGGTGCGGTCGGCCAGCCACCCCACGGGGATGGCGATGAAGCAGTAGAACATCGCGAAATACAGCCCGCCGATGCGGCCCAGCTGGCTGTCGGTTACGTGCAGACTGTCCTGGATCGGCTTGGCCAGGATCGACAGCAGCTGTCGGTCCAGGAAGTTCAGCACATAGACGAAGCCCAGGATCCACAGCACGGACCAGGCGCGGGCGCTGGGCGGCGCATGTGCGACCTTCGTGGCCTCGTTCTCCACCGGACCCTCCCGCTCGGCCTCTGTTTCGGGCCGTTATCGGCGCGCAGCCTGCCTGCGCGCCGGGGGAGCGTCAACACTAACTATCATTCGCATGAATGTTTGTGGCGGGTGTCGGGCGGCCTCCTGCCGACCACGCTCAAAATCTATCCGTCATCCCCGGGTTCGCCCCGAGGATGACGAACATGGTTCGTGGAGTTGGCCTCTGCGGTTCAGGCCTTCTCGCTCACGCTAGGCGCGCGCAGCCGTTCCCGGAACGAATCCAGCCGCGCCCGGTAGCCCTGGGCGTCCCCGTATTCCAGGAACTCGTAGTAGCGCTGGTGCGGGTCGGTGATCTTCACCGCGTGCTTGATCGGGCACCAGTACTGCTCCGTGCGGCTGGCCACCTCGCGCACATAGGCGATGACGCCGTTGGCGTAGGCGCAGTAGCTGCAGTTCAGCGCCTCGATGGCATTCAGATACGAGAGCTTGCCCCGGTCCATGGCGATGTAGTCGCGCCGCCTGACCTGCGGGATGCGATAGGCCCGAAAGCAGATGGCCTGGTAGGCGCTGACCCACAGGTCGATGATCGCGAACGGGATGAACAGCGAGTAGATCACCGGCGCGCTCGCCACCACGGCCGGCGAGGTCATGCGGAAGAACTCGCCCAGCTGCCGCCGCAGACGCAGGTGCTCCTCCGCCACCCCCTCCTCGAAGTGCCCGATCTGTTCCTTCAGCGCCCAGCCGAGCGCCTTTCGCCGCGCCTCGATCTCGCGGTCGAGTTCGCCCTGCAGGGCGACGATCTGCGCCGCCAGGTCCTTCATGCGCTCGGTCATCGACGGTCCCGATCCGGCCGGTCGGCGAGCCCCCCGCGGGCGCCTGGGACGCCACCTTCCGCCGCCTCGGCGCCAAATGCACGCGCCGCGAACCCTTAAGGTGCAGCTAGGCCGGCGCCTCAGTTCCGGCCGAGGCGCGCCAGCACCGCCCGGCCCAGGATGAAGTCGAAGAACATCGCCTTCGCCACGTCGCTGTCGAGCTTCAGGGACCCGCCCGCGGCGCCGAGCTCGTCGAGCTGGGCCTCCGAGGGCCGGAATCCTTCCGAGAACGCCCCGGCGAAGGTCAGCCGCGTCGCAGGGCTGACCCGGTCCCAGGCGGCTTCGAGGGCGGCGTCGCTGGCGCCGTGCGCCTTCAGCCCTTCCGCTCCGTAGGTCATGAGGGCGTTGGCGCGCAGGCTGACGGCGATCAGGCGCGCGCTGTCGCCGGTCATAGGCAGGTGGCACGCCGTGGCGATGCCCTGCGCCTGCTCCAGGCTCACCGCGTCGCTGATCTGCAGCGACGAGCGGGCGACCATGGCGATCAGGGCGGCGCGCGTCGGCTGCGGGGTCGCGGCCCAGACGCAGGCGCTGTCCCCGGACTGCACGGGCTCCGCGGCGGCGGCGGGAAGGGGCGTGGCCGTGGCGGCGAGCACAAGGACAAGGGGGCGCAGGGCTTTCATGGCCTTACCTTATTTCGCTTGGAAGTAGCCGTCGAGGAACGCCGTGGCCCGGCGCAGAGGGCCTTACCGTGAATTAACTTGCCCGGCAGGCCCCCTCGCCGGAGCGTAACTCGTCGGTGGGGAGCTCGGCGATGCGTAAATTCCTGGACGGGGCGATCGTGGTCGCCGCCACGGGCTTCATCGCCATCCTCGCCCTGTCGGCGGCCTTCGACCATACCATCATCTGGCTGCATGTCTTTCAGGCCCTGATGTATCTGGCGGTCATCGCCCTGGTGCTGCGGGGAAACCGGCTGGGCTATTTCCTCGGGGCCGCCATCGCCGGGTTCTGGAACTACACCAACCTGTTCGTCACCAACTTCTTCGCCAACGGCCTTCGGGCGCTCTCGCATCTGATCTCCACCGGCCAGCTCATCCACCCCGACCAGCTGATCGCAGTCGCCGCCGTAGCCCTGCATTTCGTCATGCTCGGCGCGGGCCTGACGATGATCATACGGACCTCACGCGGCGGGGCGGGCGCGGACCTGTTGCGCTTCCTGGCGGTCTTCGTCATCGCCAACGGCTATTTCATCGCCTGCGTCGCGCTGTTCCAGCCGCGCTATCTCGCGATCCTGCCGCACCTGCTGCACCCGCACGGCCTGTTCTAGGGAGCCGTCCCTGGATCGACCCCGCCAACGCCGCTTCCTCTTGACCCGCGCGCCCCTCTCCGCTTCCATCCTCCCCAGCGCGCCGCTGGAGCGCCGCCTGTCCGCGGCAAGGGAGCCGGCTCCCATCCAGGTCTGAGACCGAACCTTACGAGCCCTTCTTCCGGCCATTCGTAAGCGGACGCCTGGCATTGGGAAGGAAGGTTTCCAATGAGCCGCGCGCTCACCCCCCGTACGCGCCTTGAAACTCTGCGCAAGGAAGCCCGCCGCTGGCTGAAGGCCCTGCGCGCCGGCGATCCCGCGGCCCTGGCCCGGCTCCGCTCCGCCTGGCCCCAGGCCCCGGCCGAGCCGTCCTTGCGCGACGTGCAGCAGGCCCTGGCCCGCGACTATGGTCAGCAGAGCTGGATCGCGCTGAAGGCCGCCCTCGACGACCTGGCGCTCGCCCGCCACAGCCAGGCCGAGCGGGTCGAGATCATCCTGCGCCACGGCTGGGGCGGCGACCCCCGCGCCGCGCGACGGGTCCTTGAGCGTCATCCCGAGGTCGCGCGTCTGGACCTCTACACCGCGGCGACCTGCGGCGACCTCGCGGAGGTCGAACGGCGCCTGGCCCGCGATCCCGAGGCGGCGAACAAGACCGGCGGCCCGCTGAACTGGACCGCGCTCACCTGCGTCGCCTACGGGCGGCTCGACCCGGTCAACGGCCCCGCCATCGCAAAACGCCTGCTGGACGCCGGTGCCGACCCGAACGTCGCCTTCGACGACGGCTGGGGCAATCCGTTCAAGCCGGTGACCGGCGCCATCGGCCTGGGCGAGGGCGCCAAGCCCAGCCATCCCCAGGCGGTGGAGCTGGTCGAGCTGCTGATCGAGGCCGGCGCCGACCCCTACGACTCCCAGGCGCTGTACGACATCTCCATCGTGGGCGAGGACCTGGACTGGTACGAGCGGCTGTGGCGCGCCTGCGAGGCGAAGGGCCGGCTCGAGCCCTGGCGCGTCCCGGGCCCGGACCGGCTGGGCGGCGGCAAGGGTCAGAGCACCCTGGACTATCTGCTCGGCAATGCGGTCGGCCAGAACCATCTGGCGCGCGCTGAGTGGCTGCTCGAGCGCGGCGCCGACGCCAACGCCGGCCACTACTACACCGGCGATCCGCTGGATAAGACCACCGGCCGGCCCCTGCATGCCCTGGCCCAGCTCTCGGGCCACCTGGAGATGGTCGCCCTGCTGGAGCGCCACGGCGCCCGGCCCTACGCGCTCCAGGGCGTCGAGGGCTTCCAGGCCGCCTGCATGCGCGGCGATGCGGCTACAGCGCGGGCGATGGCGGCCGCCGACCCTACCCTGGTCAGGGCGCCTGGTCCCCTGCTGACGGCGGCGATGCAGGGTTCGGCCCGGGCGGTTGACCTGATGCTGTCCCTGGGCGCCGTCATGGACGCCGCGGACCCGCATGGGATCACGCCCCTGCACCGGGCGGTTCAGTCGGGATCGCTGGAGACCGTCCGTCGCCTGATCGAGGCCGTCGCCGACCCCGACCGGCGAGAACGCCGCTGGGGCGGCACGGCGCTGACCTGGTCCCAGGTCCTGGGCCAGCCCCACATCGGCGACTTTCTCGCGCCCTTGAGCCGCGACCCCCGCGCCCTGGCCTGGCAGGGGAGGGTGGAACGCCTCGACGCGCTGCTCGCCGCCGACCCCGCCCTGGCCAACGCCCGCGGGGCGGGCGAGGACGCGCTCACCCCCCTGTTCTGCCTGCCGGACGAGGACGACCGGGCCGTCGAGGTCGTGCGCGTGCTGCTGACCCACGGGGCTGACCCGAAGCTCCGCAACGCCGCGGGCGAAACGGCGATCGAGGCCGCGCGTCGGCGGGAGCTGGACGGGGCGGCGGAGGTGATGGAGCGGGGCTTCCCTAACGCGTAGCGCTGGCGGGGTGCCCGTCTCTATCTCCTTGAATTTGTCGATAGAGCTCTTCCGCTCAAGGGGCCGACGCGGAACTCCACCGTCGTCAGCCAACCGGCCACGCTCTGGCGCAGTTCGGTCAGCGGCGTCTCGGTCAGCGAGAAGACGCCCGCTCTCCATGAGGAGATGCGATAGAGCCTCATCCCCGCCCACGCGGCGGCGCATCGAGAACGCGGCGCACGTCGGCGGCCAGCTGGTCATAGGTGAACGGCTTGGGCAGGAGTTCGACGCCAGGATCCAGTCGTCCGTGGTGAATGATGGCGTTACGCGAATAGCCGGTGGTGAACAGGACCCTCAGGCCGGGGCGCAGCCGCAGGGCCTCGTCGGCCAGCACCCGGCCGCTGGCGCCAGGCAGCACCACGTCCGTCAGCAGCAGGTCGATCCTCTGTTCGCCCTGCAGCAGCGGCAGCGCGCTTTCAGCGTCGACCGCTTCGAACACCTGATAGCCGAGTTCCGTCAGGCTCATCGCCGCATAGGCACGCACCCCCTCATTGTCCTCGACCAGCAGCACCACCTCGTCCTTGACGGCGCCTGGCGCGGCGCTGCGGGCCACGGCCTGCTCGGGCGCGTCTGGCCCGTGATAGCGGGGCAGGTACAGCTTCACGCAGGTTCCCTGTCCGGGCTCGCTGTAGATCGTGACGTGGCCCCCGGACTGCTTGACGAAGCCGTAGACCATGCTCAGACCGAGGCCGGTGCCGCGCCCGCTGTCCTTGGTGGTGAAGAAGGGTTCGAACACGTGGCCCAGGACATCCCTGGCCATGCCAGCGCCGGTATCGGCCACTGACAGGAGAACGTACTGGCCCGGGATCACCTCGGTGTCGGTCTCCCGGTAGGTCTCGTCGAGGTAGGTATTCGCCGTCTCCACAGTCAGCTTGCCGCCTTCGGGCATGGCGTCGCGGGCGTTGACCGCGAGGTTCAGCACGGCGGTCTCGAGCTGGTTCTGATCGACTTCCACCGGCCACAGCCGCGGAGACAGCACACCCTCGATCTCGATCTGCTCGCCCAGGGAGTGGTGAAGCAGCTCCGTCATGCGCCGGACCAGCAGGTTGAGGTCCGTGGCGACCGGTTTCAGGGGCTGGCGGCGGGAGAAGGCCAGCAGGCGCGCCGTCAGGCTGGCGGCCCGTTCCGCCGCCTGCCGGGCCAGGTTCAGCGCCCGCTGGGCGCGCGGCTCGCCGTCCGTGCGGCTTCGGGAGAGGATATCCAGGCCGCCGAGGATCACCGTCAGCAGGTTGTTGAAGTCGTGGGCGACGCCGCCGGTCAGCTGCCCGACCGCTTCCATCTTCTGCGACTGGAACAGCGCCTGGCGTGTCTGTTCCAGAGTCTTTTCCGCTTCGTGCTTGTCGGTCACGTCCCGGGTGATCTTGGCGAAGCCGACCAGGCTCCCGTCGTCGTTGCGGATCGGTTCGATCACCGCATGGGCCCAGAAGCGGCTGCCGTCCTTGCGCACGCGCCAGCCTTCGGTCTCCCATCGGCCTTCCTGTCCGGCGACCTTGAGGCCGCGCTGCGGCAAGCCCGCTGCTTGGTCCTCTTCCGTGAAGAAGCGGGAGTACGATTGGCCGATGATCTCGCCGGCCGCGTAGCCCTTCAGCCGCGCGGCGCCGGGGTTCCAGCTGGAGACCACGCCGTCGGGATCCAGCATGTAGATCGCATAGTCGCTGATCGACTCGACCAGGCGCCGGTATTGGCTTTCCTCGCTGAGAGAGGGCTCTGCCTGATGCACTTCTGTATTCCCGTGACGCCGACGCCGTCAGGCCAGCGGCTCAAGTCCTCATTGATGTCCGATTGCTTGTCTTTGGCAATGAATAAGCGACCTCCTTTTCAAGGAAGGGAAGAAGAGGGGTCAGAGTCATTAAATCCCCGCCGGGCTGCGACGTTGGATCGGCGCTGACAAACGACTCTGACTCCTTCTGTTCTCCGGTGCGCTCCTGCACCGGGTCGGGAGTCGACCAGCGCCGGCGAGAGCGCCGACAAATGACTCTGACGGCTCTTCTGACCCCTGAGCAGCGGGCGCCGCCACGGTCACCCTAGATCATCACAGCCTTGCTGCTGGCCCGATCGCGCCGGCCACGGCCGTCCAGCACCCGCTGGATACGGCTCGCCAGGCTCTCTACCGAGAATGGCTTGACCACGAACCCGTCCACGCCGGCTGCCTGGGCGGTGGTGACGTGCGCGCGATCCGTATGGCCGGTCATCATCATGACCGGTGTTGACGACCAGGACTGTCCGGCGGCGCGCAGCCGGCGGGTGAATTCCACCCCGTCCATCGGTCGCATCTCGTAGTCGACCAGCACCAGTTCCGGTTCCCAATGCGCCATCTCGCGCAGCGCCGTGACCCCGTCGGCGCACTCGCGCACGTCGCTCATGCCAAGGGTCGCCAGCACGACCTTCGCCAACTGCCGGGCATGGGCGTTATCGTCGATGATGAGCACGCGCATGGCGGCCTCCTGATCGTGCCGACCATTGGAGCGCGCGAGGATTGAGAATTCCGAAACAGCCGGAAAATGAGGGGTAGAGTCATCAATTGATTGCCGGCGGGTCTGTCGGATTGTTTGACTTAGCCGGGGACAGCCCCCCAACGTGGCAGCAGACCCAAGGGTCACCGCCCCGGCTGCAGCGCCTCGGTCACCGCCGAAGGGTTGCGCCCGATCACCGTCAGATAGGCGCGCGCGGCGGCGTCCGGGTCCTTACGCCCCTGTTCCCAGTCCCTCAGCGTGCCGAGCGGAATGTGGAACTGCGCCGCGAACTGTTCCTGCGACAGCTGAAGCGCCCGGCGGATCACGCGGACCTGGGGCGTGCGCCGCATCCGCCTCATGGTCTCCGCGGTGAGCGGCTGGGCGTCCGGATCGGCCGTGGCCGCGGCGCGGCGCGCTTCGTCCGACATGGCGTCGAAGCGGCTCCAGTCGTCCTGCGGCGCTTCAGGCGTCGTCTTCATGGTAGGCCCGCCGCTCATGGGGTTCGGCTCCTCGCGCCGAGACTATTCGTATCCGCTGTTCGCGCATCGTGTAGGCGACATAGAGCAGGCGGCCCGCCGCCATGCCCACGGTCGAATATCGGACTTCGCCGTAGTCCTCGCGCTCATCGAGCCAGTCGAGCGCGAAAGGGTCGTGAAACACCTCGCGGGCGGCTTCGAACCTGACGCCATGAGGGGCGTAGTTCGCGAGCACCTTGGCGTCATCCCATTCGAAGGCGTCATCCTGCATGTCGCTACTGCATAGCCGTAGTTTTGTCAATCGCCCCGGACGGTGACAGGTCGTCTTTTGGCTTGACTTTGAACCAGATGTTCGCTATTTGTTCTATGCGGCCGCTCCACTTTCCGCAACGCTTTTCCCGAGCGGAACCGAGGTCGGAGCGCGCACCGCGGCGGTCCGCCGTGATGAGGAGTCGCGATGTCCCTGCTTACCCCGTCACCTCAGGCGACCGCGACCGCTGGCCGGTGGTTTCGTGCCTGCTTCATCGCGAGCGTGAAGGGGCGCGCTGCGGAGGGGGTCACCACCGATAATACGGTTGATTAACGGTGCGGATACGGTCCGCCCGCGCTCGCCGCTTCGACGGCATCGAGAACAGCCTCACCTCGCAGGTCGCCACCGGAGGCCGACCGTAATCTACGGCGAATCTACGGTGAAATTACCCGCGAGGTGTCGCCAGCCTCGCCCTAAACCAACGCCCCGTGGCAGTGCTTGAACTTCCGCCCCGACCCGCACGGGCATGGCGCGTTGCGTTGCGTCCGCTCCCACCCCTCCGGCAGGGCCGAGTGCGGCAGGCCCGCCCGCTCGTCCTGGCCCATGGTGTCGATCGCGCCGGGCGTCAGCCGTCCCGCCTCGTTCTCGCCGGTCAGCGGATTGAGGTGGATCTCCTCGTACTGCGGCGTCTCCAGCTCGGGCGGCGGCTGGAAGCGGAACTCCACCGTCATCAGCCAGCGGGTCACGCTCTGGCGCAGTTCGATCAGCAGCTTCTCGAACAGCGAGAAGGCCTCGGTCTTGTACTCGTTCAGCGGGTCGCGCTGGCCATAGCCGCGAAGCCCGATGACCGAGCGCAGGTGGTCGAGATGCGTCAGGTGCTCGCGCCACTGCATGTCGATCATCTGCAGCAGGAAGTTCTTCTCGACGTCGCGCATCTGCTCGGCGCCGATCATCTCGGTGCGTTCGGCGGCGCGGCCTTCGGCGGCCTGCACGATGCGGTGCTCGATCTCCTCGTTGGAGACGCCGTCCTCGGCGGCCCAGTCCTTCAGCGGCAGCTCCAGGCCCAGGATCGCCTGCACGCGCTCCTCCAGCCCCTCGATATCCCACTGGTCGGCGTAGGCCTTGGGCGGCATGAAGCGGTCGACCAGGTCGGAGACGGTGTCCCGGCGGAACTCGTCCACCAGCTCCGACAGGTCGGGCGACTCCATGAACTCCTGGCGCTGCTCGAAGACGGCCTTGCGCTGGTCGTTGATGACGTCGTCGTACTTCAGCAGGTTCTTGCGGATCTCGTAGTTGCGC
>CAYSNW010000069.1:0-20171 GCA_964432415.1 uncultured Caulobacteraceae bacterium
CGCCTCGCGCTCTGGCCCGCGCGCGCGCGCGGCCGCCCAGATCCAGACCTGGCCGATGGCGTCGGCGTCGGCGTGGCGCGGGCGGCTCCCGAAGCCCCAGGCCTGGGCCCGGCCCTGAGCGATCACGCGATCGGCGTAGGCCTCGCCGCCGGGGGCGTCGGCCAGGGCGGTCAGGCCATTGAAGAAGGCCGCCTGGATCCAGTCGCGCGGATCGGCGCTCTGGGTCTGGAACGAGCCCAGGTAGTCGAAGCGGTCCAGATGGGCGAGTTGCCAGTCCGCCACCCGGTGGGCGACCGCAAGAGGCGCGGCGGGGGCCGGAACGGCGACCGCGGCGCGCCAGGGAGACACAGCCCGGATCGGCGCGCAGCCGGCGAGGGCGAGCGCGCTCAGGACAGCGGCGACGATCCTCATCTCTCCTCCCCTGCCGGCGCCATTGGTCAGGCCCATCGGAACTTTTTGGTCAGACCAATCTAGACACCGGTGTCATAACTGGTCTAGACTGTTCCTCATATACAGCGCCCGGACCACGGGCGCGGGGAAACAATCGGGGGGAGATCATGACCACACGCAACCGGGCCCGGCTGTCGCGTTCGTTCCTGTTGGCCAGCGCGGCCTTCATCGTCGCGGCGCCCACGGCGGCCCTGGCCCAGTCGGCGCCTCAGCCCGCGTCCCAGGCCAAGCCGGCCCAGGTCGACGAGGTGGTGGTCACCGGCTTTCGCCAGACCTATCTGAACGCAGTCGCCACCAAGCGCGAGAGCATCGAGATCTCCGACTCGATCTCGGCGGACGGCCTGGGGCGCTTCCCGGACCTGAACGTCGGCGAGGCCATCCAGCGCCTGCCCGGCGTGCAGCTGAACCGCGAGGCCGACAGCCGCAACGCCACCATCAGCTTGCGCGGCCTGCCCGGCTCCTTCGCGCGCACCACCCTGAACGGGGTGGCCTTCGCCGACCCGATCCTGAGCACGGCGACCAACACGGCCTCGACCCCGCTGGGCGCCTTCAACTCCGACATCTTCACCTCGATCACCATCATCAAGTCGCCCGACGCCGCCGACCTGGCGGGCGGGCTTTCCGGCAATGTCGATCTGCGCATCGCCCCGGCCCTGGCGCGCAAGGACGGCGGCTTCCTGAAGCTGGCCAATGAGTACGACAGCCTGGGCGGGCTCTCGAGCCCGGCGGGGACCATCGGGCTGAACCATCATTTCAGCCCGAACTTCGCGGTGTTCGGCACGGTCGCCTACAAGGACGAGAAGTTCCGCCGCGACTCCATCTCGGTCAACAGCTGGGCCAACAAGCTGGGCTCGATCCAGGTCGGCAACCAGCTCGCGCCAGGCTCGAACCCGGTCTACGACGCCCTGATCGCCCAGTTCCCGGGCGGGGTCTTCTATCCGACCCAGGTGCGCCAGTTCAGCCGTCTGAACCTCGGCCATCTGCTGTCGTCCTCGGCCGGTTTCGAGTGGAAGCCGACGGACCAGCTGAAGATCGGGGTCACGGCCTTCTACACCGAGCGCAACCTGGACCAGGGCACCAACGACCTGATCTACGACGACACCACCGCCGGCAACAGCACCAACACGGCGCTGAACGCCACCTCGCGGGTGGCCCACTTCACCAGCCTGGGCACGCCCTTCCTGGTCAACACCCCGACCGGCCAGAAGGCCTACATCAACCAGTTCACCGCCGAGAACGTCCAGGTCTTCGACTCCGCCCGCTCCGAGCCCGCCCAACAGTCGACCTGGTCGATCAACCCCAGCATCGAGTTCCGCAACGACCTCTGGCGCGCCTCCGGAACCGCGACCGTCTCGCGCGCCCACGTCCTGGCCAATCAGATCGAGCTGGACATCCAGCAGAGCCCCGGCCTGAACAAGACCCCGGCCGCCAACGGCGTCCAGGGCAACGGCATCACCACCTCCTACTTCACCGGCGGGACCGACCTGTCGAAGTTCCAGGAGGTGATCAATACGCCGAACGGCATCCACATCGACCCCAATGGCTATCCGGTCGCCTCGGCCGCCAACCAGGCGACGCAAGCCGGCGATGCGGCGGGCAACAAGTTCGGGGTCACCGGCACCAACGGCGAATCCAACAATTCGCTCGACGCGGTGCAGGGCGATCTGGAGCGCTTCTTCCCCGAGGGCCATTTCCTGACCAGCCTGCAGGTCGGCGCGCGCTATGAGCGCGACCGGTTCGTCTCCACCGGCTCGCGCAACACTTCGCTGGGCACGCTTTCGGCCAACATCAACGGCAGCATGGTCGAGGCCGAGCCCGCGGCCAGCGACTTCTTCGGCGGCCACGCCGGCGGCTATACCTCCAACTGGATGCGGGCCAACATCAACAAGGTGCTGGCGGCGATCACCCCGATCAATCCGGCGACCCTGCCGGCCCAGTTCACCCTGGATCCGACCACCGGCGTGTTCCTGACTCCCTACGGGCTGGTGAACAACTACTGGGATCCGAACTACTTCCAGAACAACTTCACCAACGCGAACGACGTGGTCTCGGCCTATGTCATGGCCAAGTTCAACGGCAAGCTGTTCGACATCCCGGTGCGCGGCAACGTGGGCGTGCGCTGGGAGCGGACCCACAACACCCTGACCGCGCTGGACTGCGTCAACTGCTCGAGCGCGCTCGCGACCCGGGCGCTCCCGGTGGTGCACAGCCTGACCCAGCGCACCTACGAGCAGACCTACCAGTACGCCCTGCCCTCGTTCATGGTCGCCGCCGACCTGAGCGACAAGCTGGTGCTGCGCGCCGCGGCCTATTCCACCTATGTCCGTCCGCAGCCGCGCGACAACGTCCCGACCACGGCGGTGATCGTGCCGGAGCCGGCGGGCACGACGCCCACGGTCTTCTACACCAGCCCGACCTATACGGTGGTGGCCGGCGCGCCGAACCTGAAGCCCTACACCTCCAACTCCTTCGACGTGTCGCTGGAGTGGTACAACCGCCCCGGCGGGCTGATCTCGATCGACGTCTTCCAGAAGAACATCAAGGGCTATATCGGGCCGATCACCGACGCCAACCTGCTTTGCCCGGCCAACGGCCTGATCAACGGGGTGGACGTGGGTCTGGGCACCCTGACCCGGGTCGGCGCGACCTGCGTCAGTTCCAACACCTTCCCCGACAGCTCCGGCCACCAGGTCGCGGCCCTGGTCTCGATCAGCGGCCAGACCAACCTGCTGCCCATGACCGTGCGGGGGGTGGAGTTCAACGTCCAGGAGAACCTGGATTTCCTGCCGGGCCTGTGGCGCAACTTCGGCGGCGACTTCAACGTCTCCTACACCGAGGTGTCGGGCAAGGACGCCAGCGGCAACGCCATCACCCTGCCGAGCGTCTCGAAGATCAACTACAACCTGATCGGCTACTACGAGACGGGCCGGTGGGGCGTCAGGCTGATCTACAACCACCGTGGCAGCTATCCGCTCGCGGCCGGCAACACCTTCGTCGGCGACGCCCGTTCGGTGAAGGCGCGCAGCCAGCTGGACGCCTCGGCCACCTTCAACGTCAACAGCGCGATCTCGGTCTCGGTGGACGCCTTCAACCTGACCGACGCCACCCGCTCGGAGTACGAGAACGACCCGATGCTGCCGCGCCGGATCGACTACGACGGCAAGACGGTGACCGTCTCGGTGCGGGCGAAGTTCTGATGCTCGCGCGACGGCTGGCCGCCGGCGTCCTGATCGCGGCCCTGATCGGCAGCCAGGGCGCCCAGGCGGCCCAGGCCTGTCAGGGCGAGCGGGGCTATGCCGCAAGCTTCGGCGGACGGCGGACGTTCCTGTGGCGTCCCCAGGCCCTGAGCTCGGCCAAGGCCGCGATCGGACGCGACGCGAACGCGGTTCCAGCCTATGGGCCCCTGATCCGGGCGGCCGACAAGGCGATGACGGACGGGCCCTGGAGCGTCACCGACAAGACCCGCACGCCGCCGTCGGGCGACCGCCACGACTACATGAGCATCGCCCCCTACTTCTGGCCCGATCCGGCCAAGGCGGACGGCCTGCCCTATATCAACCGCGACGGCGAGGTGAACCCGGAGCGCGCCACCGGCGCCTTCGACCGTTCGCGCCTGGGGGCGATGGCCCAGGCGGTCCAGACTTTGAGCCTCGCCTACTATTTCACGGGTAAGGAGGCCTACGCCCGCCGCGCCGCCCAGGTCCTGCGCGTGTGGTTTCTGGATCCGAAAACCCGGATGAACCCCAACCTGGATTTCGCCCAGGGGGTCCTCGGCAAGACGGCGGGCCGCTCCTTCGGGATCATCGACGGGGTCGAGCTGCTGCCGATCCCGGAAGCCATCGGGCTGCTGGAGCCGTCCCGGGCGCTCAGCAAGGACGATCGGGCAGGCCTGCGCCGCTGGTTCGGCGAGCTGGCGATCTGGATGACCACCTCGGCCAACGGCAAGGAAGAGCGCGCGGCGGACAACAACCACGCCATCTACTACGACCTGCAGCTGGCCGAGTTCTCCCTGTTCTCGGGCCACGCGGACAAGGCCCGGGAGGTCGTCTCCCGCTTTGGCGAGGCGCGGCTCGCGCGCCAGATGGCGGCGGACGGCTCCATGCCGCGGGAGCTGGCCCGCACCCGCTCGTTCCACTACTCCACCTGGGTGATGCAGGCGGTCTATGACGTGGCGGCGCTGGGCGAATGCGTCGACGTCGACCTCTGGAACTGGAAGGGCGCCGACGGCCGCTCGCTGCGCAGGGCCACCGACTTCATCGCCCCCTGGTCAGGCCGCGAGCGCGAGTGGAAGTGGCAGGAGATCGACCTGAACCGGCAGGATCTCTACGACGCCCTGCTGCGCGCCGCCTGGGGTTTCCACGACCCCAGCCTCGCCGAACGGGCCCTGGCGAACGGCGTGGATTTCCGGACCGCGCGGATCAACCTGATCTATCCGCGGGCGCCCGGATCGTGAGGCGCGGGGCCTCAGATCGCGGTGCGGCGCACCAGTTCGTTGCGGCGGGCCTCGACATCGGAGCGGGCGCGCGCCAGGGCGTCCAGCTCGGTGGCGGTCAGCAGGTCCTCGATCACCCGGCCCAGATGGTCGCGCATGGCCTTGCGCGCCGCGGCCGGATCGCGGCGCTTGAGCGCATCGAGCACGCCGCGGTGGTCGTCGATCAGGGGCCGCACGCCGACGTCACGGGCCCGGCCCAGCATGGCCGCGCACAGCGGCGAGCGGTAGCGCAGGTCCCACAGGTTCTCGATCACCATCACGATCGCCGAATTGCGGGTGGCGCGCGCGATGGCGACGTGAAAGCGCCGGTCCGCCTGCTCGCCCAGCGAGGCGGCATAGGCGTTCTCGTTGATCATCTGGCCCAGGATCTCGTCCAGTTCCGCCAGTTCCTGGTCGGTGATGATGCTGGCGGCCAGCGCGCAGGCCTCGCTTTCGAACAGCCGGCGAGCCTCGGTCAGTTCGAAGGCGCCGATGTCCAGCTCCGGCGCCGGACCCTGCTCGGCCGGCGCCTCGGTGACGTAGATGCCCGAGCCCGGCCGCGCCTCCACAAGACCGCGGATTTCCAGCGCGATCATCGCCTCGCGCACCGTGGGGCGGCTGACGTTGTATTCTTCGGCCAGGTCGCGTTCCGACGGCAGGCGCGAGCCGGGAACGTAGCGCCCCGCCCGGATTCCGGCGGAGACGGCGGCGGCGACTTGCTGATACAGCTTTCGGGTGTCTGCGGTGGATGTGGTCATGCCGCATCGAGCATAGTGGCTGGCGGCCGGTCAGGCCAGTCTCGTCCCCAGCCGTCTCGCGCCAGTTCGTCAGCCTACTGTTCCGCTTCTCCAGACCCGGTCGAATGAACGAGCCCATGCTTTCCAGCGCCCATCCCGACCCGACTTCCGCTCCCGTCCGCGTCCGCGCGCCGATCCGCTCGGCCGAGGTGATCGTCACCTGCCCGGGCCGTAACTTCGTCACCCTGAAGATCACCACCGAAGACGGGGTCACGGGCCTGGGCGACGCCACCCTGA
The DNA here is from genome assembly GCA_964432415.1 of uncultured Caulobacteraceae bacterium. Taxonomy (GTDB): domain Bacteria; phylum Pseudomonadota; class Alphaproteobacteria; order Caulobacterales; family Caulobacteraceae; genus JAFECT01. The sequence continues at coordinate 5,956 of CAYSNW010000069.1, forward strand.
ACGGTCGCGAGATGGCGGTGGTCGCCTATCTGAAGGACCACATCGCACCGCTGCTGATCGGTAAGGACGCGCACCGAATCGAGGACATGTGGCAGTTCCTCTATCGCGGCGCCTACTGGCGCGGCGGGCCGGTGGGCATGACCGCGATCGCCGCGGTGGACGTGGCGCTGTGGGACATCAAGGCCAAGATGGCCGGCATGCCGCTCTACCAGCTGCTGGGCGGCGCCTGCCGCGACGGCCTGACCGTCTACGGCCACGCCAATGGCGCCACCATCGAGGACACGGTGCGCGAGGCGGTGCGCTACCGCGACCTGGGCTACCGCGCCATCCGCCTGCAATCCGGCGTGCCGGGCCTAGCCTCCACCTACGGGGTGTCCAAGGACAAGATGTTCTACGAGCCGGCGGACGCGGACCTGCCGCGCGAGACCCGCTGGTCGACGCCGCGCTATCTGCGCATGGTGCCTGAGCTGTTCGCGGCCGCGCGCGAGGCGCTGGGCTGGGATATCGAGCTGCTGCACGACGTGCACCACCGCCTGACCCCGATCGAGGCCGGGCGGTTGGGCAAGGACCTGGAGCCCTACCGCCCCTTCTGGCTGGAGGACGCGACGCCGGCGGAAAACCAGTCGGCCTTCCGCACCATCCGCTCCCACACCACCACCCCGCTGGCGGTGGGCGAGATCTTCGCCTCGATCTGGGCCTGCAAGCAGCTGCTGGAAGAGGGGCTGATCGACTTCATCCGCGCCACGGTGGTGCACGCGGGGGGGATCACCCACCTGCGCCGCATCGCCTCCCTGGCGGACCTGCACAATGTGCGCACCGGCTGTCATGGGGCGACCGACCTGTCGCCGGTGTCGATGGCCGCGGCCCTGCACTTCGGCCTGTCGATCCCCAACTTCGGCATCCAGGAATATATGCGCCACACCGCCGAGACCGACGCGGTCTTCCCCCACGCCTGGGGTTTCGAAAACGGCATGCTGACGCCGGGCGAGGCGCCCGGCCTGGGGGTGGAGATCGACGAGACCCTGGCCTCCCGCCACCCCTACAAGCGCGCCTACCTGCCGGTGAACCGGCTGGAGGACGGGACCATGTTCAATTGGTGATCCCGAGCCCCTCCCCCGATCGCCGCGCCCTGATCACGGGGGCCGCGGCCCTGACGCTGGCGCCGCATGGGGCCTTGGCCGCCGGGGAGGCGCCCGCCGCCATCGCCCGCTTCGTGCCCGAACGCTTCGACGACCTGATGTGGGAGAACGACCGGGTCGCCCACCGCATCTATGGCCCTGCCCTGCAGGCGCGTGAGCCGCCGTCGGGCTCGGGCGTCGACATCTGGGCCAAGCGCACCCGTGCGCCCTTCATGCAGCGCCAACTGGCCACCGGCAGCTACCACCTCGACCATGGCGAGGGGCTGGACTTCTACGACGTCGGCCGCAGCCGCGGCGCCGGGGGCCTGGGGGTCTGGTACGACAACAAGCTGTGGACCTCGCGCAACTTCGTGCGCCACCGCATCCTTCAGAGCGGCGGACCCCTGGCCGCCTTCGAGGTCGACTACGCGCCCTGGCCAGTGGATGTGGTGCGCAAGGTCTGGGAGACCCGCGCCTTCGCCTTGCCGCTGGGGTCGAACTTCACCCGCATGACGGCGACCCTTTGGTCGGACACCCCGGACCCCATCCCCGTGGCCCTTGGCGTGCGCAAGTTCAAGAACGCGCAAGGGTCGGGCGTGTTGACCCAGGATGCGGCCAAGGCGCGCCTGTGCTTCTGGGAGCCGGAGGACCCGGATCACGGGGCGCTCGGCATCGCGGTCCTGGCCGACCCGGCCCTGTTCAGGGGCTTCGCCCAGGACGCGGAGAACCAGCTGATGCTGCTCAGCGTCCCGCCGGGGAGGCCATTTACCTGGTACGTCGGGGTGGGGTGGAACCGGGGGTTGGACTTCCGCTCCATGACCGAGTGGGACGCTCACGTGGCGCTCCAGCGGCCGGAGTTTGGGGTGGCCAGCAAATAGGCCCGCTCATCCGGGCGAGCGCCGGCGCACCGTGGCCGCCAACACGAGAAACCCCGCCAATCCCGCGCACGCCCATGCGAACAGATCGCCGATCCTCAGGTAGGGCGTGCCGCCGGCGCCCTCCGGGACGCTCGCGATCACCGACACATAGTCCCGCTTTCCGCTGGTCGCCCGCGCCAGTATCCGGCCCTGTGCGTCGCTGATCGTGACCAGCCCTTGCTTGGCCGAGCGCACCACGCCGTAGCCACCCTCGACCCCGCGCAATATGCCCATCCGCGCATGGGCCCAGGCGTCGGCGCCGAAGTCCCAGGCCGGCGCGAACATCAATCCGATCCCGCCCGTTCCCGCCCCGGCGCGAGCGTCGCCGCGCAAGGTGGACTGGAAATCCATGTCCTTGCAGACCACGACTGCGCGACGTTTGGCGAACAGGCCGGGGCCCGGTCCTGGCCGGAACATGGCCTCGAAGCCGGGCACCATATGGCGCTTGGCGTAAGAGAAGGCGGGCTGGTGCGGGGCGAACACCACCGCCAGATTGCGCCGGTCCGGACCGTTCTGGTCGAAGCCCGTGATGATCACCGACCCGGTCTCGTCGGCGGCAAGGGCCAGGGGTGCGTAGAGCCGGTCGCGCCACGCGGGGCGCACCATCGCGGCCTTTTCCGGAAAGACGATATAGCGCGCACCCTTCGCGGCCAGGACGCGCGCCTCGGCGGCCTCGGCCTTGACGGTCGCCTGGGCGATCTCGATGTGGTCCTGACCCCTGTCGCTGTAGCCGTCGTCGTCCCTGGCGGCGACCGCCACCTCGACCGCCGGCGCCAGGGGCGCCGACAGCCGCGCGGCCCCGAAGGCGATGTTGGCCCCCAGCAGGATGGCGGCGCCGGCCGCCAGGGCCAGCGAGCGCCGGCGGCTGGCCAGGGCGAACAGGCTGGCCACGGCCGCGATCAGGAAGCTGATGCTCCACAGGCCGAACACCGAGGCGCTCTGGATCAGCAGGGGCTGGCCGACCTGACTGTAGGCCCAGGACCCGTAGGTCCCGTTGGCCATGAACGAGGCGGCGAACTCGAATGCGGTCCACAGGGCCGGGAAACCCAGCCAGGCGACGCCGGCCGGCAGGCGCCGCGCGATCCATCGCGACAACAGCACAATCCCCGAGAAGGCGACCGCCTGGCCAGCGACCACGACCAGGATCATCGGCAGCATCGGCCCGCCATAGGCCTGGATCAGGAAGGCCTGGCCCAGGGCGTAGGCGGCCAGCGCCGCCAGCGCGACCTTCCAGCCCCGCGCCTCACCGTAGGCCAGCCACAGGATCGGCAGGGGCGCGATCCAGGCCAGGGGCCAGGCGTCGTACAGGCCCAGGCCGAAGTAGAAGCAGACGGCGCTGACCAGGGCGGCGATAGCGGGGATCATGGACGGGGCTCCGTGGCGACAGGCGGGGCGAAGGAGGCAAGGCAGCGGCCGATGGCGCGGGCGCTGAAATCGCGGAAGACCGCCTCGCTGGAGAACCGTCCGGCGCGATAGAGCCCGACCAGACCCTGGGCCAGGGCCCAGACCGTCATCAGCAGGTCCAGCGTCGACGCCTCGCCGATCAGTCCCTGGGCCCGGGCGGCCTCGACCTGGTCGATCAGCCGGTTGACGGGCGCCGAGCGCCGCTGGGCGAAGTCCTCGGGGAACTTGCGAGCCGCGCGCGAGGACAGGATGAAGGCGGCCTCGAACCGGCGCGGCTCCTGAAGGGCGAAATCGATGAAGGCGTCCATGCTCCCCCGGAGCAGGTCGAGCGGCGCATCGGCCTGGACCTGAGCCAGCCGCCGATCCCAGGCCAGCAGCCCGTCCTCGGTCAAGGCGCCGATCAGCGCATCCTTGTCAGCGAAGTGCCGGTACAGCGCCATCGGCGTCAGTCCCACCGTCGCGGCGATCTTGCGCATCGACAGCCCCTCGATCCCTTCGCGGTCGAAGAGGTCACGGGCGGCGTCGAAAACGCGTTGGCGGGTCGTCATGTATACAGTGTATACTTGGGGTTCGAGCCTGTGTCCAGACCGGCCGCCTCTCTCAGGCTCCAGGGGTCTGGGACGAGTGTCTAGACGCCGAGCTCGACGGCGACGCTCAGGGTGTGGCTAAACCTGACGCACAAAAGGCGGGGGCGTCCCGCGGCCCGTCAGACGTCCACCTCCGCATCCAGGGCGTTGTCCTGGATGAACTCGCGGCGCGGCTCCACCACATCGCCCATCAGCTTGGCGAAGAGGTCGTCGGCGTCCTCGCTGTGGCTGACCTTGACCTGCAGCAGGGTGCGGGCGTTGTCGTCCAGGGTGGTCTCCCACAGCTGGTCGGCGTTCATCTCGCCCAGGCCCTTGTAGCGCTGGATGTTCAGCCCCTTGCGGCCGGCGTCGAAGACCGCGTTCACCAGGTCCAGCGGCCCACGCACGACGGTCGACTTGTCCTTGCGGCGGAAGACGCCGGGCTTTTCGAAGGCGTCCTTCAGGATGGCGGCGCGTTCGGACAGGCGCCGCGCGTCCAGCGAATGGACCATCTGGTCGTCGAAGACGATGCGTTCGGTCACGCCCCGGCGCAGGCGCGAGAAGCTGAAGCCCCCGCCCTCGGCCTTGGCCCCGGACCAGTTTCCGTCGCCCTCCTCGTTGTAGAGGTCCATGCGCGCGGCCGCCGCGGCCAGGTCGGGGCTGTCGCCGAAGAGGCCTGCCAGCGCCGCCTGCTCCAGTGCGAAGGCCGGGGCGCGGGCGGAGAGGCGCTCGATCATGGCCTTGGCGTTTCGGGCCTCGTGCACGCGGCTGATCAGGTCCTGGCCGGTGATCCGCTCGCCGGTGGACAGGTCGTATTCGGCGTCGCCCGTGCCCTCCTCGACCAGGAACAGCTGCATCTCGGGCTCGTCCTTGACGTAGCGCGAGGACTTGCCCTTGGACGCGCGGTAGAGGGGCGGCTGGGCGATGTAGAGGTAACCCTTTTCGATAACCTGCGGCATCTGCCGATAGAAGAAGGTGAGGAGCAGGGTACGGATGTGGGCGCCGTCGACGTCGGCGTCGGTCATGATGATGATCTTGTGGTAGCGGATCTTGTCGATGTCGAACTCGTCGCGACCGATCCCCGCCCCCAGCGCCATGATCAGGGTGCCGATCTGCTCGGAGCCCAGCATCTTGTCGAAGCGCGCGCGCTCGACGTTCAGGACCTTGCCCCGGAGCGGCAGCACCGCCTGGTTCTCGCGGTTCCTGCCCTGCTTGGCCGATCCGCCGGCCGAGTCGCCCTCGACGATGAACAGTTCGGACTTGGCCGGGTCGCGCTCCTGACAGTCGGCGAGCTTGCCGGGCAGGGACGAGATATCCAGCGCCGACTTGCGCCGGGTCAGTTCGCGGGCCTTGCGCGCGGCCTCACGGGCGGCGGCGGCCTCCACGATCTTGGAGACGATGGCCTTGGCCTCGGCCGGATGCTCCTCGAACCACTGGGCGATGCCCTCCTGCACCAGGCCTTCGACCGCCGGGCGCACTTCGGAGGACACCAGCTTGTCCTTGGTCTGGGAGGAGAACTTGGGGTCGGGCACCTTGACCGAGAGCACGCAGGTCAGGCCTTCGCGGGCGTCCTCGCCGGAGAAGGAGATCTTCTCGCGCTTTCCTGCGCCGGAGCTTTCGACGTAGTTGCCGATGACGCGGGTGAGCGCCGCGCGGAAGGCGGCCAGGTGCGTGCCTCCATCCCGCTGGGGGATGTTGTTGGTGAAGCACAGCATGGTCTCGTGGTAGCTGTCGTTCCACCACAGTGACAGGTCGATATCGACCTTCTCGCGCTTGCCGCGCACCACGATGGGCTCGCGGATCAGGGGCGTCTTGGACTTGTCCAGGTGGCGCACGAAGGCCTCGACCCCGCCGTCGTAGTGCATGGTCTCCTCGAATGGCTCCGCGCCGCGCAGGTCGCGGAAGCGCACGGTGACGCCGGAATTGAGGAAGGCCAGCTCGCGCAGGCGGTGGATCAGGGTCGCCCGGTCAAACTCGATGGCCGAGAAGGTCTCGAGCGAGGGCAGGAAGGTGACGCTGGTGCCGGTCTTGAACACCTTCTCGCCCGCGGCGTTGATCACCTGGGGCGCGGGGCCGGTCATGGCCAGCGGAGCGACCGCATCGCCGCGCTTGAAGCGCATCTCGTGGGTCAGGCCGCCGCGCCAGATCTTCAAATCCAGGAAGTCAGAGAGCGCGTTGACCACCGAGACGCCCACGCCGTGCAGGCCGCCGGAGACCTTGTAGGAATTCTGGTCGAATTTACCGCCCGCGTGCAGCTGGGTCATGATGACCTCGGCCGCCGAGATGCCCTCGCCGGCGTGCACGTCGGTGGGGATGCCGCGCCCATCGTCGGCCACCGTCGCCGAACCGTCCGGGTTCAGGGTGACGTCGACCATGCTGGCCCAGCCGGCCAGGGCCTCGTCCACCGCGTTGTCGACGACCTCGTAGACCATGTGGTGCAGGCCCGAGCCGTCGTCGGTGTCGCCGATGTACATGCCTGGGCGCTTGCGCACCGCATCCAGGCCCTTGAGCACCTTGATCGACTCCGCGCCGTATTCCTCGGCCGCCGCGTCGTTCTCTGCGTCTGTCATGTCATTCCGTAGTGGTGAGGCGGCCCGCTTCGACACGGACGCCCTGTGCTCGGCCTTCGAGGCCCTGGAAGAGCGCTTGTTCGGTGCCGGTCAGGAACGCCTGCAGGCCGAGCGCGGTGATTTCGTCGAAGAGCGCGCCCCGCCGGGAGGGATCCAGGTGGGCCGCGACCTCGTCCAGCAATAATATAGGATTCGGATGGATTTTCGCACGCGAAAGTCGCGCCGCCTGCGCCAAAACCAGGTTCAAAATCAGCGCTTTTTGCTCTCCGGTCGAACATTCCCCCGCCGGGCGGCCCCGTTCGCGGTGGGTGACGGCCAGTTCGGTGCGGTGCGGGCCCGACAACGAGCGTCCGGCGGCGGCGTCGCGATCCCTCGAACGGGCGAATCCCTCGGCGATCCGGGCGGCGATCTCGGCCTCCTCCACCGCCTCCTGCACGGCCTGTTCGAAGGGCCCGGCCAACTCCAGATCGGCCTGGGGGAAAGGCCGGTCGGCACGAGACTCGATCTCTGAACGCAACGCGCCCAGGGTGCGCACGCGGGCCGCGGCGACCGCGGCTCCGGATTCGCCCAGGCGCGCCTCCAGGGCATTGAGCCAGACCGGGTCGGCGGGGCCGTCGGTCAGCAGCTTCAGCCGTTCGCGCAGAGCCTTCTCATAGGAGGAGACCCGGCCGGCGTGGCGGGGTTCGTCGGCGAAGACCAGGCGGTCGAAGAAGCGCAGGCGCTCGGCGCGGCCTTCCAGGAACAGCCGGTCCTGGGCGGGGGTGAGCCAGACCAGGCGCAGGTGATCCAGCATCCGTCCGGGCGCCACGGTCTCGCCCTCCAGCCGCACGGTGCGCCGGGCGGCGCCGGGGGTTTCGATGCCGGTGCCAAGACGGATCTCCTCGCCCTCGTGGGCCAGCCGCGCCGCCACGCTCCAGGCCCGGCCCTGGCGCTCGGCGGGCAGGCGCCGTCCCAGTTCTGGGACCGCGGCGTTCCTGAGGCCCCGCCCCGGCGCCAGGAAGGAGATGGCTTCCAGCAGGTTGGTCTTGCCCGCGCCATTGGGCCCGAACAGGTACGCGGACCCGTGAACCGCCAGCTCGGCGCGGTCATAGGAGCGGAAGTCCGTCAGGGTCAGGTGAGTGAGGGCGGTCTCGAGCATGGCCAGGGGGGTCGGCTCGCGGCGCTATCGCCGGTCGAAGACCTGCCCTAGGGTCTATTTTGGAAAACGAGGGAGGACAACATGCTTGCCAAGATGGCGCGTATCCTGGGGCTCGTGGCCGCAGTTCTGATGCTCGGCGTGGGCGCAGTTTCGCCGACGACCGGCCACGCCGACCCCTTTCCCAAGCCGCAGTGCCTGGGCAACAAGATCTACAACAATCTGAACCAGTGCGTGCCCTGCCCGTCGGGCCAGTACGCCGACCTGCAGCACGCGGCCTGCCACAGCTGCCCGCCCGGCGGCACCCCCATCGCCACCGGCGGCGGCTGCAAGGCGCCCTTCCCGTGCGGGGTGAACCAGATTCATGGCGCCGGCGGCAAGTGCGTCACCTGCCCGGCCGGCGCGAAGGCCGACCTGAACACCAACGCCTGCTCGGCCAAGGACCATTGCCTGGGCAATACGGTGCTGGACCCGGCCGGACCGGCGGGAAAGTGCAAGGCGTGCCCGCAGGGTCAGCACGCGGACTACAATCACATGCAGTGTTTCACGAACAAGGACTGAGCTGAACGGCGCGCGCCTTCTCCCTTGTGGGGGGAAGGCCGCGGGCCGCCTACGGCTCGGCGGCGGCGGTCCGCGGCTGGGGCAGCATCTCGCGCACGATCCTGGCCAGGTCGGCCTGATTGTACGGCTTGGCCAGGCGCGGCAGGGCGTCGGCCACCCCGGCGGGCAGTTCCGCGTAGCCTGTGGACAGCACCACGCGCAGCCCCGGACGCAGGAAGCCGATCTCCCGCGCCAGGGCCAGGCCGGTCATCTGGGGCATGGCGTGGTCGGTGATCACCAGGTCGACGCGCCGGTGCTCGAGGATCGCGAGCGCCTCGACCGCGCTGTCGGCGGCGACGACCTCGTGGCCCAACTCCTCGAGCATGGCCACAGCATTGATCAGGACCAGGGCGTCGTCGTCGACCACCAGCACGACGTGGGACGCACTGGGTCCCTGCTCCTCGGCCAGGTCGTCAGCGGACGGCTTCTGCGACGCGACCTCGGAGGCCCGACGCAGCAGGATCTCGATGCGGGCGCCCTGGCCCGGGCGGCTGCTCAGGACCAGACGGCCGCCCGACTGCTCGGCCAGACCATGCACCATGGACAGGCCCAGCCCCGTGCCCTTGCCGACGCCCTTGGTGGTGAAGAAGGGCTCGGTGGCCCGCGCCAGGGTCTCCTTGTCCATGCCCTCGCCGGTGTCGGTGACGGTGAGGCGGACGTAGTCGCCGTCGGGCAGGCCCAGCGCCGAACCCGAGCCGAGGCAATCCTCCGCCTCGATGGTGATGCGGCCGCCTGAGGGCATGGCGTCGCGGGCGTTGACCGCCAGGTTCAGCAGGGCCGCGGCCAGCTGGTCGGCGTCGGAGAAGGCCGGGGCCATGACCGGGGGCAGCCGGGTCACCAGCTCGATCGAGGGGCCGAGGGTAGGTCTGAGCAGATCGACGACCCCGCGCACCAGGGCCGGGACGTCCACGCCCTCCAGGGTGAGCTCCTGCTTGCGGGCGAAGGCCAGCATCCGCTGGGTCAGGGCCGCGCCGCGCTGGGCGCCCAAGGTGGCGTTGTCGATCAGGACCACGGCCTTGGGATCCGGCGGCAGGCGCCGGCGCAGCATGTCGAGGCTGCCCAGCACCGCGGTCAGAAGGTTGTTGAAGTCGTGGGCGATACCGCCGGTCAGCTGGCCCAGCGCCTCGAGCTTCTGGGACTGGAACAGGGTCTGGCGCGCGACCTCGAGGGCGGCCTGGGCCTTCATGCGCTCGGTGATGTCGCGGGTGATCTTGGCGAAGCCGATGATCTCGCCCGCGTCGTTGCGGATGGCGTCGATCACCACATGGGCCCAGAAGCGCGTGCCGTCCTTGCGCACGCGCCAGCCTTCCTTCTCGAAGCGCCCTTCGCTGCGGGCGGTGTTGAGCGCCACCGCCGGCTCCCCCGCCGCGCGGTCCGCCTCGGAATAGAAGCGGCTGAAGTGCTGACCGATGATCTCTTCGGGCCGGTAGCCCTTGATCCGCTGGGCGCCGGCGTTCCAGCTCGAGACCCGGCCGTCCCGGTCGAGCATGTAGATGGCGTAGTCGGTGACGCCCTGGACCAGCAGGCGGAACTGCTCCTCGCTGCGGCGCAGGGTCTCCTCGGCGGCGCGCCGCTCGGTCAGGTCGCGGGTGATCTTGGCGTAGCCGATCAGCTCGCCCTCCGGCGTGCGGATGGGATCGATCAGCACATGGACCCAGAAGCGGGCGCCGTCCTTGCGCACCCGCCAGCCCTCGCTCTCGAATCGCCCTTCCGCCGCCGCCGTCTGCAGGGCGATGGTGGGACGCCCCACGGCGCGGTCCTCCTCGGTGTAGAAACGCGAGAAGTGGCTGCCGATGACCTCGGAGGCCTTGTAACCCTTGAGGCGCTGGGCGCCGGCGTTCCAGCTGGTCACCCGCCCCTCGGGGTCCAGCATGTAGATGGCGTAGTCGGTGATGGCGTCGACCAGCAACCGGTAGCGCGCGTCGTCGTCCTGTAACGCGAGTGGGCTGACCTTGGTGTCCATCTAGTCCCGCTGACGGACGCTCAGACTGACGCCCGCACTCCCCGACCCTATTGAGCGCGCGAGGGCGGAAATGGTTCCGTCGCCTGGTCCTCAGACCCGAAGCGGCATCAGCACGTACTGCACGCCCGCGTCGACCGGGTCGATGACCAGGGTCGGCGACGCCGGGTCGGCGAAGCGGAACTCGGCGTTCTCACCCTTCACCTGGCCCGCGACGTCGAGCAGGTAGCGGGCGTTGAAACCGATCTCGAAGGGATCGCCTTCGTAGTCGACCTCGATCTCCTCCACCGCCTGACCGGCCTCCATATTGCGCACGGTCAGGGTCACCTTGCCGGTTTCCACGCCCATCTTCACCGAGCGGGATTTTTCCGCCGAGATGGTGGCGACCCGGTCCACCGCCGAGGCGAACAGGGCGTTGTCGACCATCAGGATGCGGTCGTTGCCCTTGGGGATGACGCGCATGTAGTCGGGGAAGGAGCCGTCGATGACCTTCGACGTCAGGGAGGCCTGGCCGAATTCGAAGCGCACCTTGGCGGGGGAGACCTGGACCTCGATCTGCTCGAACCCGTCGTCGAGCAGGCGGCGCACCTGGTCGATGGTCTTGCGGGGCACGATCACCCCGGGACCGCCGACCGATCCTTCCGGCGCGGCCGTCTCGGCGAGCGCCAGGCGGTGACCGTCGGTGGCGACCGCGCGCAGCCGCGCCACGTCGCCGTCCATCACGGTGTGGAGGTACAGGCCGTTCAGATAGTAGCGGGTCTCCTCGGTGGAGATGGCGAAGCGGGTCTTGTCGATCAGCCGCGCCAGCTCCGCGCTCGACATGGTGTAGCGGACCGCCAGGCCTTCGGAGGACATGACCGGAAAGTCGCCCGCCGGCAGCACCGGCAGGTTGAAGCGCGAGCGGCCGGCGGAGACCGACAGGCGCGGGTCGTCGCCGGAGTAGCGCAGCTCCACGTCGGCGCCGTCGGGCAGCTTGCGCACGATCTCGTAGAGGGTGTGGGCCGGAGCTGTGATCTGGCCCTGGGTCTGGACGTTGGCCGGGGCCTCGTCGACGATCTCCATGTCCAGGTCGGTGGCCGCGAAGGCCACGCTGTCGCGTCCGGCCGAGAGCAGGATGTTGGACAGGATCGGAATGGTGTTGCGCCGTTCCACGACGCTCTGAACGTGGCCGAGGGCCTTGAGGAGCGCCGCGCGCTCGATGGTCAAATGCATCTCGACGTGCCCTGCGGCGGACGACTCGCCGCCTTGGTCTGGAAAGGGATTGGAGAGTAGCGAAAAACGATCCGGGGGGAACCCCCGCCCGCCCGAGGCCGGAGACGAAAACGGGGCCCGAGGGCCCCGTCGCCGTAGGGTGTATTTCCGATCATCCCCGCAGCTTGCGCATCAGGGTGTCGACGTCGCGGGCGATCTGCTCGTCCTGGCCCATCAGCTCGACCACCTTCTTGACCGCGTGCAGCACGGTGGTGTGGTCGCGCCCGCCGAAGCGGCGGCCGATGTCCGGGTAGGAGCGGGTGGTCAGCTGCTTGCACAGATACATGGCGATCTGGCGCGGGCGGGCGACCGCGCGGGTGCGGCGCTCGCACAGCAGATCGGCCTGCTTCAGGCTGAAGTGATCGGCGGTGGTCTTCTGGATCTCGTCCACCGTGATGCGCCGCTCGGGCCCGCCACGTAAATTGGGATGCAGCAGCGACTGGGCCTCGTCGATGCTCAGGCGCGACAGGCGCGAGCCGGCGCCGGCGACCAGGGTGTTGAGCGCCCCCTCCAGTTCGCGGATCGAGCCCGGAACCCGGTCGGCCAGGAACTGGACCACTTCGGGCTTGGCCGGCAGCTCGACCATCTGGCGGCGCGCCAGCATCTCCAGCTTGCGTTCCACAATGCCCAGACGAAGCGTCTTGTCGGCGGGCTCGACGGGGCAGACCAGGCCCGCGCCCAGGTGCGAGCGCAGGCGCGCCTCGACTTCAGCGAGCGCCGAGGGCGGCCGGTCGGCGGACAGCACGACCCGGCGGCCGTCTTCCAAGAGCGAGGTCAGGGTGTGGAACAGCTCCTCCTGGGAGGAGGTCTTGCCGCCGATGAAATGGACGTCGTCGATCAGGAGCAGGTCCGCGCCGCGCAGCTCTTCCTTGAAGGCCGCGGTGGAGCGATCCATCAGCGCCTTGACGAAGGTGGACAGGAAGCGCTCGGCGGTCAGGTAGACGATGCGCGCGTCCGGGCGAAGCCGCTGGGCCTCCCAGGCGATGGCGTTGAGCAGGTGCGTCTTTCCGAAGCCGTAAGGGCCGTGGAAGAAGACCGGGTTGAAGTGGCCGTCGCCCCAGGCAGCGACCTGGCGCGCCATGGCGTAGGCGAATTCGTTGCCCTGTCCGACCACGAAGCTGTCGAAGCTGAGGCGCTCCTGCAGGCCGGCGGAGCGCATGGAGCGCTCGGATTGGGGGCGCTCGGCCTGGCGTTGGCCGAAATCCACCACCTCGGCGGGAACCAGGACGTTTTCCAAGGCGGCGCCACCGGTTTCCACGGCCGGGGCCGGCGTGGGGCTGTCGACCTCGTATTCGGCGCGCGACTTCACGTCCAGGCGGCGCGCGGAGGGGTCGTGCTGGGCCCACAGGTCGGACAGGCGGCGCATGGCGTTCCTGCGCACCCAGTCGCGGGCGTAGGCAGTGGGCGTGACCAGACACAGGCCGCCGGAGAACCCCTGACGGACGGCTGACGGCGCCACGTAGGAGTTGAACGGGCCCTCGCCCAGTTCGCCCCTCAGCGCAGCCGAAACCTTGATCCACACCGCTTCTGGCGGCGTGCCCGTCTCCATGGTTCTCGCCATCGACCCCCGTCCTTTCCGGACAATTTTATCGCGTCCCCGGAAGTTGGTTCCCCCGGAGGATAACGCTGTAATTACAGACTCCTGACGCTCGTGCGGGCCGCCCCGGACCCGCCGCCTTCATCCGTTTGAGGACTGAAAGCGCGCCAGCCCGCTAAAATTATCGACAGGGATTTTTGGGTCAACGCTGATTCGCTGGCCGTCGAGCGGATAAATTGTTTGACTCTGTTAACCGCCTCGCCCGCTTGGGGAAATCTCAGTTTCTAAATTCACCCGGGGCCGATTCGCCGCACTTCAACTTAGTCCGCATACGTCGAAAGCCGAGAGAGCTTCCACCCTCTCGGCTTTGAATTCATGACGTTATTATGAAAACCGGCCCTGGCCGGCGGCCACTCAGGCGGCGGCGAGCTTCTTCAACGCAGCGGCGAGGCGCGACACTTTGCGCGAGCCGGTATTCTTGTGAAGGACGCCCTTGGAGACGGCGCGCATCAGTTCCGACTGGGCCACGACGAAGGCGCCCTGGGCGGCCTTGGCGTCCCCGGCGGCGAGCGCTTCCTCGAACTTGCGGACGTAGGTGCGCACGCGCGAGCGGCGCGCCTTGTTCACTTCAGTACGGCGCTCGATCTTGCGGATCGCCTTCTTGGCGCCGGGCGTATTGGCCATGGGTCAGGACCTTCAAACGGACGGGCGCCGCGAACCGGGTGGCTCGCGGACGCCAAAATTCGGAGGCGCGGATATAGCGAACCCCCTGCCCGGGGTCAACGCGGATTCCCCCTTGGGCGGCGAGGAAGCGTCCTATTCCTTGAACTCGGGCTTCCGCTTGTCCACGAAGGCGGCCATTCCCTCTCTCTGGGCGGGGGAGCCGAACATGGAGTGGAACACCCGCCGCTCGAACATGATGCCGTGGGCGAGGGGGGTCTCATAGGCGACGTCGACCATCTCCTTGGTCAGGCGCGCGGCCATGGGCGAGAGCGAGGCGATCTTGGCCGCGACCTTCATCACCTCGCCCAGGAAGCCCTCCAGCGGGAAGACTCGGCTGACGAGGCCGCAGCGCTCGGCCTCGGCCGCATCCATCATCCGGCCGGTCAGGATCATGTCCATGGCCTTGGACTTGCCGACGAAGCGGGTCAGGCGCTG
>CAYSNW010000070.1:0-18914 GCA_964432415.1 uncultured Caulobacteraceae bacterium
CAGCGGGCGGTTTGGCCGGCCTGCGCGCCATCACTGACCCGCCGGTGCTGCCGGGGCCGCGGGCGCCACCGGAGCCACCGGGGCCGTCGCCGCACGCGCGGGCGGCGCCGGATCGGTCTGGGTATGGGGCGCGGCCTTGTAGGCCAGGTAGGAGGCGTGGCTGATCCCCATCAGCCAGACGAACGACTTGTCCAGCAGCGGCAGGGTGGTCAGCGGATTATCCGCCTTGGCGAACTGCATGTAGATGTAGCCGGCATAGCAGCCGAGCAGCAGCAGGGTGATCAGCACCTGCTGGATCTTGCCCAGGTCCGGCGCCCCGGCGTTGCCGACCTCGTCCCCCGTCACCAGGTCGGCCCAGGACGCGTCAGATGCGTGCTGCCGGGCCACCACCTTGCCGTTGGGGATCAGGGTCGTGCCCAGGTTCGTCGCCGCGGCCTGCACCGTGTCGGGGTGGGCGTCCTCATTGGCCTTCAGGCTGAGCAGCATCGGGGAGGCCGCCAGCGAGGTCGCCGAAATCCCCATGGCCAGCAGCAGCTCGCCCGGAATCTGGATCGACAGGGCGGTCACTGTCTCCGAAGCCGGCGCCACGGCGTTGTAGGCCGCGGCCGTCGCGAAGGCGGCCAGCACCAGCACCGTCCAGCACCCGGCCTGCAGCTTGGACAGGCTGATCCGGTTGCGGTTGTCGATGAAGGCGCCCATGGGCCGCCGGTTGACCAGGGCGCCGATGATCGCCAGCTCCAGCGCCAGCAGCGCCATCACGCCCACGAACACCCAGGCCCGGTTCTGCACCCCGTACTGCGGCAGCCAGAACAGCCCGACCCCGGCCACCACCAGCGGCGCCGCCGCCCAGGCCCAATTCTTCTTCGCCATGATCTCCCCCAGGGCGTGCATCCGTCCGGGCCGGTCGTGCATCGGGGATTGAGAGCGGCGTTCGTGCGCCGAACTGGTTCCACCAACGCAACGCCAACCGCGAGTCGGAACGGTATTCCACGCGCTGATTGTGTCAATCTCAATCACACCCTGTGGGCGTCTGGCTCCAACGCCTCCACCGTCGCCCTTCGCGCAGCGAAATCCTTCCCCGGTTCAGCGCGACGGCCACCGTTTGAAGGATTGACCACGGAATACACGGAATACACGGAAAGGAGGCTGGCTGGCCCGCGTCGCGCCCACCCTTACCTCTGTTGCGCCGGCTTCGCCGGCGCGTTCGATCTCTCAGGCGCCGCGCTCGCCTGTCCAGGCGCAATTTCCGTGTATTCCGTGTATTCCGTGGACAATCTCTTGAACGCTCAGGGCCACTGAACCGAAGACCTCGGCCCGCCCGCAGCGTCTCCCTCGCGCCCGCGACCTCCCCCATCGCGCCCCGCTGGAATTCCCCCGCCCGACCCCCTACCTTCCGTTCATGCCCCGTTCCCCCGCGCCCGGCGGAGTCGCCGACGTCTCCGCGACCTTCGTCCACGACCTCTCCCCCAGTCTGTGGACCCCCCACCGCCCCGCCCGCCCCGCCAAGGCCGAGGCCGGCGGCCGCTTCCGGCTGCAGTCGCCGTTCGAGCCCGCCGGCGACCAGCCCGCCGCCATCGCCGAACTGATCGAGGGCATCGCGCGCCAGGACGCAGACCAGGTCCTGCTCGGCGTCACCGGCTCGGGCAAGACCTTCACCATGGCCAAGATCATCGAGCAGACCCAGCGTCCGGCCCTGATCCTGGCCCCCAACAAGACCCTGGCCGCCCAGCTCTATTCCGAGTTCAAGAGCTTCTTCCCCGACAACGCGGTAGAGTATTTCGTCAGCTACTACGACTACTACCAGCCCGAGGCCTACGTCCCCCGCACCGACACCTACATCGAGAAGGACAGCTCGGTGAACGAGCAGATCGACCGGATGCGCCACTCGGCCACCCGCGCGATCCTGGAGCGCGACGACGTCATCGTGGTCGCCTCGGTCTCCTGCATCTACGGCATCGGCTCGGTGGAGACCTACACCGCCATGACCTTCGACCTGAAGGTCGGCGAGATCGTCGATGAGGCGCGCCTGCGCGCCGACCTGGTCGCCCTGCAGTACAAGCGCAACGACGCCGCCTTCGAACGCGGGACCTTCCGCAAGAAGGGCGACGTCATCGAAATCTTCCCCGCCCACTACGAGGACCGCGCCTGGCGCGTCAGCCTGTTCGGCGAGGAGATCGAATCCATCCACGAATTCGACCCGTTGACCGGCAAGAAGACCCGCGAACTGCCCCAGGTTCGCGTCTACGCCGCCAGCCACTACGTCACGCCCCGCCCGACGCTGAAACAGGCCATCGACCGCATCAAGGAGGAGCTGACCGAACGCCTCGAATGGCTGGTCAAGGAGGGCAAGCTGCTGGAGGCCCAGCGGCTGGAGCAGCGCACCCGCTTTGATCTCGAGATGATGGAGGCCACCGGCTCCTGCGCCGGCATCGAGAACTATTCCCGCTACCTGACGGGGCGCAAACCCGGCGAGCCGCCGCCCACCTTTTTCGAGTACCTGCCCGAGGACGCCCTGCTCTTCACCGACGAGAGCCACGTCTCCATCCCCCAGATCGGCGGCATGTACCGCGGCGACTACCGCCGCAAGTTCACCCTGGCGGAATACGGCTTCCGCCTGCCCTCCTGCCTGGACAACCGCCCGCTCAAGTTCGAGGAGTGGGACGCCATGCGGCCCCAGACGGTGCACGTCTCGGCCACCCCCGGCCCCTGGGAACTGGAGCAGACCGGCGGCGTCTTCACCGAACAGGTCATCCGCCCCACCGGCCTGATCGACCCGCCGGTGGAGGTGCGCCCGGTCTCCACCCCCAACCATTCCCAGGTCGACGACGTCATCGACGAGGTCAAGACCGCGGCCCTCAGGGGCTACCGCAGCCTGGTCACCGTCCTGACCAAGAAGATGGCCGAGGACCTGACCGAGTACATGCACGAGCAGGGGGTGCGGGTTCGCTACATGCACTCCGACGTCGACACCCTGGAGCGGATCGAGATCATCCGCGACCTGCGCCTGGGCGCCTTCGACGCCCTGATCGGCATCAACCTGCTGCGCGAGGGCCTGGACATCCCCGAGTGCGGCCTGGTCGCCATCCTGGACGCCGACAAGGAGGGCTTCCTCCGCTCGGAGACCAGCCTGATCCAGACCATCGGCCGCGCCGCCCGTAACGTCGACGGCAAGGTCATCCTCTACGCCGACCGCGTCACCGGCTCCATGGAGCGCGCCATGGCCGAGACCGAGCGGCGCCGCGAGAAGCAGAACGCGTACAACCTCGAGCACGGCATCACGCCCGAGAGCATCAAGCGCGACATCCACGACATCATGAACAGCCCCTACGAGAAGGGCGACCGCGTCACCGTCGACGTCGGCGTGGCCGAGGCCGCCAAGCCCTTCATCGGCGACAACTTCAAGACCACGCTGAAGGACCTGGAGACGCGCATGCGCGAGGCGGCCGCCAACCTGGAGTTCGAGACGGCGGCCAGGCTCAGGGACGAGATCAAGCGGCTGAAGACGCTGGATCTGGAGTTCATGAACGAGGTGACCACGGCGGCGGGGGAAGAGGTGGACCGGTCCGTGCCGCGGGCGCTCAGGAAAGAGGCGCGGGCGGAGGCGGCGGAGGCGTTTCGGAAGGGGCGGTTGAAGTGAGGGGGAGCTGTCGTATTTGACCTTCCCGAGAGATAGCTGGCTTAGGATCACTCGCGCGCAATAGTCGAGACGGTCGAGATACCGCAACGACATGCGCGATTGTCCGCTGGAAGGGCGTAGTTTCAGGGCTGGACGTGCCCCCTCCGAAAACCAGAGGCAATTTGTGTTGAACGCGGCAACGAGTCCGCACACCAGAGAGCCCGAGTGGAGCGGGCTCACATCGAATTCGGCACTCGTGCAACGAGGGACGTTAGCACCGAGAGGTATGCATACGGCATTGCATGCGAGGCATCATGCCCTTGAATCCCGAAAGCCAAACCGACCTTTACCCGGTTGCCGTCGCGCAAGATCACACGCGCAAGAGGGTTAGATCCGCAAACGCCGTTTGATTTTATTGATATTTTTACGTACTTTGCCGCCGCTGCTGGTGGAGTTCTTGTAGCCCAACATTTCAATTGACCTCGGATCGGGCAAAGCTACCCTGCATGCAACTCAAGGAGTTTGTCATGCAACTCAGTTCTCAACAGGCTCAGTCAGAGCTCTCCCACGAAGTTCGCCTCATCCATCCTGTGGAGGCTACCGAGCTCCTTTCACGATCCCGCAATCAGGCGCCGGTCGACCTGCGGCAGGTCGCAACCTACGCAAGGGATATGGCGGAGGGCGTCTGGAAGCTAAACGGGGACCCGATTATCGTCGATTCACAAGGCGACTTACTATCCGGGCGTCTTCGATTGATGGCGAGCATCAAGTCGAACAGCCCCTTTCCATCACTGATTGTTCGGAATGTGGATCCTATCCATTTCGATACGATCGACGCTCTGCGACGTCGCAGGGTGGCCGATATCATGTCCATTCGACGCGAAGACAATGGTCGCGCACTGGCTGCCGCGCTCACCGTCCTCTGGAGATTTGCAAACGACGACTTCACCTCGCAGGCCAAGAAGGTGTCCTCCCAAGCCCTGGTAGCCATCCTCGAGGAAAACCCTGATATCCGGTATTCAATCAAGGTTGCGAAACAGGCCACACCTCGAGTTCCTCACGGACTGGGCGCGGCTCTCCATTTCATGTTCTCGCAGGTAAGTGCCAGCAAGGCTGATGCATTCTTCACAGACTTGGGACAGACGGATGTCGACGGACGCTCACCGACCGACTTGCTGAAGCGACAGCTTGACAACGGTCTTTCGGATGGAGGAAGGCGCAACCAGGTTCAGCTCGCCGGACTAGTGATCAAGGCATGGGAAGCGTATCGATCTGGGCGCCCCATGACACTGATCCGCTTTGCCTTGGGAACTGATCAGTTCCCTCAGGTCAGCGGCATGCCATCTGGGGTCAGATTTGATGGAATTCGTCACAGCGCCCCGTCAGCCGTAGCCGGCCGAGCGATCTCGGATGAATTACGTCCCCTTGGTGTGCAGGTCGAAATCATCACACCCGAGCGGGCGCTGGAGATTCTCAGTCGCAACGACCGCAATCGTTCGATCGCAAGTGGAGTGGTTGAAAAATATGCCCGCGACATGAAATCCGGTGCATGGGCTTTGAACGGCCAAACCATCAAGATCGGCGAAGGCGGACGACTGTTGGATGGGCAACATCGTTGCGCTGCAGCAGTAAAGGCAAACGTCTCATTCCCAGCAATCGTTGTCGAAGGGCTCGACGAGGATGTCTTCGATACTTTCGATCTTGGAATTCGCCGCTCGATGTCGGCGCTTCTAAAGGATCGCGGCGAGACGAACACAGCGGTCACCGCTGCGGTCCTGCGACACGTTTGGATTCTCGAAAACGGCCTCGTTTCGCTGAGAACCATATCGCCGACCGTGAACGAATTGATGGATACACTCGAACGTCACCCTGAGATCCGTGAAAGCGTAAAGCTCAACGGACACACGCGCGATGTCGCTCCCTCGGTAGTCTTGGCCTTGCATTACTTCTTCTCGAGAATCGACGCCGCAAAGGCTCATGAATTCATCGTCCGCCTAGGTGATGGAGTGATGCTCGGTGCGGACAGTCCAATTCTGAGGCTCAGAGACGCGCTACAAGATGATCGTGCCAACAAGAAGCGACGGCTCTCGGACGCTGAAAAGGCAGCATTGATGATCAAAGCGTGGAATGCATTCTATGAGGGCAAGCCCATTCGGGCTCTGAAATGGGCGAACGCGGGCGACAAGCGCGAAGCTTTTCCATCAATCGCTGGAGCTTCCAGGTTGTCGGATGCTGCTTGATGAGGACGCGAGAAAAGCTCTCTGAGCATTTAACCGTTCGCCTGACACAGTCGGAGCAGGTGGAATTAGACCAATTGGCCGACGCTGAGGGTCGGTCACGTGGAGCAGTCGTGAGGCTCTTAATTCGAGAGGCCGCGAGGCTGCGCGAGCGAAGAGCACGACAATCGCGCCAAGCTATCTTGGGCTGAGGAATCGGGCCTTGGAGCGCCTTAGCGGCTTTGGCGAGCCCATGACAATCGGGGCATCTTCTGATCGCCTACCAATAGGTTGAGATTTGAACGTACGCCCGCTGGCCTTGCGGTGCAGCACGCGCAATCCCACTTCGACGCGCAACGGCGGAGGTGGAATATGAACGCGGTGTCCAAATTTAACCGGAACTTCCGCCGCTTGTACGCGGGCTACTATGAGTCAATGTTCAAAGATAAGATTTGCTTCTATTGTGGTGAACCTGCGACTTCTGTAGATCATTCTGTACCGGTTGCGTTCTATAGAACACTTTATGATATTTGCCGACCGATGGGAAAGAAACCTTTGGTTCCCGCTTGTCGTGAATGCAATTCCATAGCTGGCGCGAAACTGTTTACGACACTCGGGCAAAAGCGGCGATATGTTCAAGATCGAATTAGGCACAAGTACAGAAAAATATTGAAACTTCCCATCTGGGAATCCACTGAAGTCGACGATCTAGGCCACGAACTTCAATCCTGCGTATTGAATGGGGTTGGCCTCAAAACGAAGACGATTCGGCGCTTAATTTGGCCCCATCAAAGTGGAGGCCTGCGAGAGGCTGTGGAGTACTTTTACAGGCATGAAAATCGAACCGCTCCTTATGTTCCGAAGCCATCGACTAGAAAGCGTGACGAATACGAACAGAAATTATCGCCACTCCTTAAGGATTTGGATTTCAGGTATGCTGGCGCACTCTCTCCGATGGTGGATTCTCTGAACAATAGAGGAATCCCCACCTACGAGAGGCGAGATTGGAGTGTTTCGTCATTGAAGAAGGCACTTTGGAGACTCCAAATTGGCCTCTGAATTCTCTTACCCCCCAACCCCTTCCGCACCGGTTCTACCCGCTCAGCCGAACCCATCTACATCCCCGTCGCTACCAACGCCGATCGGGCCGTGGCGGCAAACGCGATCCAGTAACTCTCCGTGTCGTCCACGATCCACCCCGTCGCAGCGACGGGATGCCACTAGGCTGGCTGCAGGCAATTAGAGCCGCGGACACCCGGCTCAAGCCATCCGTTCCACAACAGCGACCCCCCGCCCTCCGCAAATACTCTCCAATCAGACACTTGTTTCCCATAAGTAATTTGCCCCGCCGCCCCCGTCGCGGTACCCCTTGGAATTATTCAGAGGGGCGGCTGATGTTGAATTCCATGTCCTTGGCGGCGGTGCGCCGGTTCCGGTTCTCGCGCGCTCACGCCCTGCTCGCCCTCGCGGCCCTGGCGGTCACCGTCGCCCTGGCGCTGTGGCTGACGGCTGTGGCGGAGCCCGGCGCGCCCGGGACCATCCTGCTGCGCAGCGGCTGGAAGCTCACCCCGGCCGGGCGGCTGGTGCAGCTGTCGGGCGACATGCCCCTGAAGATCGTGGCCTCGGAAGACGGGCGCCAGGCCTACATCGTCACCGGCGGCTATCACGACGAGGGCCTGGAGGTCATCGACCTGGCCAACGCCAAGGTCGGCCAGCGGGTCAACCTGGGCAAGGCCTGGGCCGGCATGGCGCTGGACGAGCAGGCCGGCGCCCTGTTCGTGGCCGGCGGCGGCCCGTCCACGCCCAACATGATCAAGGCGCCGGACATCAAGACCATCGACCCGGTCCTGGGGGTGTCGCTGGCCTCGCCCGTGCTGCGGCTGGATCTGAAGGCGGGCCATCTCGAACCGCACGCCGGCATGGCGATCCAGGGCCTGGACGAGAAGGACCGCTTCACCGCCGGCCTCGCCGCCGGGGGCAAGTCGCTGTTCGTCGCCAACACCTCCAACGACACCGTCTACAAGCTCGGCCGCGAGACCGGCGCCCTGGAGGGCTCGGCCAAGGTCGGCTATCGCCCCTATCAGGTGGCGCTGTCGCCCGACGGCGCGACCCTGGCCGTGGGCGAATGGGGCGACCAGTCCGTGCTGCTGCTCAAGGCCGCCGACCTCAGCCAAATCGGCCGCGTCAAGGTCGGCCAGCACCCCACCGACGTCGCCTTCGCCCCCGACGGACGCCTGTTCGTCGCCAACGCCGGCGCCGACACCGTCTCGGTGATCCGCGGCGGCAAGGTGGTCGAGACCATCGGCACGGCGCTCGCGCCCGGCGGCCCGATCGGCGCCACCCCCTGTTCCCTGGCCGTCAGCCGCGACGGGCGCCGGCTCTATGTCGCCAATTCCGGCGAGAACGACGTCGCCGTCATCGACATTTCGCGCGCGGGCCGTTCCGTTGTGCAGGGCTTCGTGCCGACCGGCCACTATCCCAGCGCCGTCGCCCTCACCCCGGACGGCAAGACCCTGGTCATCGGCGTCGCCAAGGGGCTGGGCTCGGGCCCGAACGTGCCCCCCACCCATCCCGGGTCGCGCTCCCAGGCCGACCCCAAGCACCGGTTCGACTACATCGGCTGGCTGGTGCAGGGCTTCGCCGAGATCGTGGCGGTGCCGGACGGCGGGCAGCTGGCCCGCTACACCGCCCAGGTCCGCGGTAACATCCCGGGCGACAAGCCGACCATGGCCGAGGTCCGGGGCGGCGAGGGCGCGTTCAAGCGCATCAAGCACGTGATCTACGTCATCCGCGAGAACCGCACCTACGACCAGGTCATGGGCGACGACCCGCGCGGCGACGGCGACCCGGAACTGGCCATCTTCGGCAAGGCCGTCACGCCGAACGGGCACGAACTGGCCCGGCGCACGGCCCTGCTCGACCACTATTTCGTCAACGGCGAGGTCTCCGAGAACGGCCATGAATGGGCCAATGCGGCCTACGCCACCGCCTACACCGAGCGGACCACGGCCTCGCATTACGGCGGCCGCGGCGAGCCGGACTCGGACGAGCGGCTGTCGGCCTCGCCGGCCGGCTATCTGTGGGACGCCGCCCGGCGCAAGGGCCTGTCCTACATCAGCTACGGCGAATACATCGGCTTCACCTCCTCGCCGGACAAGGCGCCGGTGTTCATCGGCGAGAAGGGTCTGGAGGGCCACGCCAGCAAGGCCTGGAGCGACCTGGCGGACAAGAACGCGCCCGACACCGAGAAGATGAAGATCTTCCTCGCCGACCTGGCCGAGGCGGAGAAGACCGGCGTCTGGCCAGCCTACATGGTCATCTACATACCGGAGAACCACACCTACGGCCTGGCCCCCGGCGCGCCGACGCCCAAGGCCGCGGTGGCGACCAACGATCTGGCGCTGGGCCAGCTGGTGCAGGCGGTCAGCCACTCGAAGTTCTGGGACTCGACGGCCATCTTCGTCACCGAGGACGACGCCCAGGACGGGCCCGACCACATGGACGAGCACCGCTCGGTCGCCATGGTCATCTCGCCCTACGTCAAGCCGGGCTACGTCGACCACACCTCGTACACGATGATGTCGATGATCCGCACCATGGAGCTGATCCTGGGCGTGCCGCCGATGACCCAGAACGACCTGCACGCGCGCCCGATGTACGCCCTGTTCCAGCCGACGCCGGCGCCCTGGCGCTATGACCTCATCCCCGAGACCGAGGACCTGACGGCGGTCAATCCCAAGGCCGGCCCCCTGGCCAAGGCGTCGCTGAAGCTGGACTTCTCGGCGCCGGACCGCGCCGATCCGCACGAGCTCAACCGGATCCTCTGGGAAGCGCTCAGGCCCGGAAAGCCCTACCCGACAGCGCACCGGCGGTACACCGGGGGGTAGGGCCGCCGCCTCTTGGCGGCTGTGCCAGGAAGGGTTCAACCACGAAGGCCACGAAGATCACGAAGGGCTCGCGAAGCGCCGTCCAGGCGATCGCTGGCTTCGTGTCCTTCGTGGCCTTCGTGGTAAAATCTCTTTCCCGCTTCGCGGGACAGCAAGGCGGGATGAGCCTCACACCGCCCCGCGCCAGCGCACCGCCTCGACCTTCTTCACGAGCCCCACCCACATCCCCGCCGCCGCGGCAACGGCGTGGAGCAGGGAGCCGGCAGAGCGTTACGTCATCGGGGATCTTCAGCGGCGGCCTTCGACTTGTTGGCCGCGAGGTAGAGAAGCCACACGGCTGCCGCGACGCAGGCCACCGCGATGAACTTCAACGGAATGTCTATGAGGTTCCGCGTGCACGGGCCGGTGTTGATCGGGAAGGGCGGACAATGGACGTCAATTGGGAACAACGACAGGCGCGCATCGGCAATCGCCGCCGGGATTGAAGCGGAGGCTAACGAGAAGAAGTTCGAAGCCGCCAATGCCGCGAGGAGGACGACGCCGACCGCAACAGCCATCCAGCGCAGTTGGTGCGCCGTCAGATTGCCGAGCCCGTCCGTCCCCCGCCATGTCACTGGCTCCACCCTCCTCACCAAAGCCACCCACATCCCCGCAGCGACCAACGCGGACCCGGCGGCCGTAGCGAAGGCGAGCCCGTAGCTCCCCGTCTCGTCCACGATCCACCCGGTGGCCAGGGGCGAGATGATGCCGGCGGTGTTGGACACCCCGTTCATCAGCCCCACCCATTTGCCGGACCCGCGCGGGCCCGCGATGGTCTGGCACACGGCGTAGAGGTTGGCGGTGTTCAGGCCGAAGGCGCCCGCGCACACGAACAGGCCCGCGATCGACAGCCTGGGATCGCCCACGACGCAGGCCAGCAGCGAGGCGAACACCAGCACATTGGACGCGATCACGAACCACTTGCGCGACCGGTCCGCGCCCAGCCCGCGCGCCATCATGAAGTCGGACAGGTAGCCGCCCACGAAACAGGCGGCGGCATAGACCAGGTAGATCTCTCCGGCGGTGACCGCCATCTCGGCCACCGTGAAGCCCTGCGCCTTCTCCAGGTACCGGGGCAGCCACGAGATCACGAAATAGAAGGCGTAGAGGAAGAAGAAGTGGCCCAAGGTCGTGCCCCAGAAGGCGCGACGGCCCAGGAGCTCGCCGACGCCCGGCTCCGGCTCGCGCGGGGCGGCCGGGTCGCGGACCATGTCCTGGCGGGCCAGCGTGCGCGTGGCGAAGAACCAGGGGATCAGCCACACCGCCGACAGGATCCCGAAGGCCAGGAAGATGGTGCGCCAGCCCTGGTGGGCGATTAGCTCGCCGCCGAAGAAGGTGCCGAACGCCGGCCCCAGCGCCAGCCCCACGCCCAAAAGGCCGTTGGCCCAGCCCAGGCGCTGGTGGCTCAGGTGCTGGCCGAACAGCTTGGACGACCCCGGGAAGGCCACGCTTTCGCCGAGGCCGAGCAGCAGGCGAAGCGCCAGCAGCTGGTCGAAGGTCTGGGCCAGGCCGGTCAGGGCGGTGGCCAGCGACCACAGGGCGAGGCCGAGGGCCAGGGTGACGTAGGCGCTGAACCGCTCGGAGATCCAGCCGCTGAGCGGCTGGGCCGGGACGTAGGTCCAGAAGAAGACCGAGAGCAGCAGGCCGATCTGCTTGTTGTTCAGATGCAGCTCCTCGCCGATCTGGGGTGAGGCGGTCGCCAGGTTGCCTCGGTCGACGTAGTTGATGAACACCATCACCGCGATCAGCCACACGACGGCCGCGCCCATGCGGGCCTTGGCGGGCGGACTCGCGGATGTCGTCTCTACGGCCGCCATGGTTCCCCCCACCGCTGCTTCGGATAGCGACGGTATCAGGATGTGGGGCGGGCGGAAGCGGGAAGGTTAGGGGCGCGCAGCGCAATCAAACAAGGAAGGCGGAACCACGAAGAACACGAAGGTCACGAAGAGACCGCGAAGGACGGTCGCGATGATCCGCTGGCTTCGTGTTCTTCGTGTCCTTCGTGGTTAAACCTTTGTCCGCTTCGCGGCGCGCGAACCCCCCAAAGCCTTCTCCGACGCCCGCGTCTCCGCCGCCGTCGTTGGCCGCTCCGCCCGGATCATCAGGAACCATCCGGTCCAGTTCAGGCTGTGGACCCAGCGGCCCTCGATCTCCGTGCCCTCGGCGTTGAGCACGCCCTCGTAGCGGATCGAATGGCGCCAGCCGAGCGTGCCGTCATAGGTCTTCAGGAAGCTGACCCACACACCCTCACGCCGGCCCGCGACCGCCGCCTGCAGGGTCGCGACGATGGCCGGCGCCACCCGTGCCTGCTCTTCCGTCGCTCCGGTGATCGTCCCGCCCAGCTCCGCCAGGGTCGCGGTGAATCCGGTCGGCTCGTCGCCGGTCGTGTAGCCGTAGCGGCCGTGCCAGAGGCCGGTCAGGCTTTGGGTGGGGTCAGCGTCCATGGGGCGTCACCCTCGTGTGGGGGAGGCCGGCGCGTCCATCGTCGTTGTCATCGCCCCGCCACCTCTGCTTCGAGAAGGGAGGCTAGCAGGTGGCGGGGGAGGTTTCAGCGCGTTTCGACGGTCAGATTTTCAAACGTGTAGTCCACTGGCGTCCAGCGCGACCCGACGCGTACGAACAGCTTCAGTTGGGCTGAGAGGGTGTCTCCTGCGACAACTTCCGCATCGCAGTTGAAGTCGGCGACAATGATGGTCGGGCGTACTGGCGCCGCAATGGACGAAGAGGTGGTCTCCTCTTCCTGCAGCTGGCGGATAGACCATTCGGCGCCGACCGAACGGCCGCTAAACACCTTCACGCCTTTGGTGTCGGTGGTTTCGGCCGTGCACCGGGCGCCGCTTGAACTAACCGCCTCCCACCCCAGGACATAGTCGTTGCGGAGGCCGCCATATCCCATGGCGACCACGGGCATCTCAGCGCCGTTGTTGGTGGTGACGCGGAATATCAAACGAAGTCGCCCGGCGGGCTTGTGGCCGAAATAGTTAGGTGGAAGGCCAACGGGGAATGGCTTCGTCGCATTGACCTTAAGCAGGCTGGCGCTGGAAGACCCCGGCGCCCCGGGATAGCTCGACTGAGCCAAGGCCGAGGCGGCACAGCCGAAGACCAGGGTGGCGACGAGGGCGGCAATGCGCTTCATGTGGCTATCCCACGGGTGATTCAGAAAAATCGAGCGTCTTGCGGGGGACCGGCTTCTCGGGCGCTCTCAGGGGTGCGTTGCCGCCGACCGGCGACTCCGTGAACTCGACAGGCCGCACCGTCCTGACAGGCGATGCCGGGGCCTGAAATGTTTGGTGCGCCGACGTCTGCCGCTGCGGGCCGCTCTGCGTCTGCGGCGCCGGCTCAAAGGCGCGGTAAGGCGCCGGATCTGGGGACGACGTCTGGAGGCGGGTTTCGGCGCCGGCGGGGAATTGGGTCGGCGTGCTCTCGACCCTGACCACGATTGGGACCTGGGCCGACGCGGGCGGCGAGGCCGATCGCGGCCAAGCGTACGCAAGAATGGCCACAACGGCGCTGACCGCCGCGCCAACCGCAGCGACGGCGACCCAGTTCACTGTCGGTTCCGAGCTCATCGCGACGTCTGTCGGTCCATCTGTCCGAGCACGAGAGCATCACACTCTCGTAAAACGCGCAACTCGTCGGTTTTCGGCTTCCCCCGGGAGGAGTCGGGAAGTCGGGCGGCCCAGCATCAGGGCGATCCCTCCTCCTCACCCCCAGAACACCTCCGGCGCAAACCGCTCCGGCGTGATGGGGTCGGTGCCCTCACGGAAACACCCGTCGATGATCCGCTCGATCACCGCCTGCTCGTCGGGCGCCAGGTCGCGTCGGTAGAGCACCGCGCAGGTCCGCTCCGGCACGGCCACCAGATACCCCTCGGGAAACACCTTCTCGAACAGGCCCGGCAGCAGCAGCCGCGAGGGGCCGAACCCATCCGGGTGCAGCAGGCTGACCATGAACGGCCGGCCGTCGGGTCCGAGTTTGTAGCCGCTGTAGGGCAGCGCCTCGCTCCCGCGCCGCAGGTTCTCCAGCGCCCGCGCCTTCCAGTCGATCCCACGGGCCTCGAACAGGGCCGCGCCCTCGTGGGTCAGGTAGGTGATGCAGTCGCCCGGTTCGCGCACCGCCCAGGTCAGGGCGCGCGGCAGCGGCAGGGGCTCGAGCGGCCCGATCCAGCTGGGCGCCGAAAGCATGCCGAAGGGCGCGATCAGGGGCCACAGCCGCTCGATCGCGTCCGGCTTCGCGGCTGAGCCCGGTCCGAGGTCCGGCTTGCCGGTGACCGGATCGAGCGCCGGTGCGGGCCGGGGCTTCGCGCCGAACAGGCGCCCGAGGGCGGCTCGGAGGTCGCGGGGCAGGGACATGGGACGGCATCATAGCGAAATGGGCGGAAGGATTTCACCACCAAGGACACCAAGAACACCAAGAAGAAAGCCAAGGCGGATTCCGGTTTCGCTCGACCGCTTGGTGTCCTTGGTGGGCTTGGTGGTCCAAGCTTTCTTGGGCGCCGCTTCGCGGCTCACTCCAATTCCTGACGTCCAATGTCAGTTGGCCCGGCGCACAGCTGCGCTTCCATCCGAGGAGCCGTCCCTTGCGCCACCCGTTCCGCCTGCCCGTCCTGCTGCTCGCCGCCCTCTCCCTCACGGCGGCCGGCGCCGCCCTCTCCCTCACGGCGGCCGGCGCCGCCCTCCCCCGTCCCGGCGACGACTTCTACGGTTGGGCCAACGCCGACTGGCTGGCCGCCACCACCCTGCCCGCCGGCCGCGCCAGCTTCGCCACCCGCGACGAACTCTCGGCGACCGCCGCCGCCCATGTGCGCGAGATCGTTCAGCGCGCCGCCACCCACCCGGGCAAGGACCCCATCGCCCGCAAGGTCGGCGCCTGGTACGCGGCCTTCCTCGACCAGGACCGCATCGAGGCGCGGGGCCTGAAGCCCCTGGCCTCCGAACTCGCCGCCATCGCCGCGATCCATGACCGGACGGGCCTCTCCGCCCACCTCGGCGCCACGCTCAACAGCGAGGTCGATGGCCTCACCGCCAACGCCGACCACACCCTGGGCCTGTTCGTGAACCAGGGCTTCGCCGACGCCGACCACAACCTGCCCCACCTGCTGCAGGGCGGCCTGGGCCTGTCGAACCGCGACGACTACCTCGACGCCTCGCCGGAGAAGGCGCAGCTGCGCGACCGCTACCGCGCCCACATCGCCGCCGTGCTGAAGCAGACCGGCGGCGGCGACTCCGACGCCCGCGCCGCGCGGGTGCTGGCGCTGGAAGTGAAACTGGCCCGGTCCCACGCCCCGGACTCAGACGCCGCCGACGTGTTCAAGCAGAACAACCCGTGGCGCCGCGCCGACTTCGCCGTGAAGGCGCCCGGCATGGACTGGACCGCCTGGTTCCGCTCGGCCGGCCTGCCCCGTCAGCGCGACTTCATCGTCTGGCAGCCGTCGGCGGTCACCGGCCTCGCCGCCCTGGTCGCCGGCGAGGACCTGGCGGTCTGGCGCGACTACCTGCGCCTGCATCTGGTCGACCATTACGCGGCCGTCCTGCCCCGGGCCGTGCGCGACGAACACGCGGCCTTCTACGGCGCCGCGCCCGCGCGCGAGGAGGAGGCCATAGCCGCCGTCAACGGCGCGCTCGGCCAGGACGTCGGGCGGCTCTACGTGCGGCGCTGGTTTCCGCCCCGCGCCAAGGCGAAGGCCGACGCCATGGGCCGCGACCTGATCGCCGCCTGGCGCACGCGGCTGGCCGGGGTCGCCTGGATGGCGCCGGAGACCCGCTCCAAAGCCATCGCCAAGCTCGACGCCTTCCGGCTCGGCCTCGGCTATCCCGACCGCTGGATCGACGACCGCTCCCTGGTGATCCTGCGCGGCGACGCGCTGGGCAATCTGCGCCGGACCGAGGCCTTCAACCGCGCCCACGACCGCGCCCGGCTGAAGGGGCCCGTGTGGCCCGTCGACTGGCCGATGAACCCCCAGGCGGTGAGCGCCAACATCCTGTTCAGCCCCAACCTCGAGGTCTTTTCCGCGGCCCTGCTGCAGCCGCCCTGGTTCGACGCCGACGGCGACGCGGCGTCCAACTACGGCTCCGCCGGCGCCGGCATGGCCCATGAGATCGGCCACAGCTTCGACGAGCTCGGAAACATCTACGACGCCCGCGGCAGGCTCGGGGACTGGTGGACGCCCGGGGACCACGACCGCTATCGCGCGGCGACGAAGGGCCTGATCGCCCAGTACGACGCCTACTGCCCGTTCGAGGGCGTGTGCCTGAACGGGGCGCGACTGCTGGGCGAAAACAGCCTCGACCTCGCCGGCCTGCAGGTGGCGCACGACGCCTACCGGATGTCGCTGAAGGGCAAACCCGACGTCGTGATCAACGGTCTCACCGGCGAACAACGCCTCTTCCGCGCCTACGCCCAGCGCTGGCGCCGCCTCCAGACGGAGGCGGCCTTCCGGAAGCAGATCGCGACGGACACCCACGCGCCGGGGCCGTGGCGGGCGGCGACGGTGCGGAATGTGAATAGCTGGTACGCGGCCTTCGGGGTGGGGCCTGGGGACCGGCTCTACCTTCGGCCCGGGGATCGGTTGGGGGTCTGGTGAGCCCAATAATTTAGCCTCTCCCCGGCGAAAGCCGGGGCCCAGCAATCCCCGATGTCTATCGGGGTCCAGAAAAATGCTCTCTTGATGGACCCCGGCCTTCGCCGGGGATTGCTGGGTCCCGGCTTCCGCCGGGAAGAGTGGGGGTAGGGTTCCGACGCCCGGAACGCCCCTTTCACCGCGCCCCCGCGTGACAAACCGCCCTTCCCGCCCGAAGCTCCCCCCTCTCGTGGGGTGAGGGGAACGATCATGACCGCGGACAAGACCATGCCCGCCATCGGCTGGCGCGTGCTGGGCCTGGGCGTCATCGCGCTGGGCGCGCTCGGCCTCTACCTCGCCGACTTCATCCCCGGCCAGCCGGTTCCGAAGTTCGTGCCCTTCCGCACCGAGCTGGCCTATGCGGTCGCGGCCTTCATGACGCTCTGCGGCCTCGCCCTGCAGTGGCGCCGCGCCACGGTCTGGGCCGCGGCCGCGCTCAGCGTCTGGTACTGGGTCTTCGTCGTCCTGCTGATGGACGGCCGCATGATCGCGCGCAACCTGACCACCTACTTGGCCTACGGCAACACCGCCGAACAGGTGGCGATCGCCGCCGCCGCCCTGATCGTCTACGCCGAGCGGGCGAACCTCGATCCCGCCCTGTCCAGACGCCTGATCCGCTTCGCCCAGCTCAGCTTCGGCGTCTGCGCCGTGCTCTTCGGCGGCGCCCACTTCTTCTACATGAACCTCACCGCGCCCCTGGTGCCCGCCTGGCTGCCGCCCAGCCAGCTGTTCTGGGGCTACGCCACCGGGGTCTTCCACATCCTGGGCGGCCTCGCCATCCTGAGCGGGGTGCAGGCGCGCCTCGGCGCCATCCTGCTCACCGTCATGTACGCCCTCTTCACCCCCCTGGTGCACCTGCCCCTGTTCTTCGCCCACCCCACGGACCTGCAGGTGCTGGCCGAGAACGCCACCAACCTGGTGCTCACCGGCGCGGCCTGGGTGGTGGCGGACTCGCTGGGGCGGAGGGCGCAGGACGCCTGACCGCCCCTCAGGGAAACGTCACCACCGGCTTGGCCTCCGCCCCGTCCGCATAGGCTTGCAGTCGCGCCGCCAGGTCTGCGTCCGGCCGCACGTCCCAGCCGCCCCGGTAGAGCGAACTCAGTCCCCGCGCTGCCGCCCGCGACTCCGCCGCATCGGCGCTGCCGTAGTGGCGCACCAGACAGCTATGCATCATGCGCGCGACGATCGGGTCCGGATGGGTGACCTTCTGTCCCTTGCCCGGCTTGCCGAACCCGCCCGCCAGATCGGCGCAAGCCCGGGCCTCGGCAGCCATGTCGTAGGGCTCGTCCGGCGCTGCCGGCGCCGCGACAGCCGTCATCACGGACAGGACCACGGAAACGATCAGGCCCGAGCGGGACCAGACGATGACCATGCTTGCCTCCTCACGCCCCCGGCCGGCACGCCGCCATCACGTCCGGACCGACCGGCCTGACCGCCTCGGCCAGCACCTCCCGTTCGGCGGCCTGGGTCTCGCGGTCGCCGCCGACGAAGCCGAGGCCGGTCTTCGAGCCGCGATAGACGTGCTCGGCGACCACCGCGCCGGCGTGGCTGAACCGCACCCGCAGCACCACGGTCATGGCCCGGGCCATGTTGGTGTTGAAGGCGTAGGCCTTCAGAAGCTCGACCTCCATGTCCAGGTCGGCCGGCGCGCCCGGCGCGGAGAAGACGATCGCCGGACTGGCCGTGCCGGCCAGGGCCTCGCGCAGCCACTGCACCGTATCGCCGGCCTTGATCGACTGGCCGTAGAGAAAGCCGAGGGTGGTGGGGTCGGACCGCAGGTCGCGAACCTCCCCCAGGTGAATCCGGCAGGGCGTGATCGTCGCGGCCTTCGCGGCCGGAGCGTCCCCCGACGCGGCGCCGGCGAAGACCAGGGCGGCAAGCGCGCCGGCGGCGGCCGATCTGAAAGTCATGGTCAATCCTGGCTCGGCGGCCGGCAGGCCTGGAACAGGTCCGGGCCGATCTGGCGCACCGCGTCCTCCATCGCCATGCGCACGGCGCCGCGCGCCTCGCCCTGGCCGCTGGCCCAGTTCACCGTCTCGCTGCCGCCGCGGTAGATGTGCTCGCCCACCACCGCCCCGTCGCGCACGAAGGTGACGCGCAGCGCCACGGCCCCGGTCTTGGCCATGGTCAGGGCGTAGATGTAGGCCTTCACGATATCGACGCGCATCTCCAGGTCCGCGGGGGCGCCGGGCGCGGCGAAGACGATGGCCCGGGTCGCCACGCCGGCGAGCGCGTCGCGCAGCTGCTGGCGGGTGTCGCCGGCCTTGATGGTCTTGCCGCCGAGATCGCCCAGCACCTCAGGGTCCGGCCTCAGGTCGCGGATTTCCCCCAGACGCACGTGGCAGACGAAGGGGGCGGGCCGGGGCGCGGCGGCGCCGGCCCCCGGAGCGCCCAGAACGGCGCCCACGACGGCGCCCAGGGCCAGGGCGAGGCTCGCGCCGCGCGCGATCGGTCTGGGCGCCATGGCGGCGGCTCCGTTCAAGGGAAAGGAAGGCGGGCAGGAGCCCGCCCTCCAGGGGTCGCCTGGCGGCAGGGAC
>CAYSNW010000071.1:0-18706 GCA_964432415.1 uncultured Caulobacteraceae bacterium
GGGCCGGAGCCACCGCCGGGGCGGCCGCGGCGGGCTTGCCGCCGACCTTGGCCGAGTGCTCGAACAGGGTCGCCGGCAGCAGGGCCACGATCGAGGCGGTCATGCAGGTGGCCAGGAAGCCGGCGATCATGGCGCGCCACACCAGACTCATCACCTCTGCCCGGCGCGAGGGCACCAGCACGGTGAAGCCCCCGACGTTGATGCCCACCGAGGCGACGTTGGCAAAGCCGCACAGGGCATAGGTCAGGATCATGCGCGAACGTTCCGACAGCTCCGCGTCGGTGACGTGGCCAAGCTTGATGAAGGCGGTGAACTCGGTCAGCACCATCTTGGTGCCAAGGAGCGATCCGGCCGCCTGGGATTCCTTCCACGGGATGCCGATGGCCCAGGCCAGGGGCGAGAAGATCTTGCCCAGGATCCATTCGACCGACAGCGTGCCGCCGTCGGTGTTGGCGAACGGGCTGAGCATCAGGTTGATCAGGGCCACGATGGCCACGAACACGATCAGGCAGGCGGCCACGTTGACCGCCACGTTCATCCCGTCGCCCGTGCCCTTCATCACCGCGTCGATGGAGCTGTCGTAGGTCTTGTCCTGCATCTTCTCGAAGTCGGAGGTGCGCTCGCTCTTGTCGGCGGGCACCATGATGCGAGCCAGCAGCACGCCGGCCGGGGCCGAGATCACCGAGGCGGTCAGCACGTGGGCCGCGGCGTTGGGCAGCACGTCCTTGAGCAGGGCCGCATAGGCCACCAGCGTCGAGCCGGAGACGCAGCTCATCCCCACCGCCAGCAGCATGAACAGCTCGGACTTGGTCAGCTTGTCCAGGTAGGAGCGGATGAAGATCGGGCCCTCGACCTGGCCCATGAACACCGTCGCCGAGACCGCAAGCGCGGGCGGGCCTCGGAGGCCCATGGTCTTCTGGAAGACCACGCCGAAGCCGCGCGTGATCCACTTCAGAATGCCCCAGTGCCAGAGCAGCGCCGACAGGGCGCAGATCACCAGGATCACGGGCAGCACCTGGAAGGCGAAGATGAAGGTCGCGTCCTTGCCGGTGGCCAGGAAGCCGAAGACGAACTTGACCCCCTCGTTGGTCGCCTTGCCGAGCGCCTCGACGCCGTGGCCTATGGCCTGGAGCACGCTCTGGGCGGCCGGCAGGCCGAACAGGATGAACACCAGGGTCGCCTGCACCGCGATGGCGCCCAGCGCCAGGACGAAGGGAAACCGCTTCTTGTCGTCGGACAGCAGCCAGCAGATCGCCAGAACGGCGACGATGCCCGCCAGGCTCTGGAAGTGAAAGTCGGATAACGACATGCGCGATTTCCCCCAAGAAGCCCGAGTCGCGGCGGGCTGAACGGGCAGTTGAACGTGAGCTTGGCTTCCGGCGCAAGCTTTTGTGTCGATGCAGCTTTGTCCGGGTACGGATCAGGCTGGGGATGGGACCGGCTTCGTCGATCCGGAGATTGCATCCGCCCTCCGGGTCTGCGCGTATCTCGCAGCGAGGGAAACGGCCGAACGCGGCCGTCCGATGGGGAGCTGAACATGCGCGCAATTCTGATCGCGGCCCTGGGCCTTGGCCTGGCCGCCACCGGGGCTCAGGCCCAGACCGCCCAAGCCCCGACGACATCAGCGGCGCCTCCGGCGCAGATGACCGCCCCGGCGGCGCCGGCCACCATGTCCGTCAAGGGCGTGGTCGTGGCCGCCGACTCCAAGTCGCTGACGGTCAAGACCGCCGAGGGCAAGACGGTCACCATGCCGTTCTCCCCGAAGTGCCGGATCCTGGTGCTCAAGACGATCGACATGAGCGCCATCAAGCCCGGCAGCTTCATCGCCACGACCAACGTGCCGCTCGCCGACGGCGTGGGCCAGTCGACTGAGTTCCGCGTGTTCTCGCCCGACCTGAACGGCGTGGGCGAGGGCAACTATTCGATGGAGGACGGCACCTCCAACATGATGACCAACGCCACGGTCACCACCCAGGTCGCCGCCACGCCCAAGGGCCGCGAGATGGACGTCAAATATGGCGGCAAGGGCGGCCCCGGGGTGCGCCACATCGTGGTGCCGGACAACGTGCCGGTCCGTTCCATGGCCTCCGCCGACGTCTCGGCCCTGAAGCCCGGCCTGACCGTGCAGGTCCGCGCCGCGGCCACGGGCGAGGGCGGCGCGATGCAGATCGTGCGCGTCAGCCTGGATATGGACGCCCAGCCGAAGTGAGCCTGAGCGGTGACGGCGCGGCTGCGCCGGATCACCGCCCAGCCACCGCTCAACTCAGCCCAGATAGGCCCTGAGCGGGGTCCAGTAGTGGTCGAGCCAGCCGAGCGCCAGATGCTCGGCCTCCTCAAGGGGATAGCCGGTGTGGTCGAACACCACATGGGTCCCGGTACCGCGCGCGATCAGTTCGAAGCGGGCGATCGACCAGAGGCCCTCGGGCCAGTTGTCGACACGCCAGGCCTGGACGATGCGGCGACCCGGAACCAGGTCCAGGTGGCGTCCGGTGATATGGCCGCCGAACAGGGAGAAAGCGCCGCAGACCCCCGGCGCCATCTCGGCCTTGAAGCCGGTGGCGGCCGAGAACTGCTTTGAATCCATCAGGATTTCGAAAATCCGCTGCGGCGGGGCGATGAAGTCCTGTTCCTGATGGATGGCGCTGGCGGCAGTCACCGAGCCGCCGTACTTCGCATCCGCCCTGGCGGCGCCCGCCATCGCGCCCAGGGCAAGGCCGGCGCCGGTCAGCAGGCCACGGCGCGCAACTCCGGAATGTCGCTGATGGACCATCGATCGTTCCCCTTCGGCTCGCCATGATCCTACGCGAAGTGCTTGCGCAGCGGCTGCCAGTAGTTGGCGTGCCAGCCCGCGGCCAGGTGCTCGCCCGCGCCCTCGGGCCAGGCGCTGTGTTCCAGGGTCAGCCTCGTGCCGGCGCCGGCAGGCTCCAGATCGACGCGAACCAGCGACCAGACGCCGTCCGGCCAGGCGCCCACCCGCCAGGCCTGGACGATCCGCCGGCCTGGAACCAGTTCGATCAGGCGGCCGGTGATCATGCCGCCAAAGGCGGAGACCGCCCCGCCGGCCCGGCCGTCGATCTCGGCCGGCGCGCCGGTCGCGCGGGTGAACTCCGCGCCGTCCAGCAGGGCTCCATAGAGCTGTTCCGGACGGGCCTCGAACTGGATTTCCTGGACAATGGACGCGCTCACCCTCGACCTCCCCGACAATGTGGAAGCGCAGAAATGCCTTCGGAAATAAGATGATCAACATCATCTTCTGAGCGCGTGCGAAATGCGGGTCCGACCCGGACCGAGGAGGACGCCATGCCCTATCCGCCCGATCACCTGGACCGCACGCGTCTGCGGATCATCCGCGCGGCCCAGAAGCTGTTCAACCGTCACGGCTTCGACGGGGTCTCGATCGACGAGATCATGGCGGAGGCCGACCTCACCCGGGGCGGCTTCTATCGTCACTTCGCCTCCAAGAGCGACCTCTACGCCGAGGTGATGGACTGCTTTTTCACCAACCCGGCCTGCGGCAACAACTGGGAGGGCGTCCAGGTCGATCCCGATCGGGGTCCGCTGGGCCCCCAGATCGTGCGGGCCTATCTGTCGCCCCAGCACTTCCATGACATCGACCATTCCTGTCCGATGGTGGCGCTGCCCGGCGACATCGCCCGCAGTGGCGAAAACGCCAAGCGCGCCTATGAAAACGCGCTCCGGGCCATGGTCGCGCATCTGCAGTCGGGCGGCGGCCCCGAGCGCGAGCAGGCCTTGGCCATCGCCGCGCTGTGCATCGGCGGCATGGTGCTGGCGCGCGCGACAGAGGACGTCGGCCTCGCCGACGAGGTGCGCGAGGCCGCCATGGGCGCGGCCTGGGATCTGGGCGGCTGGGAACGGCTTGCGCCGCCCCGGCGCGCGCCGGCCGGCGCACGAGACGAAAACCGTCATCCGTGAGGGTGGCGGCGGCGCCCGCCGCCGGTCAGCGCCTGACGGTGCGGCTGCGCCAGATCACCGGCCAGTCGCCGGCCGAGCCGCCGCCGCAGCGGTCCTGCCAGGTCGCCTCGGCAAGGTGGAAGTCCTTGCCGTCGAACACCCACGACGCGCTCTCGCCGCAGTCGGCGATGCCGCGGCCCTTGGCGCTGGTGCTGAAGGTGGCGGTCGCAGGGTCGTAGTCGGCCGAACCGTATTCGCCCCGGCTCTCCGGCGGGTCCTGGAGCTTCGGCAGGGGCCAGGACAGCATCAGCAGCTTCGCCTTCGCCGGCGCGCCACGCGGAACCCGGAACACCAGTTCGCTGCCCGGTAGGCGCCCTGCAGACAGCCCAACAGAACGATGGCTTCGCCGGCGTTGAGCGGCTGGGCGACGTCTTCTTCGACCAGGTCCTCCTTCGCCTCACACTCGTGCGCCTTCAGTACGGCGCCCTGTGCCGCCCGCACCCGCGCAGCGAAGGCGTGCATGTCCTTCAAGGGTGGTGGAACTGGCGCCGGCCGGATCAAGGGGATCGGGGGCGCTGGCGGAACAGCGGAGACCGCTCCGACGCCAGATCTCGCCAAGGCGCTACGGTTGCCGAGCCGGCCCTGGGTCTCGTCCATGGCCAGAAGCACGGCCGAGAGGCCCGACAGCGAAACGCCGGCCTTCTCTCCCACGATCACGTCCAGCCGGCCGCCATCGCGTAAAGCGCGTAGGAAGGCGGCGGCGTCCGCGCCCTCGAGCCGCAGGACGCCCTCGCCATCGGACCTCCACGGATACCGCGTCGCCAGCGGCTTTCCGTCGAGCCGCAAGCCCTCCGGCGTGGGCGCCGGTTGACTGGAGTTCTCGTCGCCCTGGACCGACACGACGAGCTTTCCGCCGGGGCCAGCCTCGCGCCAGATCGAAAGATAACCACCGAGACCGCTGTTATCAGGCAGGTATTTCGCAAAGCAGGCCCGGGTGTTGTCGCAGGCGATCACCCATTCCTTGATCTGGCGATAGGAGGGCGCGGGCGGGAGCGCGGCCAGGGCGGCGCCGGCGACGGCCATGCCCGCCATGCTGCAAAGGACGGGAAGAAAGCGCATGGCTGAGGCTCCGGGATCGCTCCCGGCCATAACAGCCCGCGCGCGGGCTTCGCGCAATCGTCCCTGTTTGCGGGGGCTTTAAGCCGCCTCGGCCCGGGGCATGCGGCGCACCAGACGGAAGTAGTCGTCCATCAGGGTGTGGGTCGCCGACGCGGGGGTGAAACGATACTCGCCGATCTCGCTGACCGGGGTCACCTCGGCGGCCGAGCCGGTCAGGAAGCACTCCGAGAAGCTGGAGAGTTCCTCCGGCTTGATGTCGCGCACGATCACGTCGTAGCCGCGCGCCTTGGCCAGATCGATCACCGTCAGGCGGGTGATGCCGTTCAGGATGCCGTCGACCTTGGGCGTGTGAATCTCGCGGTCCTTGACGAAGAAGACGTTGGCGCCGGTGGCCTCGGCGATGAAGCCGCGCCAGTCCAGCATGATCGCGTCGGCGAAGCCGGCCGTCTCGGCCGCCATCTTGGACATGGTGCAGATCATGTAGAGGCCGGCCGCCTTGGAATTGACCGGGGCGGTGTTCGGCGCCGGACGCGCCCACTTGGCCCAGGTGCAGCGGATGCCGCGCTTCTTGGTCTCTTCGTCGAAGTAGGACGGCCATTCCCAGGCGGCTATGGCCAGGCGCACCGTGGTGTTGAAGGCCGACACCGACACCTGCTCCGAGCCCCGGAAGGCCACCGGGCGAATGTAACAGTCGGTGAAACCGTTCTTTACACAGGTGTCCTTGCAGGCCTGATCGATCTCGGCCACGCTGTAGGGTATCTGGAAGTCGAGGAGTTCCGCCGACCGGATCAGGCGCTGGGAGTGTTCGGTGAGCTTGAAGATCTCGCCCCCGTACATCCGCTCACCCTCGAACACCGACGAGGCGTAGTGGAGCGCGTGGGTCAGAACGTGCACCTTGGCGTTCCGCCAAGGCACGAATTCGCCGTCCAACCAGATCCAGCCGTCGCGATCGTCGATAGGAACGAAGGACATTGAACGTTTTCTCCCTATTCGACGCCGAGCTTAGACGCTTCTTGCCCGCCGCCGTCAACTGGGCGGCGTTGAAGGACGCCGCCTCGTGATCGCTCCCGACTCCGGCCAGCGCCACCTGCTCGTCATAGACGATGACGATCGAATCCGGGACCTGCTGAAACAATTTCTGTCCCGCAACGGGTTCCGCGTGACCACCGCCGCCGACGCGGAAGCCGCCAAGCGCCTGCTCGACCTGCTCGACTTCGACCTGCTCATCGTCGACGTCATGATGCCCGGCGAAGACGGCTTTTCCCTGACCCGCTGGGTGAGGAAGCGGGGACCGACCCCCGTGCTGATCCTGACCGCGCGCGGCCTGCCCGATGACCGTATCGAGGGGCTGAGCCTGGGCGCAGACGACTACCTGTCCAAGCCCTTCGAGCCGCAGGAGCTGCTGCTGCGCGTGGAGGCCATTCTGCGCCGCGCCGGGCCCAAGCCCTCGGGGCCACGCAAGATCGGCCTGGGCGCCTTTGAATTCGACCTGGACCGGGCCGAACTGACCCGCGACGGGACCCTGATCCGCCTGACCGAGGCCGAGGCCCAGCTGCTCAAGATCCTGGCCCAGAAGGCCCATGCGGGCGTCGACCGCATGGACCTGGCCCGCGACACCGCAGACGCCACCGGCCGCGCCGTGGACGTGCAGGTGACCCGCCTGCGCCGCAAGATCGAGAGCGATCCGCGCAACCCGCGCTATCTCCAGACCGTGCGCGGCGTGGGCTACATGCTGGCTCCAGACTAGTGACACCGCGTCCGGTCCGCCCCTGGGTGCGATTCCTCAAGCGCCGGCTGCCGACCTCGCTCTGGGGCCGGGCGCTGCTGATCATCGTCCTGCCGGTCGCCCTCATGCAGGTGGCGGTGACCTGGGCCTTCTTCGACGCCCACTGGGAGACCACCTCCTCCAGCCTGTCCGACGGCCTGGCGGGCGAGATCGCCTGGGTGGCGGAGGCCTACAAGCACGACCCCCAGGGCCTGCCCCAGCTGCGTGAGCGGGCCGAGCACAACATGCAGCTGTCGGTGGCCCTGCAGCCCGGCGCGAAGCTACCGGTCAAACACCGCCCCTCCCTGTTCGCGGCCCTGGACCGGACCCTGAACCAGGCGCTGGAGACGCACCTGGAGGACCCCTACTGGTACAACACCACCCGCTACCCGGCCTATGTCGAGATCCGGGTCCAGGTTCCCGAGGGCGTGCTCAAGATCATCGCGCCGCGCGACCGGGCCTTCGCCACCCGGGGCCACATCTTCATCCTGTGGCTGGCCGGGGCGACCATCCTGCTGACCACCGTGGCGGTGCTGTTCATCCGCAATCAGGTGCGCGCCATCGAGCGCCTGGCCGCCGCCGCCGAAGCCTTCGGCAAGGGCGCCGAGGTCCCCGACTTCAAGCCCTACGGGGCCATCGAGGTGCGCCAGGCCGCCTACGCCTTCCTGGACATGCGTGACCGCATCCAGCGGCATCTGGAGCAGCGCACCACCCTGCTCGCCTCCGTCAGCCACGACCTGAGGACGCCGCTCACCCGGCTGAAGCTGGAGCTGGCCCTGGCGGATCC
The DNA here is from genome assembly GCA_964432415.1 of uncultured Caulobacteraceae bacterium. Classification (GTDB taxonomy): domain Bacteria; phylum Pseudomonadota; class Alphaproteobacteria; order Caulobacterales; family Caulobacteraceae; genus JAFECT01. Next base: position 7,584 of record CAYSNW010000071.1, read on the forward strand.
TTCGCCGCGCGTCGAGGCCATGAAGCGTGACCTGGCCGAGATGGAGCACATGATCGACGAATACCTCGCCTTCGCCCGCGGCCAGGCCGGCGAGGCGGCGGAGATCGTGGGCGTTCGCGCCCTGATCGAGGAGGTGGCGGAAGGCGCCCGCCGAGCCGGCGCCGAGGTCGAGGTCACCGCCGACCCGGCTCTGGAGGCCATGGTGCGGCCCAACGCGCTCAAGCGCGCCCTGTCCAACCTGGTGATGAACGCCGCCGCCCACGGCGAGCACGTGCGCATCGGGGGCCGGTCGCCGCCGTCCGGGGGCCTGGAGATCACCGTCGACGACGACGGCCCAGGCATTCCGCCGGAACGCTACGAAGAGGCGTTCAAGCCCTTCTCACGGCTCGACGAGGCGAGGAACCAGAACCTCAAGGGCGTCGGCCTGGGCCTCGCCATCGCCCGCGACGTCGCGCGCGGCCACGGCGGCGAGGTCAGCCTGGAGCGGAGCGGGCTTGGCGGACTACGCGCCGTCGTGCGCCTGCCCTAGGTAACCTTCTCCCCTTGCGGGAGAAGGTGGCCCGAAGGGCCGGATGAGGGGTCGCGCCGACCCATCCGGCCTTCATGGTCGCCCATGCCTAACCTTCAAACCTAGCGAAACCCCTCATCCGGCCGCTCGCGCGGCCACCTTCTCCCGCAAGGGGAGAAGGTTACGGGCGCCAGATCTACTGGTTCGTCTCGGGCACGATCCGGTACGGGTCGGGCGCCTGCGGCTGGGTCGGGATCACGTTGTGGGGCAGAGGCTCGTCAGCGTTGGCGGCGTTGAGCAGCATGGCCGCCAGGATCATCGAGGCCTGGCGCAGGTCGTCCGAGCGCAGGTGGTCGAAGGTGTCCAGGTCGGTGTGGTGCACCCGGCTCTCGTAGTCGAGCGGGTCCTGGATGAACTGGAAGGCCGGCAGGCCGATGCGGCTCATGAACACGTGGTCGGTCGAACCGGTGGGCTCGGCCACCACCGCCGAGGCGCCCATGGGCGCGAACGGCTCGAGCCACTTCCTCAGGATCGGCGCCGCGCCGAAATTGCCCTCCGCATAGATGCCGCGGATCTTCCCGGAGCCGTTGTCGATGTTGAAGTAGGCGGTCATGTCCTTGTAGCCGGGCAGCGGCGTCACCGGCCAGGTCTCGATGGCGTAGGGGCCGAGGGCGGCCTTCTTCGGATCGGGATGGATGGGGCGCTTGGCCAGGTGCTGGTCGACATAGGCCCAGGAGCCGAGCAGCCCCTCCTCCTCGCCCGACCACAGGGCGAAACGGATGGTGCGCTTCGGCTTCACCCCCATGGACTGCAGGATGCGCGCGGCCTCCATGACCACCGCCACGCCCGCCCCGTTGTCGGCGGCGCCGTCGCCCGCGACCCAGCTGTCCATGTGGGCGCCGGCCATCACGTATCCCGCCTTGGGATCGGAGCCCGGAATGTCGGCGATGATGTTGTAGGCCTTGGTGTCGCTGTCGTCGTAGTGGACCTTGCTGTCCACCTGCAGGGTGACCGGCCCGCTCTTGGCCAGGCGCACGATGCGGCGATAGTCCTCGGCGCCCAGCTCGAAGCCCGGCACGGTCGGGGTCTGGCCGACCTTGAAGCCCGAGCCCTCGCCGTGGACGATGCGGCCGTCGCTGCGCGAGATCTTGGCGTAGGCCACCGCCCCTTCGGCCTTCAGGAAGGCGTCCAGCTTGGGTCCGAAGCTACGGCGCTCCATACCGGCGTCCTCACGCGAGGGATCGAAGCTCGGCTGGCGGTAGGTGTTGAGCTTGGCGATGTCGGCGTCGCTGTAGCGCTCGAAGGGCGCCTGCATCGGGTCCATCAGGGGCGACGGCGCATTGATCAGCACGATCTTGCCGTTGAGCTTGCCCTTCCAGGCAGCGAAGTCGCGCTCACGGCGCAGCGGCGCCACCACGATCTCGGCGGTCACGGCGCCGGGGGTGGCCGGGGTCCAGGCCACGGGGATGGCGCGCACCTCGATCGGACGCGGCGCGATCACCCGCACGCTGGAGGACTCGATCCACCAGCCGCGGCCGAAGTCGAAGCCCTCGGCGTGGACGTTCTTCAGGCCCCAGTCGCGGAACCTGCCCTGGGTCCAGGACTCGGCCTGGCGCATGGCCGGGGAATTGGTCATCCGCCCGCCGATGTGATCGGCCAGGTACTCGGCGGTGACCATCACCTCGCCGTGGTTGAACTCCTGGTCGGCGATGCGGTTGAGGGTCTCGCCATCCACCGGCGTCGAGGCCGGGGCGGCGAGAGCGGGCGACGCGGCCAGGATGGCCCCGGCCAGAAGCAGATTGCGCATGAAACAGGTCCCCAAGACAGGGGGCCGAATTTGTCTCCCGAACGACGCCAAGTCGACCCCCTCGTCGCGCATTTGCGACGAGGGGACGCCGGGGACGGGAACTACTGGGCGCTGTCGAAGAAGGCCGAGATGTCGGTCTTCAACGCCCGGGCGCTTTCCGGGTCGATGTACATCATGTGACCCGCCGGATAGTACTTCCAGGTGATGTTGGCGCGGGCGTCCGGCTCCAGCGCCATGTGGTCGATGTCGTACTCCGCCCCGAAGAAGGGCGTGGCCATGTCGTACAGGCCATTGATCGACAGCAGTTTCATCTTGGGATTGCGCCGCATGGCCGCGGCCAGGTCGACGGAGGTGTCGGCCATGACCTGCGGGCCGTTGCCGCCGCCGTCCGCCGCGTTGTGCTTCCAGTCCCACTTGCCGCCGATGCCGGCGTAGTTGTTGGGCCGGTAGCTGAGCGGGGTCTGGTAGCCGAGGTCGCGGAACAGATAGTCGTTGAGCGAGGCGATCACCGCGCCGGACATCGAGGCGTCGGTCGGATCGTACTCCGGCCCCTCCCCGGCCGCGTCGGTGTCGACGCCGGTGAAGCGGGCGTCCAGCCGTCCCACGGTCCGGCGCTGGTCGCGCAGCAGCTCCTTGCGGAAGCGGTCGGGACCGACGCGCAGATTGTTGCGCAGCACGAAGTCGGGCGAGACGCCGATGTAGGCGGCCAGCTGGCGCGCCACCGCGTCGCGCTCGGCGGCCGGAATGGCCGCGCCCTTCTGCAGGGCCACCGTGTAGGGCCCGCGGGCGAAGGCGCGCACTTCCGCCAGATAGGCGCCGAGATCTGCGTTCCTGTTCTGCAGCCGGTTATGACGCCAGGCCGCGGCCGCATAGGTCGGCACGATGTTGACGAAGCCCTGGTCGTAGCTGCCGAACAGCAGGCCGATGTCGAGCGTGGTGGAGACCAGCACGACGCCGTTCAGCTGCACGCCCTTCTGCTGCAGCGAGTAGGACAAGCCGGCGGCGCGGAGCGTGCCGTAGCTCTCCCCGATCAGGAACTTGGGCGAATCCCAGCGGCCGTTGATGGTCAGCCAGCGCTGGATGGTCATGGTGAAGGCGTTCAGGTCCGGATCCACGCCCCAGAAGTCCTTGGGCTCGGCCTTGCCGATGGCGCGCGACAGGCCGGTGGTGGGCGCGTCGATGAACACCAGGTCCGACTTGTCGAGCAGGGTGTCGGGGTTGGGGCCGAAGCGGAAGGGCGGGCCCGAAACCATCTCCGGCTTGGAGATGTCGACCTTCATCGGGCCGAAGGAGCCCATGTGCAGCCACATGGTCGAGGAGCCGGGGCCGCCGTTGAACAGGAAGGTCACCGGGCGCGGCTTGCCGCCCTTGGGCTGATCGACCGTGTAGGCGGTGTAGAACATGGACGCGATGGGGGCGCCCTCGTCGTTGCGGATCGTCACCGTGCCGGGCGTGACCGTGTAGTTCAGCGTGGCGCCGTTCAGCGGGATCGAGCGGTGCTTCGGCTGGGCCGTCTCCACGGCCGTGGCCGAGGCTGTGTCCGGGTCGGGCTTCTTGGCGGCTTCCGAGCCCGGCTCATTGGTCTTGGGCGAGGCCGGCGGATCGGCGGCGAACGCGGGTATGGAGACGGCGAGGCTGAGCAGCAGGGCGGTAAGCGCGGTGCGCATGGACGATCCCCCAAAGATCATGGTCTGAAGCTGAGCGGTGAGCCTAGAGCATGTCCCGCAAAAGTGGACCCACTTTTGCGTCCGAAAAGGCTCCGTTCACGCCGGAACACCGGTCAGCATCCGTTCAGGATAGAAGGCCGTAACTTCCCGGTTCGATCAGAAGGAGCCTCGTCATGCGTGTCCTCCCCCTCGCATTCACCCTGGCCCTGGCCGCTGCGCCCTTCGCCGCGACGGCGCAGCCCGCGCGGCCCGCGATCGCCGAGGTCCATGTCCGCATGGGCCCCGTCCTGCAGGCCAAGGCCAAGGAATACGGCCAGCGCGACCTGGACGGCCTGGCCGGCGACCTCAAGCAGGACGTCGAGCGCGCCCTCGCCCACAGGGGTCGCCTGAGCGGTTCGGGCGGCGTGCTGGAACTGACCATCACCGACGCCAAGCCCAACCGCCCGACCTTCGCCCAGCTGGGCGCCAATCCCAGCCTGTCGATGCGCTCGATCTCCATCGGCGGCGCCTCCATCGAAGGCCGCGAGATCGGCCGCGACGGCGCCAGCCGTCCCGTGCATTACGACTATTGGGAGACCGACCTCAGCGCCGAGCGCGGCGCGGTGACCTGGTCCGACGCCGACCGCGCCTTCATGATGTTCGCGTCCAGCTACGCGGACGGGAAGCGGTAAGGTCGTTCGCCGGCTGAGGTCGCACCTCGCCGCAGGCGAAAAAGGATTTTCACCACCAAGCACACCAAGGACACCAAGGGGTCAGCGCACAACCGCCGTTCGCCCTTGGTGTTCTTCTTGGTGTCCTTGGTGTGCTTGGTGGTCCAATTCTTCCCGGCCAGCCGTTTCGCCGCCGGAAGGTCCTAGAACCCCGCCCGGACCCGGTTCAGCCCGGCCCGCATATCCTTCAGCCGCCGGTCGATCTCGGCCATGGTGCGGTTCAGCGCGCCTTCGTCGGCGCGCCAGACCTGCAGCACCCGGGTCCAGACGGCGGTGAGCGCGATGATCCGAAGCGCGCCCTTGCGCCCGGAGGTGTCGATCCCCGCCCCTTCCAGGATGGCGCGCGCGGTCCGCGGCAGGCGCAGGGCCATAGGCAGCGGACCCTCCGCGGCGTGGATGGCGATCAGGGCGGCGCGGTGCGGCTCCATGGCCTCGACCCGGCGCATGGCGGCGTCGAACAGCCGGTCGTGGACCTCGGCGTTGGCCCCGTGGCCGTTCTTCAGCGCGGCCAGGTCGAAACGGCCCGAAAGCCAGTCGATCACCGCCGCCTTGCCGGGCGCCAGCGCATAGAGCTCGGCCAGCGGCACGTTCGCGCGGGCGGCGATGTCCGACAGGCTCACCGCGCTCCAGGCCTTGTCGGCGCTGAGCGCCAGCGCGGCCGCGGCGGCGCGGTCGAGCAGATCGTCGGCGGGAGGAACGGTCGCAGCCATGGGGTTGAGATGGGCCTGCGGACCCCGTCGGGCAAGCGGGTTCGCGCGGAAGGTTAGTGGCGATCGGGGCGGCGTCCGGAACCCTGCGGCAGGCAAGGGATTAGCCCTGCGCGGCCTTCCGCGGCCAATACGGAGACACGCCTTGCGACCGATGCTCAACAAGGTCCCCGAGGTCACGCTGGTATTCTGGCTGGTCAAGACCCTGGCCACCACCGTGGGCGAGACGGCGGCCGACTATCTGAACATGACCCTGAAGCTCGGCCTGACCCTGACTTCGGCGTTCATGGCGGTGCTGCTGGTCATCGCCCTGGTCGGCCAGCTGATGGTGCGGCGCTACCGGCCGTTCGTCTACTGGACGGTGGTGGTGCTGATCAGTGTGGTCGGCACCCTGATCTCCGACAATCTGGTGGACAATCTGGGGGTCAGCCTGGTGGTGTCCTCCTCCATCTTCGCCCTTGCGCTCGCTGGCGTGTTCGCCGCCTGGTACGCCAGCGAGAAGACGCTGTCGGTCCACACCATCGTCACCACGAAACGCGAACTGTTCTACTGGGCCGCCATCCTGTTCACCTTCTCGCTCGGCACCTCCGCAGGGGACCTGATCGCCGAGAAGCTGGGTCTGGGCTACGCCTGGTCCGTGGTGCTGTTCCTGGCGCTGATAGCTCTGGTGTTCGGCGCCTGGCGTCTGCTGAAGATCAATCCTGTGCTAGCCTTCTGGGCCGCCTACATCCTGACCCGCCCGCTGGGCGCCTCGACCGGCGACCTGCTGTCCCAGCCCACCTCCGAGGGCGGCCTCGGGTTGGGCACGACCTGGACCAGCGTGATCTTCCTGCTCGCCATCCTGGCCATGGTGACCCGCGAGAGCCTGAGGGAGCGGCGTAAACCCGAGTTGACGGCGCCTACCCCCTAGGCCGCGCAAGAGGCTTCACGTCCGCAGCGCCTTCGACCGCGCCGCCGCAGCCTTCACCGTCGCCTTGAGCAGCGGCTCCAGGCCGCCCTCCCCGGTCAGCACCTCGAGCCCCGCACGCGTCGTGCCGCCCGGCGAGGCCACCTGCTCGATCAGGACCTTGGGATCGGCGCCGCTCTCGGCCAGGTAGGCCGACGCGCTGGTGACGGTGGCGATGGCAAGGTCTCGGGCGGTCGTGGCCCCGAGGCCCGCGGCCTCGCCCGCCGCGCGAAGGGCCTCGGCGAAGGCATAGACATAGGCGACACCCGAGCCGGACACCGCCACGGCCAGGTCGATCTGGTCCTCATTGGCCAGTTCGACCGTCGTCGCGATCGGATCGAACACCCCGTGCGCCCGCGCCCGCGCCGTCTCGTCCTCGGCCCAGATCGAGGCCACGCCCTGGGCCACTGCGACGCCCGTCGTGGGGATCACCCGTCCGACCGTACGCCCGCCGAAACCCTCGCTCAGGTCCGCGATCGTCGCGCCGGTCATCACCGACAGGATCACCGCGTCCCAGGCCAGGACCGGCGCATAGACGGCGGCGACCTCGCGCCATTTCTGGGGCTTGACGCACAGCACGACCGTGCGCGCCCGCGAAAGCTCGGAGTCCGGTGGGTTTAGAAGGGCGCCGGCCTTGGCGGCCGCGTCCGCCTCGGGCTTGGCCGAGGGCGTGCGGATCATCAGATCGCCGATAGGAAAGGCTTCGGCCCTGCGCCAGCCCTGGATCAGCGCCTGACCCAGCCGTCCGGCGCCGATGAGAAGAACCGGGCCGAGGCCCTGGTTCACGCCTCGCCGACCGTCTCGAACATGCAGGCGGCGATGGCTTCCGAGGGGTTCTTGGCGCCCTTCACCAGGAATTCGAAGGCCGGGAAGAAGCGGTCGGAGGCCTCCACAGCCGCGTCGATCATCGAGGCGGCCTGGGCCAGTGTCGGGCGCTCGCCGTGCGGCAGGGCCATGGAATGGCGGAAGACGATCTCGCCCTCGTCCGGCCAGACCTCGAAATGGCCCATCCAGACGCGCTGGTTGATCAGCGACAGCAGCTCGTACATCGCCGGCTTGCGCTTGGGCGCGCGCAGGTCGAGCGAGCAGCACAGCTGCAGGCAGTCGCCCTCGGGGCGCCAGGCGAACCACAGCTCGTAGTCCTTCCAGTCGCCGGCAAGCGCGAAGGCCAGGTCGCCGTCCTCGGTGCGGTCGAAGGGCAGGTTTTCGGCGGAAAGCACGTTTTCGACCACGTCCAGCGGGTCGAACGTCAGGTCTGCGTCGTCGGGGCGAGGCGCGGTCATGCGGTCATCCTTCGGCCGGAACGCGCCGGCGACGCAACTGAGCGAAGCAGTGTGAGCCTGACGACTCGCAACGCTTATGTCGAGCGTATCCGTATCGGACGAACGGGCTCAACCGGCGTCGTCCGTGGGGGGAGTTTGCGGGGGGTTCGCTCCCGCTTTCAGGGTGGCGAGCTCGGCGCGCAGCGCCGCGACTTCGGCTTTCAGGGCTTCGAACTCGTCGCGGCGGATCAGATCCATCTCGGCGGCGAAACGGTCGGCCTGGGCGCGGAACGCCGCCTTGGCCTCGTCTCCGGCCGCCTGGGCAAGGCCCATGGCGTTGGTGGTCAGCTTGGCGAATTCGTCGAGGAAGGGGTTCTTGCTGTGCATTACCGACTCTCACGCGGCCGCTAGGGGCCATGGGGGGCCATATAGGGTGAACGCGCCGTAAACGCGACAGGCCCCGCGACGTGCCCCGCGACGCTTGCTAATAACGACTCACACGCCATTCGCCAGCCAAGAGGGCCCGGTGCAGTTTCCCGACATCGATCCGTTCGTCTTCGGCCTCCACTGGGGGGCGATCGGCCTGCGCTGGTACGCCCTGTCCTATGTGGCGGGTATCCTTCTGGGGTGGCGATACGCCGCGGGCCTGCTGAAGAACGCGCGGATCTGGGAGCCGAGGGCCGCGCCCATCGACGGACCGCAGCTGGACGACGTGATCCTGTGGATCACCCTGGGCATCATCCTGGGCGGGCGCGTCGGGTACATCGTCTTCTACGGCGCCCAGCAGGACCCGCCGATCTGGGCCCACCCGCTGAACCTCTTCAAGATCTGGGAGGGCGGCATGTCCTTCCACGGCGGGCTGCTGGGGGTGATCACCGCGGTGCTCATGTTCTCGGCCTTCAACACCGTCGACGGCATGGAGCGGCTGAAGCTGTCGCAGGCCCAGGCGGACGGCGGCGGCGGGCTGGAAGCCTGGCTCGGGCGCATCTTCGCGAAGGCGCTCCGGATCGGTGACCTGATCGCGCCGGCCGCACCCATCGGCCTGTTCTTCGGCCGGATCGCCAATTTCGTGAACGGCGAGCTGTGGGGGCGCAAGACCGACCTGCCGTGGGGCATGGTGTTCTGCAACCGCACCATCGAGACCAACTACGGCGGCGCCTGCCCGGCCGGCGACGTCACCCGCCACCCCAGCCAGCTCTACGAGGCGGGACTGGAGGGGATCGTCCTGTTCCTGCTGCTGCGCTGGGCCACCCACAAGGCGCAGTGGCTGCCGCGCCCCGGCGCGATCACCGGCCTGTTTCTGCTCGGCTATGGCGTGGCGCGCGCGGCGCTGGAGAATGTGCGCGAGCCGGACGACTTCATGCCCGCGTGGCTGAAGGGCAGCCTGACCATGGGCATGGTGCTGTCCATCCCCATGATCCTGATCGGGATCTGGCTGATCTGGCGCGCCCGGAGGCCCGCCACCGCGGCATGACCAGCCCAGGCCTCGCAGAGCGGTTGAGGGCCGAGATCGCCGCCACCGGCCCGATGAGCGTGGCCGCCTACATGACCCGCTGCCTGCACGATCCATGCGGCGGCTACTACGCCACGCGCCCGGCGCTGGGCGAGAACGGGGACTTCATCACCGCCCCCATGGTCTCCCAGATGTTCGGGGAGCTGATCGGGCTGTGGGCGGTGGAGACCTGGAGCCGGCTGGGACGGCCCGATCAGTTCCAGCTGGTCGAACTCGGTCCCGGGGACGGAAGCCTGATCGCTGACGCCCTGCGCGCGGCGAGGCTCGCGCCGGGATTCCTGGCGGCGGCCGAACTGACCCTGGTGGAGACCTCCCCACCCCTGATCGAGGCCCAGAGGGCGCGGCTGGCGGCGGCGCCGGCCCGGTGGACGCCGCGCCTGGAGGATATCGCCGGCGAGGGCCCGGTGATCCTTGTCGCCAACGAGTTCCTCGACTGCCTGCCCGCGCGCCAGTTCGTGCGCACGCCCAAGGGCTGGTGCGAGCGGGTGGTGGGGCTGGACGGCGAAGGCGCCCTCGCCTTCGGCCTGATCCCCGGCCCGGGCCCGGGTGATGCGCCGGCGGATGCGGAGCCCGGACTGATCTGGGAGCGCTCGGCGGCCCAGACCGCGCTGGGCGAGACCCTGGGAAGTCTGACGGCGGCACGCGGCGGCGCGGCGCTGCTGATCGACTACGGCCGCGACACACCGGGGCCTGGCGACACCCTTCAGGCCTTGAGCCGGCACCGGAAGGTCGATCCCCTGGCCGACCCGGGAGGGGCGGACCTTACCGTCTGGGCGGACTTCCCGGCTGTCCTGGCCGCCGCGCGACACGCTGGAGGCCAGACCAGCCCCATCCTGACCCAGGGCGAATTCCTGCGCCGGCTGGGCATCGTCGAGCGCGCCCGGGCCTTGACGCGGGCCACGCCCGAGGGGGCGGAGACCATCGCGCGCCAGCTTGCCCGGCTGGTGGAACCGGAGATGATGGGATCCCTGTTCAAGGCCGGCGCGGTTCATGGCGCGGGCCTCGTCCCGCCCGGTTTCGAGGAGGCCGCATGAGCGAACTGCCGGTGGTGACCTCCGGGTTGCTCGACAAGGTCGACGGCGTGCGCCACGCCTTCTTCACGCGCGAGGGCGGGGTTTCGGAAGGCCTCTACGCCAGCCTCAACCTCGGCAAGGGGTCGAAGGACGATCCGGCCGCCGTCCTGGAGAACCGGCGCCGCGCCGCCGCCCATTTCGGCCTGGAGCCCGCCTCCCTGCTCAACGCCTACCAGACCCACTCCACCATCGTGCGGGTCGCCGAAGGCTCCTGGGGCGAGGAGCGGCCCGAGGGCGACGCGATCGTGACCCTGACGGCGAGCCTGGCCTGCGCGGCCCTGTCGGCCGACTGCGCCCCGATCCTGCTGGTCGATCCCGACGCCCGGGTCGTCGGCGCCGCGCACGCGGGCTGGAAGGGCGCCCTGGACGGGGTGGTGGGCTCGGCCGTGGCGGCCATGGTCGCGCTGGGGGCGGAGCCGGAGCGCATCCGCGCCGCCGTGGGGCCCTGCATCGGTCCCAGGTCCTACGAGGTCGGGCCCGAGTTCGTCGAGCGCTTCATCCGTCACGATCCGCCAGCCGAGCTGCATTTCGCCCCGGCCGACGATCCGGAGCGCAGGCTGTTCGACCTGCCGGGCTTCGTGCTCTGGCGGCTGGAGCAGGCCGGGGTGCGCCGCGCCCACTGGACCGGGCACGACACCTGCGCGGAGGAGACCCGCTTCTTCTCCAACCGGCGCGCCTTCAAGCGCGGCGAGGCCGACTACGGGCGGCTGATGTCGGCGATCATGCTCGAGCCGCAAGCCTGACAGCAGACAGGTCGACGGGCCGGCGGTTTGGGATCGCCGGCCCGTCTGTCCACGTTCGCCGGAGGGGGCTTTCGCGGATGGCTAGGGGGGAGCGGCGCGAGCCGCTCCCCGAGTTCAGGGGCTTGTAGAGCCCTACCAGCGCCAGCGGGCGCCCATGCGCAGGGTGTAGCCGTTGGCGGAGTTGCCC
>CAYSNW010000072.1:0-17845 GCA_964432415.1 uncultured Caulobacteraceae bacterium
CGTTGCCGCGGCCGATCTCGACCGAGATCTGGGCGGCGTTGCCGTGCAGGTGGGCCACCAGGGTCGACTGGATGATCTTGTAGAACGAGGACTCCTCGTCGACGATCTCCTTCAGGCGCGTGGCCATGGGGCCCACCAGGCCATAGGCCAGGAACACGCCCAGGAAGGTGCCGACCAGCGCTCCGCCGATCATGGCGCCCAGCACTTCCGGCGGTTCGGTGATGGCGCCCATGGTCTTGATCACCCCCAGCACGGCGGCGACGATGCCGAGCGCCGGCAGGGCGTCGGCCATGCTCTGCAGGGCGTGGGCCGGCATCAGCGCCTCGTGGTGGTGCTTCTCCAGCTGACGCTCCATGGCGTCCTCGACCTGATGCGGATCCTCCAGGTTCATCGTCATCATCCGCAGCGTGTCGCAGATGAAGTCGATGGCGAAGTGGTCCTTCATGATCTTGGGGAACTTGGTGAAGATGGCGCTGTCGGCGGGCTTTTCGATGTGGCTTTCCAGCGCGATCACGCCCTTGGACTTCATGGTCTTGGTCAGCTGGAACAGCAGGGCCAGCAGGTCACGGTAGTCGCCGGCCTTCCACTTGGGCCCGGCGAACACCTTGCCGAAGCCCGCGCCGGTGGCCTTCAGCGTCGAGACCTTGTTGGAGATCAGGAAGGCGGCGACGCCCGCGCCGCCGATGCACATCAGCTCGTGCGGCAGGGCTTCCAGGATCACGGCCATGTTGCCGCCCGAGATCAGGAAGCTGCCGAACACGGTCCCGAACAGAACCACGATGCCGATGATCTGAAACATGAAGCCCGCCCGCGAAACCGTCGATCTGGCGGTAAGCATGCCCGTTAATGCTTAAGGGTCGGTGGACGGGGCTCCTCCCCCAATACCCGCTCATCCCCGCGAAGGCGGGGACCCGGAGCGCCAGAATCGCGGCGTTGAGGTGGGGAGCTGTTGGGTCCTCGGGTCTACGCCCCTGCGGGGCTCCGCTCCGAGGATGACGGACATAGTAGGAAGGAACACTCTCCCTTTGGTCGTCATCCTCGGGGCCCGCGCAGCGGGAACCCGAGGACCCAACAGCGAATCTTCCCCAACGCGCGATCTTGCGCTTCCCTCTCCGGATGGTCTCCGCCAACCCCTTCATCGCCGTCTACATCATGGCCAGCGCGACCAACGGCACCCTCTACATCGGCGTGACCAGCGAGCTCGGCGAGCGCGTCCTCGGCCACAAGCACGGTCGCTACGAGGGCTTTTCCAAGAAGTACGGCTGCACCCGCCTGGTCTGGTTCGAACGGCACGGCGACATGGCCTCGGCCATCGCGCGGGGGAAGCAGCTGAAGACCTGGCGCCGGAAATGGAAGCTCGCCCTGATCAACGAGGCCAATCCCCAGTGGCGCGATCTGGCCGACGGCTGGAGCGACGAGACCACCTGGGATTTCGACGGCTGGTACGAGACCTGGCTGAGGAGGCCGGAGGGGGAGTGAGGACGGAGCGTTCAGGAAGATTCGCTGTTGGGGTGATGAGCGGCCGGCGCTCCGCGCCGGCATGCGATCGACAACGATTTGTCGATCGCCGCGAAGAACGCCCGCGCCCTCGGCGCGGGCTGGGGGGGTCTACGCCCCTGCGGGGCTTCGCTCCGAGGATGACGGACATAGTAGAAGGAACACTTCCCACTGTCATAGGAGAGGGAACACCCCTCACTATGTCCGTCATCCTCGGGGCCGCGCAGCGGAACCCGAGGACCCAACAGCGAATCTTGGGAGAAGCTGGGCGCCCGCCTCCTGCAATTCGACTTGACTTTCACCCAAATGTTCGCTATATGTTCCAACAACAATCCATCGCCTCGCAGCGCTCCGGCCCAAGTCGCGGCGCTGTCTGCACATCCGCCCCACCCCATCGCCATCCCCTAGGGCAGGAGCGCCTTTCCCGGCTCCGCTGACCCAAGGAGCCTGCGATGGCCAAGCCGCCCGAATCCGCCCCTGCCCGTCACGCCAACGGCCGCTTCGGCCCCGGCAACCCGGGGCGGCCGCACGGCGCGCGCGGGCGCTACTCGCGCCGGGTGCTCGACAAGATGGCGGCCCACTTCGACGTAAACGGAAATCCCGCGCTGGATGAGCTCTGCAAATGGCGCACGACCGAATACGTGCGCCACATGACCAGCGTCCTGCCCCGCGCGGTCGAGATGTCCCTTCCCGCCTTCGGCCCGCTGAGCGCGTCGGAGGCGGAGGTCTTCGTCGCCCACGCCTGGGCGGCCCTGTCCGGCGAGCGGCCCGCCTTCGAGGCCCTGGCCGCCCTGGAGGCCGTCCTGCTGGCCGAGGACGAAGAGCTGATCCGCGACCTGGAGGAGGCCTGCGTGCGCGACGCCCGAACGGCGGCGGCCACCGATAATACGGTTGATTAACGGTGGTTTTACGGCCTGCCCTCCGAAGCTCGGAGAGCGTAGGAGGGTGCGATGCCCCGCTCCAGACCGCCCCGCCCCAAGCTTCCGCTGCCCAGCCCCTTCGCCATCCTGTTCCTGGTCTCCATGACCACGGCGGCGGGCAACACGGCGCTGCAGTCGGTCCTGCCTTCCATCGGGCGGCGCTTCGGCATCGCCGACACCCTGATCGCGGGGGTCTTCTCCCTCTCGGCCCTGATCTGGACCGTCAGCTCGCCCTACTGGGCCCACGCCTCGGACCGGCATGGGCGCAAGCCCCTGATCATGGCCGGGGTCGGGGGCTTCGTGCTGTCCATGACCCTGTTCGCGCTGGCGGTCGGCGCGGGCCTGGCGAAGCTCGTGGGGCCGGGCCTGACCTTCGCCGCCCTGATCTGCGCCCGGGCGGTCTATGGCACGGTCGGCTCGGCGGCGACGCCCGCCGCCCAGGCCTATGTCGCCGACCGCACGGCGCGGGAGGACCGGCTGCAGGCCCTGGCCACCCTGGCCTCGGGGGTCAGCCTCGGCACGGTGCTGGGCCCGGCGCTGGCGCCTTTCTTCGTGCTGCCGGTGCTCAGTCTGGCCGGACCGATGACCGTCTTCACCCTGCTTGGCCTGCTGGTCCTGGCCCTGATCGCCTGGGGCCTGCCCAGCGGCGACTCCCCGCGCGACGAGCAGGGGCGGCGCCTGACCCAGGCCGCGGCGAGGGGAGAGGGCCTGTGGCGCGATCGCCGCGTGGCGCCCTTCATCCTGTATGGCTTCCTGCTGACCAGCGCCCAGGCCATGAACGTCTCGATCCTGGGCTTCCTGGTCATCGACCGGATCAAGGGCTCGCCCGGCTCGGCCCAGACCTTCATCGGCCTGGCCATGTTCGCAGGCGCGCTGGCGACCGTGGTGGCCCAGTGGGGCCTGATCCGCATGCTGCGGCTGAACCCGCGCGACCTCCTGCGCTGGGGCGCGGTTCTGGCGGCGGCCGGCAATATCCTGATCGCGGGGTCGTCGGACTACTACACGGTGGTGATGGGCTACGCCCTGGCCAGCCTCGGCTACGGCTTCGCGCGCCCGGGCTTCACCGCCGGGGCCTCGCTGGCGGTGGGACCCGAGCACCAGGGCGCCATGGCGGGCCTGGTCGGGGCGGTCAACGGCGCCTGCTATGTCGCCAGCCCCCTGGTCGGCGTGGCGCTCTACGAGGGCTTCGGGCCCTTGCCCTTCTACCTCTGCGCCGCGGTGCTCGCGGGCCTCACCGTCTCGGCCCTGCGGGTCCCGGCCCTGGCCCACGCGGGGATGGCGCACCCCGGCGGCGCGGCCTTGGAGGAGTCCGGCACGGCCGCCCCGCCACCGCCCTGAAGCGCCCGCCCGTCGGGCGGGCAATCAAGAAAAGCTTGGACCACCAAGGACACCAAGAACACCAAGAAGAAAACCAGGGACGGGTCGCGAGTTCGCGCCGACCCCTTGGTGTCCTTGGTGTGCTTGGTGGTGAAAACCTTATTCGTCGCCTGACGGCGAGGCGCAGGCCCTCTCCAGGCAGCGCCAGCCTAGGGCTTCGGACCGCCCGGCGTCGTGACCACCGGCGTCGGCGGCGTGATCCCGGCCTGGGCGCGCAGCCGCTCCACCAGCTCGGGCGTCAGGTAACCGTCCGCCACCAGCCCCTTGGACGCCTGCCATTGCCGCACCGCCGCCCGCGTCCCCGCCCCGATCAGGCCATCCACCTTGTCGATCGGAAAGCCCAGCTTCTGCAGCGCAGCCTGGGCGTCGGTCCGCTGCTCGCGCGACAGCGGGATCTCCTTGGGCCAGGCGTGCAGCAGCGGCGGCGCCCCGCCCAGCGCGTCGGCCATCAGCCCGATCGACAGGGCGTAGGCGATGGAGTTGTTGTACTTGCGGATCACGAAGTGGTTTGGAAAGGCCAGGAAGGCCGGTCCGCTGGCCCCCGCGGGGACCAGCAGCATGGCGCCCTCGCCCGCGTCGGCCGCCGACCAGGGCCGCCCGTCGGCGCGGCGCACGCCCTTCAGCCCCCACCAGGCGGGGATCTGCCGCTCGCCTTCGCTCAGGGAATAGTCGAAGCCGGCGGGAAGGGTGACCTCCACCGCCCAGCTCTCGCCGCGCTTCCAGCCCTCCTGGGCCAGGTGGTTGGCGGCGGAGAAGACCGCGTCCGCGTCGCTCGACCAGATGTCGATCTTGCCGTCGCCGTCGCCGTCCTGGCCGAGCTGCAGATAGGCGGAGGGGATGAACTGGGTCTGGCCCATGGCGCCGGCCCAGGAGCCCTTCAGCCGCGCGCGCGGGATGTGGCGGTCGCGCAGTATGGTCAGGCAGTCGATCAGCTGGTCCTCGGCCCAGGCGCGCCGGCGGCCGTCGAAGGCCAGGGTCGCGAAGGCCGACAGCACGTCGTTGTCGCCCTGCACCTTGCCGAAGCCCGACTCCTGGCCCCAGATCGCCACCACCACATTGGCCGGCACCCCGTAGCGCGGCTCGATCTGGCTCATCCACGGCGCGGCGTCGCGGCGGCGCATGCCCTCCGCCACCCGGGCGGGAGAGACGGCGGCGGCGATATAGTCGCTGACCGGCTTGGAGAACTCGGGCTGGGCGGTGTCGCGGGTCAGGATCTTGGGGTTGAGGGTGGCGGTGGCCATTTCGGCGGTGACGAATCCGCGGTCGAAGCCCTTCGCGACCGCTTTGTCGATGAAGGCGGCGCGCCAGGCCTCGAAACTGGTGTCGACCACGGGCGCCGGAGGCGGTGTGGTGGGTTGCGGCGCGACCGGCGGCGCCGGCACGGACTGGGCCAGGGCGGCCTGCACGGGCGCGCTCACCGTCTCGGCCAGAGAGGCGAGGGATTCCTGGGTCGGCGCACAGGCGCCCGACAGGACCAGCAGGAAAAGAGCGAACCGCATGTTGGAATCCTAACGCACGGCGCGCGAAATCCCAGCGTCATCGGTCGGCCCCTCGATCACAAGCGTGACAGGCGCGCCGGTTCGTGCACAACGGAAGCTCGGCGAGGGTCCGTGTTGAAGCGCGGCGCCGGAGGTTTTGGGGGGAACGATCATGGCCATGGAGATATCGAATCGGGGGCTCCTGGTCCTTGCGGTTCTGGGACTCCTGTCGTTCGCCGCCGCCGCCAGGGCCGCGGAGCCTCTGGAGCCCGGCGAAATCAGCTGCGACAGCCTGCCCGCCGACGCGGTGAAGACCGTCCCCGCGCCGTTCGACCGCTATGTGCGGCTGGGCTGCACCCAGCTGGGGCAGGCCCTGAAGCCGGCCAAGGGATACCAGTGGCGTTTCCAAGAGGGGCCGATGTGGCTGATGGCTACGGCCGAGGCGACCAAACACGCCTATTTCGTCCGTCTCAGCGCCGATCCCCTGAGCCCGGTCGAGATCGACGCCCTGCGACGCGAGCTGCGCAAGGTGAGCTCCGACCCCTACCTCATGCGCCGCCAGATTATCCGCCTGTCGGAAACCAACTCGGCGGGGTTCAAGAAGGAGCTCTACCTGCTCCTGCCTCCGGCGGACGCTCCGGCCGGGACCGAGGTCCAGGGCATGGAATGCATCACCCACTGCCGGCCCATCGACCAGGACCCCTGGACCTTCGCCGTCGAGGCGATCCGGTAGGCCCCGCGGCGGCGAAACCGTTGACTCGCGCGGCTCGCCCCCTTATAGGCCACCGCTCGCTCCGTCAGACCGGTATCCGGCTGGCGGGGTTTTGTTTTCGACGCATCTGACCAAGGCCGAGACGATGAAGGTCCGCAGCTCCCTCAAGTCCCTGAAGACCCGCCACCGGGACTGCAAGGTCGTGCGCCGCAAGGGCCGCGTCTACGTCATCAACAAGACCGATCCGCGCTTCAAGGCCCGCCAGGGCTGAGGCCGGGCGCGCCGGTCCGGCGCGCCGACCGCAGATCAGATCTTTCGCAGGCCGTGGCTCCCGCCGCGGCCTGTTTTCGTGCGCGCTTGACGCAGGATCGACCAATACCTAGACTGTCTAGGTATGAAGCCCGACCTGATCCGCGGACACCTCGACCTCCTGATCCTGGCCATTCTCGGCGCTGGACCGGCCCACGGCTACGGGGTGATCCAGTCCCTGGCCCAGCGCAGCGGCGGCGATTTCGACATGCCCGAGGGCACGGTCTATCCGGCCCTGCACCGGTTGGAGGCCTCCGGCCTGATCGCCAGCGACTGGGACGCGGCCTCCGGGCGCAAGCGCCGCCTCTACCGCCTCACCGACGACGGGGCCCAGGCCCTTACCGACAAACAGAACGAATGGCGCCGGTTCTCCGGCGCGGTGCAGGGCGTCCTGACCTGGACCCCCCAACAAGCCTGACTTCGGGAGCCGCCTCATGAGCGACGCACGCGACGCCTACCTGGACCGCCTCTTCGATCGACTCGCCGGAACCGGGGCGCAAGGGCGCCGCGCCCTGGTCGAGGCCGACTCCCACCTGGCCGACAGCATCGAGGCCCTGGTCGCCCAGGGCCGAACGCCCGAGGCGGCGGCGAAGGAGGCGGTGGAGCGCTTCGGCTCGGCGGAAAAGGTGGCCGCCGCCCACCTTAAGGCTTCGGCCCTGCCGCTGGGCGCGGTGGTCCAGCGCCTGTTCGCCGGCGGCTGGCTGCTGGCGGGGGCAGGTTTTTCCGCCATCGGTCTCAGCGGCGTCCTGACCCTCGGCGTGGCCAAGCTGTTCGGCGCTGGCTGGGTCGCCTTCGACGGCCCGAACGAGACCTACCCGGCGCTGCGCTGCGCCCAGCTGCTGCAGGCCTACAGCCGCGCGAGCGGCTGCCGCGCCGCCTCGCTCGAGCACCACGCCCAGGAACTGGTCTTCGGCCCCGTGGTGCTGGGTGTTATCGGCTTGCTGCTGCTCGCCGGCTTCTGGCTGGCCCGCCGCTCACCGCTCCGCGGCCTGACCGTCCTGCCGCCTGCGGGTCTGCTGGCGGCGGCTGGCTGCACCGCGTTTCTGCTAGCGGCCAAGGCGCTCGCCGCCCTGGGGCTGCTGGGGTTGCTGGAGGGCTCGACCGCGGGAGTCGGGACCGATTTCGCCCGAGCCTTCGCCGCCCTCGTCATGGGCCTGGTTTTCGCGCCCCGGCTGTTCAGCGAGCTGCGCCTGCGCCGGACCTGATTGTTATCCACAGCCTGCGTCGACAAGTCCGCAGACACGGGCGGCCGGCCGGTTGAGCCGGCCGCCCCGGCATGGTTAGCGTCCGGCCCTGTTCCCTCCCGCCGGAGACCCCCATGGCCGACGACGCCTCCTTCGCCTCCAACCCCGACGTCCTGACCGCCACGGCCCAAGGCCGGCTGAAGAGCTTCATCGAGCGCATCGAGCGTCTGGAGGAGGACAAGGCGGCGATCTCGGCCGACCTGAAGGAGGTCTTCGCCGAGGCCAAGGGCGAGGGCTTCGACAGCAAGATCATGCGCAAGGTCGTGCGCCTGCGGAAACAGGACAAGGCCAAGCGCCAGGAGGAAGAGGCGCTGATCGACCTCTACCTTTCTGCTATCGGAGGCCTCTGAGGCCATTCGGTAGCGCCTCAGCGGATGGGGCGCGGTGAAGCGAACGGTTCCTGACCGGAAAGAGGCGGGCAAACGCGCGGCGCTCAACGCCCTGCGCAAGGCCCGCCGCGCGGCCGAGCGGGCCGGCGTCAAGCTCTCGGAATGGGAAGACGAATTCCTGGGGTCGGTGGCCGAGCGGGTGAAGACCTACGGCCGCGCCTTCGCCGACCCCGAGAAGGGCGCGCCGGGCACGCCGCTCTCGATGATGCAGGGGCGCAAGCTCAAGGAGATCACCGCCAAGGCCAAGGGCGAGAAGCCGGCGCGGCGGTCCTTCGGACGAAAAAAGCCGGCGGACGAGTGAACCGCCCGGCGCTCCCGAACGTAGAAGTCGTCCAGCTCCGCATCCGGCGCTCCCCGACGGCCGTAGCTTTCGCCTACGCCGTAAGCCATGACCCCGGGGACGGCCGGAGCGACACGGCGGGGGCCGAGAGGACGGAGTTCCGGTGACGCCGAAATCAACGCTCATGGGCCTGGCTGTAGCCGTCCCGCCCAATGCGCTGCCCCAGGACAAGGTTGTCGAGGCGGCGCGGTCAATGTTCTCCGGCCGCTACCGCGACTTCGAACGCCTGTCGCCGGTGTTCACCACCGCCGGCATCCACACCCGCTATTCGGTCAGGCCCATCGAGTGGTTCTTCGAGCCGCGCGGCTGGCCCGAGCGCACGGCGGCCTATCTGGAGGGCGCCGAGGACCTGTTCGTCGACGCCGCCACCCGCGCCCTGGCCTCGGCCGGGGTGAGCGCGGCCGAGGTCGACACGGTGGTCACCGTCTCCTCCACCGGCATCGCCACCCCGAGCCTGGAGGCGCGGGCCTTTGTGCGCATGGGCTTCCGCCAGGACGTGCGCCGGGTCCCGGTGTTCGGCCTGGGCTGCGCCGGCGGGGTCAGCGGCCTGTCGCTCGCCGACCGGCTGGCGCGCGCCGAGCCGGGGTCGGTGGTGCTGTTCGTGACCATCGAGCTCTGCACCCTGGCCTTCCGCCTGGATGAGAAGACCCCGGCCAACATGGTGGCCACCGCCCTGTTCGGCGACGGCGCCGCCGCCTGCGTGCTCTCCACCGGGGGCGACGGACGGCTGCTGATCGAGGGCGCGGCCGAGCACCTGTGGCCCGATACGCTGGACATCATGGGCTGGAACGTGGACCCGCAGGGCTTCGGTGTGATCTTCGCCCGCTCCATCCCGCCCTTCGCCACCGCCAACCTGGGCCCGGCCATGACCGGGATGCTGGAGAAGCTCGGCATCGGGCGCGACGAGATCGCCCGCTTCGTCTGCCACCCCGGCGGGGCCAAGGTGGTTCAGGCCCTGGAGACCGCCTACGAACTCCCCGAAGGCAGCCTCGACCACGAGCGCGAGGTCCTGGCCGGCTACGGCAACATGAGCGCGCCCACCGTGCTGTTCGTGCTGGAGCGGGTATTGAAGGCCAATGCGCGGCCCGGCCTGATGATGCTGTCCTCCCTCGGCCCCGGCTTCACCGCCGCCGGCCTGGCCCTTCGGGGGCCCGGGGCGTGATCCTGCAGGTGGGCGTGCTGGTCTTCACCACCGCCCAGCGGCTGGGCGAGCTGGTGCTGGCGCGGATCAACACCCGCAGGCTGCTGCAGCGCGGCGCGGTCGAATACGCGCCAGAGCACTATCCCTTCATCGTGGCCCTGCACGCCGCCTGGCTGGGCGGCCTGTGGTGGCTGGCGCCGGGACGGCCGGCAGTCTGGCCCTGGCTCGTCGTGTTCGCGCTCTGCCAGGCGGTGCGGGTCTGGACCATCATGGCCCTGGGAGAGCGCTGGACCACGCGCATCATCGTCCTGCCGGGCAAGCCCCTGGTCGCGCGGGGGCCCTACCGGTTCTTTCCTCATCCCAACTATGCGGTGGTGGTGGTCGAGATCGCCGCCTTGCCGCTGGCCTTCGGCCTCGGCGGGTTCGCCCTCGCGTTCAGCCTGCTCAACGCGGCCGCGCTATGGGTGCGAATCCGCGCCGAGGATCGGGCTCTGAAGGCCCGGACCTAGCCGGCCTGGGCGGTTCTCAGCTTCACCGGCTCGAAGGCGGTCACCGGGGCGCCGCGAAAGGCCCGCACCAGGGCTTCGGGGTCCACCGGCTTTTCGAGGCAGACGTCGGCGCCCACCTCGGCCGCGAACTTCAGATACAGGGCCGCCGAGACCCGTCCGCCGCCGGAGATGGCCACGATGCGCAGGTCCGACTGGGTCTCGCGCAGCTCGCGGATCAGGTCCAGCCCGTCGCGCTGAGGCATCAGGATGTCGATCACCGCGCCCATGCAGTTGCGCTTTTCCAGCACCGTCACGGCGTGGTCGGCGGAGTCGGCCTCGATGGTCTGGTAGCCCGCCGCCTCGAGCACGCCGGCGATCTGGGCCCGGACCAGGGCGTCGTCCTCGACGATGCAGATGGTTTCGCTCATGGGGATCTCCATCGGGCCCTTACGCCGCCTGCCGCACGTCGTGCGGCGCAGGCAGAGCGCGCAGGCTGGGCGCGGCTTGCAGAGGGGTGACGTTGGCCTGGGCGCGCGCCGCCAGGATCTCCCGGGCGCGCAGGTAGGACAGGACCGGGTACAGCGCCGCCATCAGGGCGATCAGGAAGCCGTATTCCGACTCCCGGTACCCCTTGCGGCCGACGTAGCACTTGAAGAAGCGGCGCATGCCGCGAAACACGTTGTTCCAGAGGCCCTTCATCCGGCCCTTGTCGGCCAGGTCCTGGCCGCGCAGCTGGGTGTAGCGGTTCAGCCGGTCGAACATGTCGCCGATGTCGTCGTCGACCAGATGCTCGATGGGGTGGGTCAGCTTGCCGCCCGAAACCCCGTCCATGGTCACGCCCGGATGGATTCGGTCGGCCTTCCAGCGCTTCACGCCGGCGCGGTAGAGCCGGATCACCGAGGAGGTGCCGAAGGAGCCGCCCCAGCCGTGGCGGACCAGGCGGCGTCCCACATAGTTGTCGACCGGGATCTGGAAGTGGTCGCCCCTGGGCCCCGCGGCCAGGGTCTCGCGCACCTCGCGGCCCAGGGCCTCGCTGACCAGCTCGTCGCAGTCGACCTCGAACACCCAGCGGCCGGAGCAGGCGTCCAGGCCGGCGTGCTTGCGCGGTCCCTCCAGGGGGAAGCTGCCGGAGACGACCCGGGCGCCGAAGCTCCTGGCGATTTCCTCGGTGCGATCCGAACAGCGGTCCGCGACGACGATGATCTCATCGCAGAAGGAAAGCCGCTTCAGACATTCTGCCAGGCGCGCTTCCTCATTGTGCGCGCAGACCAGCCCCGACAGTTCGACCATTCGCCACACCCCGAAACGGCGCGGGAACAATCCGGCCGTACTGAGATGACGCCACCGGGGCGGGCTTCCCCCCCGTAGTTCTACAGGGCGGCTAAAACGTCGCAGCCACGACCAGGCCGAAGGTGCGCGGGCGCTGGGGCGTAACCTGGCGCACCTGGCCGAAGCTGAAGGGATTGCCGTAGGCGAAGGTGTCCCCGGCGGCGTTGGTCGGATTGCTGAGGTAGGCGGCCAGGCGCCAGCGCGGGGTCAGGACCTGGGCCGACAGCTTGCCGGTGGCGAAACCGCCCATCTCCGGGGAAAAGGCGCTGTCGAAGGTCAACCGCGAGCGGCCGACGTAGCCGAGCTCGGTGGTGAACAGCAGCGACAGGTCGTCCCTGATCGGCCGGCGGTACACCGTAAGCAGGCCCGCGGAGACGTCCGGAACCCCCGGCAGTCCGGCCCTGACCGCGGACGCGAAGCCGGTGTTCACCCGCGTGACCTTGGGCGCATCGAACAGGGTGTTGATCTGGATCGTCCAGTAGGGGGTCGGGCGCCAGGCGGCCTCCGTCTCCCAGCCCAGGTTCGCCCCGTCGCCGACGTTGGCGGTGTAGGACAGGCCCGAGTTCAGATACTGGTCGGTCTGCAGGTTGGTCCAGACGTCGTAGAAGACCGCCGAACGCACATCGAGCCGGTTGTCGAACAGCCTGAGCTTGGTTCCGATCTCGAAATTCTGCAGCCGGTCAGGTGCGAAGGACCGTCGCGACGCCGACGGCGCCGACTGGCCGCCCGAATTGAAACCGCCTGCCCGGTGGCCCTCGGAGATGAGCGCATAGACCAGGTCGCCGTCGGCGAACTGCTTCTGGATCGAGACCTTGGGCGACCAGTTCCGGAACACCGCGTCGCGCACGAAAGACCGCGACTGGCCAAGCGGCGCGTTGACGTCCGAGGCGGTGGAGAGCTGGGTCGCGAACACGCGCGCGCCCAGGGTCGCGCTCCAGCCGCCGCCCAGCGCGTAGGAGACCTCGCCGTAAAGCGCGCCCTCGTTCAGACGGTCGCGGCGGGCCTCCTCGTAGAGCAGCTGGGGCGGCCCGCCGGCGGCGGGCGTAGCCTTCAGGGTCGAGGGATTGTGCTCGATCGTACGCGCGCCATAGACGCCCACCAGCCATTGCAGGCGGCCATGGCCGGGCGAGGTCAGGACCGCGTCCTCCACCAGCATGCCGGTGTGGGCGGACTCGAAATAGACGCCCAGATCCGTGGCCGTGGAGCCGAAGAGGGACAGGGCGGCGGAGGCGTCGAACTGGCTGGAAAAGGCATGCCGGACGTAGGCGGTCGACGAGTTGAAATGGCCCCAGTCGCCTGAGCCGGTGACGGTCAGGACGCCCTGGGAGAAGTCGTTGCGGTGGCTCTCGCGCACCCGGTTGGCGCGGCGGCGCGGCGCGCCCGCCAGGTTGGCGTACTGGGTGTCGTTGGAGTCCAGGTGCTGGTTCACGCCTGCCAGGGTGACGGTCCAGTTCTCGCCGACCCGGGTGGAGACGGAGACGCGGCCGCCCCGGCGAATGGTGCGGTCCACGTTGGAGAGCCGCAGGTTCACGTCGTCGAGGTAGCCGCCCTCCACGTCGCTGTAACCGACGGCCCTGAGCGCCGCGACGCCGCGCAGCAGCGGCGCGTTGATCACCCCTTCGATCTCGTTGCTTCCGGCGCCGCCCTCGGTCCAGGCGCTCAGCGCTGTCACGTCGGCGGAGAACCGGTCCGGGTCGGGCTTGCGGGTGACGATCCGGTAGACGCCGCTCAGCGATCCGCTGCCGTACAGCGCTCCCTGAGGTCCGCGGATGACCTCCACGGCCTCGACGTCGGCCAGGCGCAGGTCGGGGTCGGGCGCGTTGTAGGTGATCGGCACGTCGTCGAGGTAGGTGCCCACCGTCGACTGCGTCCGTCCGGTGAAAGCGCCGTCCGAAAGCCCGCGAAGCAGGATCTTGTCCCGGCCGGGGCCGAGATTGGTCATGGTCACCCCGGCGATCTGGTTGACCGTTCCCGGGGCGTCGACCGCGCCGCTCAGATTGAGCTGGCGCGAGGTGACCACCGACACCGAGGCGGCCAGCTGGTTCGAGGTCGTGCCGCGCTTGGTGGCGGTGACCACCACCTCCGAAACGCTGGGGATGTCGGTGGGCGGCGCGGGCGGGGCCGAGCGGGCGATCACCGCAGGTTTCGGCGCCGGGGGCGCGGCCGGGCCGGCAAGCAGGCGCACGGTGCGGGAATCGACCATCTCCCAGTGGCAGGGCGCTCCGGCCAGCAGGCGGTTCAGGCCTTCTTCAAGGGTGTAGCGGCCCTTCAGGCCCGGGCTCTGTCCCGTACAGCGCGAGGCTCCGCCAATCGAGATGTCCGCCTGCAGGGCGAAGTCGATCAGGGCCTCGGAATAGGACTCGGGTTTGACGGAGAAGTCGCGCCGCGCGGGCGCGGCCTGGGCGTGCTCAGCGAGGCTCGCGAGGAGGAGAGGGGCGATCCCGACTGTGACGACCAGGATCCGAATCGCACGCCCCCTTCGTCACCGGCGCGTGGGACTCTCCCATCGCAGCTCAATGCCGTCACCAACGACCTTCGACGACAGCGGCGCGAAGGCCGACAGGCGCCGAACAACCGCATCTTCATTATCAAGAACAAGCACTCCCGAGAAGCGCGCTTGCGCCGCACGGGTATCGGCGATGCGGATCGGATGGGCGAAATTGGCGTTCAGATCGGCCACCACCTCCGACAGCGGACGATCGCGGTAGATCAGCCGTCCGCTGCGCCAGCTGAACACCTCGTCGGGCCGGGCGCTGACCACCCGCGAACCGGCGGCGCCCTGGACGTGTTCGAGACGCTGGCCCGGGGTGAGGCGGGCTTCGGGGGTGAGGCGCCGGGCGGTCGGCGCCACCTCGACCACGCCCCGTCGCACGGTCACCGCGACCTGGCCCGAACGATGGCGCACGTCGAACTCGGTGCCGACCACGCGCACCGTGCGGTCGCCGGCGGTGATCAGGAAGGGGCGAGAGGCGTCCTTGGCCACGTCGAAGACCGCTTCGGCGTCGTCCATGACCACGCGCCGTTCGCCCTTTTCGAAGCGGACGGAGACTTTCGAGGCGCCGTTCAGGTCGATGCGGGTGCCGTCCTCCAGCGTCACCGTGCGGCGTTCGCCCACGCCGGTCGCGTAGGTGGTGAACGCCTTGGCGGCTTCCGGGTGCGGCAGCATCACGGCCACCGCGGCGGCGGCCGCCGCGGCGAAGGCGGCGACGGCTCCGAAGGCGAAGCGGCGGCGGCGCTCGGGACGGGCCAGAATGGACGGGGCGGGTGAGAGTTGGCGCAGGGCCGGGGCCTGGGTCTCGATCTCGAAGGACAGGGCCAGCGCCCGGTCATAGGCCAGCGCATGGTCGGGCGAGGCCTGAAGCCAGGCGTCGAACTCCGCCCAGTCGGCCTCGGAGGCGTCGGCGCTTTCCAGGCGCAGCACCCACAGCGCCGCCATGGCCTGGGCGTCCTCCGCGCTGAAGTTCTCGTCCTGGATCATCGAACACCATTGGCCGGGCTTGAGGGCCCGGTCTTCACAGGCATAGACGCCACCGATGACGGCGGCCCCCCATTCGCCCCGAGGAAAGTAAAGGATCGCCTCATCCCAGCCTCCCGGACAAGGTCCTCATCGCCGCAGCGATGTGCTTTTCCACCGAGCCGACCGAGACGCCCATGGCCCGCGCGGTCTCCGCCTGGCTGAGGCCGTCCAGCTTGTGCAGGCGGAAGGCGCGCTGCATGCGCGGCGGCAGCTCGTCGATCGCGGCGGCCAGTTCCTTCAACCGCTGGCGCGCGGCGACCACGGCCTCGGCGTCGGGCTCGTCGACCACGTCCTGGCCGCCCACGGCGGCGTGGGTGGTGTCGCGCCAGGCGGAGTCGCGCGCCAGGCTGCGCTGCTCGCCCCGGCGGCGGTCGAGCATCAGGTTGGTCCCCGTGCGGAACAGGTAGGAGGCCGGGTTATCGATCGCCGTATCGGGCGGCAGGGACGAGATCTTCAGGAAGATGTCCTGCACCAGGTCCTCGGCGGCCGCCACCGAGCGCAGCCGCGCGGCGAAGAGGCGCACCAGGCTGTCGCGCCGCTCGACATAGGCTTGCAGAAGCTCGGGAGGGCCGGACCCGCCGGCGGCGCCGGGCGGACTCAAGGGCGCTTCGCCCAAGGGTTTGCGTTCGATCGTTGAAGGGGCGCGGCTGACATCGGATCGTTACGAACGCGGCTCGGCTGTCGGATCGCGCCCCGGTTCGGCGCACGACAAATGGTAGTCGCGCCCCGTTGCGACCGCTAGTCATCCTCTCATGTCCGTCCTCGAACGCATCCTGCTGGACCGCGAGATCGCTGCCTGGCGCCGCTTCGGCCACGTCCCGCGCCTGTGGCTGCGCGACGACGACGCGCGGGTTCCGAGCACGGCGCTGGACCGGCTGCTTCAGGTGCTCGGCGGGCGGCCCATGGCCCTTGCCGTGGTGCCCGACGGCGATCTGAAGCCGCTCGCCGCCGCTCTCGAGGGCGAAACCTCGGTGACCATCAGCCAGCATGGCATCGACCACATCAACCGCCGTGGCCCCGGCGAGCCGGTGGGCGAACATCCGCTGGGCTCGAGCGTGGAAACGATCGCGGCGCGGGTCCGCGAGGGTCTGGCGCGGTTCGCCGATGCGGGGCTCGAGCCCCTGTTCTACACCCCGCCCTGGAACCGCATCGACGAGGCCCTGCCCGAGGCCCTGCTGGCCTGCGGCTACCGGCGGCTCTCGGCCTGGGGCGAGGCGTCGCCGGATGCGTCCCCCATCACGCGCCTGGACGCCCACGTCGACGTGCTGCGCTGGAATCCGTCGCCGCGCTTTCGGGGGCAAGGGCGGGTTCTGGGCGATCTGCGGCGTCAATTGCAGGCGCGGCGCCGGGCCGGCGCCTTCGAAAGCCCCATCGGGATCCTGACCCATCACCTCGATCACGACGAAGACACCTGGGCCTTCCTGGACTGGCTGGGCGAGTACGCGGACGGCCGTTTCGCCTGGCGCAGCTACGGCGAGCTGGCCGGCGGCTGAGCTTGGGAGGGCGCCGTGGCCTATCTGAAATGGCGCCGGGTCACCGAGCTGCTGGCCCTGGACCGGCCCTGGGCCGACGCCCTGCTGCGGCGAGGCGGACCCCGGGCGCCCGAACCGGAGGGCGCGGCTGCGGAAGCGGCCTGGGACGCAGTCTATGCCCGCGGCGCCTACGACCACCTGCCCAGGAGCGACCAGCGCCACCATCACCGCCTGCTGGCGGCGCTTGCCGTCGAAGTCGGCGACCGACCCAGCGTGCTGGAGATCGGCTGCGGGGAGGGGGTGTTCTACGAATCGCTCAGGCGCATGGCCGTGGGGCCCTACCTCGGCGTCGATGTCGCGCCGATCGCCATCGAGCGCGCCCAGGCGCGCTTCGCGGGCCCGATCACTGAAGGCCGGGCGCGGTTCGTGGTCGGGGACGGACGCGGCTTCGCGCCCGACGACCGGTTCGACGTGATCGCCTTCCCGGAATGCGTCGAGTACCTGGGCGATCCGGCCCGGGTCCTGGCCCACTACGCACCGTTCCTGGAGCCCGGCGGCGCCTTCGCCATGAGCCTGTGGCTGAGCAGCAATTCGGTCAGGCTGTGGCGGCGTTTCCGCGACCTCGCCGAGGTCGTCGACGAGGCCGTGGTCCAGGCCCCCTGGGGCGGGGCCTGGCTGGTGGCGACGCTGAAGCCGAAAGCCTGATCAGCCGGCCTCGGCGACCAGACCTTCGAGACCCTGTTCGCGGACCTTGCGGTAGAGCGTCGAGCGGCCGATGCCGAGGCGGCGCGCCACCTCGCTCATGTGGCCGGCGTAGATCTCGATGGCGTGCTGGATCAGATCGCGCTCGATGTCTTCCAGCGTGCGCAGGTGGCCGCGGTCGTCGAGGATGCGCACCGGCGCGTCCGGCAGCGGCGGCAGGGCGCCGGTGAGGTCGACGCCGCTGACCGGCTGGGCTGGGGCTTCGGACGGCTCGATCGGGGCGGCCTGGCCCGAGATGGCCGGAAAGTCGTGGGCCTGCAGATAGGGGCCATCGCAGAGCACGATGGCGCGATAGACCGCGTTCTCCAGCTGGCGCACGTTGCCGGGCCACTCGAAGGCCTGCAGCATCTGCAGCGTCTCGGGCGTGGCGCCGGCGACGCGCTTGCCCTCCTCGACGTTGAAGCGGCGCACGAAGTGCTCGAGCAGGGCGGGGATGTCCTCGCGGCGTTCGCGCAGGGCGGGCGCCTCGATCGGGAAGACGTTCAGGCGATAGTAGAGGTCCTCGCGGAAGCGGCCCTCCTTCACCTGCTGGGCCAGGTCGCGGTTGGTGGCCGAGACCAGACGCACGTCGACCTTCACCGGGCGCTTGGAGCCGACCGGATCGACCTCCCCCTCCTGGATGGCGCGCAGCAGCTTGACCTGCATGTCCAGCGGCAGTTCGCCGATCTCGTCGAGGAACAGCACTCCGCCAGAGGCCTCCTGGAACTTGCCCAGGTGCTTGTCGTGGGCGCCGGTGAAGGAGCCCTTCTCGTGGCCGAACAGGATGGACTCGACCAGGTTGGCCGGCAGCGCCCCGCAGTTGACCGCCACGAAGGGCTTGCCGGCGCGCTCGGACGAGCCGTGCACGGCGCGCGCGATGACTTCCTTGCC
>CAYSNW010000073.1:0-17413 GCA_964432415.1 uncultured Caulobacteraceae bacterium
CAGGCAGTTCATGGAGTTGGCGGTGAACATGCCCGAGCACGAGCCGCAGGTCGGGCAGGCTGCGCGCTCCATCACGTCGACCTCGGCGTCGGAGACCGCGTCGTCGGCGGCCGCGACCATGGCGTCGACCAGGTCGACGGCGCGGGTGGTGTCGCCCCACTTGACCTTGCCGGCCTCCATGGGCCCGCCGGAGACGAAGACCACCGGCACGTTCAGCCGCAGCGCCGCCATCAGCATGCCGGGCGTGATCTTGTCGCAGTTGGAGATGCAGACGAGGGCGTCGGCGCAGTGGGCCTCGACCATGTACTCCACCGCGTCGGCGATCAGCTCGCGCGAGGGCAGGGAATAGAGCATCCCGCCGTGGCCCATGGCGATGCCGTCGTCCACCGCGATGGTGTTGAACTCCTTGGCCACGGCGCCCGCGCGCTCGATCTCGCGGCAGACCAGCTGGCCCAGATCCTTCAGGTGCACGTGGCCGGGGACAAACTGGGTGAAGGAGTTGGCGACGGCGACGATGGGCTTGCCGAAGTCCGAGTCCTTCATGCCGGTGGCGCGCCACAGGCCGCGGGCGCCGGCCATGTTGCGGCCGTGGGTGGAGGTGCGTGAGCGTAAGGCCGGCATCAGATAACTCCTCGACCTCTGACCATGTCCGTCATCCCACAACCCCTACGATGTCCGTCATCCTCGGAGCGGAGGCGCGAAGCGCCGTAGACCCGAGGACCCAACATCGAATCTTGCTGGAAACTGGGCGCCTCTTCCCTTCGCAGCGTTGAGTGCGGGAGCTGTTGGGTCCTCGGGTCTCCGCCCTGCGGGCTTCGCTCCGAGGATGACGGACATAGTAAGGGTAGGGTGGTGACGGGCATTTAGTCATCATCCCGCCTCCCGGAACACTTCCGCCCGCCGCCGTTTGGCGACCAGCTTGTTGAGCGCATGGATGTAGGCGAGCGCGGCGGAGACCACCGTGTCGGTATCGGCGCCCTGGCCGTCGACGATCAGGCCGTCTTCCTCCAGACGCACCGTGGTCCTCGCCTGGGCGTCGGCGCCTTCGGTGACGGCGTGGATGGAGAACAGGGCCAGGCGCGCCTCGTGGGGGACCAGGCGGCGCACGGCGTTGAAGGTAGCGTCCACCGCCCCGTCGCCGGACGCATTGGCGGTGATCACCTGGCCGTCGATCTCCATGGAAACCTCGGCCGCCGGTTTGGCGCCGGACCAGGCCTCCAGCGAGACGAAGCGGTAGCGGTCCTCGCCGCGCGCCATGGTCTCGTCGACCAAGGCGATCAGGTCGTCCTCGTAGACGACCTTCTTGCGGTCAGCCAAGGCCTTGAAGCGGCCGAAGGCGTCGTTCAGCGCATTGTCGCCGAGATCGCCGAAGCCCAGCGAAGCCAGCTTGTCGCGGAAGGCGGCGCGTCCCGAATGCTTGCCCAGCACCAGGTTGGATTCGGTCCAGCCGACGCTCTCCGGGGTCATGATCTCGTAGGTCGCGGAGTCCTTGAGCATGCCGTCCTGGTGGATGCCGCTCTCGTGGGCGAAGGCGTTCTTGCCGACGATGGCCTTGTTGGGCTGGACGTCGAAGCCGGTGATGGCGCTGAGCAGGCGCGAAGTCTTCAGGATCTTCGTGGTGTCCACGCCGGTCCTGAAGGGCCAGCGGTCGGGCCGCGTGCGCATGGCCATGACAACTTCTTCCAGTGAGGCGTTGCCTGCCCGCTCGCCGATGCCGTTGACGGTGCATTCGATCTGCCGCGCGCCTGCGACCACCGAGGCCAGGGCGTTGGAGACCGCCAAGCCCAGGTCGTTGTGGTTGTGGGTGGCGAAGATGACGCCGTCAGCGCCGGGGACGCGCTCGATGACCCTGCGGAACATGGCCGCCAGGTCGTCCGGGCTGCCGTAACCCACCGTGTCGGGCAGGTTGATGGTGGTCGCCCCGGCGCGGATGGCGGTCTCCACGGCGCGGCAGAGGAAGTCCGGCTCGGTCCGGGTGGCGTCCTCCGCGGACCACTCCACGTCGGCGACGTGGTTACGGGCCAGGCCCACGGAAAAGGCGATGGCCTCAATCACCTGCTCGGGGGCCATGCACAGCTTGCGCGCCATATGGAGCGGGCTGGTGGAAATGAAGGTGTGGATGCGTTTGCACCGGGCGGGTTTCAGGGCCTCGGCGCAGGCGACAATGTCCTTTTCCGCCGCGCGGGCGAGGCCACAGATCACCGGCTCGCGCACGGCCTCGGCGATGGCGCGCACGCTTTCGAAGTCGTCCGGCGAGGCGACCGGGAAGCCGGATTCGATGACATCGACGCCGAGCTGGGCCAGGGCCTCGGCCATGCGCAGCTTTTCCGCCGCGTTCATGGAGAAGCCCGGCGACTGCTCGCCGTCTCTCAGTGTGGTGTCGAAGATGATGACACGGTTGTCGGCTACGGGGCCGAAGGAGGGGTGGTCAATCATGGGGATGTGGTCCGGGAGAGGGGAATGACAAAGGCGGCAGGACCTGAGCCCTGGGGCTCAGGCGCGCCTAAGTCGGGTCCGACAAGTCCCCTCCACCGCCTTCGGCGGTCCCCCTCCCCTGAAGGGGAGGAATGAGGTCGCGCATCCAAAATCCTCCCCTTCAGGGGAGGGGGACCAAACGAAGTTTGGTGGAGGGGACTGCTCCCCGCCCGTGGTTCTAATTCTTCGCACGGTCCACCAGCTTGCCCTTGGTGATCCAGGGCATCATGGCGCGCAGGCGGGCGCCGACGTCCTCGATGGGGTGCTCCGCCGCCCGGCGGCGTGTGGCCTTGAAGCTGGGCTGGCCGACCTGGCATTCGCTCATCCAGTCGCGCACGAAGCGCCCCGACTGGATGTCGTCCAGCACCCGCTTCATCTCCGCCTTGGTCTCGGCGGTGACGATGCGCGGGCCGGTGACGTACTCGCCATATTCCGCGGTGTTGGAGATCGAGTAGTTCATGTTGGCGATGCCGCCCTCGTAGATCAGGTCGACGATCAGCTTCACCTCGTGCAGGCACTCGAAGTAGGCCATCTCCGGCGCGTAGCCGGCCTCGACCAGGGTCTCGAAGCCCGCGCGGATCAGCTCCACCAGCCCGCCGCACAGCACCACCTGTTCGCCGAACAGATCGGTCTCGCACTCCTCGCGGAAGTTGGTCTCGATGATGCCCGAGCGGCCGCCGCCGACCGCGCAGGCGTAGGCCAGCGCCAGGTCCAGCGCCTGGCCAGAGGCGTCCTGATGCACGGCGACCAGGCAGGGCACCCCACCGCCCTTGAGGTACTCGCCGCGCACGGTGTGGCCGGGGCCCTTGGGCGCGACCATGAAGACGTCGAGCGTCGGCTTGGGCTCGATCAGGCGGAAGTGGATGTTCAGACCGTGGGCGAAGACCAGGGCTGCGCCATCGCGAATGTGAGGCGCGATGTCGGCCTCCCAGATGGCCTGCTGCTGCTCGTCCGGAGCCAGGATCATGACGATGTCGGCCCAGGCGGCGGCCTCGGCGGGAGACATGACCGTCAGTCCCTCGCCTTCGGCCTTGGCGCGGGTAGGGGAGCCCTCGCGCAGGGCCACC
Source organism: uncultured Caulobacteraceae bacterium (assembly GCA_964432415.1). Taxonomy (GTDB): domain Bacteria; phylum Pseudomonadota; class Alphaproteobacteria; order Caulobacterales; family Caulobacteraceae; genus JAFECT01. The sequence goes on from CAYSNW010000073.1 coordinate 3,543, forward strand.
GCCACGTTGCTGCAGCCGGAGTCGCGCAGGTTCAGGGCGTGGGCGTGGCCCTGGCTGCCGTAGCCGACGATGGCGATCTTGCGGTCGAGCACGCGGGCGAGGTCGGCGTCGCGGTCGTAGTAGACGCGCATCTGACCCTTGGGGGCCGCTGAGGTGGGGGCGTCGTAGGGCATGGTCAGTTCCGGTCTGGTCCGCGGCGGATGGAGAGCACGCCCGTCCGGGAGACCTCGACGAGGCCGAGCGGCCGCATCAGGTCCTCGAAACTGTCGATCTTGTCGGGCGCGCCGGTGATTTCGAAGATGAAGCTCTCGTGGGTCGTATCCAGCACCCGGGCGCGGAAGATCTCCGCGACGCGCAGGGCCTCGACCCGCTCGGCGCCGTGGCCGCGCACCTTGACGAGGGCCAGCTCGCGCTCGATGCCGTTGGGGTCGCGGCTGACGTCGGCGACCTCGCGCACACAGACAAGCTTCTCCAGCTGGGCGCGGATCTGGGCCAGCGCCGGGGGCGTGCCGCGGGTGACGATGGTGATGCGCGAGGTGTGGGCCGCATGGTCGGTCTCGGCGACCGTCAGGGTCTCGATGTTGTAGCCGCGCGCCGAAAACAGCCCCACGACCCGGTGCAGGACGCCGGGCTGGTTGTCCACGAACACGGCATAGGTCGCCCTGACCTCGACGGTCGGGGCGTGATCCAGGAAATAGGCCGAGCCGGCGGTGCTCACGACCCACCTCTAACTTTAGCCGTCATCCTCGGAGCGAAGGCGGCGTCAGCCGCCGGAGACCCGAGGACCCAACAGCTCCCGCCCCCGACGCTGCGGAAATGGCGCCCAGCTTCCGGCAAGATTCGCTGTTGGGTCCCCGGGTTCCCGCTTCGCGGGCCCCGAGGATGACGGGCTTTGCCGGCGGTGCTCACACCAGCCCCCTCCCGGCCGCGTCGATGACCTCGCCGATGGCGCCGGCGTCGCCCAGGATCATCTCGTTGTGGGCCTTGCCCGACGGGATCATCGGGAAGCAGTTTTCCTCCCGCTCGACCCGGCAGTCGAACAGCACCGGACGCGGACAGTCGATCATCTCGATGATCCTGGCGTCGAGCTCGTCGGGGGTTTCGGCGCGGATGCCGACGCCGCCGTAGGCCTCCGCCAGCTTCACGAAGTCGGGCAGGGACTGGGAATAGGAGTGGGAGTAGCGGCCGCCGTGCAGCAGCTCCTGCCACTGGCGCACCATGCCCATCCATTCGTTGTTCAGGATGAACACCTTTATCGGCGCGTCGTGCTGAACGGCGGTGGAGAACTCCTGCATGGTCATCTGCACCGAGGCCTCGCCGGCGATGTCGATGACCAGGGCGCCCGGATGGGCCAGCTGCACGCCCACGGCGGCCGGCAGGCCGTAGCCCATGGTGCCCAGGCCCCCGGAGGTCATCCAGCGGTTGGGCTCTTCGAAGCGGAAGAACTGGGCCGCCCACATCTGGTGCTGGCCGACCTCGGTGGTGACGTAGACGTCGCGGTCGCGGGTCAGGGCGTAGAGGCGCTCGATGGCGTGCTGCGGCTTGATCACGGTGTCGGAGGGCCGATAGGCGAAGCCGTTGCGGGCCCGCCAGGCCTCGATCTGGGTCCACCAGGGGGCCAGCTGCGGCGCCGGCCGGGCGCGGGCCTTCCAGGCGGCGATCAGGTCCTCCAGCACGCTGGCCGCATCGCCGATCAGGCCGATGTCGGCGCGCACGATCTTGCCGATCGAGGAGGGGTCGATGTCGATGTGGATCTTGCGCGAGCCGGGCGAGAAGGCGTCCAGCCGCCCGGTGACCCGGTCGTCGAAGCGCGCGCCTATGGCCACCATCACGTCGCAGTCATGCATGGCGTGGTTGGCCTCGAAGGCGCCGTGCATGCCGACCATGCCCAGCCACTGCGGGTCCGAGGCCGGGAAGGCGCCCAGTCCCATCAGGGTCGAGGTGACCGGGGCCCCGGTGAGGGCCGCAAACTCGCGCAACAGGCTTGACGCCCGGGGGCCGGAATTGATGACGCCCCCGCCCGTGTAGAGGATCGGTCGCCGGGACTGGGCGATGAGCTCGACGGCTTCCTGGACGCGGGCCGGATCCGCACTTGTGCGGGGCCGGTAGCGGTGTCCGGAAACAGCCTCGTGGGGGGACACGTAGGCCGCGGGGGCGAACTGGATATCCTTGGGAATGTCGACCAGCACCGGTCCCGGGCGGCCCGAGACGGCGATGTGGAAGGCCTCATGGATGGCTTTGGCCAAATCCTCGGGACGCGAGACCAGGATGTTGTGCTTGGTGCAGGAGCGGGTGATCCCGACGGTGTCGCACTCCTGGAAGGCGTCCGAGCCGATCAGGTGGGTCGGCACCTGGCCGGTCAGCACCACGATCGGGATGGAATCCATCAGGGCGTCGACCAGGCCGGTCACCGCATTGGTGGCTCCGGGGCCGGACGTCACCAGCACCACCCCGGGTCGCCCGGTGGAGCGGGCGTAGCCTTCGGCGGCGTGCACGGCGCCCTGCTCGTGGCGGACCAGGATGTGCTTCAGCCGCGGCTCGGCGAACAGAGCGTCGTAGATCGGAAGCACCGCCCCGCCGGGATAGCCGAACAGGGTGTCGACGCCCTGGTCGATCAGGGCGCGCACGACCACCTCGGCTCCGGTGAGGGCTTGGGCGCCCGGCTCTTCGGCGGGCTCGGCGAGGGCGAGAGACTGGTGCAGGGACATGACGCTTGCGGAGGAGGGGGGCAGGGTTTCGGGCCAGAGTTTCAGGCATGAAAAAAGGCCCCGGAGGGCCTTGGCGCGCGGTCGCTTGTCGGGCTGATCCTAGGGGATCACCCGCTCGCGGCCGCGCTTCGAATAAGTACGAGAGTCCGTTGCACCGATTGTGCTCCTTCGCAGTGCGGTGACGATGACGAAGCGAAATTCGATCGTCAAGCGCCCAGTTGAAGAAAATTTCTTTCAGAGTGAGCGGGGTGTGGCGTTTAAGGCGCAAGATGCGTTCGAATTTTCCTTTTTCAAGCAAGGTGCTGGCGGGTGTTCGGAGTGTTTCATGCCGCAGCGCAACATAATTGCGGTGGGATTATCCCGTGAAGGCCGAAAGCGCGGAGATAATTTGCCCAAGTAGCTGTGATGCGATGTTCGCGCGCAAAAAAATTCTGCAATTCCCTCTTTCCGTATCGGTGTGAGTCTGCTTTTATCCGCACCGACAGCAACCCCGAGGGCGACCCCGTGTCCCTGACGCCGGCCAAATTCGAACGCGCGACGACGGAGCTCAACGCTACCGCCGCGGCCGTTCGCGCGGCCGCCGGCTTCGCCCTCCTTACGGGGGTAGCCAAGCTTATTAGCCCCCCACCTCATGGAGCGGAGCGAGCCACGGCCTGAAGGCCAAGGATCGCAGGACAAGGGAACCCGCTCCCCCCACGGAGCGGGTTTTTTCGTGTTTGCCTGAAGTGTTTCGCCGGAATGCGGAGACGATCGATGCGGACGATGATGCAGGAACTGGAACGGGCTCTGGACGCGATGGCCATCTGGCTCTTCGGCGCGCCTGCTCCGCTTCCCGTACCGGTGCGGGTCCGCGCGCGGCTGGACCGGAACCGAGCCCGATGAAGCCCCTGGCCGAACACATCTGGGTCAATGGCGAGATGACGCCATGGGCCGAAGCGCGCATCCACGTGATGAGCCACGCCCTGCACTACGGCACCTCGGTGTTCGAGGGCGTGCGGGTCTATGACACGCCCGATGGCCCCCAAGCCTTCCGCCTGACCGACCACATCCGCCGCCTGGCGGACTCCGCGCGCATCTACAGCCTGGAACTGCCGTTCACGGTGGCGGAGCTGGTGGAGGCGTCCAAGGCGGCGGTCAGGGCTAATGGCCTGAGCAACGCCTACCTGCGGCCCATCGCTTTCCTGGGCGAATGCGGGATGGGGGTCACCCCGGCGCCGGAGAATGTCAACATCGACGTCGCGATCTCGGCCTTTGCCTGGGGCTCGTACCTGGGCGACGACGGGGTCGAAAACGGCGTCGACGTCTGCATCTCGTCCTGGGCGCGCATGGCGCCCAACACGGTCCCGACCGGCGCCAAGGCCGGCGGCAACTACCTGTCCGGCTACCTGATCGGCCGCGAGGCGCGCACCCGCGGCTATGCGGAGGGCATTGCGCTGGGGACCGACGGGCGGCTGTCGGAGGGCGCCGGCGAGAACCTGTTCGTGGTCCAGGACGGCCGCATCCTGACGCCGCCGGCCGCGTCCTCGATCCTGATGGGGATCACCCGAGACACGGTGTTCAAGCTGGCCCGGACCCAGGGGCTGGAGATCGTCGAACAGAGCCTGCCGCGCGAGGCGCTCTATGTCGCTGACGAGGTGTTCCTGACCGGCACCGCGGCCGAGATCACGCCGGTGCGTTCGGTGGACGAGATTTCCACCCGATGCGCGGGACCGGGGCCGGTGACCCGCCGGCTGCAGGCCCTGTTCAAAGGCCTGTTCGACGGCTCCACCCCCGATCATTGGGGTTGGTTGGAGCCGGTCGCTGAGCCGATCGCGGAGGGCGTCGCCCATGCCGCGGAGTGAGTTTTCGAGATCTCCGGAACGCGCCACCCCCCACGGTGCGCGTTTTGGGGCGGACGAGGGGGCGCGCCGGGTTTCCTCGGTGCGGCGCCCCCAACGCCGACACGGTCCAACAGCCCCGTGCGGCCCCTCGTCCAATTACTTCGGCGGGGGGCGCCCATGAGCCCGCGCACCTTGTTCGACAAGATCTGGGACGCCCACCTGGTGGAGCCGGAGACACCGGAGACCCCGGCGGTGCTCTATGTCGACCTGCACCTAGTGCACGAGGTGACCTCGCCCCAGGCCTTCTCCGTTCTGGCGGAGCGGGGGCTGAAGGTGCGCCGGCCGGACCGGACGGTCGCGACCCTGGACCACTCCACCCCGACCCTGGCGGCGGCGCCCAACGGCGATCGTCCCTACGTCACCGAGGAAGCGCGCTCGCAAGTCGCGACCCTGGAGCGCAACTGCAAGGCCCACGGCGTCGCCCTGCACGGTTGGGACAGCCCCAATCGCGGCGTGGTCCATGTCATGGGGCCGGAACTGGGCCTGACCCAGCCCGGCATGACCGTGGTTTGCGGCGACAGCCACACCTCCACCCACGGCGCCTTCGGAACCCTGGCCTTCGGGATCGGCACCTCGGAGGTCGGCTATGTGCTGGCCACCCAAACCCTGCTGCAGCGCCGCCCCGACACCCTGCGCGTGACCGTTGACGGCCGTCTCGGCGAGGGCGTCTCGGCCAAGGACCTGGTGCTGGCCATCCTGGCGGAGCTGGGCTTCGGCGGCGGCACGGGCTGCGTGATCGAATACGCCGGCGAGGCCATCGAGGCGCTGGACATGGAAGGGCGGATGACCGTCTGCAACATGTCGATCGAGGCGGGCGCCCGGGCCGGGATGATCGCGCCGGACCAGACCACCATCGACTGGCTGCGTGGCCGCCCGCAGGCGCCGCAGGGCGAGGCCTTCGAACGCGCCGCCGAAGTCTGGCTCAAGCTGCGCACCGATCCGGGCGCACGCTTCGACCGTGAGGTCAGGCTGGACGCCCGCCGCATCGGTCCGATGGCCACCTGGGGCACGACCCCGGACACGGCCCTGTCGGTCAGCGGCGCCTCGCCGGCCCCGCGCGACGCGGTGGAGGAGCGGGCGTTGGCCTACATGGGCCTGGAGGCCGGTCAGGCCCTGAGTTCGGCGCCCGTCGACGTGGTCTTCGTCGGCAGCTGCACCAACGGCCGCCTGTCCGATCTGCGCGCCGCCGCCCGGGTGCTTGAGGGCCGCCGGGTCGCCGAGGGGGTGCGCATGCTGGTCGTGCCGGGCTCCGAACAGGTGCGCCTGCAGGCCGAGGCCGAGGGCCTGCACGAGATCTTCCTGGCTGCGGGCGCGGAATGGCGCCTGCCGGGCTGCTCCATGTGCATCGCCATGAACGGCGATCTTGTCGCCCCGGGCCAGAGGGCGGTGTCGACCTCCAACCGCAATTTCGAGGGCCGTCAGGGCCCCGGCGCGCGCACGATCCTGGCCAGCCCGACGACCGCGGCGGCCTCGGCCGTCGCGGGCTACCTTGCCGATCCGCGTCCCTATTTCGCGGAGGCCGCAGATGCTGCCTGAACCGTTCCAGACCCTGACCTCGCGCACCGTGGTGCTGCCCGAAGGCAATATCGACACCGATCAGATCATCCCGGCGCGGTTCCTGACCACGACCTCGCGCGACGGCCTGGGCAAGGCCGCCTTCCAGGACTGGCGCTGGGACAACTGGGGCCAGGCGAAGGACCACATCCTGAACCAGGTCGATCCGGCCGAGCACCGGGTTCTGGTGGCGGGCCCCAACTTCGCCTGCGGCTCCTCGCGCGAGCACGCGCCCTGGGCCCTGCTGGACTACGGTTTCAAGGCGGTGATCTCGACCTCCATCGCCGACATCTTCACCTCCAACGCGCTCAAGAACGGGCTGCTGCCCGTGGTCGTGGATCAGCCCACCTGGGACCGTCTGGCCGAACGGCCCGGCGAACAGGTGACGGTAGACCTGAAGACCAACGAGGTCCGCGTCGGCAATCACGTCTTCGCCTTCCAGGTCGAGCCCTTCTCCCGGGCCTGCCTGCTGGACGGCGTCGACACCCTGGGCTGGCTGATCGGCCGGCTCCCCCAGATCGAAGCGTTCGAACAAAGGCGTGCCGCATGAACCCGTATCGTATCGTTCTCCTGGCCGGCGACGGCGTGGGACCCGAAGTCACCGCGGCGGCAAGGCGCGTGCTCGCGGCGGTCGATGACCTGTACGGCCAGCACTTCGTGTTCGAGGACTGCCTGATCGGCGGCGCCGCCATCGACGCCACCGGCGACCCGCTGCCGCCGGCGACGCTCGCCGCCTGCAAGGACTCCCACGCAGTGTTCCTGGGCGCTGTGGGCGGGCCCAAATGGGATGGCGGCAAGCGCCGGCCGGAGGAGGGGCTCTTGGCCATCCGCCATGCGCTGGGCCTCTACGCCAACCTGCGTCCCGTGACCGTCACGGGCGACGCGGCGGACCGTTCCCCGCTGCGCGCCGACCTGGTGCGCGGCGTGGACCTGCTGATCATCCGCGAGCTGACCGGCGGTTCCTATTTCGGGGCCAAGACCCGCGAGAAGGACCGCGCCACGGACCTATGCGTCTACACCACCGAGGAGATCGAGCGGGTGGCGCGCGTGGCCTTCGACGCGGCGCGCGAGCGGCGCAACCACGTCACCTCCATCGACAAGGCCAATGTGCTGGAGACCAGCCGCCTGTGGCGCGAGACCGTCACGCGCCTGGGCAGGACCGAGTACCCGGACGTGGAGCTGGACCATGTGCTGGTCGACGCCGCGGCCATGAAGCTGATCCAGCGCCCGCGCGCCTTCGACGTGGTGCTGACCGAGAACATGTTCGGCGACATCCTGTCGGATGAGGCCTCGATGCTGCCGGGATCGATCGGGCTGCTGGGCTCGGCCTCCCTGGGCGCCTCAGGACCCGGTTTGTTCGAGCCGATCCACGGCTCGGCGCCGGACATCGCCGGCCGCGACCTGGCCAATCCGATCGGGGCGATCCGCTCGGTGGCCATGCTGCTGCGCTATGGCCTCAAGCTGGTGCGCGAGGCCGACATGGTCGACGCTGCGGTGGCCTCTGTGTTGGCCACGGGCGTGGGCACGGCCGATCTGGGCGGCGAGCTGGGCTGCATCGCCTTCGCCGACAAGGTGATCGAGGCGCTCAGCCGCGCGCGCTGGACCGAAAACCACGTGCAGATGCACTGGGCGTGAGCGTTCGATGTCCAATGTGACTGTGCTCAGGGATGGTGTAGGGGCCGATACCGCTCACCAGGACCCGATCATGAATCCCCCTGCCTCCGCGCCGGACTTCTACCGGACGCGCCGCCTGCCGCCCTATGTGTTCGAGGAAGTGAACCGGCTGAAGGCCAAGCTCCGGGCCGAGGGCCAGGACGTGATCGACTTCGGCATGGGCAATCCCGACATGCCCACGCCTCCCCATATCGTCGACAAGCTGGTGGAGTCGGCGAAGAACCCCAACGCCCACGGCTACTCGGTGTCCAAGGGCATCCCGGGTCTGCGCCGGGCCATGGCCGGCTACTACGGCCGCCGCTTCGGGGTGAAGCTCGATTCGGACAAGGAGGTGGTGGTCACCCTCGGTTCGAAGGAGGGCTTCGCCAACCTGGCCCAGGCCATCACCGCGCCCGGCGACACGGTGATCTGCCCGAACCCGGCCTATCCGATCCACGCCTTCGGCTTCCTGATGGCCGGCGGCGTCATCCGTCATGTGCCGGCCCTGACGCCGGAACAGTACCTGTCCAACATCAGCAAGGCGGTGAAGCATTCGGTGCCGGCGCCGACGGTGCTGATCGTCTCCTACCCGTCCAACCCCACGGCCCAGTCGGTCGATCTCGACTTCTACAAGGAGATCATCCGGCTGGCGCGGGAGCACGACCTGTGGGTGTTGTCCGATGTCGCCTATTCGGAAATCTACTTCGAAAACAATCCGCCGCCGTCGATTCTTCAGGTCGAGGGCGCCAAGGAACGGGCGGTGGAGATCAATTCGCTGTCCAAGACCTACGCCATGGCCGGCTGGCGCATCGGCATGGTGGTGGGCAATGAGCGGCTGTGCGCGGCCCTGATGCGGGTGAAGTCCTACCTCGACTACGGCGCCTTCACGCCGATCCAGGTGGCGGCCTCCGCCGCGCTCAACGGACCCCAGGACTGCGTCGACGAGATCCGCGCCACCTACAAATCCCGCCGCGACGTGCTGGTGGAGGCCATGGGCCGGGCAGGGTGGGACATACCCCCGCCGCCGGCCTCCATGTTCGCCTGGGCGCCCCTGCCGGAACGCTTCCGCGAGATGGGCTCCATGGCCTTCGCCAAGCTGCTGATCGAGAAGGCCCAGGTGGCCGTCGCGCCGGGTCTCGGCTTCGGCGAGTACGGCGAGGGTTACGTCCGTATCGGCCTGGTCGAGAACGAGCACCGCATCCGCCAGGCCGCCCGCAATGTGAAAGCCCTGTTCGCCAAAGCGGCGGCCTAGGGGTGTGTTTATGTGCGGTGCAGCATTGATCGTGAAATGGTTTGCCCCGAAGCGCATCGTGTATGCGCTGTGGTGCAATATCCTTGCGAAATCAGGGGAGTCTTCGTACACCTTCGTGTTCGCAAGTGCAGCATAGGAAGCGACAGTGTCGCGCGAGTTGAACCGCTTCGTGGTGCGTCACCGCCGCTCGCCCGCCAAGGCGTCGGGCGAGGCGCGCACCCGTGGGTTCGGCGAGATCTACCAGCCCTTGAGCGCGCCCCAGACCGCCGACCAGTCCTCGCGCTGCGCTCAGTGCGGCGTGCCGTTCTGCCAGTCCGCCTGTCCGCTGCACAACAACATCCCCGACTGGCTGAACCTGGCGACCCAGGGCCGCTGGCGAGAAGCCTGGGACATCGCCGCGGCCACCTCGACCCTGCCGGAAATCTGCGGCCGCATCTGCCCGCAGGACCGGCTGTGCGAAGGCGCCTGCGTGCTGGAGCAGTCGGGCTGGGAAGGCGTCACCATCGGCTCGGTGGAGAAGACGCTGGGCGACATGGCCTTCGCGAACGGCTGGGTCGAGCCGATCCGCCCGCTGATGGAGCGCGACCAGTCGGTCGGGATCGTCGGCGCCGGGCCGGCCGGAATCGCGGCGGCCGACCGGCTGCGCTCGGAGGGCTATCAGGTCACGATCTACGACCGGCACGACCGCTCCGGCGGGCTGCTGACCTACGGCATCCCCGGCTTCAAACTGGAGAAGGACGTGGTCGAGCGCCGCACGCGCCGGCTGGCCGAGGGCGGGGTCAAGTTCGTGCTCGACTTCGAGGTCGGGCGCGACGTGGCGCTGGGCGATCTGCGCTACAGCCATGATGCGGTGCTGATCGCCACCGGCGTCTACAAGGCGCGCCGGCTGGCGGCGCCGGGCTCGGGCTCGCGTGGCCTGATCGCGGCCCTGGACTATCTGATAGCCTCCAACCGCAAGGGCTTCGGCGACCAGGTCCCGGACTTCGAGTCCGGACGGCTGGACGCCAAGGGCAAGGACGTCGTGGTCATCGGCGGCGGCGACACCGCCATGGACTGCGTGCGCACGGCGGTGCGCCAGGGCGCGAAGTCGGTGGTCTGCCTCTATCGCCGCGACCGGGACAACATGCCGGGCTCCGCGCGCGAGGTGGAGCATGCGCAAGAGGAGGGCGTGCGCTTCGAGTGGCTGGCCGCGCCCCAGGCGATCCTGGGCGACGCGGAGACCGTCACCGGCGTGCGCGCCGTGCGCATGAAGCTCAGCGCGCCGGACCTGAAGGGCCGCCGCGCGGTGGAGGAGACCGACGAGGCCTTCAACCTGCCGGGCCAGCTGGTGATCGAGGCCCTGGGCTTCGAGCCCGAGGACCTGCCGGTGCTGTTCCGCGCGCCCGAGCTGCCGGTCTCGGCGGCCGGGACCATCGAGATCAATGCGCGGACGCTTCAGACCGCGATCCCGGGCGTGTTCGCCGCCGGCGACATCGTGCGCGGGGCGTCGCTGGTGGTCTGGGCCGTGCGCGACGGCCAGCGGGCGGCAGCGGAAATCGGCAAGTATCTGGAAGCGGCCTCCATGCGGGAGGCGGCGGAATGAGCGCATCCCCCCCCTTTAGGCCCGTCATCCTCGGGGCCCGCGCAGCGGGAACCCGAGGACCCAACAGCTCCCACCTCGACGCGCGATTCTGGCGCCCAGCTTCAAGCAAGATTCGCTGTTGGGTCCTCGGGTCTCCGGCGCTTACGCGCCTACGCTCCGAGGATGACGAACATAGTGAACTGGGATCGGCGGTGTTCGCATGAGCGCCGACATCAAGCGCTACCTGGAACAGCGCCAGATCCTCACCGACGCCCACGCCTACGATCCGGCCTCCGAGAGTGACGCCTGCGGGGTCGGCCTGGTCTGTGCCATCGACGGCGGCCCGCGCCGCGAGGTGGTCGAACTGGCTATCCGGGCGCTCAAGGCGGTCTGGCACCGGGGCGCGGTCGCCTCCGACGGCAAGACCGGCGACGGCGCCGGCGTGCTGGTGGGCGTGCCCCAGGCCTTCTTCCGCGACCAGGTCCGCCGGGTCGGCCACACCCCGCGTCCCGGCCCGATCGCGGTGGGCGTCATGTTCCTGCCGCGCACCGACCTGGGCGCCCAGGAGGCGGCGCGCACCATCGTGGAGAGTGAGGTCCTGCACGAGGGCTTCTACATCTACGGCTGGCGCCAGGTGCCGGTCGACGTCGCCGCCATTGGCGAGCGGGCCGCAGCCACCCGTCCCGAGATCGAGCAGATCATGCTGAGCGCCCCGGCCGGGCTGGAGGGCGAGGCGCTGGAGCGCTCGCTGTTCCTGTGCCGCCGGCGCATCGAAAAGCGCGCAGCCGAAGCCAATCTGGCGCTCTACATCTGCTCCCTGTCGGCGCGCTCGCTGGTCTACAAGGGCATGTTCCGCGCCGAGGACATCGATGTCTTCTACCCGGACTTGCGCGACGCGGCCTTCGAGTCGTCCTTCGCCCTGTTCCACCAGCGCTATTCGACCAACACCTTCCCGGAATGGCGCCTGGCCCAGCCGTTCCGGATGCTCGCCCACAACGGCGAGATCAACACCCTGCGCGGCAACGTCAACTGGATGCGCAGCCACGAGATCCGCATGGCGGCCTCGGCCTTCGGCGAGCGCCAGGAGGAGGTCAAGCCGGTGATCCAGCCGGGCGGCTCGGACTCCGCGGCCCTGGACAACACCTTCGAGGTGCTGGTGCGCGCGGGCCGTTCCGCGCCCATGGCCAAGGCGCTCTTGATGCCGGAAGCCTGGTCCAAGCAGGACGGGCTGATGAAGGCCTCGCACCGGGCGCTCTACGCCTATTGCAACGCGGTGATGGAGCCCTGGGACGGGCCCGCCGCCATCTGCGCTACCGACGGCTCCTGGGTGATCGCGGGCAAGGACAGGAACGGCCTGCGCCCCCTGCGCGTGCACGAGACCCACGACGGCCTGCTGATCGTGGGCTCCGAGAGCGGCATGACCGGGATCGGCGAGGACCGGGTGGTCCGCCGGGCCCACATTCCGCCGGGCCAGATGATCGGGGTCAATCTCGAGACGGGGCGCCTTTACGACGCCCAGGGCTTGATCGACGAGCTGGCCGACAAGCACCCCTACACCGACTGGCTCGACAACATGGTCGAGCTGGAGCCGAGGATCGGGCCCGGACCCGAGCCGCGCCGCTATGGCGGCGAGGAGCTGACGCGCCGCCAGTACGCCGCCGGATTCAGCTACGAGGAGGTCGAGACCATCCTCGACGCCATGGTGCTCGACGGCAAGGAAGCCATAGGCTCCATGGGCGACGACACGCCGCTGGCGGTGCTGTCGGACCAGTACCGGCCGCTCAGCCACTATTTCCGGCAGAACTTCAGCCAGGTCACCAATCCGCCCATCGACAGCCTTCGCGAAGGCGGGGTGATGAGCCTGAAGACGCGGTTCAAGAACCTCGGCAACATCCTCTCCCAGGACGAGACCCAGACCGACGTCTTCGTGCTGGAAAGCCCGGTGATCACTACCGGCATGTACGAGCGCATGCTCGGCCTGTTCGATCCCGACACCGTCGCGGTGATCGACTGCTCCTATCCGATCCCGGCGCCGGGCGCCCCGGCCGGCAGGGCGCTGCGCCAACGGCTGGACGAGATCCGCGACGAGGCGGTCGCCGCCGTGCGGGCCGGCGCCAGCCAGATCGTGCTGACCGACCAGAACGCCGGCGAGGAACAGGTCCCCACCCCCATGGTGCTGGCCGTGGGCGGCGTGCATTCGCGCCTGGTCGCCGAGGGCCTCCGGACCTACGCCTCCATCATCGTGCGCTCGGCCGAGTGCCTGGACCCGCACGCGTTTGCGGTGCTGGTCGGGGTCGGCGCCACGGCGGTCAACGCCTACCTCGCCCAGGAGATCATCCAGGACCGGCTGGAGCGGGGCATCTACCGGGACCTCAGCCTTCGCGACGCCTGCCTGAACTACAAGCAGGCCATCGAGGCCGGCCTGATGAAGATCATCGCCAAGAAGGGCATCGCGGTGATCTCGTCCTACCGCGGCGGCTACGAGTTCGAGGCCATGGGCCTGTCACGCGCCCTGGTCTCGGAATTCTTCCCGGGCCTGGCCTCTCGCATCTCAGGCATCGGGGTGGCGGGGCTGGAGACCAAGTCGCTGGAGCTGCACCGCAAGGCCTGGCGGCCGGGCCGCGTGACCCTGCCGATCGGCGGCTTCTACAAGGCGCGCGCCGAGGGCGAGACCCATTCGTTCGAGACCAGGGTGATCCACACCCTGCAGGACGCCTGCGACCGGGGCGACTACAGGCGCTTCAAGGCCTATTCCAAACTGATCGCCGACACCCCGGCCACCTCGCCGCGGCATCTGCTGGAGATCAGTTCCGACGCCAAGCCCGTGCCGATCGACGAGGTCGAGACGGTCAACGAGATCCGCAAGCGCTTCGTCACCCCGGGCATGTCCCTGGGCGCCCTTTCGCCCGAGGCGCACGAGACGCTGAACATCGCCATGAACCGGATCGGCTCGCGCTCGGTCTCTGGCGAGGGCGGTGAGGATCCCGAGCGCTATGTGAAGCGCCCGAACGGCGACAACCCGAATTCGGCGGTCAAGCAGATCGCCTCGGGCCGGTTCGGGGTCACCGCCGAATATCTGAACCAGTGCCGCGAGATCGAGATCAAGGTGGCCCAGGGCGCCAAGCCCGGGGAGGGCGGCCAGCTGCCGGGCTTCAAGGTCACCGAGTTCATCGCCCGCATGCGCCACTCCATGCCGGGCGTCACCCTGATCTCGCCGCCGCCCCACCACGACATCTATTCGATCGAGGACCTGGCCCAGCTCA
>CAYSNW010000074.1:0-17356 GCA_964432415.1 uncultured Caulobacteraceae bacterium
GGAAAAGCTGGTGCTGGACGGGTTCCAGGCCGGCCTGTCCTGGATCACCATCCTGAGGAAGCGCGAGGCCTTCCGCGAGGCCTTCGCCAACTTCGACCCCGAGGTGGTGGCCCGTTTCGATGAGCGCGACATCGACCGGCTGCTGGCCAACCCCGGGATCATCCGCTCCGGCGCCAAGATCAACATGGCCATCAAGGGGGCCCGGCGGTTCCTGGACATGCGCGAGGCCGGCGAGGACTTCGGCCAGTTCGTCTGGGGTTTCACCGGCGGCAAGCCGATCGTCAACCACTGGAGCGCCACCGGCCAGGTCCCGGCCCAGACGCCGCTGTCGGTGGAGGTGGCCAAGGCGCTCAAGGCCAAGGGCTTCAGCTTCACCGGGCCGGTGATCGTCTACGCCTGGATGCAGGCGGTGGGGTGCGTCAACGACCACCTGACGACCTGCTTTCGCCACGGCGAGGTCGGGGGTATGGGCAGGCCGTGACCCCTCCTGCCCGCAAGCCTCAGAAGACCATCGGGCCCAGCTTCACCCTGGAGAAGCTCTGTGGCGAGCTGGTGGTCTGCGGGGTGGACGAGGCCGGGCGTGGGCCCTGGGCCGGGCCGGTGTCGGCCGCCGCGGTGATCCTGGCCCCGCGGAGCGCGCCCAAGGGCATCGACGACTCCAAGAAGCTGAACGCGCGCCAGCGCGAGGCGCTGGAGGGCGAGATCAAGGACCGCGCGGTGGCGTGGTCGGTCGCCTTCGCCAGCGTGGAGGAGATCGCCGAGCTGAACATCCTGCAGGCCACGGGCCTGGCCATGCGCCGGGCGGTGGAGGCGCTGAACCCTGTCCCTCACGTCGCCCTGGTGGACGGCAACTACCGCTTCCCCCTGCCCTGCGAGGTGCGCCCGGTGGTGGGCGGCGACGCGCTTTCCCTCTCGATCGCGGCCGCCTCGATCCTGGCCAAGACCGCGCGCGACCGGCTGATGGCGGAGCTGGACGAGACCTTTCCTGGCTACGGCTTCGCCTCCCACAAGGGCTACAACGCGCCCATCCACTGGGAGGCCTTGAAGCGCCTGGGGCCCTGCCCGGCCCACCGCATGAGCTGGGCCCCGGTCAAGGCGGTGCTGCAGGGAGACTTCCTGGAAGACGGGCCCTGGGTGTCCGGCGGCCAGATCTAGATGTGGAACCAGGCGCCGCAGGCCATGCCGGCCGCCGCGAAGATCAGCGAACCGGCCGCGGGCAGCGCCCAGGGCGGCAGGCTCCATTGCTCGTCGCGGGAGATGAATTCCGGCGCGCGCCAGACCCGCAAGGCCACCGGACGGATCTCATAGAAGGGGACCCGGTCCTCGCCGAAGGCGGCGGCGACGAGACTGGTCATGGTCTTCTCCTGAAGCGACGCGAACTCACGCGAGGAAAACGTGCGCGTGATCGCGCCGTTCCTGCGGCCAAGCCGCCAAAATCGCCCGCCTCGAGCACAGGCTTAAGGGCTTTTTCACCATGGCGCCCCACGGGTGGGGGATGGCCAAGGCACAGCGGATCGACGGGGCGGCGCGGATGGAGTTGGACAAGATCCACATCGGCGACTGCGTGGAGGTTCTGAAGAGCCTGCCGGACAGGTCCGTGGACCTGGTGTTCGCCGACCCGCCCTACAACCTCCAGCTCGGCGGCGACCTGCTGCGCCCGGACAACTCCCGTGTCGACGCGGTGGACGACGACTGGGATCAGTTCGAGTCGTTCCAGGCCTACGACAGCTTCTGCAAGGCGTGGCTGACCGAGTGCCGCCGCGTGCTGAAGGACGACGGGACGCTCTGGGTCATCGGCAGCTACCACAACATTTTCCGCCTGGGCGCGGCCCTGCAGGACCTGGGGTTCTGGGTGCTGAACGACGTGATCTGGCGCAAGACCAACCCCATGCCCAACTTCAAGGGCACGCGCTTCACCAACGCCCACGAGACCCTGATCTGGGCCGCCAAGGCGCGGGGCCAGAAGCGCTACACCTTCAACTACGACGCCCTGAAGGCCTTCAACGAAGACACCCAGATGCGCTCGGACTGGACGCTGGCGCTGTGCACTGGCGAGGAGCGGCTGAAGGGCGAGGATGGCCTCAAGGCCCACCCGACCCAGAAGCCGGAGGGCCTGCTGCACCGGGTGCTGCTCGCGGCGTCCAAGCCCGGCGACATCGTCCTCGACCCCTTCTTCGGCACCGGGACCACGGGCGCGGCGGCCGCGCGGCTGGGACGCCACTGGATCGGCGTGGAGCGCGACGAGGCCTACGCCAGGCTGGCCCTGGAGCGGATTCAGAAGATCGTGCCGGCGGCGCCGGAGGACCTGGCGGTGATGGGCTCCAAGCGCAACGAGCCGCGCGTGCCCTTCGGCTCGGTGGTCGAGGCGGGCCTGCTGCGTCCGGGCGACCGGCTCTATTCGCCCAAGGGCGAGCACGAGGCCCGGGTGCGCGCCGACGGATCGCTGCTCTGGGGCGAACTGACCGGTTCGATCCACAAGGTCGGGGCGCTCGCCCAGGCCGCGCCGGCCTGCAACGGCTGGACCTACTGGCACCTGAAGACCGACCGGGGCCTGACCCCCATCGACAGCCTGCGCATGAAGCTCCGGGCGGAGATGAACTGAGGGCGGCGGCGCCCGTAAAACCACCGTTAATCGACCGTATTATCGGTGGCCCGGGCGCTGCGGTCGCAGCGCGTTTCATGCGTCCCCAGGTGTCATTCATCCCGTAATTCACCGTAGATATCGGTGAAGGGTGGCCCCCCGGAGATCCAGACCGCTTTGACGATATCAAAGACCTGATAACAGTGAGAACAAATAGCGAACAATTGGACAAAGGTCAAGCTTTTTCCTCATGTTCCACACAGCAGAAAGGGCGCGCCTCGCAGCGCGCCCCCTCCACCATTCTTGGAATGGTCCCCCTCCCCCGTTCGCTGCCGCTCACGGGGGAGGAGATCGTCAGAACTTCGCGGTCAGACCCATGAACACGAAGCGGCCGAGCGAGTCGTAGGTGCCCGGAGCGGTGTTGCCGTTCAGCGGGCCGGTGTTGAGGTGGCCCGATCCGATCAGCGGCGGATCCTTGTCGAAGATGTTGTTCACGCCGGCGCGAAGCTCCAGCTTGTCGCCCACCCGCCAGGTGCCGGCCAGGTCGAAGTAGTCGCGGCTGCCGAGCTGGTAGTCGGCCCGGGTGTTGACATTGGCCTCGGAGGTGACCTCGCCCAGGTGACGCCAGGTCAGCGAGGCGTTGATGTTCCAGGGCGTGACCCAGGTCATGCGCGCCTTGTGACGCCACTTCGGCCGCGGGCCGCCGCCGAAGGTCGCGCCGCAGCTGGGGCCGTAGGTGCCCTGGCAGTCGAACTGACCGATGGTGGTGCCCGGCAGGGGCTGGACGTGGAACTTGCTCAGCTCGCTGCCGGTCAGGTTGAAGTCCAGGTGACCCGCGTCGGCCATGCCGACGGTGTCCAGGTTGAAGCGGTAGTTGGCCTGGACGTCCCAGCCACGCACTTCCACCATCCCGGTGTTCAGGTTGGTGTCGGTGACGAAGCCCGACGGGTTGAGCCACAGCGACCCGGTGCCGGCCTGACGGTGGATCAGCGAGCACAGGGCCGGGTTTCCGGTCTGGCCGCAGACGGTCAGGATGGTGTCCGAACCGATGGTGCCGATCGTCTGGTCGACCTTGATGTCGTAGTAGTCGAAGCTGGCGTTGAAGCCCGGGATCATCGAGGGCGTCAGCACGAAGCCCGCCGACCAGGTCTTGCCGACTTCCGGCTTCAGGCTCGGGTTGCCGCCGACGAAGCCGTTGTACTGGCCGGCCGGGTTGGGCAGCACGTGGCCGTACTGGGCCGCGGACACGCCGGTGTTGGCGCACTGGGCCTGGGTCAGGGTCGGAGCCGAGCCGGCGCAGGGATCGACCGATCCGTCCAGACCGACCGCGGCCGGGGTGAACAACTCGATGATGTTCGGCGCGCGGACCGCCTTGTTGTAGCTGGCGCGGAAACGGATGTCGTTGATCGGCGACCAGTTGCCCTCGATCTTGTAGGTCGAGGTCTGGCCGGACGAGCTGTAGTCCGACGACCGGTAGCCGAGGTCGAGCGACAGGTCCTTGGCCATCGACATGTTCTGGATCAGCGGGATGCGGGCTTCGGCGAACCACTCCTTCACGTCGAAGGCGCCGGTCACGCCGATGATGGCGCCGCCCTGGCCGGCGAGGTCGCCGGACGAGAACTCCAGGTCGGTCTTGAAGTCCATCGCCTCACGCCGGTATTCGGCGCCCAGCGCGACGCCCACGCCCTCTTCCGCCCACGGGGACTTGATCCCGTAGTCGCCGAGCTTGCCGGTGACCTGGCCGGAGACAACCTGTTCGGTCTGCACCGCTTCCTGGAAGCCGGGGGCCTGCAGGTAGTTCAGCGCCGCGGCGGTGACCGGGCCGGTGCCGAAGATGTTGTAGGGCACGCAGGACGGGTCGGTGCCATCGATCACCGATTTACAGGTGGGCACGCCGGCGACATTGACGACCTGCAGCGCGCGGCCCGAGCGGACCACCGAGAAGTCGTTCTGGAAGTTCTCCTGCAGGCTGGCCTGACCGAACTGGCCGTAGACGTCGTAGGACCAGGACTTGTTCAGGTCGCCCTTGGCGCCGATCACGATGCGGTAGTCGGTGTGCCGGCGGTTATCGCGGCGGCCGCCGCCTTCCTGGTTGCGCTTGAAGACCAGGAGGTTGGCGTTGCACTGGATGCCGGGGGTGACCGGATCGCTGTCCACGCAGGCCTGGGTCCCGGGGGTGGCCGGATCCTGGTCGACGGTGGGGCCGCAGAACTTGCTGACTTCGTCCGACGACAGCAGCGGGTTGTCGCAGTTCACCTGCAGGTTCTGGCCGAAGATGCCCGAGGGGGCGATCTGCGAGATGCTGTTGTCGTCCATGAACATGAACTGGGCGTAGGTATCCAGCATCGGGTTGACTTCGTAGTGGGCGAAGGCCCCGGCCGTGTAGCGCTCATCCGGCCGCTGGAAGAAGTTGTACGGCGCGAAGTTGAACTGGTCGTTTGCCGTGAAGGCGTGCAGCACGCCCGAGGAGTTCGGCACCCAGCCGGTGCCGTTGCCGTCGAAACCCACGCCGCCGTTGACCACGAACTGGGGCGGGCTGGCTGTGCCGGAGCCTCCGCAGCGGAAGAACGAACCGGAGGTAGACAGCGAACAGGCCGAGTAATCGTAGTCCTTCTGCAGGATCGGCTTGATGTTGCGGTAGCCGGCGTAGACCTCGACATTGCCTTTGCCGTCCGGCGAGGCGGCGCCCATGGTGATGTTGATGTCGGTCTGGTCGCCCACGGTGACGTTGTCGGCCGGGGTGTTGAACTGGGACGGGCTGGTGGCGTGGCGGGCGGCTACCAGGGCGTTGACCGCGCTGTCGTGGTTGTTGTGCTGGTAGAACGAGTGGTTGATGTCGATCTGCAACCCCTCGAAATTCTTCTTCATGATGAAGTTGACGACGCCGGCCACGGCGTCGGAGCCGTAGACCGCCGAGGCGCCGCCGGTCACCACGTCGATGCGCTCGACCAGGGGTCCGGGGATGTTGTTGAGGTCGGCGGTGGGGGCGGCCGGATCGCCCGGGCCGAGGCGGCGGCCGTCGATCAGCACCAGGGTGCGGCTGGGGGCCAGGCCGCGCAGGCTGACCGAGGCGGTGCCGGACGAGCCGTTGGAGACGGTCGAGTTCTGCGCCGCGAAGGCTTGCGGCAGCTGGTTGACCACGTCCTCGACCCGGGTGGTGCCGGCGAGCTTCACGTCGGTGGCGCCGATGGTGTTGACCGGGCTGGTCTGGGTCAGGTTGGGCTGCGGAATGCGCGAGCCGGTGACCACCACGTCCTCGACGGTCGTGGGCTGGTCGGCGGCGTAGGCCGGGGCGGCGGCGAGCACGGCCAGGGCCGCTCCGCCGATCATCGTCGAGGCCAACAGGCGCTCGCGAACCGAATGTCTCTTCAAGGTCTTTCCTCCTGAGGTGACGCGCCCGCCGTAGCGGGCCGTCCTGAACACCGGGGCTTTCGAGGTCTTCGAAGCTCCGTCGTGGGGCGAAGGAGCAGAATCGAAGCGCCCGGCTCCCCCGCCGACCGCAGAGTTAGTTGACGAGCGGGCTTGCCGGTCAACAGTATTGGAGGTGTTGCTTGTAATTATCAGCGGGGCGTATCGCGATGAGCACAGGATACCTTATCGCTAGAAATAATATACAGGCGATACATTTCAGTGTTCATGTCATGTCAACGCCAGCGAATTGTCACCTTTATGCGAACATTCTTCACGCGGCGCGACAGACGCTCCGGGCGACGCGATCGGAAAAGGCATGCGCCGCAAGGGAAAACAGGGTGAATTTGCCCGCCGCCGGTTGAGCGGGATTCCACGGATTCTGTATTCGTCGTGTCGCAGTCGCGTTTCGTCGAACGCATTTTGCGACTTTGTCTCAGCGCCGTGACACTCACGGCCAGTCAGCAGAGTTGGAGACGCCCCGTGGACGCCAAGACCATGCCCAACGTGAGACTTCGCGTCGCCATCACCATCGATATCGACGCCCTCGACTACCTGGAGGCGGCCGAGCACCAGAGGCGGCTGGAGACCTGCCTGTCCTCGGTCAAGACCGAGTACCCGGACGTGGCGGTCTCGATCAAGGAACGGCGCGCGCCCAAGCCGGAACGGACCAGTTCGCCGCGCCGCTTCCACCTGCAGTCGGGCCGCCTGCACGCCTATGACTAATCTGCGCCCCGCGAGGCGGCGCGAGCGCAACACCCTGCTGGGCGCGGTCGAGAAGTTCCGGGGGCTGGGCCTGCCGGAAAGCCTCAACACCATGGTCCTGTTTCTCTACGTCTGCGAGAACGAGGGCCTGAACATGAGCGAGCTGGCCTTCGTCAGCCGCCTGCACGTGGCCACCGCCGCGCGCCTGGCCCGCACCATCGCCGGCGAGGACAGCGACGAGACCGGTCCGGCCGCCGAGGCCCAGCGCCTGTTCGAATTCCGCGCCGCGCCGCACGACAAGCGGCTGAAGTTCGTCTTCCTGACCGAGGCCGGACGGGCCCTGAGGGACGAACTGGAAGGCCTCATCAGCGCGGCGGTGCCGATAAGGAGCTAACGAGCGTCCCCTGTCGTCTCTTTCCCCCGTCCGCGCTGGGCGGGGCGATCGCATAGGAGGCGCCTATTGATTTCCTTCCCCCCTCGAGGGGGAAGGTGGGGGCCGTCAGGGCCTCGGAAGGGGGGCCGCGCGACGGTCGGTCGGAGAGAGCCCCCTGCCCGGCATAGAAAGCAGCCAATCATCCAAGGTCGGCGCCGCCCCCCATCCGGCTCCTGGCGTCGCCACCTTCCCCCTCGAGGGGGGAAGGGACTGAGTGGATGACGCCCACCATTGGAAAGGGGGAGAAGGTTTTCACTCCCTACCGCGACCCCAGCACGAACCGGTTGCCGTCCGGATCCTTGAAGATGGCGAAGGTTCCCCAGGGCTGTTTCTTCGGCGCGTCCTCGAACTCGACGCCGCGTTCGGAAAGCTGGCGGTACGTCGCCTCCACGTCGTCGCAGGCGAAGGAGCCGTTGTGGAACTGGCCGATGCGGTCCTCGTGGCCCTCCGGGGTGAAGAGCACCAGGCCCGTGTCCGAGTCGCGGATCTTCAGCTCGATCCAGCGCTGGGGCCCCATCGGGCTGTCGGTCGTAACCCGAAAGCCCATCTTCTCCGTCCAGAACTTGAGTGCACGGTCCTGGTCGCTGGTCGGGATGCCGACGAATTTGATGTGGGTGATCATGGATGTCCTCCGCTCGCGCGAGCCATGGCGGAAAAGGCCGGGGGGCGACAAGGCGTGCAAGCATTGCTATAGCAACTGTTGCAATGCGCCAGATCCCGATCGACGCCTACATCCTCGACGTCCTGATGCGCGACCTGGTCGGCCACGACCGGGCGCCCTCGGCCTTCGTGGTCTATCTCTGGCTTTGGCGGAACAGCCACGGCGAGGGGCGCGAGACCGTAGGCGCCTCCTTGCAGACCATCGCCACCGAGACCGGCCTGTCGAAGTCCTCGGTGCAGAATGCGGTGCGACGGCTGAGCTGGCGCGGTTTCATCGCGGCGCGGCGGACCGAGCCGACCGCCGCCCCGATCTATGAGGTGCGCCGGCCCTGGCGGCGGTGAGGTTCAGGCGAGGTGAGCCTCGATCAGGGGCGCAACCTCCGCCGCGCGGGCGTGGACAAGATCGTGGCCGCCGCCGGGGACCACCTGCAGGCCTGCGTCAGGCAGCAGGCTCCGCAGCCGCTCCCCCACCGCGACGGGGCTGATCGGGTCGGCGTCGCCCCAGAGCAGTAGAGCCGGCTGGCGGACCCGGGCGAGCTGCGCGGCAAGGTCGATGCGAAGATCGCGCAGCCAGGACGCGGCGTTGGGGTGGTCCGCGAAATAGCCGGGCCGCCAGTCTTCGGCGCCCATCCCCGCCATGTCGATTCCGGCGCTGGTCACCGACAGCGCGAGGCGGCGCACCTTCGACGGGTTGCGCAGGGCCACCATCAGGGCGACGAGGCCGCCCATGGACTGGGCCAGCAGGTCGACCGGGTCGTCGCCGAGCTCGCGCTCGACCAGGGCCACGAGATCGTCGAGGCCCTGCACCGCCGGGTCCGGCGCCTGTTCGCCGAGACCGGGCCAGGCGAAATAGCGCTTCGACCAGGCGGCCGGCAGGCGCTCGCCGAGGGGCCGCCAGAAGGCGGGATCGGCGCCGGCGCCGGGCAGGAAGAACAGGCGCGGCGGCTGCGGCATCTCAGAGCGTCCACGCCTCGCGGCTCAGCACCACGCGGTAGCCGTCCGGATCCTCGAAGGTGAGCCCGTGACGGTCCCAGTAGGGATTGAAGGCCTTGACTGGCGCGAACCCGGCGCGGCGCAGGCGCTCGACCCGGTGGGCGTGCTCCGCGGCGTCGGGCACATAGAGGACCAGCAGATGCTCGGGGCCGGGCGCGCGGCCGGCGGGCTCCGCGGCGCAGCGGGTGAACTCCAGATGCCAGGGCTGGCCCGGGCCGCCCAGCATGATCCCGTCGAAGCCCTCGTGGTCCTCGAAGCGGCCGATCAGTTCCAGCCCCAACCCTTCCACATAGAAGCCGAGCAGGGCCTCGAGATCGTCGCTCGGGCGCGCGACCCGAAGGATCGGAAGCGGCGCGCTCACAGAGCCGCCCTCGCGGCCTTGAGGAACACGCTGGGCAGGGCGCCGAGATCGCCGCGCGGGGTCCAGATCAGGTCGGCGGCGCCCGTAGAGGCTTCACCGCGCCGGACCTCCAGCGTCAGGGCGAAGTGGGTGAAGACATGCTCGATCTGTCCGGCGGCGCGCCAGGCGCCGGGGCCGGGGGCGGCGGCCAGCGCCTCGGCCTCGCTGAGCGGAGCGGCGCGCCATTCGCTGGTGGGCAGAGCCAGCATGCCGCCGAGCAGGCCACGGGGCGGACGGCGGACCAGGCCGATCCTGCCGTCGCGTTCCAGCACATAGGCGACACCGAAGCGGCGTGGCCGCTCGGCCTTGAGGCGCTTCTTCGGCCAGGCCTCGGGATGGCCGGAGGCGAAGGCCTTGCACCCCGTGGAGATCGGGCATCGGTCGCACAAAGGCGCCCGGGGGCGGCAGACGGTGGCGCCCAGGTCCATCATGGCCTGGGCCCAGTCGCCCGGGCGCTCCGGCGCGGTCAGGGTCGCGGCCAGGCGTTTCAGTTCGGGCTTGGCGTCCGGGAGGGGCTCGTCGACCGCGAAGAGGCGCGCGACCACCCGCTCGACATTGCCGTCCACGACATGGGCGAGGCGGTCGAAGGCGATGGCAGCCACCGCCGCGGCCGTATAGGCGCCCAGCCCTGGCAGGGCGCGCAGACCCTCTTCCGTGTCAGGGAAGACCCCGCCGTAACCGCTCGCCACCGCGCGGGCGCAGGCGATCAGGTTGCGGGCGCGGGCGTAGTAGCCGAGCCCGGCCCAGGCGGCCATGACCTCTGCGTCCTCAGCCGCCGCCAGGGCGCCGACCGTGGGCCAGCGGCGGGTGAACTCCAGGAAGTAGGGCGTGGCGTGCGGCACGGTGGTCTGCTGCAGCATCACCTCCGACAGCCACACCCGGTACGGATCGGCGCGGACCCCGGCCGCATGGTCCGCCGGCCCGACGCGCCAGGGGAGTGAGCGGGCGTGGGCGTCGTACCAAGCGAAGAGGTTGCGGCGGAGGGCGGGGATGGTGGGCACCCATCCTGCATAACGCCGGGTCGCTCGGGAAAGAACCCGCGAACCGTCAGGTCGCAGCTTCAAACTACACAATACTTGCGATGGAGCAGAGCAACTCATACAGCTTAGCCGTGGACTATCCCCAGGAAAGGACCGTAGCTTGACCGACCCGGTGACCATCGGCGCCCTGACCGCTTCCGCCCTGTCCATGACAGCCGAGGCCGGACTGAAGAGCGTTGTCGGGGAGGCCGTCAAGGACGCCTACCAGGGTTTGAAATCACTCGTGGGGCAGTGGGCGTCCGCCGACGTCGAAGCGCTCGAAAAGACGCCGGGGTCCATCGGTCGCAAGCAGATGGTGGCCGAACTCGTCGACGAAAGGCCTGTCGAAGATCAAGCCGAGGCAAGGGCATTGGCGGAGCGGCTCATTGCGGCCCTGAAAGGCAGCCGGCCCATCGGGCTGGACATCGGCCGCCTAGAGACCCTGGAAGTGCAGCTCGGTTCGATCGAAGTGACTGACGGCGTCGGCGTCCGCATTGCGGAGGCGAAGATCGGCGGCGCCTTCACCACCGGTGACATCAAGGTTGGCGCGGCTCAAAAAAAAACTCTGAAGTAGCAGGCACGGACCCGGCTGCGGTTGGTCTGCAATTCACAGGCGGCGGTCCGGTCACCGTCAATCTCGACCGACCTCAGGCGGCGACCGCCTGGCCGGCGCGCCCGTTCCGGAGCAACATCCAGTCGGGCCTCATCCCGGTTATCGGGCGCGAGACATTGCTGCGCTCTATCCGATCAATGCTCGTTGAGCCGGGCAGCCGCGCTGTGGTGGTGCTCCACGGACCGCCCGGCGTCGGCAAGAGCGAACTCGCTCGTGAGTATGCGCGTGCTCACAAGAACGACTATCCCGGCGGCGCCTTTTTCTTGCAGGCCGAGCCGGAAACCCTGGCGGCGCAACTGGCCCGGATCGGCAAAGTCGAGCTCAACCTCGATCCGGAGGACTTCGGGCTGGACGATCAAGCATTGCGAACTTTGCGGGAACTCGATACCGCACCCGCCCTGCTGATCCTTGACAACGCCGTTTCGGCCGACGCGCTGCAGGCATGGCTCCCGGTACTGGGGTCCGCGCGGCACACTATCATCACCTCCGTTCGTAACATCTGGGATGGGGGTTGGCCGCAACTGCCGGTTCCGAGATTGGATTCAGATACCGCGCTTGAAATCGTGGAGAAGCTCGCCGGTCCCGCGATTGCCGCGGAGTATGGCGAGCGGATGGTGGAGGTGTCGGAAGGCTTACCCGTCCAGCTCGTTCCCTGGTGCCGAACCGTCGCCCGCGAGGTGAGACTCGGCCACGCCGTCAAGGCCGTGCTCGCGACCGAGACGCTAGAATCGTTCGACAGCGTATACGAACCGCTCCCTTCAGCGAGTCGCCTCCTACTGCATTCAGCTGCGCATCTGAATCCGCAGAGGATCATTCGCGATGAACTGAAGGGACACATGGTCGAGGGTGCGGGATGGAGCGACGAACAATTCGATCAGGCTCTTGAGGCTTGCCTAGACGTGCACCTACTCGACGGAAAGAACGAGCTTCGGATGCATCAGCTGTTCTCGACCTTCCTGAAAGAAACTGGGGTGACCACCGACCTCGCCGCATCGGCTGGTTCCGTCGATCAAGCGCGGGCAAGCCGCTTTAGTCTGCTAGCCGGCCAAGTGGCGGCGGCCCCTCACCAGTCCGAACAGGTGGGTCTGCTACTTGGCTACCCTACGCGCCCCGAGGATTGGCGAGCCGATCTCATTGCCATGGCGGCCAGTGAAGCGATCGGCATTGCGCTCCACCGAATTGGGCAGTTCGAAGCCGCGCGTCCGTGGTTCGAGCGAGCAGTCTCTGAATGGGAGATCGGTGACATCGATGGCCGCGTCGACCACGAAGGCCTCGGCTCAAGCTTACATGGGGTCGGTGAATGTCTCGACAGTCTGGGCCAGTTCGAGGCTGCACGCTCTTGGTATGAGCGCGCCGTCTCCGAGAAGGAAAAGGGTGACATCAATGGCTACGTCAACCGCGGGAGCCTCAGCACGAGTATACACCAAGTAGGCTACTGCTTCGCCAACCAAGGTCGATACGATGCGGCCCTCCCCTGGTTCGAGCGCGCCGTCTCTGAACTAGAAGCGCGTGACGTTGACGACTGTATCGACCACGAAAGCTTCAGCGCAAGCCTGCACCAGGTCGGCAATTGTCTCGCCGATCAGGGTAAGCACGAAGCGGCACGTCTTTGGTTCGAGCGCGCCGTTTCCGAGGCGGAAAAGGGCGATGCCCATGGTCGAGTCGACCATCAAAGCCTCGGCGTGAGCCTGCACCAAGTCGGCCGGTGTTTCTTTCGTCAGGCGCAGTTCGAGGCCGCACGCCAATGGTTCGAACGCGCCGTCAAGGAGGCCGAGAAGGGTGACATCCATGGGCGCATCGACCACGGCAGTCTCAGCGTGAGCGTGCACGCGGTCGGCACCTGCTTCTCACGCCAAGGTCTGTTCGAAGCTGCACGCCCATGGTTCGAACGAGCCGTCAAGGAGGCCGAAAAGGGCGACATTCATGGGCGCGTCAACCACGAGAGCCTCGGCGCGAACGTGCATGAGGTCGGTGCCTGCTTCGCCCGCCAAGGTCAGTTCGAAGCCGCACGCCCATGGTTCGAACGAGCCGTCAAGGAGGCCGAGAAGGGCGATATCCATGGACGCATCGACCACGAAAGCCTCAGCATGAGTCTACGAATGGTCGGCTCGTGCTTGTTCAGGCAGGACGATTACGAGGCCGCGTACCCTTGGTACGAGCGTGCAGTCTCTGAAGCCGAGAAAGGCGACATCCATGGACGCATCAACCACGAAGGTCTCGGCGCGCTCCTTCGCGAGGGGACTCGCTGCCTACGCGCGCTAGGGCGGGTGGAGGACGCCGACACGTGGGAAAGGCGGGCAGTAAAAATGCCCGGCTGACCCACCTCTACCGCTACCCTTATGTAGTACCCCTCAGAATGAGCTCGGGAATTTGTGAATCCCCCTCGCGCCAGTTCCTCTACTACGAAGTCGCGGTATTGGCGCCGCAATCCGCGCATTATTCCCCATTGGGTGGCGGAATTCTGTCACGCAAACTCCGAGAACGACGATCAAAATAAGGCGAAGCGTCTCGCTCGACCCGCTATCATGCCCGCATGCCCCGCCGCCTCCCCTCCCCCGACGAGACGCTGAGAATTCTCGCCCAGAAGCGGTCGCGTCCGGCGCGCAAGCCGCCGCCGCCGGCCGGCCGGGCGCTCAATCCGCTGATCAAGGCGCTGGACGAGAAATTCGGCCAGGGGCCGGGCGTGCTGCAGGCGCGCTGGCGCGAGATCGTGGGCGAGGCCCTGGCGGGGCGCACCGAACCGTCCAAGCTGGTCAAGGGCCGCGCGGGCCAGGCCGGGGTGCTGGAGATCAAGGTGCAGGGCCCGGCCGCGGCCCTGATCCAGCACCAGTCCGCCGACATCCTGGAGCGGGTGAACCTGTTCCTGGGCCAGGGATCGGTGGGGCGCCTGCGCATCGTGCAGGGTCCCGTGAAAGCGCGCCCCGCAGTCGCCCAGGCCCGCGCGCCCCGGCGCAACCGGCCGCTGGACGCCGCGCGCGAGGCGGAGCTGGAGGCCTCGCTGGAAAAGGCGGGAAACGGCGAATTGAAGGACGTTCTGCTGCGGCTCGGCCGCGCAGTTCTCAAGGAATAGGCGCCGGACGGATTGACAAACCTCCGCCGCGTTTGTTCTCGACAACTGGCGAGCGCGGCGCCGCCGATGGAATCGCGCTTAACTGATCAACCGCCCGGGGCGTGTGCGCCGGGACCTTCGAGGAAGACACATGAGCCTCATCCTCCGCCGAACCATGGTCCTGGCCGCCGCTGGCGCGGTCCTGGCGCTGGGCGCCTGCAACAGCAAGGGGGGCGGCTCGGCCAACGCCGATCCCCACTCGATGGGCCCGGCCAACGCCAAGGTGACCGTGCTGGAATACGCCTCGCCCACCTGCCCGCACTGCGGCGCCTGGGAGCGTGAGGTCTGGCCGGCCTTCAAGGCCAAGTACATCGACACCGGCAAGGTCCACTACGTGCTGCGTGAAACCCCGATCCACGAGGCCATCGACTACGCCTCGTTCCTGCTGGCCAACTGCGCGCCCAAGGACAAGTACTTCGACGTGATCCAGGCCATCATGCGCGGCCAGGAGACCTTCCTGGAGCCGCTCGGCCGCGGCGACACCGCGCCGTTCCGCGACACCCTGATGAACATCGGCCAGTCCATGGGCATGAGCAAGGACAAGACCGCGGCCTGCATCAGCGACACCAAGGCCGCCGAGGCCCTGATCGCGCGCAGCCGCAAGGAAGCGGAAGAGTACCAGGTCGGCTCGACCCCGACCTTCGTGGTCAACGGCAAGAAGATGAACGACGACCACCCGCCGAGCCTGGCGGAGCTGGACGCGGCCATCGGCCCGCAGCTGGCGAAGTAAGGGTCCGATGCCGGCGCGCGCCGCTCTCCTGGCCCTCGTGGCCCTGGGCGCCGCCGGCGTCTGCGCCCCCGCGCGCGCGGCCGACGAGGACATGAGCCTGGGGTCGGCGGACGCGAAGGTGACGGTGGTGGAGTTCGCCTCGCCGACCTGCCCCCACTGCATGATGTGGGACCAGGACGTCTGGCCGGCGTTCAAGGCGCGCTACGTCGACACCGGGCAGGTGCGCTTCGTGCTGCGCGAGATGCCGGTCCATGGCGCCATCGACGTCGCGGCCTTCCTGGTCGCGCGCTGTGCGCCGAAGGAGCGGTACTTCGACGTCCTGCGCCAGATCACCCAGGCCGAACCGCAGTACATGGACCAGATGGGGCAGGGAGATTCTTCCGCCTATCGCAACGTTCTGTTCGAGGCCGGCCGCTCTGCAGGGCTCGACGACAAGGCGATCAAGGCCTGCATGAGCGACTCCTGGAAGGCTGAGGCCCTGGAGGCCCGGACCGACCAGGAAGCTGCCGCGGCGGATGTCGGTTCGGTTCCCACGTTCCTGGTCAACGGCCAGAAGCTCGACACCAGCCATCCGGCGACCCTGGACGAACTCGACGCCGCCATCCGCGCGGCGGCGAAGGGAAGGAACTGAAGCGATGAAGCTCCTGAGCGCCCTTGCCGGCCTGGTCGCCGCCCTGATGCTGGCCCCCGCCCTCGCCCTCGCCCACCCGACCGACATGGCCATCGGCGATCCGAAGGCGAAGGTGACGGTGATCGAGTACGCCTCGGTCAGCTGCCCGCACTGCGCCCACTTCAACGAGACGATTTTCCCCAAGCTGAAGGCCAAGTATCTGGACACCGGCCAGGCCCGCTACATCCTGCGCGAGGACCCGATCCACGGCGAGATCGACGTGGCGGGGTTCCTGCTGGCGCGCTGCGCGGGGCCGGCGAAGTATTTCACCGTGGTGGACGCCCTGTTCCGCAGCCAGAACGCCTTGTTCGCCAACAAGGACGTTTCCGCCTGGCTGACAGAGGGCTTCCAGGCCGGCGGCCTCAGCGGCCCCCAGGCCCAGGCCTGTCTCGATGACGCCAAGGGCAAGGCCGACTTCAAGGCCCGCTTCGACGCCAACATGAAGCCGACCCCGGTCAATTCCACCCCGACCCTGTTCGTCAACGGCAAGAAGATCGAGGCCGAGGAGATGACCTGGGAGCTGCTGGACGGGGCGATCGAAAAGGCCGCGAAGGCGCCGGCGAAGGCCACAGCCAAGGCGCCCGCCCACGCCGCCAAGAAGAAGCGGGGCTGAGACAGCAGGCCTTGCAGTTCCAACGACTACGACTGACCGGCTTCAAGTCCTTCGTCGATCCCGTCGAGTTCCGCATCGAGACGGGGCTGACCGGGATCGTCGGACCCAACGGCTGCGGCAAGTCCAACATCCTGGAGTCGCTGCGCTGGGTCATGGGGGCCAATTCCGCCAAGGCCATGCGCGGCACGGGCATGGACGACGTGATCTTCGCCGGCTCGTCGGACCGTCCAGCGCGCAACCACGCCGAAGTCGGCCTGACCATCGACAACGCCGAACGCCTGGCGCCCCAGCCCTTCACCGACAGCCCCGTCATCGAGGTCACCCGCCGCATCGACCGGGGCGAGGGCTCGACCTACCGGGTCAACGGCAAGGAGGTGCGCGCCCGCGACGTGCAGCTGCTGTTCGCCGACGCCTCGACGGGGGCCAATTCCCCGGCCCTGGTGCGCCAGGGCCAGATCTCGGAACTGATCGCCGCCAAGCCGCAGAACCGCCGCCGCATCCTGGAAGAAGCCGGCGGCGTGGCCGGGCTGCACACGCGCCGGCATGAGGCGGAGCTGAGGCTGCGCGCGGCCGAGACCAACCTCAACCGGCTCGAGGACATCGCCAAGGAGCTGGACTCGGCGCTGGGGCGGCTGAAGCGCGAGGCGCGCCAGGCGGAACGCTACAAGAAGATCTCCGCCGAGATCCGCGCCCTGCAGTCGGCCCTGCTGTTCGTGCGCTGGAGCGACGCCAGGGCCGCCGTCGAGCGCTCCGAGATCGAATTCCGCGACGCCAATGCGGCGGTGGAAGCCACCGCCCTGGCCGCGGCCAGCGCCCAGACCGAAGCGCTGAAAGCCGCCGAGGCGCTCAAGCCCGTCAAGGAAGAGGACGCGGTCTCCGGCGCCGTTCTGCACCGCCTGGTGCTGGAGAAGGACCGGCTGGAGGTCGAGGAGCGCCAGGCCCGCGCCGAGGTCGAGCGGGTCAAGGGCGAGATCGCCCGCATCGACGCCGACGCCGAGCGCGAGGCGCGCATGGTGGAGGACGCCTCCGCCCAGCTCGAGCGGCTGAGCGCCGAAGTCGAGACCCTGAAGGCCGAGATCGCGGCGGCGCCGATGCGCGGGCCGGAGCTGGAGGCCGCGTGGCGCGACGCCGAGACCGCCCGCGCCGACGCGGAGACGAAGGTCGAGGCCCTGGCCTCGAAGCTGGCGGCCGAACAGGCCCGCGCCAACGCCGAGGCCGCCCGTCTGCGTGACGCCGAGGCGCGGCTTTCCCGCGCGCAGCAGACGCTCGATCAGGCCAAGCGCGAGCGCGAGGCGATCGGACCGCTGGAGGATCCGGCGCTCGAGGCCGCCCGCGCGAAACTGGCGGAAACCGTGGAGGCCCTGCAGGCGGCGCGCGCCGCGCTGGAAGCGGCGGACGCGGCGCGGAGCGAGGCGCTGCAGG
>CAYSNW010000075.1:0-17321 GCA_964432415.1 uncultured Caulobacteraceae bacterium
GTGGTGATGTCGCGGAACATGATCCCGGGCTTGGGATAGTCCGGGATGGTGCGGATGTGGGCTTTCAGGTCCATGGAGGCCTCGGACGCGTGCGGGGGAGCGCGCGCCCTTATCGTTTCATCCGCCGCGCTTTGGAAGCCTTCAGAACGGGCAGTCGAAGATGCAGCCGCCGATCAGGACGCCGACCACCCCGATGGCGGCGATGGTCAGGGGATACCACTTGGGCTGGCCGGGCTGGGGCCGGCGCGCCATCAAGAGGCCGAACACCGCGACCAGCAGGGCCAGGGCGCCCGCGTGGGCCATGGCCTGACGCCCGGCGATCCAGCCGCAGACCCAGCCGGCCACGACCGCGGCGACGAAGCCGGTCGCAAGGTTGTAGATCAGATAGGGCCCGGTCGGCGCCGGCGGCGTGGCGCCGCGCTCCATCTTGAACTTGAACAGCCGCCCGGCCGGAATGAAACTCAGGATCACAAGGGCCGTCATCACGACATAGCCGCCGATCACCGCCCCGATCGAACGCAGGATGCTCACGAAGTCCATGGTCCGCCCTCCCCGGCGAGTCGGCCGAGCCTAGGCCTAGGCCGCCTGTTTCGCCAGCAGCCGCCCAGCCACCGCGTCGAGCTTGGCCAGAAGGACCGGGTCGTAGGCCGACGGCGCCGTCATGATCGCCACATCCAGGCAGGTGTCGATCGGCGACGGCGTTCGGGTCCCGGTCAGCTTGCCGGCGAAGCGGGCGACCAGGTCGCGGGCCTTGGCGGAATTGGCCTGCATCATGGCCACCACCTCGTCGACCTCGACCGCGTCGTGGCCCTCGCGCCAGCCGTCGTAGTCGGTGACCATGCAGACCGAGGCGTAGGGCAGCTCCGCCTCTCGGGCCAGCTTGGCCTCGGGCATGGCGGTCATGCCGATCACCGAGCAGCCCCAGGTCCGGTACAGTTCGCTCTCGGCGCGGGTGGAGAACTGCGGGCCCTCCATGACCAGCAAGGTCCCGCCTTCGGAGACCGTGGCCCCCGCCTCGCGGCCGGCGTCGGCGGCCATCTTCGCCAGGCGCGGACAGACTGGCTCGGCCATGGAGACGTGGCCGACGAAGCCGGGGCCGAAGAAGCTCTTCTCGCGGGCGAAGGTGCGGTCGACGTACTGATCGACGACCACGAAGGTTCCGGGCGGCAGCTCTTCGCGCAGCGACCCCACCGCCGAGAGGGCCAGGATGTCGGTGCAGCCGGCGCGTTTCAGGGCGTCGATGTTGGCGCGGGCGTTGACACTGGTGGGGGTCTGGCGGTGGCCGCGGCCGTGGCGCGGCAGGAAGACCAGCTCGACCCCGTCGATCTC
The DNA here is from genome assembly GCA_964432415.1 of uncultured Caulobacteraceae bacterium. Classification (GTDB taxonomy): domain Bacteria; phylum Pseudomonadota; class Alphaproteobacteria; order Caulobacterales; family Caulobacteraceae; genus JAFECT01. The sequence goes on from CAYSNW010000075.1 coordinate 1,330, forward strand.
GCCGAACAGCAGCTCGTCCGAGGGCGCGCCCCAGGGGGTGGGGATCTTCTTCCAGCGCCGGTTCTCCAGCCCGTCGATCTCATAGACGCCCGAGCCGCCGAGGATGCCCAGAACCCACTTGCCGCCGCGATCCGCCATGGCGTGTCTCCGAATGAAAAGGCCCGCCGATCGGGGACCGGCGGGCCTGTTTAGCTTGTGCCTGAGGCCAAGTCAGTGGTGGCTGACGTTACGCCAGATCTGCCGGTAGGACAGGTAGGTCACGCCGGCGAAGGCCAGCAGGAAGATCAGCACCGCCAGGCCCAGCTGCTTGCGCTCGGTGGCGTGCGGGTCCGAGGCCCACTCCAGGAAGGCGGCGACGTCGGCGGCTTCCTGATCGACCGTGGCCTTGGTCTTGTCGTCGTAGGTGACCCGGTCGGCGGTCAGCGGCGGGGGCATGGCGATGAAGCCGCCCTTGGGCACCGCCATGTCCGGTCGAGCCATGTAGGAGGCCAAGTCGCCGGGCATGTAGGCGTTGTAGTACTGGCCCGGGTTCATCTTCAGCCCCGCGGGCGGGGTCGCCGCGTAGTGGGTCAGCAGCGAATAGATGTAGCTGGCCCCGCCCTCACGCGCCTTGGCGAGGGTGGACTGGTCCGGCGGCACCGCGCCGCCGTTGGACGCCGCGGCGGCCGTGGCGTTGGCGTACGGGGCGGCGAAGTGATCGGCCGGCACGCCCTTGCGCTTGATCGGATCGCCCGTGGTGGAGTCGATGTCGTCGATCTGGGCGTCGGCGGCCAGGGCCTTGATCACCGGGTTGTCGTTCGGGTTGGGGTACTTCGGATCGTAGAAGGGTCCGCCCTTGTTCCCGAGGTCCCGGTAGTGGACCAGGTTCATCGAGTGGCAGGAGGCGCAGACCTCCTTGTAGACCTTGTAGCCGCGCTGCAGCTGCTTCTGGTCGAAGTGGCCGAACGGTCCGGAGAAGGACCAGCCGCCCTTGGGGGCTTCCGGCTCCTCGGCGGTGCGGCCGGCCAGGGCCGGGGCGGCGGCGAGCGCCATCCCGAGGGCCGCCACAGCCGCGACCAGGCTCTTGGAAAGTGAGAGCTTCATCTCGACCGTTCTTATTCAGCAGGTTGAAGGACGGGTTCGGAGATCGACTCCGGCACCGGCAGCGGCGTTTCCCTCAGGCCCATCCACGGCAGGATCACCACGAAGTAGGCGAAGTAGTAGAGGGTCAGGATGCGGGCCAGCCACAGGAAGCTGTTCACCTTCTCGTCGAGCAGGGTGAAGCTGTCGAGGCCGGGGATCACCGGCTCGGCCGGCAGGTTGGCGCCGCACCAGCCCAGGCCCGCGCAGCAGACCAGGAAGATGAAGAAGAACCAGCGCATGGCCGGGCGGTAGCGCAGCGAGCGCACCTTCGAGGTGTCCAGCCATGGCAGCAGGAACAGAATGCCGATCGAGCCGAACATGGCGACCACGCCGCCGAACTTGTCGGGGATGGCGCGCAGGATCGCGTAGAAGGGCAGGAAGTACCACTCGGGCACGATGTGCGCCGGGGTCTGCAGCGGATTGGCCGGGGTGTAGTTGTCCGGGTGGCCCATGGCGTTGGGCATGTAGAAGACGAACACCGCGAACAGGATCAGGAACAGGATGACCGCGAAGCCGTCCTTCACCGTGTAGTACGGATGGAAGGGCACGGTGTCCTGCTTCTGGCGCTCCTTGGAAATGAGCACGCCCACGGGGTTGTTCTGGCCGGCCGCATGCAGCGACCACAGGTGCAGCACCACAACGCCGAAGATCAGGAACGGCAGCAGGTAGTGCAGCGAGAAGAAGCGCTTCAGCGTCGCCTCGTCCACCGCGGGCCCGCCCTGGATCCAGGTCAGGATGCCGGGGCCGACGACGGGGATGGCGCCCAGCAGGTTGGTGATCACCACCGCGCCGTGGAAGGACATCTGGCCCCAGGGCAGGGTGTAGCCGAGGAAGCCGGTGGCCATCATCAGGAGGAAGATCACGACCCCCAGGATCCAGATCATCTCCCGCGGCGCCTTGTAGGAGCCGTAGTAGAGGCCTCGGAACATGTGGATGTAGACCGCCAGGAACATCATCGAGGCGCCGTTGGAATGCAGGTAGCGGATCAGCCACCCGTGGTTCACGTCGCGCATGATGCGTTCCACGCTGTCGAAGGCGTGGTCGGCGCTGGCGGTGTAGTGCATGGCCAGCACCACCCCGGTGACGATCTGGATCACCAGGCAGAGCGCCAGGATGCCCCCGAAGGTCCACCAGTAGTTCAGATTGCGGGGCGTCGGGATGGACATGTAGTCCGCCCCGAAGCGGATGATCGGCAGACGGCTGTCGAGCCAACGCTCGATGGCGGTCTGGGGCACGTAGGTGGATTCGTGATCGCTCATGATCTTCGCTATGGCCTCAGCCGACCTTGACCTTGGTGGGCGACAGATAGGTGTAGTCCGGCACCGCCAGATTCAGGGGCGCGGGACCTTTGCGGATACGGCCCGAGGTGTCGTACTGCGAGCCGTGGCAGGGACAGAACCAGCCGCCGTACTCGCCGGCGCCGAAGGTCGGGACGCAGCCGAGGTGGGTGCAGGAGCCGACCACGATCAGGTACTGCTCGTGACCCGGCTTGACCCGCGCCGAGTCCGGCTGGCGGTCCTTCATGTCGGGGGCGTTGTCGTCGTGCCGCGCCTTGGCGATCTCGGCGGGCGTGCGGTAGCGCACGAACAGCGGCTTGCCGCGCCACTTCACCACGACCTGCTGGCCCTCGGTGACCTTGGTCAGGTCGAACTCAATGGAGGCCAGCGCCAGGGTGTCGGCCGCGGGGTTCATCTGGTCGACCAGGGGCCAGGCCACCGCCACCGCCCCGCCGACCGCCATCGCGCCCGCCGCGATGTGGATGAAGTCGCGCCGGGAGGGGTCGTCCCCACCGTCCGGCCCGTGAACGACCTGTTCGGCCACTTCGTCACCCTCTTTTCAGATCGGAACGCGCGCCCTATTCCGAGGCCCGTTCCCGTCACCAACAAGCGCGCCGAACCGGATGGGTTCGCGCGTCGGGGTTCGCCTTAGAATGCGTCTCGCCCTTTTTCAACCGGACATTCCGCAAAACCTTGGCGGGGCGATACGATTGGCCGCCTGTCTGGGGGTTTCGCTGGACGTGATCGAGCCCTGCGGTTTCCCGCTCTCGGACAAATCCCTGCGCCGGGCGGCCATGGACTACGGCGCGGCGGCCGATGTGACGCGGCATGATTCGTGGGCGGCCTTTCTCGCGCACAGGGCGAAGGGGAGGCTGGTCCTGTTCACGACGCGCGCGGCGAAGCCTTTGTACGGCTTCGACTTTCAGGACGACGACACCCTGCTGTTCGGACGCGAAAGCTCGGGCGTTCCGGACGAGGTGCACGCGACGGTGGAGGCCCGGGTGCTGATCCCGATCCGGCCCGAAACCCGCTCGCTGAACCTGGTGAGCGCATGCGCGATGGGGCTGGGCGAGGCGATGCGACAATTGGGTGGTGCGCCAAGCGATTCTTAAGCACGCCGGCCTAGGCTCCGCCCGGCATGCAGTTCGAGTTCGAGTCCGGAGGCGACAAAACCGACCGCGGTCTGCGGCTCTTCTGTGTGTTCCTCGTCGCCGCGCCGGTGATCTTCGGCCTGATCGAACTGACCCGGCGCGCCTCCCGGGCCCGCTGCACGGCGGACGCCTTTCTCTGGGGGTCCGGCTTCAGCGACGGCCTCAGCCCCACCCTGGCGGGACCGGCCCTGGCCGGCATCTGCCTCGGGTTCGCGCTCGCCGACGTGATCGCGGCAGGCTACGGCCGGCTGCAGGGCTATGATCCCGCACCCCCGGCGGTCGGCTGGCGCGCCCTGAGACCCTATGGATACTGGGCGGGCGTGGCTGGGGGGCTCGTTCTGACCGCCTGGGGCGTGTCCACCGGCTTCTGCGCCGGCCCGGCGGGCGTGGCCTGGCAGCCGCTGCCGCTGATGACCCCACACGCCTATTCCTGGTCGGAGGTCATTGCGGTCCGCCCGGTCTGCTGGGTGGGCGTAAGACGCAGCAGGCGCGAGTACTGGGTCGAGATGCGCGATCATGTGCAGATCGAGATCGCCCAGATGCAGACCGATCCGCCCTTCCAGTTCTTCCGCCACATCGGCGAGATCCGCGAAGCCCTGCGCGACGCCAGCTTCGTCTACGATCCCTCGGGCGTCAGCCAGACCTGCCAGGGCGAATTCTCCGACCCGCACCTCTAAGCGCCCGATCGCGCTTCCGCGCGACGCCGGGCTGGGCTAGGCCAGCACCATGACCCTGGACGACCGCAAGACCGCAGCCCGCGCCTGGTTCGAGACCCTGCGTGACCAGATCTGCTCCACCTTCGAGGCGCTGGAGGACGCGGCGCCTGCCGCGCTCTATCCCGGCGAGCCGGGGCGATTCGAACTGACCCCCTGGACGCGGCCCGAGGGCGGCGGCGGGACGATGGGGATGATGCGCGGCCGCTTCTTCGAGAAGGTCGGGGTGCACGTCTCGACCGTGCACGGCAGCTTCCCGGCCGACTACGCGAAAACGGTGCCCGGCGCGGCGGAGGACCCGCGCTTCTTCGCCACCGGCATCAGCGTGATCGCTCACCTGGTGAACCCCCGCGTGCCGGCGGTGCATTTCAACACCCGCTTCATCGCCACGACCAAGAGCTGGTTCGGCGGCGGCGGCGACCTGACCCCATTGCTGGATGACCAGCGCAGCCAGGAGGCGCCCGACGCGAAGGCCTTCCACGCGGCGATGAAGGCCGCCTGCGACGCCCACGATCCGGACTGGTTTCCCAAGTACAAACAATGGTGTGACGAGTACTTCTACCTGCCCCACCGCAAGGAGCCGCGCGGCGTCGGCGGCATCTTCTACGACCACCACGACAGCGGCGATTTCGAGCGTGACTTCGCCTTCACCCGCGATGTCGGCGAGGCCTTCGTGGGGGTCTATCCGGGGATCGCCCGCGGCCGCATGGGCGAGGCCTGGACCCCGGCCGAACGCGAGGAGCAGCTGATCCGCCGTGGCCGCTACGTCGAGTTCAACCTGCTCTACGACCGCGGGACCCTGTTCGGGCTGAAGACCGGGGGCAATGTCGAGTCGATCCTCTCGTCCATGCCGCCCGAGGTGAAGTGGCCCTGAGGATCAGGACTCCAGGAACCGCCGGATCCAGCCTCCGACCCGCAGATTGTCGTTCGGCGCCTTCAGGCTCTCGATCGCGGCCAGCCCTTGCGCCTCGTCCAGCACCGTCTCCAGCCGCCGTTCGATCAGGGCCGAGGCATAGGCCGGCGCGAACTCCGGGTGGGGCTGCATGGAGATGGCCGGGTGGTCGTCCCAGGCCAGCAGGCCGAAGGGGGCGAAATCGTTGCCGCCGATGGCCCGGGCGCCAGGCGGCAGCTCCACCACCTGGTCCTGGTGGGAGACCGGCAGCGCGATTTCGGCCGCGCCGTCCATCCACGGCTGCGGCTCGGCGATGTCGTAGGCCTGCAGCCCGATGCCCCAGCCCTTGGGCGATTTGATCACCCTGCCGCCGAAGGCCTGGGCCATGATCTGGTGGCCGAAGCAGACCCCGACCAGCTTCGTGCGGCCCCGCGCCCCGACCAGCCAGTCCTGCAGCGGCGCGATCCAGGGCAGGTCCTCGTAGACCCCGGCGGCGGAGCCGGTGATCAGCACCCCGTCGAAGGCCGAAGGGTCGAGTGGCAGCTCGCCCGCCTGCACGTCGAAGACCTGGGCCTCGACCTCGGCGCCCGCCTCCGTGAGCAGGTCCACGAACATGTCGGGATAGGAGCCGAACTCGGGCTCCAGCGGCTTGGGCGGGACCCCGGTCTCAAGGATCGCGATCTTCATCTCTTGCGCCTCAGGAACTTGAGCCCCGACCAGTCCTGGTCGACGGCGGCCACCTTCACGTCCACCAGGCCGGTGGGCAGCACGAGCTCGCGGATGCCGTCCTCGGTCAGGTCGACGAAGCGGGGCGAGGATTTCTTGGGCCAGGAGATCCAGAGCATGGCCCCCCGGGGCAGCATCTGGGTCAAGCGCGGCGCCTGGGCCTGAAGCCCCGCCCGGTCGGTGACGAACAGGTGCAGGATCGCGGCGTCAGGCGCGGGGCCGTTCACCCGGCGCGCGCCGTCCGGCAGGGGCGCGACCAGCTCATCGTAATGGTCAGGCGCATCGATCACGGCCAGGGTCTCGCCGGGCTTGAGGCCCAGTTTCTGGATCAGCGGCTTTCCGGAATAGCCGACGGGCGGGAGGCTCATGCGCCCTCCCCGATCAGTTCAGCCAGCCGCTCACGCACGCCGGCCTCAGGGAAATCGTTGTCGATCCACCAGGCCTCGACCTGGCGCAGCAGCCGGCCGACGTCGGGGCCCATCTTGACGCCGAGTTCCATCACGTCGGAGCCGCCGAGCGGAAAGCGCGGGCGTTTCCAGGCGGCGGCCTGCGCCAGCAGCGGCGCGGCGCGGGCGTCGCCGCCGGGCCGCTCGGCCAGGGCGCGCTTGATGCGGTCGGAGAAGGCTTGGGCGCCGATCTGGTAGAGCGAGATGCGCGCGCCCTTGGCGTCCAGCGACAGGTCGGTGCGCGGTGGCTGCGGCAGGGCCTCGATCAGCCGCTCGCGCTGGTCGTTGGACAGGCGCAGCCGCTGGGCGATCTCGGTCACCGCGATCGGATCGTCGCCGAGCAGGGCTGACAGCCGCAGTTCCGGATCGGGGTCGAGATCGACCATGCGCTCGAAGCGCGCGAGGTTGAGCGCGCCGGGCAGCACGATCGCCAGAGCCCCAGTCTCGGCCATCAGGCGCAGGCCGGGGCGGGGTTCAGGGGCCTCCAGCAGCTTCAGCAGTTCCTTGGAAACCCGTTCCGCCGACAGGCGCTCCAGCCCGTCCTTCAGATCGGCGCAGGCCTTCAATCCCACCGCGTCCGGCGCGCCGCGCCCATACCAGGCGAAGAAACGGAAGAAGCGCAGGATGCGCAGATAGTCCTCGCGAATGCGGGTCTCGGCCTCGCCGACGAAGACGATGCGGCCGGCGTGGGCGTCGGCCACCCCGCCGCCGGTCGGGTCGTAGAGCAGGCCCTCGCGATCTGCGTAGACGGCGTTCAGCCGGAAGTCCCGGCGCTGGGCGTCCTCTGCCCAGTCGCATGTGAAGGCCACCACGGCGCGGCGGCCGTCGGTCTCCACGTCGCGGCGCAGGGTCGTGACCTCGTATGGCGCGTGATGCGAGACGGCGGTGACGGTGCCATGCTCGACGCCGGTCGGGACCGATCGGATATGCGCGGCCTCCAGCGCCGCCATGACCTGGTCCGGGGTCAGGGGCGTGGCGATGTCGACGTCGGCGACCGGATGGCCGGTCAGGGCGTTCCTGACGCACCCGCCCACGAAACGCGCGCAGCCCTTGCCGCCGGCGGCCTCCAGCGCGTCGAGCACGGCCGTGGCACCGGGCTCGGTCATCCAGGGTTGAGGGTCGAGGCGTTCAGTCATGCGCCGTCCGCCTTAGCACAGGACATCACGGCTTCAGCCTCCCCTCGGGCGCCGAGATGCGGGCGGCCTCCTCGCCGTCGCCGTAGAGGCGGTCCCAGAGCGCGCGCAGCATGCCCGCGGTGGCGCCCCAGATGTACTTCCCCTCCCAGGGCATGGCGTAGAAGAAGCGGCGCTCGCCGTCGCGCTCGAAGAAGTCGCGGCGGTGGTTCTCCGGATCCATCAGGAACGAGAAGGGCGCCTCGAACACCTCGGCCACCTCGGCCGGGTTGAGGGTCAGGTTGAAGCCGGGACGCACCAGGCCGACCACCGGGGTGACCCGATAGCCGGTGATGGTCTCGTAGCGGTTGGACAGGCCCAGCGGCTCGACGAAGTCCGGGTCCAGCCCGATCTCCTCCTGGGCCTCGCGCAGAGCCGCCTCCACGGGCCCTTCGCCCGGATCAAGCCGCCCGCCGGGAAAGGCCACCTGGCCGGTGTGGCTGGTCATGGTGTCGGAGCGGCGGGTCAGCAGGATGGTCAGGCCTTCGGGCCTGAGGATGATCGGCGCCAGCACGGCGGCTTCGCGCAGCGTAGGCAGGGTCGCGGGCCGGAACTCGGGGTTCAGGTCGAAGTCCGACTGCGCGGGCGCGGCGTTCGGATCCCACGAGGAGACTGGATCGAGGCGTTCGGCGATGCGGCGGCGGAGATCGACGGAAATCACAGGCGATGGGCTCCCGCAGGCCCCAGGGGGAAGAAGGCGCCGTGAGAGGTCACGCCCAGCACTGGGCCGTCCGGCCCCTGCCGCTCCTCGGCCAGCTCGACCAGTTCGTAGAAGACCGGCCGGTCGATGCGCGCCTCCAGGCCCCGGCGGACGTGGACGTAGGGCGCCGGCTCCCCCGTTTCGGGGTCGGTGACCACCCGGATGGGGTTGTCAGGCCCCGCCTCGGTCTCGTCCTCGACGTTGGTAGTGAAGACCAGGGCCTCGCCCTGACGGTCGACGCGCACGGCGTGGAAGGGAACGTCCTGGACGGTGATGCGCATCTTCTCGACGGGGGTGACCAGGTAGTAGCCGTCCGGATCCTTGCGCAGGACGGTGGAGAACAGCTTGACCAGCTCCTTGCGCCCGATGGGCGAGCCCTCGTGCAGCCACAGGCCGTCGCGGCGTATGACGATGTCGATATCGCCACAGTTCTCGGGATTCCACAGCCAGACGGGCGGCAGGCCGCGTTTCTTTTCGCCCGTGGCGCGCGCGGCCTCGACTAGGGCGGAAAGGCCACGTTTATCGGAATTGTCACTGCCGTTGGTCACAAGCTCTTCCCGTGCGCCCGTTCTCGTTCCATTTCGCCGTCGTGAGTTTGAGGTAGGCCGATGGAGCCCGCCAGGGAAGCGTCCAACGCGCTGATCGCCGCATTCGAGCGCTCGTCCGAGGCCTTGGGACGGGTCCGGGCGGCGCTGAGGGGCGTCATCTACGGCCAGGACCGCTCGGTCGACCTGGCCCTGGCCGCCCTTGTCGCCGGCGGTCACGCCCTGATCGTGGGCGCGCCGGGCTCGGCCAAGACCCGCCTGGCCAGCGCGCTGGGCCACACCCTGGGGCTGGAAGCGGCCCGGGCGGTGTTCACCCCGTCGCTGACCCTGGACGATCTGGCGGCCCAGCCGGACCAGCGCCGGGCCGAGGACGCCACGGGCGCGCGCCGACGCGCCTCGCCGGCCCTGTTCAGCCAGCTGCTGTTGGCCGAGGACCTGGACCGCGCGGCCCCGGCCGTGCGCTCGGCCCTGCTGGAGGCAGTGCACGAGGGCACGGTGCGCATCGGCGGCGAGACCCGGCCCCTGCGGCGCCCCTTCCACCTGATCGCGACCCGCACGCCCGACGCGGGCTTCGACCTCAGCGAGACCGAGGCGGACCGCTTCCTCGTCCAGATCGATATGGGCGCGCCCGACCGTGGCGGCGAGCGGCGCCTCTTGATCGAGACCACCGGCGGCGAGCCGGTCGGCGTCCCCGGGGTGATGAACGCGGAAGCCCTGCTGGAGGCCCAACGTGTGGCGGTCGAACTGCCGGTGGGCGAAAAGGTCGTGGAAGCCATCCTGGACCTGGTGCGCCGAGCCCGGCCGGACGATCCGTCGGCGCCGAAGGTCGTGCGGGAACAGGTACGGCGCGGACCAGGACCCCGGGCAGGCCAGGCCCTCATGCGCCTGGCCCGGGCGCGGGCCCTGATCGATGGACGCGCCTCGCCCAGCGCCGATGACGTCAAGGCGCTGGCAGAGGGGGTGCTGAAGTTCCGCCTGACCATGCAGGAGGGCCGCAGCGTCGGGCCCGTGATCGAAGAACTGGTCAGCGCTCTCTAATTCCTCCCCTTCAGGGAAGGGGGACCGCCGAAGGCGGTGGAGGGGCGTATACGCGCTGTCAGAATTTGTGTTGGGGTCTTCATCCGGCCAAGGCCCCTCCACCAAACTTCGTTTGGTCCCCCTCCCCTGAAGGGGAGGAATTAGCGGGTCACATCTCCCGTGGGCGCGTCGCCGTTCAGGGCCCTGATCAGCACCCGTTTGCGATCCACCGGCCCCGGCAGGCGCACATCCGCCCGCATGAACCCGAAGCGGCCGAAGTAGGGCTCGTCGCCGACCAGCAGCACCGAATTCCATCCGGCTTCGGACGCCGCAGCGCAGGCGCGCTCGACCAGGCGGCCGCCCAGGCCGAGGTCGCGGCGGTCGGCGTCGATGGCGATGGGGCCGAGGAACAGGGCGGGCGAGCCGCCGATCCGGACCGGCCACAGGCGCACGCCGCCGACCACGCGACCGCCTTCGCGGGCGACGAAGCTCAGGCCGTCGACCGCCGTATTGCCTTCGCGCAAACGCTCGGCGGTCTTGGCGAAGCGGCCGGGGCCGAAGGCGCGCTCGATGATCCGGTCGAGCGTCGAGCGGTCGAACGGGGTCTCCAGGTCGATCTGGACCGGGTCGGCGGCAGGGGCGGCGGAGGTCGTTATGGCGCGCTTCCTCGAAACGGGAGGGGCGCAATAGGGCCAGATCGCCCTCACGTCAAAAGGTTATGCGCCCTTGGAGAAATCAGGAGCCCGCTTCTGGGCGAAGGCGGTGAAGGCCTCCACCGCCTCGGCGCTGGAGAGCCGGCTCTCGAACTCTGCGTTCTCCCGGTTCATCTGGGCGATCAGGGCCTCAGCCTCGCGCATCAGCAGCTTGGTGGCGCGCAGCGAGCCCGGCGCCCGGGCGGCCAACGCCTTCGCGGCCTTGCGAGCGGCGGCGTCCAGCTCGGCGCGGGGCACGACCGCATTGGCCAGGCCCCAGGCGGCGGCGGTAGCGCCATCGACCGGCTCGCCGAGCGCGAACATCTGGTAGGCCCGCACATGGCCGATGCGCTGGACCAGCAGGATCGTCGAGGCGGCTTCCGGCACCAGGGCCAGGTTGACGAAGGGCGTGGACAGCTTCGCGTCGTCGGCGACGATCACCATGTCGCAGTGGAGCAGCAGGGTGACCCCGATCCCGACCGCGAAGCCGTGCACGGCGGCGACAATGGGCTTTTCGAAGCGGGCGAGCGCTTTCAGCAGACGGAAGACCGAGGCCTCGCCGACCGGGCGGCCGCTGGCGGCGATCATCATGAAGTCGCCGATGTCGTTGCCGCCGGTGAATGCGTCGCCCTCGCCGCGGATGAGCACCACCCGCACCGCCGGATCGACGGCGCCCTGCTCCAGCGCCGCGACCAGCTGGCCATACATGGCGTCGGTCAGGGCGTTCTTCTTCTCCGGGCGGTTGAGGGTGATGGTCTGGACTCCGTCCTCGACCGCGCTCAGCACCAGATCGCTCATCTCGTCTCGTCCCGTGTTCAGGCCGCGCGCCACCAGACCACGCCGTCCGCGTCGGTCTCGTTCAGCGCCAGGCCGCGCCCTTTCAGGCAGTTGAGGTGGGCCAGGGCCTCGCCGGTGGCCATGCCGATCAGGTCGTCGCCGATGGCGCGGGCGAACAGGGCCCCGAAGACGTCGACCGTGCGCTTGGGCTCCTGAAGCAGGCGCAGCAGCCGCTCCAGCGAGCGCTCGTGGCCGCGTTCCAGGTTGTCCAGCCGGCCGTGCAGGCCGCGGAAGACCTCGCCGTGGGACGGCAGCACCAGGGTGTCCTCGGGGAAGGTGCGCTTGAGCTTGGCCAAAGAGGTCAGCCAGTCGGTGAGCGGATCGCCCTCCGGCTCAGTCGGCCAGACCGAGACGTTGGAGGAGATCTTGGGCAGCACCTGGTCGCCGGAGATCAGCACCTTGTCCGACGCCCGGTAGAGACAGGCGTGCTCGGGCGAATGGCCGTTGCCGATGACCACGCGCCAGGCGTCGCCGCCGATGTCGATGAAATCGCCGTCCTCCAGCCGCCGATAGGCGTCGGGCATGTGCCAGATCGCCTTGCCGAAGCCGCCGAAACGGGCCTGGTAGGCGTCGATCTGGGCGTCGCTCCAGCCGCAGCCGCGGTAGAAACGCACCCCCTCCTCCGGCGCCGGGCGGCCGGTGTCGGCCACCAACATGCGCCCGGTGATGTACTCCAGCCGGCTCATCCACAGGCGGCAGCCGAAGCGGCGGGTGAACCAGCCGGCCATGCCGACGTGGTCGGGGTGCATGTGGGTGACGATCACCCGCCTCACCGGCAACCCTTCGAGCGGGCCGGCGAGCATGGTCTCCCAGGCCGCGATGGTCTCGGGATGGCGAACGCCGGTGTCGACGATGGTCCAGCCCTCGCCGTCGCGCAGGGCCCAGACGTTGATGTGGTTCAGGTAGAAGGGCAGCGGCAGGCGGAGCCATTTGACCCCGGGCGCCACGTCCACCGACAGCCCCGGCCCGGGATGCGGCTCGAACGGATAGTCCAGCGGCATGCGCCTTGACGCCGCAGCGTCCGCGGCCAGCTCCGCGTCGGGAAGGCCGTCGCTCAAGCGCATTTCCTTTCGAAACCCATGTCCCGCCTATGAACCCAATCCGCCGGAGGGTCAAAGGAGATTGGTGGTTCAGGCCAGAGACAATCCGTTCAACGCACTCATCTTTCGCCGTCGGCGAGCGCAGCCTTGCTTACGCCCCGGTCGCGGGGCATTTTGCCCGTCTCGCCGAAAGGCCGCGTGGCCGACGGATTACAGAAACTTATCAAGGAGGAAGGCGATGAAACGACTGATATCGGTTCTCGCCGTCGCGGCCATGGCCTGCGGCGCCCTGTCGGCCAGTGCATTTGCGCCCAAGGAAAAACCGTTCGTCCCGACCCCGGATTCGGTCAAGAAGGGCATGGCCGAGGCGCCCGCGGGCCTGACCCAGGCCGGCGTCACCTGCGAACTGACCAACGCCTACTACATCGGCGACAACACCAAGAAGGTCGACAAGAAGGACGTCAAGACGCACCTCTACGAGGCCGCCTGCAAGAACAGCTTCGGCTATCTGCTGGTCAAGGGCGACGACGGCGTCTCCACCGCCTTCAACTGCATCATGATGCAGGCCGGCTACGACACCGCCAAGGACAAGGAAAAGGCGGCGCGCTGCAAGCTCGCCGAGAACCAGGACCTGAACGGCCAGATCCAGGGCGCCGTCAACAAGACCAGCGCGAGCTGCACCGTGACCTCGGCCAAGTGGCTGGGCACCAGCGACACCGCCAAGCTGAACCGCTACGAAATCGCCTGCAGCCAGGGCGGCGGCTATCTGTTCGACGTGCCCTTCGACGGCTCGGTCAAGCAGCCGACCTCGTGCCTGGCGGCGGAAGCGGCCGGCATCGAATGCGTCCTGACCCCCAAGGCCGCGCGCACCGCGCAGATCGCGGCGATCGGGACCTCGGTGGACAAGTCCTGCCAGGTGTCCAACGGGCGCTGGGTCGGCATCGCCGCCGACGGCAAGGAATATTTCGAGATCGCCTGCACCGGGAAGCCGGGCTTCTTCGTCGAGAACAACAAGGGCGCGATGCGGGCCATCGACTGCGTGCACGCCACCACGATCGGCGGCGGCTGCAAGCTGACCGACGTGGCCGTGGCGCGCGCCGGGGCGGCCCAGAGCTACGCCGGCATCCTGAAGGATAACGGCATCGTTTGCACGGCCCAGGACCTGAAGATCATCGGCAAGGAGACCAAGGCCGGCCGCGACGTGATCGAGTTCAAGTGCCCCGAACAGGCCTATGGCCTGGTCGCCATGATCCCGGGCGCCGGCTCGACCGCCAAGTTCGAGTCGATGGACTGTCTCACGGCCGCCGTGCGGGCCCTGAAGTGCACCCTCAACGACAAGGCCGCCATCCTGACCAAGCTTCAGGGCATCCTGACCGCCGTCGACAAGGTCTGCACGCCCTCGGACTACAAGGTGCTGGGCCCCGGCGACACCGACGGCGAACTGGTCGAGATCAAGTGCGGCGCCGGCGAAAGCGGCTACGTCGTCGACCTGCCCGCCAACCGCGCCAAGACCATCAAGACCATGACCTGCGTCCAGGCGGCGCGGGGCTACAACAAGTGCGAGATTCCGGGCAACGCCTGAGCCCGGAACGCTCCGTAGACTTACGGGCCCGCGGGGGGAAACCTCCGCGGGCCTTTGTTTTTGTGGCGTCTTCAGCCCGTGATCTGCCGGTTTCGTCGCGCGACGGGCGCCGCGCGCTTGATCGTCAGAGCCACAGGCTTTCTGGTCCGCATTCGGGAGCGGGAGACTTGATCATGGCGAACGGACCTTCGGCGCAGAAGATTCTGCTGGCGATCCTGGCGGGCGGCCTGCTCGCCGGCGCCGCGGACATCGGCGTGGCGAGCGTGATCTACCACAGCGACCCGATGTCGATCTCCAGGTTCATCTCCGCCGGCGTGCTGGGCAAGACCCAGGCGGTGGCCATGGGCGACCAGGCTTCCTTCATCGGCATGGGCTGCCAGGAGATGATCTCGGTCCTGGCCGCCACGGTCTATGTGCTGGCCGGCCTGCGCTTTCCGATCCTGTTCCGCCGTCCCGTGATCGGCGGGATCGTGTTCGGCCTCGGCGTCTATCTGGTGATGAGCTTCGTGGTCGTGCCGCTGTCGCTGGCCCCCAAGGGCAAGGGCATCACGCTCAACTTCACCTACGCCCTGACCCTGGCCGCCAACATGGTCTACGGCCTGATCATCTCCAACGTCGCGGCGTGGATCCTCAAGCGCGGCTCGCGCCAGGGCGCCTCCGCCATGGCGACCCAGCCCGCAGAGTGAGCTAGTCGGCGCCTTCCAGCGTCTCCTGGAAGCGCACCGGTTCGCCCAGGCCCGGCGCCACCACCTCGTCGTCGCGCATGACCACGTTCCCGCGGATCATGGTCATCACCGGCCAGCCCTGCGCCTCGAAGCCGTCGAAGGGGGTCCAGCCGGAGCGGGTGGCCATGGCCGCATGGGTCAGGGTGCGGCGCGCCTTCAGGTCCACGATGGTCAGGTCCGCGTCCCAGCCCTCGGCCATGCGGCCCTTGCCCGCGATGCCGAACACGCGCTGGGCGCCGGCGGAGGTCAGGTCGACGAAGCGCTCCAGGCTCATCCGGCCATTGGCCACGTGGGTCAGCATCACGGGGACCAGGGTCTGCACCCCCGGCATGCCCGAGGGCGAGGCCGGATAGGGCCGGGCCTTTTCCTCCAGCGTGTGCGGGGCGTGGTCGGAGCCCAGCACGTCGGCCACCCCATGGGTGATGCCGCGCCACAGGCCGGCCTGGTGACGGGCGCCCCGGATCGGCGGGTTCATCTGGGCCAGGCCCTTGAGCCGCTCATAGGCCTCCGGCCCGGTCAGGGTCAGGTGCTGGGGGGTCAGCTCGACGGTGGCCACGTCCTTGTGGTCGGCCAGGAACTCGATCTCTTCCGCCGTGGTCACGTGCAGGACGTGGATGCGCTTGCCCAGCGCCCGCGCGATGCGCACCAGCCGCCTGGTCGACTGCAGGGCCGAGGCCGCGTCGCGCACCTCCTCATGGCTGGTCCAGTCGCCGGTGCGGGCGAGCGGCCGCCGCTCGGCCAGGCGGTACTCGTCCTCGGAATGGAAGGTGGCGCGTCGGTTCGTGTGGGTCAGCACCGCGGTGACCCCGTCGTCGTCGGGGACCAGCAGGGAGCCGGTGGAGGCGCCCATGAACACCTTGACCCCGCAGCAGCCGGGCAACCGCTCCAGCTCGCCGAGGAAGCGCGCGTTTTCGTGGGTGCCGCCGACGTAGAAGGCGTGGTCGGTGTGCATCCGCCCCTTGGCCCGATGGAGCTTGTCGGCCAGGGCGTCGGCGTCGGTGGTCACCGGCTCGGTATTGGGCATCTCGAAGACCGCGACTACGCCGCCGAGGACCGCCGCGCGCGAGCCGGTCTCCAGGTCTTCCTTCCACTCCAGCCCCGGCTCGCGGAAGTGGACCTGGGTGTCGATGACCCCGGGGAGCACGGTCAGGCCCGTGGCGTCGATCACTTCGCCCGCCGAAGCCTGGGACAGGTCGCCGACCTTGACGATGCGGCCGTCGGTGATCCCGACATCGGCCAGGCCCCGCCCGGCGTGATTGACCACCTCGCCGCCACGGACCAGCACATCGAAGGTTTGGCCTGGCATCAGAACTGACCTTCGAAGATCCCATCGAATCCTTCCCCCCTCGAGGGGG
>CAYSNW010000076.1:0-15678 GCA_964432415.1 uncultured Caulobacteraceae bacterium
GGCTGAGACTGGGTCTTTGGGGTGTCTCGGGGCCATACTGAGACGGTAGGGTCGAGGGGCGAGGCGAGATGAGGATCGGGATCGGGATCGGGATCGGGATCGGGCGCCTGCGCCCCGCCGCATTGGCCGTCGCACTCGCGACCGTGCTCGCCGCCCCGCCGCTGACCGCCCAGCAGACGCCCCCGCCGGCCCAGCCGCCCGCCGGCGGCTCCACCACGGTCGAGGGCGTCACCGTTCGCGCCCAGCCGGACAAGGCCGACACCGACACCCGGGTCAGGGGCTATGTGCGTTCGGTCCTGGGCAAGCCCAGCCGCACCGATTCCCTGGCGCGCTGGCGCGATCCGGTCTGCCCTTTCATCACCGGCATGGACCGCGAGCAGGCGATCTTCCTGATCCAGCGGCTGCGCACCATCGCCACGGAGGCCGGCGCGCGCATCGGCCAGCGCCATTGCGCGCCGAACCTCTTCGTCATCGCCACCGACGATCCGCAGGGCCTGCTGCGCGCCTGGTCGGCCAAGGATCATTTCCTGTTCGGCGAGGAGTCCAAGCCCGCGGGGGAGCGCTTCATCCGCAAGGCCCGTCCCGTGCGGGCCTGGTACAATTTCGTGCCGCGCAAGGGCGGCAGCCGCTCGAAACTGGTGTTCGAGCGCATCCGGGTGCTGGATTCGGTGATCGTGGTGATCGACGCCAAACAGATGGCGGGGATCAAGACCCGCCAGCTCAGCGACTATGTGATCATGCTGGCCCTGGCCCAGGTCGACCTGGACGCCGAACAGGGCGACGTGCCCACGATCCTGGCGCTGTTCGATCCGAACCGGTCGCCGCCCGACGGGCTTTCCAGCTGGGACCGGGCCCTGCTCCGGGCGCTGTATCGCACCTCCCAGGGCTTCGTCGGCCAGAGGTCGGAGATCGCGCGCAGCATCGAGCGGCAGCTGAAGCCGCCGCCGGGGGCGCCGTCCTCACTGCCGGACGACGAATAGGGGGATCAGGCCTCGACGGCCTCGGGCATGCCCGCCATCTCGGCCGCGGCGCCCGGCCGCGGGGCGAAGAAGCCGCGCTCGCCCTTGACGTTGATCTGGCACGGCTGGCCGGCGTCCTGGCAGGCGCGGGCCCGGCGGGTGGCGGCGGCGCGGGCCTCATCGACGGTCTTGCAGGCGTCCAGAATCTCGCCCTCGTACTCCACGCCCCAGGCGTCGAGATGGCGCGTAATGGTGAAGATGGCGCGGGATTTCTTGTCGTATTTCATCGACCTTCTCCAGGCACGTTCAAGATCGTCCACACGAAAAAGCCCGAGGTCCGCGGGCAAACTTCCCGCGGGCAAAAAACCAGTTCTGACGAATGTCTTTGCAATTAGACGGGAGGGGTCGCATAAGCAAGCGTCGAATATCGTTTGGTTCGGTCGCTCTCCCTGCTCGATTTGGATCGAGCTCCGGACCTGCCCCTCGGACACCTTCGAAATTACGATCGCGTTCGTCACGAGGCGGGCACGAATACTAAACTCTAGGATTTCTAAACATGGCTACCGGAACGGTTAAGTGGTTCAACGCCCAAAAGGGCTTCGGTTTCATCCAGCCCGATGACGGCGGCCAGGACGTGTTCGTCCACGCCACCGCCGTCGAGCGCTCGAGCCTCGGTTCGATCCACGAAGGCCAGAAGCTGAGCTACGAGCTCGAGCGCGATCCGCGCAACGGCAAGATGTCGGCCGGCCAACTTCAGTCGGCCTAAGACGTCTGCGCGCCCTCGGGCGCGCGACCAGTTCGCTTACAGATCGGGGGTCGGCCGCAAGGCCGGCCCCTTTTTTATTGCTCAGACGCCTGAATTCTCGCGAGCCCCTCCGGGCGCAAAAGTGGCGACCACTTTTGCATGAAGGGCTCAGACCGCGCGCGAGCCCAAGGCGTAGGACATGGCCTCCAGCTGCCGCCGCGCCAGCTTCCTCAGCATCGTCACCGCCGGACCCTCATAGGGATCCAGGGTCTCCAGCAGGGTGAAGAAGCGCGTCTGGTTGTGGCGCATGATGTAGTCGAACACCTCCGGCGCCGCGTCGGCCTGACCGAGGTCGGCCATGATCCGGTAGAACAGGCCCTTGGACAGGCGCGGGAAGTTGGCCGCGCCGATCATCAGGTGGGACAGGCGCACCACGCCGGCCGCCTCGTCGCGGGTGACGACGGGGCCCATGAACTCGCCCATCCGCTCCTTGACGTGCAGGTCGCGCCCGATGTTGAGCACCAGGTCGTCCTTGGTCAGGTTCATCTTCAGGCTGAAGGCGATCAGTTCGTCGCCGAGGAAGCCCCAGCTGCCGAACACCCCGATGGGATCGATGATGTTGTAGCGCACGCGGTGTTCGCCCTCGGCCATGCCGCCCGACTCGATGCCGCGCTCGTTGATCTCGAAACCCGCGGCGTCGCGGCCGTGGTTGACCAGTTCCAGCACCGGCATCAGCACGAAGCCGTCCTGCCAGCGGATCATGCGCGTGGTCAGGTAGCGCGAGCGGGCGCGCTGCTCGTGCTCGCCGGTCAGCATGTCGCGGAAGTCGAATTCGGTGACCAGCAGCTCGCGCACCGCCTCGGGCAGGCCGTCCATCATGGCCAGGAATTCGAGGCAGTCGGTGCGCGCCCCCGCGCCCCAGGAAAAGGCGGCCTGGTAGCGGGTGAAGAAGTCCCGTTCCTCGGGCGTGTGCGGGCCCGCGTCTATGGCGCGCAGATCCGGGCCCACGAACTCGACCTCGCGCAGGCGGAACAGCAGGTTGTGCGGCACCTGGATCAGGACCGGCCTGGCCGGGTCGATGGGGAAGATGCCGGCGCCGTTGACCCCCTGGCCGATCCGCACATTGTCGGCGACGCCGCCGAGGCTGCGGAACTCCTCCAGCATCTCGTCCCAGGACCAGGACGGCGCGGCCGCCGCCGTCTCGGGCTTGTTCTTCGACTTGGCCATGCCGGATCCTCTTCCCCTGCACCGGCAGGTGCAGCAGGACGCCTCAGGCGTCAAGGCGGGTGAGGGCGGCGACGAAGTCTTTGGGAGGTCCACCAGGAAATGGTGGGTGCTGTAGGATTCGAACCTACGACCCGCTGATTAAGAGTCAGCTGCTCTACCAACTGAGCTAAGCACCCGTGCCGGCCGGAACCCGAGGGCTCCGCGGCGCCCCGAGGCGGGTCCGCTTGGGGCGGGTCCGTCCGGGAGGCGCGTCCTATAAGGCCAATGTCCCGCCTGTGCAAGCAATGGCGGAATGGGTTGATTTGTACGGTACGGACACTCGACGTTTACGCGAATCTCCGAGCGTGACTAAGCTCAGGCTGAACGGCGCGGGGATGGGCTATGGCCAGGCGCGATCTGTCAGGCGTGGTGGACTTTTCGGTCCTGGAGCGGTTCGCCGCCCACGACGACGCGGTGATCGAGGAGGTGCTGAACCTCTTCCGCGAACAGGCGCAGATGTGGTCGCGGCTGCTCAAGCCCTCGGGCGCGGCCTGGCGCGACGCGGCGCACACGGTGAAGGGCGCGGCTTCCGGCATCGGGGCGATCGAGCTGGCGGACGCCTGCGAAGCGGCCGAGGCGTCTCCGGACGAGCTGTCGGCGCCGGCCCTGTCGCGGCTGCACGACGCGCTGGACCGGGCGCTGGCGGACATCGCCGCCTACCAGCACGAGAAGATGCTTCAGTCCCTGCGCTCGCCGATCTGAGCGGCTTCGGCGTCTGGGGCGTTCGCGCGGTCCCAGGCCTGGAACTCGTGGGTGATGCAGCGGTCGATCAGGGTGCGCCACACCGGCTCGGCGATGTCGTGGGACAGGCCGGCGAGGCTGGCGGCGGCCTTGACGCGGGAGACCACTTCCTCGATGCGCGCCTGGTCGTGAACCACGTCGCGCGAGGGCTTGATGCGGGCGGCGGCGTCCATATAGCCCTGCCGCTCGGCCAGGAGCTCCACCAGGGCCCGGTCCAGGGCGTCGACGCCCTGGCGCACCTCGATCATGGACTTGCAGTCCGCGGGCGCGACGCGCGGGTCGATCGCCACCGAAATCTTCACTGTCATGGCGGCTGCGTTTAGGCGGTTTGGGCGGCGATGGCTACGCCCGGGCGACCGGCCTCATCCTTCGCGCGAGCAAAATTCAGGGCCGCCACGCCGGGGCCGGCCCTTAGACTTCGACGGATTGTCGGAGGCGAGACGCGGTGGGGCGCCTGAACCTATTTCCCGGGCGGGCAGCCGTCGAAGTGGCCGGCCTTGGACACCGTCAGCTTGGACAGGTTGAGCGGACGGGCGCCGCTCATCGAGCCGCGGCCCTTGCCGGTGAACAGGTCGATGCGCCGGCCCTTGATCGCGCCGCCGGTGTCGGAGGCGTACCAGTAGCCGTCGTGGCGGCCGCCGCCGGGCAGGGGCAGGCCCACGGTCTCGGCGATGAACAGGATGGTCCGGCGCGGAATCACCAGCGGGTCTGTCGCCACCGTGCGCATGGGCACGGGCCGGCATCCGAGCGAGTCGCGGTTGCCCACACCCGCCGCCCCGCCATGGTAGAGGGTCGCCTTCAGCAGCCAGTGCGGGATGAAGCTGGCCTCCACCACCCGTTCGCCGGAGGTGGTTGATGCTTCAGGATAATTGGCGGAGTCGTCCGCACTCGAGCCTGACGCGAAACTCAACATGAGCAACGCGACGAGACTACCGAGAACAGGTCGCATTTGCTGCCCTTTTTCTCGTGACGCGTCGGGGGGCGACTTCTAGGCTGATCCCCCGCTCGATTCAACCCCATTCAAGGCGACTTTATGGCCATGCAGGTTTACGGCGACTCGACTTCGGGCAACTGCCTGAAGGTGAAATGGGTCTTGGATCATCTCAAATCATCTTATGAGTGGTTTGAAGTAGATGTGCTTTCCGGGCGCACGCGGAGCGCCGAATTCCTGGCCCTGAACCCGGCCGGCCAGGTGCCCGCCGCGCGGCTGGACGACGGCCGGCCGCTGTCCCAGTCGGGGGCGATCATGCTGTACGCGGCGGAGGGCTCGGACCTGATCCCGACCGATCCCTACGACCGGGCGGTGATGTTCGAGTGGATGTTCTGGGAGCAGTACAGCCACGAGCCCTATGTCGCCGTGCGGCGCTTCCTGATGGCGCACAAGGCCATGGCCGAGGCGGAGCTGGATCCGAAACTGTGGGAGCGCGGGAGCGGGGCCCTGCAGCGGATGGAGAAGGGTCTGGAGGGGCGGGACTGGTTCGCCGGGCCGCGCCTCAGCCTCGCCGACATCGCGCTGGTGGCATACACGCGCATGGCGGGGGATGGGGGCTTCGACCTGTCGGGGTATCCACGGATCACCGCCTGGATCGCGCGCGTCGAAGACGCGCTGAGCCTCGGTCGCTACGCCGGCTACAGAGCCGCCCGCGCAGCGGGCTGACCTTCTCTACCTTGTCTGTGTGGTCTGTGTGGTCTGTGGACCAAATTCTTCCGTCCCGTGGCCGCCGAGGTTCGAAGGATTTTCCACAGACCACACAGACCACACAGACAAGGAAGGATTGCGCGCTGCGCGCGCGGTAGTGATGACGCCGGGGGAGGGGTGTGCGAAATCTCACGCACAGTCCCCGTTCGAGGCCCCCATGAAGCGCGCCGTTCTCCTGCTCACCGCCGTCGCCGTCGCGCTGCCCGGACAGGCCCTGGCCTGGGGCGACACCGGGCACCGGATGATCGGAAGGCTGGGGACCCAGGCCCTGCCGCCCTCGATGCCGGCCTTCCTGCGCTCGGCGCGCTCGGTGGACCGCATCGGCGAGCTGGCGCGCGAGCCCGACCGCTGGCGCAAGGCGGGCGACCCCCACGACAACGAGCGCGACAGCGCTCACTTCATCGACCTGGACGACCAGGGGCGGGCCTTCTCCGGCGACGCCCTGGCCGACCTGCCGGTCAAGCGGGTGACCTTCGAGCAGAAGCTGTTCGCGGCCCATTCGGACGTCTTCAAGTCCGGCTGGCTGCCCTATTCCATCGCCGACGGCTGGCAGCAGCTGGTCAAGGACTTCGCGATGTGGCGGGTCGAGACCGCGGCCCTGGCCAGGGAGAAGAACAAGGCGCGCAAGGCCTGGTACCGCAAGGATCTGGCGCTGCGCGAAGACCTGATCGTGCGCGATCTCGGCGTCTGGGCCCACTACGTCGGCGACGCCAGCCAGCCCCTGCACCTGTCGATCCACTACAACGGCTGGGGCGCCTTCCCCAATCCGAACGGCTACACCGAGGAGCACATCCACGTGCCGTGGGAAGGGCCGTGGGTCACCGCCAACATCCGCCAGGCCGACGTCAAGGCGGCGATGACGCCCTACCAGGCCTGCGCCGGGACCATCCAGTCCTGCGTGGCGGCCTACCTCGGCGCCAGCCACGCCCAGGTCGAGACGGTCTACGCGATCGAAAAGCGGGGCGGGCTGAAGAGCGTCTCGGCGGAGGCCAAGGCCTTCACCGGCGCGCGCCTGGCCGCGGGGGCGTCGGAACTGCGCAACCTCAGCGTCGACGCCTGGAAGGCCAGCGAGACCTCAACCGTCGGGTTTGAGAACCTGACCGCCGCGGCGGTGCGTTCGGGCAAGACCGAGGAAGCCTGGAAGACGCTGCACGGCGACGGCTGAGACCCCGACCCGCGTTAGACCCTTGCGGCCCGGCGCTCCGAAGCCGCACTCTGCCCGCAATCCGTTTCGAGGCTCCCCATGTCGCGCAAAGTCGCCACCGTTCTGACCGCTGTTCTGGCCGCGACCGTCGTCGCCGTTCCCGTCGCCTGGGCCTGGGGGTCGATGGGCCACCGGCTGGTGGGGCTGGAGGCCATGCGGGCGCTGCCGGCCGAGGTCCCGGCCTTCCTGCGTTCGGCGGATGCGGCCACGGAAGTCGGCGAACTGGCCCGCGAGCCCGACCGCTGGAAGGGCGCCGGCAAGCTGCACGACGCCGACCGCGAGGGCGCCCACTTCGTCAATCTGGATGACGGCAACAACGTCTTCGAGGGCCCGTCCCTGGACGGCCTGCCGCCTACGCGCGAGGCCTACGAGCACCAACTGATCGGCATGGGCAAGCAGGACATCAACACCGTCGGCTGGCTGCCCTATTCGATCATGGACACCTGGCAGCAGGTGGTGAAGGACCTGGCCTACTGGCGCGTGGACGTGGCGGCGGCCAAGTCCGCGCCGGACAAGGCGCACCGCGCGTGGTTCAAGCGCGACCGGGTGCGCCGCGAGGCCCTGATCCTGCGCGATATCGGGGAGCTGGCCCACTACGTCGGCGACGGCGGCCAGCCCCTGCATGTGACGGTCCACTACAACGGCTGGGGCGCCTTCCCGAACCCGGACGGCTTCACCATGGCCCACATCCATGCGGGCTTCGAGGGCGCCTTCGTGCACGCCAACCTGACGCCCGAGATGGTGCGCTCGAAGGTGGCCGCCTACACGCCGTGCGCCAAGGGCGAGATGGAGGCCTGCGTGGCCGAATATCTGAAGGCCAGCCGCGCCCAGGTGGTCCCGCTCTACACCTTGGAAAAGGCCGGCGCCTTCAAGGACGGCGATGCGCGGGGCAAGGCCTTCGTGGCCGGGCGCCTCGGCGCCTGCGCCACCGAGCTGCGCGACCTGCTGGTCGACGCCTGGCGGGCCTCGGACGACATGACCGTGGGCTGGCCGCTGGTCGCGCCCAGGGACGTGGAAAGCGGCAAGGTCGCCGACCCGTTCGACGCGCTCTACGGCAAGGACTGATTGAGGCGACGGCGCGGGGGCCGGAATGGACGTCGGCGGTGTGAAGGTGATCCGGACCTCCCGGATCAGAATGGTGGTCCTGATCCTGATCGCGGCGGTCTTCGTGGCCGGCGGCGTGCTGATGGTCGCCCATCCCAGTAAGCCCGACGACGCCATGTGGGGTTGGGCAGTGGTTGGCTTCTTCGGCCTGGGCGGCCTGGTCTTCGCCTACCACCTGATCTGGCCCGCGAGGCTGACCCTGGATCAAACCGGCTTCACCCATGGCGGCCTGCTTCGCACCACCGTCGTGGCCTGGCGCGATGTGGAGGAACTGTTCCTCTACAAGCTGCCGCGGGGAGGCAAGATGGTCGCCTGGCGCCTCCGTCCCGACCGTCGCCCGAAGAAGCTGACGGCGGCGCTCAACAGGATGATGGGCGTCGATGGCGGCGTTCCCTCCACCTGGACCGTGCCGCCGAAGGAGTTGCTCGAGCTGATGGAGCAATGGCGCCAACGGTACGGCCGGGCGTGAGGGTGGAACAGACCCTCATCATTCGAGGCTCGCGACTGAGGGCGACCGCGATCGCGGCGACGATGTTGATGGGCGTTGGCCTGGCCGGCGCCCTGTTCTGGGTAGGGGGCGCACGCCTCCCCGCGTGGGTCGTTCTGGGAGCGTTGGGCGCAACGGTGTGGGGTGTGCTTCGCGCCGTCTACCCTCCGGTCCTGAAGCTGGACCCCGAGGGGTTCGTGCACCGCGCCGACGGCAAGAATCTCCGGGTCCCCTGGCGTGTGATCGAAACGATCCATCTCACCGACCTGACGCCCAGCATTCAGGCCGTGGCGTACCGGGCGCGCTGGCCGGACGGCGTTGTCCGCGAGCAGGTCATCGGCGGGGTGTGGAGCCTCTCTCCGTCAGATTTGGCGCAGGCCCTGGAAGACTGGCGTCAGCGGTACGGACGGGCCTGACGCCCCGGCGCTCCGGCTTTCACCTTCCCTTGGCTCAGCTAAGCCTCTGATCTTTGGACGGAACAGGCGGCCAACCTCGGCCGTTCAATCCGATGAGGCGCAGGCTCTCGCGCCGGAAATCGGAGATACGACCATGGTCGACAGTGATCGCATCGAAGGCTCGGGCAAGAAGCTCGCCGGCCAGATGAAGGAAGGCCTGGGCCATGTGCTCGGCGACTCCAAGATGCAGGCGGAAGGCAAGGCCCAGCAGGTCGAGGGCAAGACCCAGAACTTCTGGGGCTCGGTCAAGGACATGTTCCGCGGCAAGCGCAGGGACGACTACGACCGCCGGGCGTAGGCGGCCCCCCTAGCTCCTCCCCTTCAGGGGAGGGGGACCAAACGAAGTTTGGTGGAGGGGCTTACTCCAGATGACGCGATGGTGGGGTCTGCATCCGGCCAAGGCCCCTCCACCGCGTTCCGCGGTCCCCCTCCCCTGAAGGGGAGGAATTGGGTGGCGCTACCGCCCCAGTTCCCGCATGGCCCGGTCCAGGCCCTCGATGGTCAGCGGGAACATGCGCTGGCCGAGCAGTTCCTGGATCATCTGGGTCGACTGGCTGTAGTTCCAGAAGCGTTCGGGGGTAGGGTTGAGCCACACCACCTTCTCGTAGATGTCGACGACGCGCTGCAGCCAGACGGCGCCGGCCTCCTCGTTCCAGTGCTCGACCGAGCCGCCGGGCATGGCGATCTCGTAGGGGCTCATCGAAGCGTCGCCGACGAAGACGATCTTCCAGTCGTGGGGGATGCGGTGCAGCACGTCCCAGGTGGACTGCTTCTCGTCGTGACGGCGGCGGTTGTCCTTCCACAGCGCCTCGTAGAGGCAGTTGTGGAAGTAGTAGAACTCCAGGTTCTTGAACTCGGTCTTGGCCGCGGAAAACAGCTCCTCGCAGAGCTTGATGTGGGCGTCCATCGAGCCGCCGATGTCGAGCAGCAGCAGCACCTTGACCGTGTTGCGCCGCTCGGGCCTGAGCTGGATGTCGAGGTAACCGTGCCGGGCGGTGGCGTCGATGGTCTCAGGGACGTCTAGTTCGTCGGGCGAGCCCTCGCGCGCCCAGCGGCGCAGGCGCCGTAGCGCCACCTTGATGTTGCGGGTGCCCAGCTCGACGGAGTCGTCGAGGTTCTTGTACTCGCGCTTGTCCCAGACCTTCACGGCCCGACCCTGGCGCGAGCTCTCCTGGCCGATGCGCACGCCCTCGGGATTGTAGCCGTAGGCGCCGAAGGGCGAGGTGCCGGCGGTGCCGATCCATTTGGATCCGCCCTCGTGGCGTCCCTTCTGCTCCTCCAGCCGCTGCTTCAGCGCCTCCATCAGCTTTTCGAAGCCGCCCATGGCCTCGATCTGGGCCTTCTCCTCCTCGGTCAGGAAGCGTTCGTTCAGCCGCTTGAGCCACTCGGCCGGAATCTCGGCCAGCAGGCTTTCCTCCAGGTTGGTCAGGCCCTTGAAGACGTGGCCGAAGACGCGGTCGAACTTGTCGAGGTTCTTCTCGTCCTTCACCAGGATGGCGCGCGACAGGAAGTAGAAGTCCTCGACCTGGCGGCCGATCACCTCCCGGTCCATGGCCTCCATCAGGGCCAGGTACTCCTTGAGCGAGACCGGGACTTTGGCGTCGCGAAGCTCGGTGAACAGGCGCAGGAACATGGGGTCAGGCTAGCATGGCGGCGCGCGCCGATCAGGGCGCTTTTTTCATCAGGTCGCCGCCGTGCACGTCGTTGACGGCGCTCAGCATGAACAGGCCGCCCATCAGGTCGGCCTCCGTGGCCTTGTCCTCGGGGCCGGTCACCCGTTCCTCGATCACCCAGCCCTTCACCACCGCCACCGACAGGCGTGAGTAGTAGCGCTTGCCATCGATCACGATCACGAAACGGGCGGTGCGGATGGGCGGGAACGCCGCGCCGTCGTCGCCGCCGATGCTGAGGTCCGCGGCGCTGCCGGTGAACGGCTTGGCCTCCGGATGGACGCGCCGGATGCTGTCGACGTAGTAGGCCGTGGCCTGGTCCACCGTCATCGGCTGCGGAAATTTCGTGGCGTAGAACGATACCTTCAGGTCGAGGATCTTGCTCTCGCAGCCCACGTCGTCGCCGCGCGGCAGGCCGGAGTTGAACACGGTCACGGAGTCGTCGGGGGATCCGTCGAAGCCGCAGGTCATGCCGCTGCCCTTGTGACGGACCCTCACGCCCGCGTCCTCGGTGGCGTTCTCGAAGACGTCGCCGGCCTTGGCGCGGGCGATCATCGCGTCGGCCTCGGCGCGTGCCCTGGCCACGTCGGCGGGATCGGGTGGCGCGTCGGCGGCGAAGGCCGCGGTGGCGACGGCCATGGCCGCGGCGGCGATCAGTATGGACTTGCGCATGAAGTGTCCCCCCGGAGCCCGCAGTGTTGGACCGGATCGCGGCGAGAATAAAGCGCCCTGAGGCGCCGGCGGGCGGCTAGGGCTTTGTCCCGGTCTCCGCCGGGCCGGACGGATCCAGGATCGCGCCAAGGATGGCGAGCACGTCCACGCCGCTGAAAAGGTCGACCGATTGCGCATCGTCCCCCGGGCCGCTGACGTCCACCTCGATGACCCAGTCCCGTACAATCACGACGGAACACTGAGTGACCTGGGGTTTGCCGCGGTCTCTGAATTCGAAGCGATAAGTCCGAACGTCCGGATAACCGGTAGCGGCGTGAAAGGTGGTCCCCAGCATACCGTCGCCGGCAAGCGGTCTGGCGTCCTGATGGTTCGCGCGCACGCGTCTCTCGCAGCTCGCGCTGGCCTGATCGAGGGTCATGCCGACAGCCTTGCGCGTGGCGAAGCGCTCGATTCGGAAATCCTCGATCCGGGCGTAGCAGGCCACATCGTCGCCGCGCGGCAGGCCGGACTGGGCGATGGCAAGGTGATCCGATGGCGCGTCACCGAAACCGCAGATCATACCGCTGGCCCGATGCCGGACGGTCGGAATGTCGTCGGCCGCGACGTATTCGAAGACATCGGAGGCGTTGGCGGAGACGATCATCCGCTCGGCGCGAGCCCGAGCCTTGGCCACCTCGTCAGACGAGGGCTTCTCATCCGCCGCATGGGCGGCTGTCGCCGCAACCAGTGTCGCGCAGGCCGCCAGGATCAGTCTGATCGACATGAAGCCCCCATTCCCCGAAAGCGAGGATGCGCACACCGCCGCCCGCCGTAAAGCGGCGATCACCCGCGCCGGAGAATGAACTCCTGGTCCCGCGTCTGCCCCACCGGGAACTCGTAGCCGCCGCAGGGTTCGAAGCCCCAGCCGCCGTAAAACCGCAGGGCCTTGTGGTTGCCGCTCCAGACCCCGATCCAGATCGGGCCCTCGAAGGCCTCGCCGATCCAGGTCAGGACCTGCTCGAACAGGTCGCGCCCCAGGCCGGTCTTCTGGTGGGTGGCGAGCACATAGAGGCGCTTCAGCTCCCCGTTGGCGGGCACGGCGTCGGCGTGGGGCAGGGCGCAGGGGCCGGCCTGGGCGTAGCCGACGGCGCGGCCGTCCTCCTCGGCGATCCACCAGCGCTGGTCCGGATCGCAGAGCTCCTCGACGAGCGCGGGGACGGCGTAGGATTCCGCCAGGAACGCCTGCAGATCCTCTGGCGGATACAGCGTCCCGAAGGTCTCGGTGAAGGTGTCGCTCGCCAGTCGCGCCAGGGCAGGCGCGTCGGCGGGCCCTGCAATGCGGATGGCCACGGTCATGGTTGAAGCCCATAAGGCGGGATCGCGCCCGAGAAAAGCACCTGTCGCCGAAGCTGGGGGCGGCTAGACTGAGTCGATGGCGATCGGCTTCTACACCCACCCCGACATGCTCGAGCACCGCACCGGCGCGGGGCACCCCGAGCGGCCTGAGCGGCTGGCCGCCGTGCTGGCGGCGCTCGACGATGCCGACGGCCTCGACCTGGAACGCCACGCGGCGCAGGAGGCCGAGACCGCCGACCTGGAACGGGTGCATCCGGCCGCGCACGTCCGCCGCATCCTGGCGGCGGCGCCCAAGACCGGTTCAACCATGCTGGACGCCGACACCGTGCTGTCGCCCGGCTCGATCCGGGCGGCGCGGCTGGCGACCGGCGCGGTGGTGGCCGCCGTCCAGGCGGTGGCCAGGGGTGACCTGGAGCGGGCCTTCTGCGCCGTGCGTCCGCCGGGCCACCACGCCGAGCCCGACCGGTCCATGGGATTCTGCATCTTCTCCTCGGTCGCGGTCGCCGCGCGCGCGGCCCAGGCGGCGGGGCTCGCGCGGGTGGCGGTGATCGACTTCGACGTCCACCACGGCAACGGCACCCAGGCGGCCTTCGAGGCGGACGAGAGCCTGTTCCTGGGCTCGATCCACCAGTCGCCGCTGTATCCGGGCACGGGGACCGAGAGCGAGACCGGGGTGGGCAACATCGCCAACGCCACGGTGCCGCCGCATGCGCCGCGCGAGCTGTGGCGGCAGGCCTTTTCCGAGCGGCTGATGGCCCCGCTGGACGTGTTCGCGCCCGACCTGGTGCTGATCTCGGCCGGCTTCGACGCCCATCGGCGCGACCCGCTGGCCCACCAGTCCCTGGAGGCGGAGGACTACGCCTGGGCGACTCGGGCCATAGTCGAGGCCGCGAAGGCTTCGGCCGGCGGTCGGGTTGTCTCCTCCCTCGAGGGCGGCTACGACCTTGAGGCGCTCGGCCGTTCGGCCGTCGCGCACGTCCGGGCCCTGCAGAGCAGCTGAGGCGCGGCCGTATGGACAGAGGGCTCGGGGAGCGCGTTTCACAGGGGATGGCGATCGACACCCTCGACACCAAGCCGCTGGACGCCCCGGTCCCGACCGGGACCGCGCCCGTCGCCGTCCGGCCCGGCGCCATCGTGCTGGTGCGTCACGGCGAGCCGGCCCTGTCGCGCAAGTGCAAGCTGACCTCCGACGGCTATCGCGACTGGTGGGGCCGCTACGAGGAGGGCGGCCTGCTGGAGGGCCAGACCCCGCCGGCGCACCTGAAGAAACTGGCCGCCGGCGCCGGGGCGGTGTTCTGCTCCACCCGCCAGCGCGCCATCGAGACCGCCCGCGCCGCCGCGGGCGCGCGCAACGTCACCCCCGATGTCATGTTCATCGAGGCGCCGCTGCCGCCGCCGCACTTCCCGGCGTGGATCCGGCTGTCGCCGCGCATGTGGGGCTTCTACGCCCGGATCTGGTGGTGGCTGTTCGACCACAACGAGGGTCAGGAGACCTTCGCCGAGGCCAAGGTCCGGGCCGAGGCCGCGGCCCAACGGCTGATGGCCCTGGCGGCGGAGGGACAGGACGTGCTGGTCCTCGCCCACGGCTTCTTCAACTCCATGATCGGCATGGCGCTGCAGCGTCACGGCTGGAAGCTGACCCTGAACGAGGGCTACCGGTACTGGTCCCAGCGCCGCTTCGAAAAGCGCTGAGTTCGCGCCCCTGTGGCGGGCGCCGCGATTAACCGTGCTTGTGCGTTGCTCCGCTCCGAACGCCCGTCTAGTTTGCCGCCGACCCCACCCCGAGACTCTCGAATCTCCATGACCGACGCGCCCGACATCGCCGGCCTCTCGTTCGAGGAGGCGCTCGCCCAGCTCGAGAGGATCGTCTCCGACCTGGAGTCGGGCCAGACGGACCTCGAGAAGTCGATCGAGATGTACGAGCGCGGCGCGCGCCTGAAGGCGCACTGCCAGTCCAAGCTCGAGGCCGCGCGCCTTCGCGTGGAGAAGATCGTCGTCGGCCAGGGCGGCGAGGCCAAGTCCGTCGAACCGGCCGAGTTCTCGTGAACCCTGTCCCTCCAGGCCCCCGCCGGGAGCGCTCGCGATGAGAGCGGTGGCCGCCCTGTCGCCGCTGGAGATCGTCGCCCAGCGGGTGATCGAGACCGCCGACCTGGTCACCGTGGCCCTGGACCAGCTGCTGCCCCGCGCCGATGGTCCCGAACAGCGGCTGACCGAGGGGATGCGCTACGCCGCCCTGGGGCCCGGCAAGCGGCTCAGACCCTTCTTCGCCATCGAGGCGGCGCGGCTGTTCGATGTGGAGGAGCGCCCGGTGCTGCGCGCGGCCTGCGCGCTGGAATGCATCCACGCCTATTCCCTGGTCCACGACGACCTGCCGTGCATGGACGACGACGACCTGCGCCGGGGCCGCCCCACCGTGCACAAGGCCTATGACGAGGCGACCGCGGTGCTGGTGGGCGACGCGCTGCAGACCGCGGCCTTCGAGATCATGGCCCACCCCGACACCCACGAGGACCCGTACATCCGCTCCGAACTGGTCCGGAAGCTGGCCATAGCCTCGGGCGCCCGCGGCATGGCCGGGGGTCAGATGATCGACCTTCTGGGCGTGCGCGAGGACCTGGGCGGGGTGGCGCGCATGCAGCGGCTGAAGACCGGGGCCCTGATCGCCTTCGCCTTCGAGATTCCGCTGGTGATCGCCGACGCGCCCGAGCCGGAACGCCAGGCCCTGATGATGTTCGCCAACGACCTGGGCCTGGCCTACCAGATCGTCGACGACCTGCTGGACGTCGAGGGCGACGAGGATCTGCTGGGCAAGGCGGCCAAGGGCAAGGACGCGGCCAAGGGCAAGGCCAACTTCGTCACCCTGCTGGGCCTGGAAGCGGCCCGGGAACGGGTGAATATCCTGGCGGAACAGGCGCCCAGGCATCTGGATTTGTTCGGCGAAGACGCCAAATTCCTGAGAGCCAGCGTCGACTTCGTGCTACAGCGCAGGACCTGATCCCGGGGCCGTTCGCCGGGAGCGAAAGAAGAGTTCATGGTCGTCGAAACGCCGCTTCTGGACACGGTCCAGACCCCTGCGGACACCCGCAGCCTCTCCCTTCCCGATCTGAAGCAGCTGGCGCAGGACCTGCGCGCGGAGACCATCGACGCCGTGTCCCAGACCGGCGGGCACCTGGGCGCGGGCCTGGGCGTCGTCGAGCTGACCGTGGCCCTGCACCACGTCTTCGATACGCCGAAGGACATCGTGATCTGGGACGTGGGCCACCAGGCCTATCCGCACAAGATTCTGACCGGCCGGCGCGACCGCATCCGCACCCTGCGCCAGGGCGGCGGCCTGTCGGGCT
>CAYSNW010000077.1:0-15644 GCA_964432415.1 uncultured Caulobacteraceae bacterium
GCTGGGCCGCGGCGGGCGGCGCGACCGGGGCCTGCGGCTGCAGCGCGGGTTCGGGCGCCCGCGGGGCTTCGGCCTCGGCTTCGGGCGGGTCGTCGAACAGGGAGCGCTGGGGTTGGGGATCGGCCATGTACGCGTGACTTTGAAACGATTCGGAGCTCGTCCGGGTATGGTCTGCGGCGCGGTCGCAGGCAATCCCGAGCGGTGTCGCATACGTCCGCGACGGACGCTCAGGTGTCGGGCGGATCGCCCGCGCCGGGCCGGGGCGCCGGCTTCTTCGCCTTGGCTTCGATCACCCGCTCAGCGGGCGGGTCCATGACGTGGCCGAGGCCCAGCAGGAAGGCCGCCGCGATCATGAAGCCGCCGCGCTTCTTCGGGTCCGAGGCCCGTCGGCGGACCAGCCACAGGATCAGGGCCAGAACGGCCGCGACGCCAAGAACGATCTCCACCGAAAGCCTCTTTCGCCGCCCGCCGCCTTCGGGTCCATATGGCGAGCCCGACAGGAGATTTCATGGCCCAGCGTCTGGACAGCGTGCGCACCGCCTACAAGGGCTGGCTCAAGGTAGTGGTCGCCACCCTGACCGGCGACGCCGGCGAGACGATCACGCGAGAGATCCTGGATCATGGCCGGGCCGCCGCGGTGTTGCCCTACGACGCTGAGCGGCGCATGGCGCTGCTGGTGCGTCTGCCCCGGGCGCCCGCGATCTACAAGGCCGGCGAGGCGAGCGTGCTGGAGGCCATCGCGGGCATGCTCGACGGCGACGAGGCGCCGGAGACCTGCGCCCGGCGCGAGGCCATGGAGGAGGCGGGGGTCGATCTCGGCGCCCTGGAGCCAGTGGCCGAGGCCTGGTCCAGCCCGGGGATCACGACCGAGCGCATCGTCCTGTACCTCGCGCCTTACACGGCCGCGAAGCGGCGCGGGCAGGGCGGGGGCGTGGAGGGCGAGCACGAGGATATCGAGGTGGTGGAGATGGCGCTCGCCGAGCTGGCCGGCATGCTCGACCGGGGCGAGGTCCGGGACATGAAGACCGTAGCGTTGGGCTGGGCGCTGCGGGCGAAACGGCCGGAGCTGTTCCGAGGGGCGCCGCCGTAAATCACCGTAAATCATCCGTATTATCGGTGGCGGGGGGCGGCGATCTCCGACCTATGGACGTTATCCTCGGGGCGCACAGCACCGGAGACCCGGGGACGACGGCCATAGGGGGATGGGTGGCGACGGCGCCTCCCGACGGATCAATCCACGGTGTCAAAGACCACAAAACAACGGGAACAAATAGCGAACATTGGCCGATTTGTCAAGGTTCAGAGTCGGTCCGGCAACTTCACGGGAATCCCCGGGGGTCATGCCCGGCAGGCACTATGATCGTGACAATAATGCATTCGGAAAACGTCTCGTCCTGCAGCAAGATGTCGGCAAGTGCGAGGGCTTTAACAACGTGATGCCGCACCTGGGATTTGGTCAAATCCAGTGAAGTCGACTTCAGACAAGTGGTGAATGACATGCGCGTTGGTTCGGCATCATGACCCGGCGAATAGGCATACTTCTCGCTGTTTCGTGCATTCTGTTCGGCTGGATGACTACTCTCTCGCCGGCGCGGGCCAGAACGGCTGCTCCCGCAACGTCGTTCCGCGACTGTTCGAGCGGTTGCCCCGAAATGGTGGTGCTGCCGCAGGGCAAGTTCGCCATGGGGACGCCGGAGGGGGAAGAAGCGCGCGAGAATGTACCCGATCAAGCGCGCGGACATGCGATACCGCAGCATTCGGTCACGATCCGGTACAGGCTCGCAATCGCCAGATTTGACGTGACGCGGGACGAGTACGCCCTGTTTGTGGCGGAGACCCACCGGCCGGACCCCGATGGCTGCACGACGCTCAATCCGTCCGGCTCCGTTTTCATTGCGGTGAACGGCAATTGGCGTTCTCCGGGATTTCCGCAGACCGGAAGAGACCCGGTCGTCTGTGTCAGCTGGGATGATGCGCAGGCCTATGTGGCCTGGTTGAGCAAAAGGACGGGGCACGCCTACCGCCTGCCGACGGAGGCCGAGTGGGAATACGCGGCGCGCGCGGGAACCACGACGGCGCGTTACGGCGGCGACAGTCCGCGGGAGCTCTGCCGCTACACCAATCTTGGTGATCTGGAATATGGAGAGCGGCATCCTGGCGATACCGACGTGAATCGAGCGTGCCGCGACGGGTATGCATTTACGTCGCCGGTCGGGAGTTTTGCGCCGAACCCGTTCGGCCTCTACGATATGCTTGGCGACGTCATGAATTGGACTGAAGACTGCTGGAGCGCCAACTATGAGGGCGCGCCCGCCGACGGCTCTGCGTGGCGGTCCGGGGACTGTGGTCGGCACATTGCGCGTGGCGGTTCCTGGGACATGGATCTCAGGGTCGCCCGCTCGGCTCACCGTCGCGGGGCCCCGACCTCGCTTCGGCACACCACCTTGGGGTTCCGCGTGGCCAGGACGCTCTAGTTACGGCAGAATGCGTGTGGTCCGGGCTTGTTGTTCTCCCGCCCCCACAGGAAGCCGCCATGCGCCTGCCGTACAGCCTGATCGCCGTCCTGGCCCTGGCCTTCACGGCCGCCTGCGGGACCGCGCCGGCTGACCCGGCCCCGCCGCGCCACGGCAAGACCTGCGCCGGGATCGCTGCGCTACAGTGCGGCGCGGGCGATGTTTGCGTGATCGCGCCCGGAACCTGCCGCATGCCCGACGCGGGCGGGATCTGCAAAACCCGTCCGCAGATGTGCCCGCACCTGGTCAAGCCGGTCTGCGGCTGCGACGCGCGGACCTACAACAACAGCTGCGAGGCCGAACGCGCCGGCGCCAGCGTCCTGCACGACGGCCAATGCGAGGCGCCGAAGTAAGGGCCTACCAAATCCGCACCCGCTGATCCGGCGCGAGATACAGCTTGTCGCCGGGCTTCACGTCGAAGGCCGCGTACCAGGCGTCCACGTTCCGCACGATGCCGTTGACCCGGTACTTCTCCGGGGAGTGGGGGTCGGACACCAGCTGCTGGCGCACGGTGTCCTCGCGGCCCTTGTCACGCCAGGACTGGGCGTAGGCCAGGAAGAAACGCTGGTCGCCGCTCAGCCCGTCGATCACCGGCGCCGGCTTGCCGTGCAGCGAGCGATGATAGGCGTCCAGCGCCACCAGGATGCCGCCCAGATCGGCGATGTTCTCGCCCATGGTCAGCTCGCCCTTCACATGGGCGCCCGGGAAGGGTTCGTAACTGTCGAACTGTGAGCCCAGCACCTTGGCCGACGCTTCGAAAAGCCTGGCGTCCTGCACGCTCCACCAGTCGCTCAGCACCCCGAGACCATCGAACTTGCGGCCCTGATCGTCGAAGCCGTGGGTCATCTCGTGGCCGATCACCCCGCCGATGCCGCCGTAGTTGACCGCGGGATCCGCATCCGGATCGAAATAGGGCGGCTGCAGGATGGCCGCGGGGAAGACGATCTCGTTCTGGGTGGAGTTGTAATAGGCGTTCACGGTCTGGGGTGTCATGCCCCACTCCTGCTTGTCCACCGGCCCGTTCATGCGCTTCACCTGGCGGCGCCATTCGAACAGGTTGGCGCGGCGGACATTGCCGGTCAGGTCGACGGCGCTGATCTTGAGCGCGGAATAGTCGCGCCAGCGGTTCGGGTAGGCGATCTTGACGTGGAACTGGGCCAGTTTCGCCCGCGCCTTGGTCTTGGTCTCCGGGCTCATCCAGGCCAGGTGATCGATCCGCTCGCCGAGCGACACCCGCAGTTCCTCCACCAGGGCGTCGATCTTGGCCTTGGCCTCCGGTGGGAAATACTTCGCGACATAGACCTGACCCACGGCCTCGCCCATGCCGCCGTTGACCGCGGCGACCGAGCGCTTCCAGCGCGGCTGGAGTTCGGACTGTCCCCGCAGGGTCCTGGAACGGAATTCGAAGTTGGCGTCGACGAAGGGTTTGGAGAGGAAGGGCGCGCTCCGGTCGGCCAGGTTGAAGGCGCACCAGGCTTTCAGGGTCGAGAGCGGCGTGGCGGTGAACACCTGGGCGATCTTCGGAACGGCGGTGTCCTGGCCTACGATCACCCGGTCCACGCTCCCCAGGCCGGCCGCCGTCAGCCAGCGCCGCCAGGCAAAGCCGGGTGCGGCCTTTTCCAGCTCCGCCAGCTGCATCGGATGGTAGTTCTTGTTGGGGTCGCGCCCCTCCGCGCGGGTCCAGCTGGCCTCGGCGATGCGGGTCTCCATCTCGACCACGGCCCTGGCGGCGGCGTCCGGATTCTTCCAGCCGACGAGCCCCAGCATTTTCGCGACATAGGCCTGGTAGGCCTTCTTCTTCTCGGCGAAGGCGGGCGCCAGATAGTAGTCGCGGTCCGGCAGGCTCAGGCCGCCCTGGCCGGTGTAGACGGCGTAGTGACCGGGGTCCTTCAGATCGGCGTTGATGGACAGGCGGAACATCGAGGCCTGAGAACCGTCGCGGCGACCCATCAGGGCGGCGATCTCGCCCCGGCCCTTGGCGGCCCTGATCAGCGCCAGGTCCGCGGAGATGGGTTTTGCGCCGAGGGCGTTGGCGCGCTTCTCGTCGAGATAGCTGCTGTAGAAGGCGCGGATCTTGCCCGCCTCGACCCCGGCCGGTCCGGGGATGTCGAATCCGCCTTCCAGAATGCTGCGCACCCGCGCCTCGGCGGTGTCGCTCAATACATAGTCGACGCCATAGCGGACATGGTCCGAGGGGATCGGCGTGCGGTCGTCCCAGGCCCCGTTGGCGTAGCGGAAGAAGTCGTCGCCGGGCCTGGTGGACCTGTCCTGACCGGTAAGGTCGAAACCCCAGGCTCCGTACTTCGCGTTTTCGGCCGGCACGGATTGGGCCTGAACGATGGATCCGGCGGTGAGGGCCAGGACGCCGATCGCGGCGGCGCGGAGCATCAGGCGCTTCATTTCAAATAGTCCCCACAATTCGAACTTTTAGTCTTATCGACTTGCCGCGCCGCGTCCACAGCACCGCGACGAACGGCCCCTCAGGACTGGAACGACGCCCGCGAACATGCGAGTTCAGCCCCGTAGACAAAGGGCAGACCAGCTTGGCGGACAAACGACCCGGAAACGGCCCCAAACGCAGGAGCGGCGTGGGCGTCCACTCGGCCATCCACGAACTGGCGCGCGAGATCCGCGAGCATCGGGCGATGCTGTTCGCCGGGGCGGGCGTGTCCATGTCCGTGGGCCTGCCGTCCTGGCGCGAGCTGATGAACCACGTCAAGGACCAGCTCGGCATCGAGGGCATGGAGGAGAACCAGGCCAACTACCAGACGCTGGCCGAGTACTACCGCATCCGCGAGGGCTCGATCGGAC
This sequence comes from uncultured Caulobacteraceae bacterium, assembly GCA_964432415.1. Classification (GTDB taxonomy): domain Bacteria; phylum Pseudomonadota; class Alphaproteobacteria; order Caulobacterales; family Caulobacteraceae; genus JAFECT01. Next base: position 5,325 of record CAYSNW010000077.1, read on the forward strand.
CGCTGCGCAGCTGGATGGATCGCAAGTGGAGCGTGTCCGAGACCAAGGTTCGGGATTCGAAGATCCACAGCCTGATCGTCGAGCTGGATTTTCCGATCATCTACACCACCAACTACGACAACAATCTCGAGGTGGCCTACCGGCTGCACAAGCGCCGCTTCACCAAGGTCATCAATGTGCGCGACCTGGCCAAGGTCGAGCCGGGCCAGACCCAGATCATCAAGTTCCACGGCGACTTCGCCGACGACGCCTCGCTGGTGCTGGGCGAGACCGACTATTTCAACCGCCTGACCTTCGACTCGCCCCTGGACGTGCGTTTCCGATCCGACGCCCTGGCGCGGCCGATCCTGTTCGTGGGCTATTCCCTGTCCGACCTGAACATTCGCCTCCTGCTGCACCGCCTGTGGCAGATCTGGCGGCGCTCGGGCCGCGAGGCGGACCGTCCGCGCTCCTACGTGTTCATGGCCACGCCCAACCCGGTGCAGGAGGCGGTGCTCGGCGAATGGGGCATCGAGGTGCTGACCGAGGACATCGAGGACCCGCAGGAGGCCCTGACGGTGTTCCTGGCCAAGCTGAAGGACGCGGTGGACGCGGGATGAAGTCACCGGCCCCGTCCCCCGCGAGCGGGGGGACAGGTCGCGAAGCGACCGGGGGGGCATGTGTATCTGGGCGCAGAGGCCTGAAGGCGTCGTGTTTCAGGATGTGGCGCGGGTCGGCGCTCTATTCTGACAAACGAAATCACTCATCGTGGCGCCCCGATACACTTGCCCCCTGCCTCGTGCCTCGCACGAGGCGGTCCCCCCGCTCGCGGGGGGACATGCTCGAGTTTCACTTGAGCCGGATCCCCGGACGCCAACCGCTCTTCGCCAGGAACGCCTTCGGGTCGTGCATCTCCAGGATCTCGCGGATGGCCCGGCGCTTGTCGCGGGCGTGCTGATAGTAGGCCTTCACGATGCGGTAGCCGACCCAGTAGCCGAGGTCGCCGGGCTTCTCGATGGTGCCGTTGTAGAGCCAGCGCGAGACGTCGGTCTTGTCCTCGTCGGGCACGAAGGCGGTCTCGATCTCAGTCTCGCGGCCCCGGGCCTCGGCCCAGACGCCCGGATCGGACACGCCGCCCGAGATCATCTCGGCCATGAACTCCGCCGCGCCCTCGATCAGCGACGCCTCCAGCACCGTGGGATGTTCGTCATCGACCAGGGCGCGGACCTGCTGAACGTGGACGTACTCGTGGGCGACCACGTGCACGAAGCGGTCCTCCATATCGGCGTCGAAGTATTTCACGCCGCACAGGGCTTCCAGGCCGATCATCACGCCCGAGACCGGACTGCCGACGCCGACGGGCTTGCCGCGGCCGACCGCGATGGTCACCGGCGGGAAGCGGGCGGCCGGGTAGAGCTCGCCCAGCCGGCGCAGCGCGGTCCTGAGGCGCTCGCGCCCGCGCGGCAGCACCGCCATGCACCGCTTGGCGTCGGCATAGATGGCGGGATTGCGGGCCAGGGTGTCGGCCATGCGGACGCCGGTGACGTTGCGAAGCCGGGCGAGGGTATGCAGTCCCTCCGACCCGGCGTCGAGGTAGTCGCGTTGCAGCTGTTCGGCGCTGGGGTGGCCGCCGGCCGCGTCGTAGATTCGGTAGAAGCGCGCGACGTCCTCGATCTGGATGAGCGGCCGCTCGGCCGGCGCCGCGCCCGGCAGAAGCAACAAGGCGCCCACAGCGCCCAAGGCCTGAACGGGCCTCATGGATCGTGGTTTCATGCGCCTCAGCTCTCGAACACCCAGCGGCCGCCGGTCATCACCCGTTCGGGCTTGATCTCGATCAGGCTGTGCGGGTCGGCGGTGAGCGGGTCGCGGTCCCAGACCACCAGGTCGGCCAGCTTGCCGGGCTCCAGCGTGCCGCGGTCCTTCTCGGCGAAGGTGGAGCGCGCGCCGTTCGCCGTGCCGCAGACCAGGGCCTCGGCCACCGTGATCTTCTGCGCCGCCCCCCAGGTCTCGCCGTGGAAGTCGGTGCGGGTGACCTGGCTCTGCAGCCACATCATCGGGTCCGAGGGGCTGGCGGTGTAGTCCGAGGAGCTCGGCGGGCTCAGCCCCGCGTCGATCAGCTGGCGCATGGCGAACATGTGCTGGGTCCGCGCCTGGCCGTAGAAGTGCATCACGTCGCCGTGGAAGTAGACGTAGCCCGCGAAGGGGATCGGGATCGCGCCCACCGCCTTCATGCGCGCGATCAGGCTGTCGTTGAGCAGGGTGCAGTGCTCGATGCGGAAGCGGGGGTCCTTGCGCGGCGCCTCACGCTGCAGCTGCTCGAACACGCCCAGGACCTCGTCGATGGCAAGGTCGCCATTGGCGTGGATGCCCAGCTGCCAGTCGGCCAGGTGCGCGGCCTTCGCTTTCGCGTACAGCTCCTCGCGCGGGGTGGTCTGCAGGCCGTTGAACTTGCCCGGCATGTCCAGATAGGGCTCGGACATCCAGGCCGTGCGCTCGGAGATCGAGCCGTCGGCGAACTGTTTCTGAGCGCCGATGCGCACCCAGTCGTCGCCGAAGCCGGTGCGGACGCCTGCCGCCATCAGCTTCGGCACGAAGTCGACGAAGATGTTGCAGGAGATGCGCGTGCGCAGCTCGCCCGCCTCGTGGGCGTCGAAATAGCCGGCGAGGCCTTCGGGAAGGCCCGCGGCGTCGACCGCCGAGGTCACGCCCTTGGCGGTGAACATCTTCGAGATCAGGGCCGCGCCCCGGCGCCAGTCCTCGCGCGTGACCTTGCGGTCCGAGAGCTCATCGAAGCGCGTCTTGGCTGCGTCGCCGACCCGACCGTTGAGCCGGCCCGCCTCGTCGCGGAAATAGCGGCCTCCGGGCGGATCGGGCGTGGTCTCGCTCACGCCCGCCGCGGCATAGGCCAGGGAGTTGACGAAGCCGGTGTGGCCGCCCCGGTGAACGACGAGGACCGGATGGGCCGGTGCGGCGGCGTCCAGATCGGCGCGGTTGAGCGGCCGCGGCGTCTTGGCGTCGTCGTAGAGGAAACCCACCACCCACTGGCCCGCGGGCGTTGTGGCCGCCCGGGCCCGAATCGCGGCCAGGATGGCGTCGAGCGAACTGCTGTCGCAGGCCACCTTGAGCAGGTGATCCACCCCCGACTCCACCGGGTGGGCGTGGGCGTCGTAGAAGCCGGGCGTGACCCGCTTGCCGCCGAGATCGACACGACGGGCAGTCGGCCCTGCGAGGGCCGCGATCCGCTCGGCCGGTCCGACCGCCAGGATGCGCTCGCCGGCGATGGCGATGGCCTGGGCTTCGGGGGCTGTGGCGTCGCCGGTCCAGAACCGGCCATTGGTCAGGACCAGATCGGGCTGGATCCAGCGGCCGAGCGGCAGGGCGGGGGTCGCGCCGGCCGCCAGCAGGGCGCGACGGGAAAGGTCGAACATGGCCGCCCTCCGGGCTGTCTAGATCGGGTCTTCCAGCGACTTGGCCAGGCCCGAGAACAGCTTCGGACCCGCGTCGGTCATGTACCAGCAGTCCTCGAGCCGGATGCCGAACTGGCCCGGGATGTAGATCCCCGGCTCGTCGGAGAAGCACATGCCGGCCTGCAGCGGCGTCTCGTCGCCGTGCACCAGATAGGACGGCTCGTGCCCGTCCATGCCGATGCCGTGGCCGGTGCGGTGCGACAGGCCGGGCAGCCTGTAGCCGGGGCCCCAGTCCTCGCGCTCGTAGTAGGCGCGCACCGCGTCGTCGAGCTTGCCGGTAGGGACGCCGATCTTCGCCGTCTCCAGGGCGATCTCCTGGCCGCGCTTGACCGTGTCCCAAACCTTGCGCTGGTTGGCGCTGGCGGTTCCGTGCACCCAGGTGCGCGAGATGTCGGACTGGTAGCCGTGCACGGTGCAGCCGCAGTCCATCAGCACCACCCCGCCGTCCTTGACCGTCTGGGGCTGATGGGAGCCGTGCGGATAGGCCGAGGCCTCGTTCAGCAGCACCAGCGAGAACTCGGGCGCGCCGCCCAGGGCCGCCGTCGCCTCGTCCATCATCGCCCCGATCTCGCGCGGGCGCATGCCGGCCTGCACCCGGCCGTAGACGTAGCGGTAGGCCGCCATGGTCACGTCGCTGGCCGCCTGCATCAGGGCCAGCTCCGCCGGGGACTTGATCAGCCGGCAGGCGCGCACGATCGGGTCGCCCGAGACGATCTGCCAGGCCGAGGACACCTTCTGGATGCCGTCGACGATGAAGAAGCGGGTGGTGGACTCGATCGCCAGCTTGCCGCCCGAGGACCCGCGGTCCTTCAGGGCGCCGACGATCCGCTCGAACGGGCTCTCGTGCTCGTTCCAGGGCCGCACGTCGCCGCCGACCTGCAAGGTCTCGCGCACCGAGGGCTCTTCGAAGAAGGGGGTGACGATGACGATCTCGCCCCTGGCCGGGATCACCGCGCAGGTGGTCCGCTCCGAGCGGCGCCATTGCACTCCGGTGAAGTACTCCAGGCTGGTGCCCGATTCCGCGATCAGGGCGGCGATCCCCATCTCGCCCATGATCCGCTGGGCCTTGGCGATGCGGGCGTGACGCTCCTCGGCCGAGATCGGCTTGGCGCCCGTGGTCATGGACTTCAGCCCGCTCACGCCCGACGCCTGGGCCGAGGCGACCCCCGCCGTCGCGATCAGGGGCGTGGCCGCGGCCGCCCCGAGGAAGTTGCGCCTGGACACCATGGACTCGTCTCCCCCCGATCGGTTGCCGAGCGGAGACTAGGCTGCGCTGCGACGCTGGCAAGTCTGACCGCGATGTAACTCGCCTTCAGACGGCCTTTCGGCGAACCTTGTTCTTCGAAGCGCCGGCCTCCCGGTCGCGAGGGAGGATTTTCACGTGCTCAGATCGCTCGCCCTGTCCGCATGCCTGCTGGGCGCCGCCGTCGCGCCGGCCGCAGCCGCGCCGCGCCGTCCCCATGCCATGGCCGTGTCGCCGGAACGGGCGGCGCTGGACCGCGACCTGCCGGGCCTGATGGCCAAGGCGAAGGTCCCCAGCGTCTCGGTCGCCCAGCTCAAGGGCGGGCGGGTGGTGATGGCCGCCGCCTGGGGCGCCCAGAGCCCAGGCGTTCCCGCCACGCCGGACACCCTCTACAACATCGCCTCCCTGACCAAACCGCTGACCGCCGAAGTGATCCTGCGCCTGGTCTCCTCGGGCAAGCTCGATCTGGACGAGTCCATGGCGCGCTGGTGGACCGATCCGGACATCGCGGGCGACGAACGCACCAAGGCCCTGACCGCGCGGCTGGCGCTCAGCCACCGGAGCGGCTTTCCCAACTGGCGCGGCAAGGACGGGCTTAAGTTCCTGCGCGCGCCGGGGGCCGAGTGGGGCTACTCGGGCGAAGGCTTCGACTACGTCGCCCGCTATGCCGAGAAGAAGACCGGCAAACGCTTCGAGGACCTGGCCCAGGCCAGCCTGTTCGTCCCCGCCGGCATGCGCAGCACGTCCTACGTCGGCAAGCCCTGGTTCGCCGGGCGCATCGCCGTGCCGACCGACGGCGCGGGCCTGCCGCTGAAGCCCACGATCCGCACGCATTTCAGCGCCGCCGACCTCGTCTATACGACGGCCTCCGACTACGCCGCCTTCCTGGGCCAGGTCTTCCGCGACCGGGGCCTGAGCCCGGCGGTCGCCCGGGAACGCTCGCGCCTGCAGGTCAGCCTGAAGGGGCGTGAGTGCTCGGGCGAGGCGGCCAGGCTCTGTCCCACGGACGTCGGCTTCGGCCTGGGCTGGGAGCTCTACGACTTCGACGGCCAGGTGGTGATGATGCACACCGGCAAGGACGAGGGGGTCTTCACCTTCGCCTGCCTGGACCGGGCTACCGGCGACGGGGTGGTGGTGCTGACCAACGGCGACAACGGCGGCTCGGTGGTCCTGCCGATCCTGGAACGCCTGGGTTTCCGCCCGGCCTTCGTGCGGTTTCTGGGGGCGGGGCACTAGAACAGGAAAGATAGAGGCCCTTCCCCCCTCGAGGGGGAAGGTGGCTACGTAAGGAGCCGGATGGGGGGCGGCGCCGGTCCCTGGGTGATCCTGACGAAACCAAATCCGATGCACGGCCCCCCTTCCGAGCCCCTGGCGGGGCCCACCTTCCCCCTCGAGGGGGGAAGGAGTCGTAAGGGCGCGACGCGGCACTCGCCCGCCACACGCGTGCGATGGACGAACCCTGAGGTGGCGTCTAGCTTGGCTGGAGCGCCATCGGCCTGAGGGGGAGCCATGCCGACCAGACGACAGTTGAGCGGCCTGCTGGCCGCGGGTCTGGGGGCCTCCGTGGCCGGCCTGCCGCTGCGCGCGCGCGCCCAGACGCCGCCGGCGAGCATTCCCGAGCGGCTGAACCTGGCGCCGGTCCGGGTCGAGTACGAGCGGGTGATCCGGGTGGTGGCGGGTCTGCGGCCGCACCGGCCGACCGGCTATGTCGTGCGCGGCGAACCGATGGGCGACAAGCTGCTGGTGCACAACTACGGCCATGGCGGCGGCGGCATGACCCTGTCCTGGGGCACGTCTGAGCAGGCGGTCGATATCGGCTTCCAGGGCGCGGACAAGGCCTATGCGGTGCTGGGCTGCGGCGCGGTGGGCCTGGCGACGGCGCGGCTGCTGCAGGAGCGGGGCGGGCGGGTGACGATCTACGCCGCCGACCTGCCGCCCAACACCACCTCCAACGTCTCCGGCGCCCAGTGCTGGCCCTTCCTGGTCCACGACCCGGCCCTGGTCGGGCCCGCCTACCTGGCGCAGTACCGGGACGCCTGCCAGCGGACCCATCGGCGCTGGCAGACGATGGTGGGCGACTATTTCGGAGTCAGCTGGCGGCGGAATTTCTCCGTGACCGAGGTCAAGACCCCCTTCCTGCTCGGCTCCTCGGGCGCCATGGAGGGCCAGGCGCCGGAGGCGCACGACCTGCCGCCCGGCACCCACCCTTTCGGCCAGCACTGGCTGCAACAGTTCGACACCATGATGATCGAGCCGCCGATCTATCTGCACGCCGTGCTCAACGACTTCCACATCGCCGGCGGCGTGGTCGAGGTCCGGAAGTTCGAGACGCCCGAGCAGATCGCGGCCCTGAAGGAGACGGTGGTCTTCAACTGCACGGGCCTGGGCGCGCGCGCCCTGTTCGGCGACAAGGGTCTGATCCCGGTCAAGGGCCAGCTGGTGGTGCTGCTGCCCCAGCCGGAGGTCGACTACAACCTGCTGGTCGAGGGCGACTACATGTTCCCCCGCAAGGACGGGATCCAGCTGGGCGGCACCCACGAGGAGGGTGTCTACGACCTGGAGCCCAACTGGGAGCAGTCGAAGCGCGTGATGACCCACATGAGCCAGGTGTTCGCCGCGATGAAGGCGGTCTGACGGCTTCCCCGACGCCGCGCTGACAGTTTTGGCTTCCGCACACGGACTGAGAGTCGCCCAGGCTCACGCCCGAACGGCGTGTCGTTTGGAGATGGCGCGGAAGCACTCACTGAGATCAGCCATAGCCGCATTGCCTTCGGTGTCGATCGCCATCTCGGTGTAGGCAATTCCGCCCGACGTTAGGGCCAGGAAGAGATCCGAAAAAGTCTCTCTAAGTTCGTCCTCGCTCGCGGGTCCCGCCAAATAGACGAAACCATCACTCGCCTCGTTCATCGCCATATAGCGCGCGAGCGAAGTTGGAGAAGGGTGAGCGGAATCATTCGATAGGACACGATAGAGTAGATATAACTCGGCCAGTGGACTCAGCATCGCCACCTCTTTCCAACTTAACTGCCTCTCTTTGTCGGCGCAGTCGGCAATCGCCTGGATTGCCGCGCGATGTTCGCTCGCTTTCGTGTGTTCAAGAGTTAAGATCAATTTGGCCTGAGCCTTCTTGGCGGCCGCACCATCTGACTTCAGCATGGGAATAAATGTATCTGGATTGGTGCACAACGCTCCCAGGCAGATGGAGTCTTCAACCATACTGCGGATTAGAGTCCTCGCCTCAACGATCATCCCGCGCTCCATCATCAGAACCGCGCCCTGAAACGCGCTAGTGAGTCTGAATAGGAGAAAGGTCGCGATCGTGCCGCGCTCAGCGGAGTGGCCATGGTTCGTCTCCACCGCTCGCATTGTGATCGCCTGAATTGCTTCGTTAGCTACCGCGCTGAGATCGAACCATTCTGAATTTTCAGCCCGGATAGTTGGAATCATGTCTGTCATCGCCTCTGACAGGAAGCCGGCTTGGTGAAACTCGGCGTCGAAGTCGCGGGGCATGGTCCAATTCCTTGCGCTCTAGGTGAAGGCGGTAGCGTTGGTTCGCGACCCCCGATTCTCGATCAAGCGCATTCGAGGGCAGAGCCGACGGGTATAGGGGCAATTGGTGGGCGGCGAGGGGATCGAACCCCCGACCTACTGGGTGTAAACCAGTTGCTCTACCGCTGAGCTAGCCGCCCCATCTCGAAGGCGGCTCTTCAATCAGAAAACGTCTCCACGCAAAAGGGGGCATCGCCGCCGATGAGCGACATCCTCACCGCCGAACCCCAACTGTTCGCCAGCGATCTGGACCGGGCGCGGGACTTCTACGTCGGAAAGCTCGGGTTCGAAGTCGCGTTTTCGTCCGGTGAGCCAGCCTTCTACATGCAGGTCCGCCGCGGCGGGGCGCGGCTGAACCTCCGCCGGATCGAGGGGCCGGTCTACGACGCGGGGCTGCGAGCGCGGGAAGGGGACGTGCTGGCAGCGACCCTGGTGCTGGAGGACGCCGACGCGCTGTTCCGGGAGTTCGAGGGGCGCGGGGTCGAGTTCCGCCAGACACTGAAGGACGAGCCGTGGGGCGCGCGGACCTTTATCGTGAGCGATCCTGACGGGAACCTGCTCTGTTTCGCGGGGGATGGCGGGTAGCGCTAGACTGGTTTCGCGAAAGAAACGGCGACATTGTGCCTGCTGTACTTCGCCCGCGAGTCACTCGCCCCGCAGAGCGCGGTCGATCTCCTTGTAAGCCTCCATCTCGACGGCGGTGTCTGCCTGCTCCTGAGTGAGGAAGTGATTGCTGACGTACGGGTACGAGCATCGCTTCGCAGCTGCGTGGGCGATGTGTGACCGACTCCGGTCTCCCGAACGCAGCAGCAGCCTTACGACGCCATCCGCGCACTGGTTCACGGCACCGACGAGGATGCGCATGCGGTAGTCATCATCTGCCTGATGCTGATTGTAGGTGATGGTATCTGATCGCGTGTTCGACTGTGCGTGAGCGACGCCAGCCAACATCGCACAGGTCGCGAGCACGCCCCCTAATCGCCTTCCCATGCTGACCGTCCGTACTGCTCGACAAAATGCCGTCCCAAAAGAAAAAGGGCGCGGACTTTCGTCCGCGCCCCTGATCTTGTCTCTCAGGCCTGATCAGCCGTTGAGGGCGCCCTTGAGGCCTTCGCCCACGCGGAAGCGCGCGGTCTTGGAGGCGGGGCGCTGGACGGTCTGGCCCGTGCGCGGGTTACGGGCGGTGCCCGCAGCGCGCGAAACCGGCAGGAAGGTGCCGAAGCCGACGAGACGTACGTCCTCGCCGCTCTTCAGAGCCCCCACGACGGAATCGGTGAAGGCGTCCAGCGCCTTCTTGGCCTGATCACGGCTCAGTCCGGCCTTGTCTGCAATCGCGGCGACGAGTTCGGCTTTTGTCATCTTTTGTCTCCCAGCCCTTTTTCTGGAGCGACGACGCAACGGGGTCCAACCCGATTCGATGCGTCGCTGAGTGAGGATAAAAGAGCAGGAATCCCTTCGCGTCAAAAGGGAAACGCGGCCCGGAGGGGGTCCGGACCGCGTTTTTAGGGGAACAAACCCGGTTCAGAGGGGTCAGTGGGCGATGGCGCCGCCCACATCGTCCGTCGGCGGCGCGATCGGAACGGCCTCGTCCTCCTCGCGCCATTCGATCGGGGTGAGGGGTCCGGCGAGCGCATGGGCCAGGGCTTCGTCCGCCGTGGAGACCGGAATGATCTCCAGATTCGACTTCACATTGTCGGGGATGTCGGCCAGGTCCTTCACGTTCTCCTGCGGGATCAGCACCGTCTTGATGCCCGAACGCAGGGCCGCCAGCAGCTTCTCCTTCAGGCCGCCGATGGCCAGCACCCGCCCGCGCAGGGTGATCTCGCCGGTCATGGCCACGTCCTTGCGTACGGGGATGCCGGTGAGCACCGAAACGATGGCGGTCATCATGCCGACGCCGGCCGAGGGACCGTCCTTGGGCGTGGCGCCCTCGGGCACGTGCACGTGCACGTCGGTCTTCTCGAAGATCGGCGGCTTCAGGCCATAGCGGGTCGAACGGGCGCGCACGTAGGAGGCGGCCGCGGAGATCGACTCCTTCATCACGTCCTTGAGGTTGCCGGTGACCGTCATGCGGCCCTTGCC
>CAYSNW010000078.1:0-15384 GCA_964432415.1 uncultured Caulobacteraceae bacterium
GAGGCGGGCGTCTGGCTGGACGCGCTGTTCGGCGCGGGCCTGTCGCGGCCGCTCGACCCGGCGGCGGCCGATCCCCTGAAGGCCGCCGAGGCCGCCCGCATCCCCATCGTCGCCGCCGACCTGCCGTCCGGCCTGCCCGGCGACGCCCCCTGCCCGCTCGGCTACGCCCCCACGGCCGCGCTCACCGTCACCTTCCACCGCAAGAAGCCCGCCCATGTGCTGGAGCCCGCGCGCGGCCTCTGCGGCGAGGTGGTTGTCATCGACATCGGCATCCCGGACGGCGTGGGGCCCCGCTCCCAGCTGTTCGAGAACGGACCGGACCTGTGGCTGCTGCGCTTTCCCTGGCCCAGGCGGGACGCCCACAAGCACGCGCGCGGGCGGCTGGGGGTGGTGTCGGGGCCCATCCACGCCACCGGCGCGGCCAGGCTGGCGGCGCGCGCGGGCCTTCGGGTCGGCGCCGGCCCGGTCAAGGTGTTCGCGCCGCCGGGCGCCGTCATGGTGCTGGCTGCGGCGCTGGAGGCGGTGATGCTGGCGCCCTTCCACGACGCGCCGGAGCTCGGCAGCCTCAGCGCCGCCATGGAAGCCGTGGTCATCGGCCCGGCGGCGGGCCTCACCGCGGCGACGCGCGACAATCTGGAGGCCCTGGCCGGCGCCGGCGTGGCCCTGGTGGTCGACGCCGATGCGCCCAGGCTCTTCGCCGACGTTCCGCAGGCCCTCTTCGCCCTGCTCGACCGCGACGACGTGCTCACCCCTCACGCCGGGGAGTTCGACCGCCTGTTCCCGGGCCTGCGCGAGGCGGGCCCCGACCGCATCGCCGCGGCGCGAGAGGCCGCCCGGCGCGCCGGCGCCGTGGTTCTGCTCAAGGGCCCCGACACGGTGATCGCCTCCCCCGACGGCCGGGCGGCGGTGAACACCAGCGGCGCGCCGTGGCTGGCGACCGCGGGCTCGGGCGACGTGCTGGCCGGCCTGATCGGCGGGCTGATCGCCCAGGGCATGGACAGCTTCGATTCGGCCTGCGCCGGGGCCTGGATCCATGGCCGCGCCGGCGCCGGCTTCGGTCCGGGCCTGATCGCCGAAGACCTGCCGGAGCTGACCCCCGAAGGGCTGCAAGAACTCTACGCGCGTAGTTCCTGACGGTTTCGGGTCAATTCTGTGTCCCCGCGAACACGACATCGGCGCTGTATTTCGATGAACACGTTCAGTTTTTGACCGCGACGGCCACAAGCCTGCAAACTTGCGCGTCACACGGCGACGGCGCCGTCAGAGGGACGCATGGGGCTGGAACCGGCCAACTACCAGGCCTTGGCCGCAGCGGGGGCGCAGGCCTTGCGCGCCGGCGACGCCGCGGGCGCGAGGGACGCCCTGCGCCAGGCCAGCGCCGGGGCGCCGCGCGAACTGCCGGTCTGGATGAACCTCGCCGCCGCCTGCCGCGCGCTCGCCGACGAGCCGGGCGAGATCGAGGCCCTGGACAAGGCCCTGTCGATCGAACCGCGCACCCTGGTGGCGCTGCTGATGAAGGCCGCCTGGTTCGAACGGGCCGGCCAGGCGCGCGAAGCGGCCAGGACCTACAGCGCGGCGCTGGCCGTGGCGCCGCCGTTCGAGCGCCTGCCGCAGGAGCTGCGCGGGGCGGTGCTGCGTGCGGTCGAGGTCGCCAAGAAGGCCCGGGCCGAGCGCGAGGCCTTCCTGCGCGATCACGTGGCCGGCGCGCTCGACGCCATGAAGGGCGAGAAGCTCGCCCGCTTCGAGGAATCGCTCGAGGTCTGCCTGGGTCACAAGCACATCTACCGCCAGCAGCCCCAGGTGCTGTTCTTCCCGGGCCTGCCCTGCGTGCAGTTCCCCGATCGCGACCTCTTCCCCTGGCTGCCGATGGTCGAGGCGGCCACTGACGTGATCCGCGAGGAGCTGATGGGCGTGCTGGCCGACGACGCCGGCACGGTGCCCTACCTGCGCTATGCCGCCGACAAGCCGATCGACCAGTTCGCCGAGCTCAACCACTCGCCGCGCTGGAGCGCCTTCCACTTCGACTACGAGGGCGCGCCCTTCGGCGACAACCGCGCCCGTTGCCCCAGAACCGTCGAGCTGCTGGCCCAGACCCCGCAACCGACCCTGCCCGGCCTGTCGCCCGCCTCGCTCTATTCGATCCTCAAGCCCAGGACCCACATCCCGGCCCACACCGGCGCCACCAACGCCCGGCTGCTGTGCCACCTGCCCCTGATCGTGCCGGAGAACTGCCGCTTCCGCTGCGGCAGCGAGACCCGGCCGTGGACCCTGGGCGAGGGCTTCATCTTCGACGACACCATCGAGCACGAGGCCTGGAACGACAGCGACAAGGTCCGCGTCGTGATGATCTTCGACGTCTGGAACCCGTGGCTCACCGAGCCGGAAAAGGCCCTGATCGGGACCCTGTTCGAAGGCCTGGTGGCCTTCGACGGAACGGGCGGGTTCGACAGCTGATATCACCGGTCTTGACCACCGCCCGATCGGTCAGGATCACCGCCACGACAATAACAGGGCGATCTTTATAATATCTGTCACATTCCTGATGATATCGGACTGTGACGTTGCTTGCCTAGGTGACATGAATATTTTGTAAGACTTGCCGACCGGCATGGACTCGGCCACGGGCCGTTCCTAACGTCTTCCCGTCGCGCTCGGGGGGCGCGTCGCGGCGGCCAAGACGGATCGATGTTGTTCCAGGAAGCCCAGGACCGGCTGGGGCGATTTCTCAAACCGCTGTCCCTGTCCGCGTTCCTGGACGAGACGCTTCAGGGCCCCTGGGCCCGCCTGCCCGGCGACGATCCGGACGCACGAACCGGCCTGCTGGGCCCCGATCCGGCCGCCCTGCTGTCCGGCGCCCACCAGCTGGCGCCGCACCTGACCTGGCATTCCGCCAATCCCGCCGGCCCCGCCCCCGGGTTCGACGGCGTCACCGGCCCCCGTGACTTCCGCCGGCGCATTGAGGCCTTTCACGCCGCGCGCTACTCCCTCCGCTTTCCCAGGCTGCGCGCCCTGGCCCCCGAGATGGACCAGCTGGCGCGCGCCCTCGAGGCGGTGCTGCTCCGGCCCGTGACCGTCTCGGCCTTCTGGAGCCGGCCGGACATGCGCGCGCCGGTGCACTCCGACGATCACGACCTGATCGTGGTGCAGCTGCGCGGCCGCAAGCGCTGGTATCTCGCCAACCGCCCCTCCCCGCTGAAAAACACCTGGGACCTCGCCCCCGACCCCTCCGCCGATCTCGGCGACCACAGCCTGGTCGAGCTGGCGCCGGGCGACGCGATCCATGTCCAGCGCGGGACCGTCCACACCGTCGACGCCGATGAGGAGTCGCTGCACCTGGCCATCGGCTTCACCCCGCTGACGGTGCGCGAACTGGTCGCCGCCGCCCTCGACCACCTGTCGGACCACGACCGCGCCTTCCGCCGCCACATCGGCCAGCGCCTGGGCTTCCAGCTCCGGGGCGCGCCCATGGGCCCGCTGGGCGAGGTCGCGGACCATGCGCTGGCGCACCTCGCCCGCGCCGTCTCGTCGCCCGGCTTCCTCACGGGGGCCCTGGAGCGTACCTCGGCCCGCAGCCTGGCGGTGATGGAGCCCCTGCCGGCCGAGCCCGTCCCGGAGCTCGACGCCTCGACCCGTCTCGTCCAGGCCCCCGGCGCCTGGTGCCGTGTCGTTCACACGAGGGAGCACCTGGAGGTCGCCTATCCGGGCGGGCGGCTCTACATCCACCCAGGCGCGGAGGCTGCGGTCCGCTTCATCGCCGCCACCCCGAACTTCCAGGTCCGCGACATTCCCGGCGAGATCGGCGACGAGGTCCGCCTGTCCCTGGCCGCGCGCTTCTGCGGCGTCGGATTTCTGCGCACGGCCTGAACGCGCCCGACACACCCCCGTCGCGAAAATGCTAGAGACAGGGCTGCTTGCGAGGGAGCCCGCCGTGCGCCTTTTCCCGATCCTGATCGCCGCCCTGCTCACCCTGTTCGCGCTCCCCGCCTGGGCCGCGCCGGTCCTGATGATCTCGGTGGACGGCCTGCGTCCCGGCGACATCCTGGAGGCCGAGGCCCGCGGCGTCACCGCCCCCAACCTCCAGCGCCTGGCCCGCGAGGGCGCCTTCGCCACCGGCGTGCGCAATGCGCTGCCCAGCGTCACCTACCCCAACCACACCACCCTGATCACCGGCGTCTGGCCCGACCGCCACGGCATCGTGTCCAACACCACCTTCGACCCGCTGCAGAAGGAGATGGGCGCCTGGTGGTGGTACAGCGCCGACATCCGCGTCCCGACCCTGTGGGACGTCGCCCATCAGTCCGGCGCCGTGGTGGCCAGCGTCGGCTGGCCGGTCAGCGTGGACAATCCCTCCATCGACTGGAACGTGCCGGAGTACTGGCGCGTGCGCACCCCGGGCGACCTTCGGCTGCTCCACGCCCTGGCCACCCGCGGCCTGCCGGAGGCCGTGGCCGAGGAGGGCAAGGTCACCCTGGCCGACACCTTCTCCGACGAACCGACCGCCGACGAGGCCAAGGCGCGCATGGCCGCCTCGATCTACCGGCTCAAGCATCCGCGCCTGTTCACCCTGCACCTGACCAGCCTCGACCACGCCCAGCACCTCCAGGGCCCGGGCTCGCCGGGCGCCCGCGCGGTCCTGGCCCGCATCGATGCAGCCATCGGCGGCCTCATCGCCGAGGCCCGCAAGGCCGAGCCCGACCTGGTGGTGGTCATCGTCTCCGACCACGGCTTCGCCCCGGTCGATCACGACGTGAACCTGGGAACCGCCTTCGTCGACGCCGGCCTTATCACGCTCGACAAGGCCGGCAAGCCCGCGACCTGGGAGGCCATGCCCTGGATCTCGGGAGGCTCGGCGGCCATCGTCCTGGCCCATCCCGAGGACGCGGCGCTCCGGGCCAAGGTGGCGGCCCTGCTGGACAAGCTGGCGGCGGACCCGGCCTCGGGCGTCGGCGCCGTGATCCCCCGTTCAGAGGTCGCCCTTCGCGGCGGCGCGCCCCAGGCGGACTTCTTCGTTGAGGGGAAGCTGGGCTGGGAGATGGGCTCCAAACTCAAGGGCCCGCTCGTCACCCCCGCCGGCCAGAAAGGCCAGCACGGCTACTTCCCCGACCACCCGGAGATGCGCGCGACCCTGATCGCGGCGGGGCCGGGCGTGGCGAGGCACGGGTCGATGGGCGAGGTGGACATGAGGGATATCGCGCCGACGGTGGCGAAGCTGCTGGGTGTGGCGATGCCGAGCGCAGCGGGGCGGGCGTTGTTTTGAGGTGCGGCGGACCGAGCTGGGCCTTCCGGGGCCCCGGCCTTTCTGTTACGGCCCTCCCCGCGCGGATGTGGCGGAACTGGTAGACGCACTGGATTTAGGTTCCAGCGCCGCAAGGCGTGGAGGTTCGAGTCCTCTCATCCGCACCATCCTCCTTCGCTCCTGCGGAGCTTCGGAGGACAAGCCCTTCGCTCAGCATTCGAAGGAGGATGCCCTTCGTAGCTCCGAAGGAGCGTAGTAGGGCCGACCTCCCCTCTACGGAACCTTACACCCCGCCTGATCCGCCGGGCATGGCGGGGCGTAGGGGCCCAGGATCTCGGCGATCTTGTTGTTCTGGGCGTAGGTCGAGCGGAAATAGGCCAGGGCCCAGATGCGCCGGTTGTGCATCGCCGGCGTGTCCGACCAGCCCATGGCGGCGAACACGGTTTTCCAGATCGGGTCCTGCAACTGCTCCTCGCCCCGGGGGCCCGAGGAGTCCAGTTCGGCCTGCAGCGCCTTGCCGCCCGCCGCCCAGCCGCGGTTCATGTCGGCGACCGGCGTGGGCGCCTCGTCGTCGAGGAAGTTCTTGACCATCAGCCGGTGCAGGGCCTCGGCGGCGACGATGTAGTTGGCGTCGTCCTCGCTGAGCGGCGTGCCGGTCTGGCAGGCCTTGATCGCCTGGCGCATGCCCGGTTCCGTCTGGACCGCCTCATAGAAGGCCGCCACCCCGCCGGTCTTCAGGGCCTCGGTGATGGCATCACGCGCATCCTTGCCCGAGCGCTGCCAGCCGCAGCGGCCGAGCATGACCACCTCCTCGATCACCACGCCGGAGGCCAGACGGGCCGGCGGGGCCTTGGCGGCGGACGCCGGCGCGCCGGAGGCGAGGGCCAGATAGAGTGCGGCTGCGGCGATCATGAGGGGCTCCCTTTGCGCCGCACCGTCCCGCGTGAACCCGTGGCGGTCAAGCCGATCCGCCGCCCCAAAACATTGACCTCGCGGTCCTTCGTGCCATAAGGGCGGTTCGCGCCGCCCCTGACCGGGCGGCCTTCCGTTTTTCTATCATTGCGGCATGGCGCGCGCAGGGCGCGGGCCTTTTCCGTTCTAAGGCAAGAAGTCGATGCAGGTCGTTGAAAAGTCGAGCGAAGGTCTCTCGAAGGTGCTTTCGGTCACGGTCCCCCAGACCGATCTGACCGCCCGGCTCGACGCCAAGATCAAGGAAGTCAGCCCCAAAATCAGCCTCAAGGGATTCCGTCCCGGCAAGGTCCCGGCCGCGCACGTGCGCAAGATGTTCGGCCGCGAGCTGATGGGCGAGATCGTCAACGACGCGGTCAACCAGTCCAGCCAGGAAGCGCTGGACCAGGCCAATATCCGCCCGGCCGCCCCCGCCGACGTCACCTTCTCCAACGACCTGGAAAAGGTCGTGAAGGGCGAGGCGGACCTGGCCTTCGAAATGGCCGTCGAGGTGATGCCGGAGTTCGATCCCGTCGATCCCTCCACCATCAGCCTGTCGCGCCCGACCTACGCGCCGTCCGACGCCGACATCGCCGAGACCATGGGCGAGCTGCTGGCCCAGTCCAAGAGCTTCGAGGACAAGGGCGGCAAGGCCCCCAAGGCCGAGACCGGCGACATGGTGGTGATCGATTTCGTCGGCCGCGTGGACGGCGAGGCCTTCTCCGGCGGCACGGCCGAGGGCGCCGAGCTGGTGCTGGGCTCGGGCCAGTTCATCCCCGGCTTTGAGGAGCAGCTGGTCGGCGCCAAGCCCGGCGACGAGAAGACCGTCAAGGTCTCCTTCCCCGCCGACTACCAGGTCGCCACGCTGGCGGGTAAGCCCGCCGAGTTCGAGGTCACGGTGAAGGCCGTGCGCGCGCCCCAGGACGCCAAGGCCGACGACGCCTTCGCCGGCCGCATGGGCTTCGAGACCCTCGACGCCCTGAAGAACGCCATCTCCACCCAGCTGGAGCAGCAGTACGCCCAGGCCTCGCGCTTCAAGATGAAGCGCCGCCTGCTGGACGAGCTGGACGCGACCCACAGCTTCACCCTGCCCGCCAAGATGGTGGAGCAGGAGTTCGACGCCATCTGGCGCCAGGTCGAGGCCGACCGCACCTCCGGCCAGCTCCCGCCCGAGGACGCCGGCAAGTCCGAGGCCGAGCTGAAGAGCGAATACCGCGCCATCGCCGAGCGCCGCGTGCGCCTGGGCCTGGTCCTGGCCGAGATCGGCCGCCGCAACGGCGTCACCGTCACCGACCAGGAGCTGTCCAACGCGGTGATGAACGAGGCGCGCCGCTATCCGGGTCAGGAGAAGGACGTGTTCGAGTTCTACCGCTCGAACCCCAACGCCGCCGCCCAGCTGCGCGCCCCGATCTACGAAGAGAAGGTCTGCGACTGGCTGTTCACCGCCGCCAAGGTCAGCGACCAGCCGATGAGCAAGGAAGAGCTGTTCGCCGACGAGGACGAGGCCCCGGCCAAGCCCGCGAAGAAGGCGACCGCCAAGAAGGCCAAGGCGGAAGAGGCTCCGGCCAAGGAAGCCAAGGCCGAAAAGCCGGCGGCGAAGAAGGCCGCCAAGGCTGAGGCGGCGCCGGCTGAAGCTCCGAAGGCCCCGGCCAAGAAGCCGGCGGCCAAGAAGCCCAAGGCTTAATTCCCCTCTCCCAGCGGGAGAGGGAGGGGCCCACGCGCCAAGGCGCGTGGGAGGGTGAGGGCGTTACAGCCCTCGCAGAATCGTTCGCAACGTCCCTACCCCCTCATCCTCCCGGCCGCCTTGCGGCCGGGGCCCATCCTTCTCCCCCTGGGAGAAGGATCGTGTCCCCACCTTGCAACCCCGCCCTCCCCGGGCAATATCCGATCAAAGGCCCCGCGAATCCGGCGGCGCCCCGCAAGCCGCATCGAGAAGGCCCAGACCATGCGCGACCCGACAGACGTGATGATGAACCTCGTGCCGATGGTGGTCGAACAGACCAGCCGCGGCGAACGGGCCTACGACATCTTCTCCCGCCTCCTGAAGGAGCGGATCATCTTCCTGACCGGCCCGATCGAGGACGGCATGGCCTCGCTGATCTGCGCCCAGCTGCTGTTCCTGGAGTCGGAGAGCCCCAAGAAAGAGATCGCGATGTACATCAACTCGCCGGGGGGGATCGTGACCTCCGGCTTCGCGATCTACGACACCATGCAGTACATCAACAGCCCGGTCTCGACCGTGTGCATGGGCATGGCGGCGTCGATGGGCTCCTTCCTGCTGCAGGCGGGCGCGGCGGGCCAGCGCATCGCGCTGCCGAACGCGCGCATCATGCTGCACCAGCCCTCGGGCGGCTTCCGCGGCCAGGCCTCGGACATCGAGCGCCACGCCGAGGACATCCTGAAGACCAAGCGGCGCCTGAACGAGCTCTACGCCAAGCACACCGGCCAGCCGATCGACGTGATCGAGCGCACGCTCGACCGCGACCACTTCATGTCCGCCGACGAGTCCAAGGCCTTCGGCATCGTCGACCACGTCTACGAGAAGCGGGAATCGACGGACGCGGCCTAAGTCCGCGTTACATTACAGGCCTGCGAAACGGCGGCCCCACGGCCGCCGTTTTTCTGTCGGACCACGCGACGCAACGCGCGGTTGACGCGGAGCAGGCGCCCGGGGCTTATGGCGCCGCGTATTGGGGGATGGTCGCATGAAGACGGTATCGAGCCTTGTCCTGGCCCTTGCGGCCCTGGTCGGAACCAGCGGCTTCGCGGACCCGCCCCAGGCCCCCAAGGACCAGCCCCCCGCCACCGTCTCGGGCATCGTGGTCACCGCGCCGCGCGCGGACACCATCTCGGGCTTCGTCAACCAGATCTCGGCCCCCAACTCAAGCCACCGCGTGGCCCGCTGGGACCGCAGCATCTGTCCGGGCGTCCTGGGCGTCACCGAGCAGGTCGGCGAATACATCAACGACCGCCTGGCCAAGACCGCCATCCAGGTGGGCCTCGACGTCGGCAAGCCCGGCTGTAAGCCCAACATCCTGATCATCATGGCCAAGGACGGCAACAAGGTCACGCGCGAGCTGGTCAAGCGCAACCCCAACGCCTTCGCCAAGTACGGCTCGATCGACGGCAGCGGCAACACCCGCGGCCGCAAGGCGCTGAAGGAGTTCATCGAGATCCCGGCGCCCGTGCGCTGGTGGCACGTCTCCCAGATGACCGGCGCGGACGGCACGCCGCTGGCCGAGAGCAAGGAACTGCTGGTCCATTCGGTCTCGCGCCTGAAGCAGAACGTGCGCGACGACTTCGACCACGTGATCATCGTGGTCGACTCCGGCAAGACCGAGGGCATCCCCTTCCCCGCCTTCTGCGACTACCTGACCATGGTGGCCCTGGCCCAGATCGACCCCAAGGCCGATTCCACCCGGGTGCCCTCGATCCTGAACATCTTCCACGAACGCGACCAGGGCCTGACCCCCACGCCGGCGCTGACCGAATGGGACATGACCTATCTGAAGGGCCTCTACGGCTCCGACCGCGACGCACTGACCTCCGAAGCCCAGAAGAAGCAGATCACCCAGTCCATCAAGCGCGACGAACAGAAGCGCGACGCCGAGGAAAAGGCGAAGAAGGACAAGAAGTAGGGAGCGGCCCCCGCCTTCGCGGGGATGAGCGGGTGTTGGGGTTTTAGGGCCGCCCCGTGAACACCTTCATCCCCGCCTCGTCCGCCAGCTGCAGCATTTCGACGTCCCCGGACGAATCGCCGTAGGCGGCCGCCAGCCGCATTTCCGGTCCGAAGGCTTCGCGCAGACGCACGACCTTCTGCGCCGCCCGGCAATTGGGCGTGGCGAATCCGCCCGCCACCCGGTCCGACGCGTCGAAGGTGAGCTTCGTCCCGATCAGCTGGTCGGCGCCGAGCCTTCGCGCGAAAGGGGCGATGGTGGTCTCGGGCGAGGCGGTGACGATCACCCGCCAGGCCCCCGCCTCCCCCCAGCGCCGCCACACAGCCAGGGCGTCGGGGCGCATGAACCGGTCCCAGATCTCGTCCGTAAAGGCCTCGGCCTCCGCCTCCAGCCCCTTGCGGGACAGGCCCTTCAGATGCACCGCAACCGCAGCGCTCTTCAGCCGTTCCCTGTCCCGATTGAGGACATAGGCCAGTGCGGCGGGGGCCAGCCTTGCCGAATTGAGCAGCCAGCGTGCGTAGGGCGCCCTCCAGCGCAGGAAAGCCATGAAGCTGTCACGCACGCTCAGGGTGCCGTCGAAATCGAAGGCCACGATCGGCCGGCCGTCCGGCGATTTTCCATCGCCGCCAAGCCCATGGATTTCCGGGCCTTCAGTTCCCATTTACCTACCTTGCGTGACTGTCGGACGCGGCCCGGGGTCGCGCCGGGCCTTCTTCCCTTGATCGAGGCGCGGCGCTTGTGATCGAATGCCGGATCGGGGATTGTCAATTTTTGAACCCTCGCGGCCCATAATGTGCATGGGAGCCCCTCGAGGCAGCAGGCGAGACCTTTGATTACCGGGCCCCGCCGATGAGTGAGAAGCGCTGATGACTAAAGCCGCGAGCGGCGACACCAAGAGCACCCTCTACTGCTCTTTCTGCGGAAAGAGCCAGCACGAGGTCCGCAAGCTCATCGCCGGCCCCACCGTGTTCATCTGCGATGAATGCGTCGAGCTCTGCATGGATATCATCCGTGAGGAGCACAAGATCGCCTTCGTGAAGTCCAAGGACGGGGTGCCCACGCCGCGCGAGATTCGCGAAGTGCTGGACGACTACGTCATCGGCCAGGACCACGCCAAGAAGGTGCTCTCGGTGGCGGTGCACAACCACTACAAGCGCCTCAACCACGCCCAGAAGAACAACGACGTCGAGCTGGCCAAGTCCAACATCCTGCTGATCGGGCCGACCGGCTCGGGCAAGACCCTGCTGGCCCAGACGCTCGCGCGCATCATCGACGTGCCCTTCACCATGGCGGACGCCACCACCCTGACCGAAGCCGGTTACGTGGGCGAGGACGTCGAGAACATCATCCTGAAGCTGCTGCAGGCCGCCGACTACAACGTAGAACGCGCCCAGCGCGGCATCGTCTACATCGACGAAGTCGACAAGATCAGCCGCAAGTCCGACAACCCGTCCATCACCCGCGACGTCTCGGGCGAGGGCGTGCAGCAGGCCCTGCTGAAGATCATGGAAGGCACCGTCGCCTCCGTGCCTCCGCAAGGCGGCCGCAAACATCCCCAGCAGGAGTTCCTGCAGGTCGACACCACCAATATCCTGTTCATCTGCGGCGGCGCGTTCGCGGGCCTCGAGAAGATCATCGCCGGCCGCGGCAAGGGCGCCGGCATCGGCTTCGGCGCCCAGGTCAAGGATCCGGAGGAGCGCCGCACCGGCGAACTCCTGCGTCAGGTGGAGCCGGACGATCTGCTGCGCTTCGGCCTGATCCCGGAATTCATCGGCCGTCTGCCGGTGCTGGCCACCCTGGAAGACCTGGACGAGGTCGCCCTGGTCAAGATCCTGACCGAGCCCAAGAACGCGCTGGTCAAGCAGTACCAGCGCCTGTTCGAGATGGAGAACGTCGGCCTGACCTTCACCGACGACGCGCTGCACGCCATCGCCCGCAAGGCCATCCTGCGCAAGACCGGCGCGCGCGGCCTGCGCTCGATCCTGGAAGGCATCCTGCTGGAGACCATGTTCGAGCTGCCCACCTACCAGGGCGTCGAGGAGGTGGTGATCAACGCCGAGGTGCTCGAAGGCCGGGCCCAGCCGCTGATGATCTACGCCGAGCGCAAGGAAAAGGGCGCGGCGGGCTGATCCGCCCCCCTCGCGCAGGCGGGGAGCCCAACGATACGAGAAGGCGCTGTCAGAAATGGCGGCGCCTTTTTCTTTGACCCGCTGAAATCAACCTTCTCCCCTTGCGGGAGAAGGTGGCCGCGCAGCGGCCGGATGAGGGGTTGCGCCGCGGTCAGGGGATTGTCCGCTAGCTTCTTGCTGACCCGTCAGTGCGACCCCTCATCCGGCGCCTTCGGCGCCACCTTCTCCCGCAAGGGGAGAAGGTCCCGATCCTCTTTCTGCCCACGGGGGCATGATTGAAATATCGAACATGACGTAAATTTTAATTGTCACTATGTTCGCTTTTCTTTACATCCCCCTCCACGCCCCTGGAGGAAAGCCCCATGCCCTACCGCGAAAAAATCGCCTGGCTGTCGCTGTTCGCGATCGCCGTCACCTATGGCCCCTACTTCGCCTGGGTCGCCATGGATCCGGCCCCGAACGCGCCCCTGCCGAACTTCCGGCTGCTGACCGCCTTCGCCATCGCCGCCGGCATCCAGGCCGTGATCCAGATCGTCGGCCGCCTGTTCCTGCGCCTGTCCTCCGGCGAGGACGCCCGCATGCCCGGCGATGAGCGGGACATGATCATCGAGCGCCGCTCGGTCGGCGCCGCCTACTATGTGCTGATGACCGGCATGATCGTGGTCGGCTGCGTCATGCCCTTCACCTCGGTCGGCTGGAGTCTGGTCAACACCGCCATCGCCATGATCACCATCGCCGAGCTCTTCCACTACGGCATCGCCGTCGTCAGCTATCGCCGCCAGGCATGATCACCGGCGTCATCACCAACCGCATCCGCCTGCTGCGTTTCCACGCCGGCGAGATGTCCCAGGTCGAACTGGGCCAGCGCATCGGCGTCACCCGCCAGACCATCGCCGCCATCGAGGCGGGGAAATACTCCCCCTCGCTCGAAGCCGCCTTCCGCATCGCCCACGTGTTCGGCGTTCCGCTGGACGAGGTGTTTCAGTGGGAAGCGAAGTCGTGATCCTTCTCCCATGCGGGAGAAGGATGGGCCCCGGTCGCGAAGCGACTGGGAGGATGAGGGGGTCCGGGAGCCCTCTGTAACCCCTCACCCTCCCGTTGCTAGCGCAACGGGCCCCGCCCACTCCCTGCGGGAGAGGGAACAATTTCGCGACCTTTCCGCCACAGAACCCCTTCCAAACGCCCGGATTCCGCTCCGTCCACAGAACATCGGTCGCCCGTGCGGGGCAGGAATTCGCACGCCTGTGGTCACATCCGCACGAACCAACCGGCGCCTTCGGGAGTTAGGCCTCAAAGAGCCCAGCTTCGCCGCTGAGGTGCGACCAGTAGACCGCCCGAGACCGTTAAGCTTGAACACAGGGGATTGCGGGCCACATAGTCCTACGAAAGCAAGCCGCCTGAATCGGCGGAACCGACCTGAAGGACCCGGCCCTCGCCGGGACGACCCCGGGACGGTGGCCGGCGGATGGTACCCGCCGGTCGAGGAGCAAAGGCATCATGTCAGAGATCAAGGTGTTACCGGTTCTGCCCCTGAGGGACATAGTGGTGTTCCCCCACATGGTGGTTCCGTTGTTCGTGGGCCGGGACAAGTCCGTGCGCGCACTCGACGAAGTGATGCGCGGCGACAAGCAGATCCTGCTCGCGACCCAGAAGAATTCGTCCGACGACGACCCCCAGCCCTCGGGCATCTACGACATCGGCACCATCGCCACCGTCCTGCAGCTGCTCAAGCTGCCCGACGGCACGGTCAAGGTGCTGGTCGAGGGCAAGGGCCGAGCGGCTATCTCGGAATTCACCGCCCAGACCGAGTTCTACGAAGCCCAGGTGCTGGAGATCGGCGACGAGGCCGGCGAGAGCCATGAGGCCGAGGCCCTGTCGCGCGCGGTGGTCGAGCAGTTCGAGAACTATGTGAAGCTCAACAAGAAGGTGCCGCCCGAGGCCCTGAGCTCCATTCCCCAGATCACCGACCCGTCCAAGCTGGCGGACCAGGTGGCCTCCCACCTGTCGGTCAAGATCTCCGACAAGCAGGACCTGCTGCAGCTGTTCGAGGTGCCGCGGCGCCTGGAGCGCGTCTACGCCCTGATGGAGGGCGAGATCTCGGTGCTGCAGGTGGAGAAGAAGATCCGCTCGCGCGTGAAGCGCCAGATGGAGAAGACCCAGCGCGAATATTATCTGAATGAGCAGATGAAGGCGATCCAGCGCGAGCTGGGCGAGACCGACGACGCCCGCGACGAGATCCTCGAGCTGGAAAAGCGCATCCGCAAGACCAAGCTCTCAAAGGAAGCCCGCACCAAGGCCGACGCCGAGATCAAGAAGCTCAAGAACATGAGCCCGATGTCGGCCGAATCCACGGTCGTTCGGAACTACCTCGACTGGCTGCTGTCCATTCCGTGGGGCAAGGCCAAGACCAAGCCCATCGACCTGAGAAAGGCCGAGGACATCCTCGAAGAGGATCACTACGGCCTGGAGAAGGTGAAGGAGCGCATCCTGGAGTACCTGGCGGTGCAGGCGCGCACCGGCTCGCTCAAGGGCCCCATCCTGTGCCTGGTCGGCCCTCCGGGCGTCGGCAAGACCTCGCTCGGCCGTTCCATCGCCAAGGCGACCAACCGCGAGTTCGTGCGGCTGTCCCTGGGCGGGGTGCGTGACGAGGCCGAGATCCGCGGCCACCGGCGCACCTACATCGGCTCCATGCCCGGCAAGATCGTGCAGTCGATGAAGAAGGCCAAGACCACCAACGCCTTCATGCTGCTGGACGAGATCGACAAGCTGGGCGCCGACTGGCGCGGCGACCCCTCCTCGGCCCTGCTCGAGGTGCTGGACCCGGCGCAGAACTCGACCTTCGCCGACCACTACCTCGAGGTCGACTATGACCTGTCCCAGGTCATGTTCGTCACCACGGCCAACAGCCTGAACATGCCCCAGCCCCTGCTGGACCGCATGGAGGTGATCCGCATCCCCGGCTACACCGAGGACGAGAAGGTCGAGATCGCCAAGCGCCACGTCCTGCCCAAGGTCGCCAAGGAAAACGGCCTGAAGGACTCGGAATTCATCGTCCCTGACGAGGCCATCCGCGACCTGATCCGCTACTACACGCGCGAAGCGGGCGTGCGGAACCTGGAGCGCGAGCTCGGCAACCTGGCCCGCAAGTCGGTCCGGGAGCTGGAGACCACCAAGGCGAAGTCGATCACCATCGATGCGGAAAAGCTCGCCAAGTTCTCGGGCGTCCAGAAGTTCCACTACGGAATGACCGACACCGAGGACCAGGTCGGCATCGTCACCGGCCTGGCCTGGACCGAGTTCGGCGGCGAGATTCTGACGCTGGAAGCGGTGAAGATGCCGGGCAAGGGCCGCATGACGGTCACCGGCAACCTCAAGGACGTGATGAAGGAGTCGA
>CAYSNW010000079.1:0-15363 GCA_964432415.1 uncultured Caulobacteraceae bacterium
CCAGCCGGGCGCCGCAGCGGGACGCGCCCGGAGCGCAGGCGAAGCTGAAGCCGTCGGCCTTGCCGTCGAACTGCCCGGCGTCGCCGCGGAACGACCCGCGCCCGTCGAACAGATGGGTCAAGCCGGCGTCCGCCGCCCGCGCCGCGCGCTCGGCGGCGAGCGTTCGGCCCGTGACGGCCTGCGACCGTCCGATGACCGCCATGCCGGCGCTGAGCCCGCCCAGGGCCAGGCCGATCATCAAGAGCGCTGCCAGGGCCTCCGCCAGGGTGTAGCCGCCCTCGCCCTCCGCCCCCGCCCTCATCGCGTCGCCCCGGGGCGCGGGCAGGGCACGGCGGTGGAGGCGGCGTAGCGCCGGCCGGTGGCCAGGCTGCGCAGCTCGACCGAACGGGCGCAGGATTTCAGGACGTCGGAGGCGCGGCCCACGGGCCGGACCTCGGCGCGCCAATCGAAGCCCTCGGTGCGGCCGAGGGTGAGGCCCGTTTCGAAGGAGGGCTGTTCCATGCGGTCGCGGAGCAGGATGGCCGCAGTGCGCGTCTCCGCGGTCATGGTCGCGTCGCGGCGGGCGGTGTCGAGGGCGGACAGGGTGAAGGCGATGGTGGTTGAGAGGATCACCAAGGCGACGAGGGCGTCGATGGCGGCGAAGCCGGGGGAGGAGGGGTGCATCGGTGGCCGATCAGGCAGGGCGGCAGGTCGATCCGAGTTTAGTCACTCTTGGGGTCGACTGTCCTGGCGACCCTTTCGGGAAGCGATTAGTGACTCTGACCCCTTTTTCCTAGTCCTCGGCGTCCACGATCGTCGACTTGAAGCGGCCCTCCCACAGGGTGCCGGTACGACGGTAGTTTCGGTTGATGTAGCCGACATACCGGCGGCCGAGCGACTGCATCAGGCCCCCGATCGAGGCCTCCCCGCCCGGCGTGATCAGGAGGTGGATGTGGTTGGTCATCAGCACGTAGGCGTGCAGCCGGCAGTCGTGCGCGGCGAGCGCCTCGCCAAGGGCGCCCAGGAAGAACCGGCGGTCGGCGTCCTCGAAGAAGATGACCTGGCGGCTGTTGCCGCGCTGGATGATGTGATGGGCCTCGCCGGCGAGGATCAGACGGGACGGGCGCGGCATCGGCGGGCTCGGGGCGGGCGAAGCGGGTCAGGTCGGAGGAGGATGGATCAGGGGCGGTTGGGGGTCAATAAATGACTCTGACCCGTTTTCTTCGTCCGCGTCTGTTTAGCTTTTCAAGCCCGTATGCAGATCGATGTTTATCGATTTATCGTCCATAAACAAAAGCTCCACACTATTGTCCAAAAATTTTGCATCTACGATTATATCAGTATCGATTCTGTATAATACACTTCCGTTCACATCTACAGCCACGAATGCCGTTTCACAAATTATGAATAGCGTTTTATGTTCTTTTTCTGTGTGGAAATAAAAGAATAGAGATGACAAGTCCAACTCATTCGATACGTCAAATGTGGACTTGTCAATAAATGCTATAGATCGATTAAATCCAACCACAATATATCTTGAAAACTCTACCCACTCCGGAACAAGCCCCATGCCATACGATTCTATCCCAATTCTCACCGAGCCCCCGGCGTTCTGCAATACAATCAAGCAAAAATACTCTCGCGGGGTTTCATCGGACCGAAGAACAATAATCCTCTCAGTACTGGATTCCATACACGAAATGAATTCGCGATGCGATGGAAATTTAACTAATTCTAAATTCATCTCGATAAACCTATGCCGCACCTGGAAATAGATATACTGTGATTAATTGCTTTCCTCTCCAAATAGTCTTCATTCTCAAAAATCCCGCAGGTCCAGCCAGCAACATCTCCCTTGCTACGGCACCATCCGCCTGCAGTACTCCAGGCGAATCATAAGCTGTCCTTAACGCCGTCTCCAGATATTCTCGTGTCCATGGATTGTCTTCGAGTCCCACCCCCCTGAGCGTTGAGGCCAACTCTCTCGTCCGAGCAAGATTATGGGCACTGCCTGTAGCGCGCCCCAACATATATTCGACTTTTCTGCCAATGTTTACTTCTTCAAGAACTTCCTCACCGGCACCTGCAACTTCAGCGGCCTTGACCGCTCGACGACCCCAAATTGCCCCCCTGATACTGTCAATAAGCCACCCCCCTCCGGCAAAAAGAGCGTATTCTTTCAATATGGTGCCACGAATCTTATTTCTGTGAGCGTCTTCGAGCTCCCACGTATTCATCTTGATGATGACACAATTCATGTCAGGGCACGTTCGGAACGCCGCACTCTCAACAGCGTCTTTTTCGGGACTATCTGGATCTTTGCCGGTAGAGTCAGAGCGATTCAGCGGGTCTTCTTGGACGTAAGCGTACAAATCCATATCCGCCTTATATCCCACCGGATCGGTCTGCAGGAACCGTCCCATGGCAGGGTCGTACTCCCGCGCCTTGTAGTAGTAGAGCTTCACCTCCGGCAGCGTCAGCTGCCCCGTGTAGGCGAAGCGCGAGCCAGACCAGCTCTGCGGCTCACCGTACGGGCCGTAGGCCTGCACGTTGGAACTCGTGATCACGCCCTGGTCGTTGCTCCAGCCCACGATCGAGCCCTGGCGGTCGGCGTGCAGCCAGTTGCGCGTCGCGACCTGGCCCGAGGTGTCGTACCAGACCAGCGGCTCGTCCACCCCGGGGCCATGGATGTAGCGGCGCTGCAGCAGGCCCGACACGCCGTCGTATTCCGCCGACAGCCGGTCGCCGTCGTAGAGGAACTGGGTGCTGGTCCCGCCAACGACCGAGGTCTGGTTCAGCCGCCCGAGCGGATCGTAGGCCAGGTTCAGGGTCGTTGCGCTCTGCACCGCCTGGGTAAGCCGGTTCTCCGCATCGTAGGCGAAGGTGCGACCACCGGAGCCCTCGTTGGCCAGGTTGCCGTTGCAGTCGTAGCCGGTGCTGGGCGAGCACGGGACCTGGACGGTGGCGTTTACTGCGGCGATCCCTGCGTCCCGGTTCAGGCCGTCGTAGGTCTTGCTTGTCGACTGGCTGGGGTGGTTGACCCATTTGAACAGGTCGTTGCTGGAATTGCCGCCCAACGCCTGGCTGGCCGGGTTGTAGCTGAAGGTCCAGGTCTGGTTGCTGGCCGAGTTCGGGAACACCAGGTTCACGATCGTCGGCCGGTCGGCCGTGTCCAGGGTGGCCGTGGTCGAGGTCCCGTTCGTGCGCGTGACGCTGGTCCGACGCCCCAGGTCGTCGTAGGCGTACGTCACCAGCAGGCCCTGCGACAGGGTCGTGGCCGATCCGCAGGCGCTAACCGTCACCTGCTGGCAAACCCCGGTCATCCGGTTGTCGGCGTCGTAGACGTAAGCCGCGTAGAAGTTGTCGCTGCCCGGCCAGCCGACCTGGGTGCGATTGCCGGCGGCGTCGTACTGGAAGGTCATCGCCCGGCTGAAGCCGTTCTGGTTGGTGGTCTCGCTGGTGAGGCGCCCGGCCTTGTCCCAGACGTAGTCCACGCCCTGCCCCGCCACGCCGGTGTGGGCGTAGAGCTTGCGGCTGAGCAGATCGTAGGCCGTGTTCACCGCCGGACCGCTGGGCAGGGTCTTGCTGACTTCACGGTTCAGCGCGTCGTAGCTGAAGCCGATCAGATTGCCATCGCGCTTGCGCAGGGTCGTGCGGTTGCCGAAGGGATCGTAGCAGTAGCGCTCGAAGTCCTGCCCCACCGAAGCGGTCGAGGCGCAGCTCTCCTCGTAGGCCGTGGCGCTGTAGGTCCCCGATGCCAGCGCTTTGGACGGGAAGTCCGTTTGATGCAGCCGGTCGAAGCCGTCGTAGACGTAGTGCGTCACGTCCCCGTCCGCGTCCTTCACCGTCAGCTGCTTGCCGTTGGGCGTGTAGGCATAGGTCGCATAGGCCTGCTCGAAGTTGGAGTCGTGCAGGGCGCGGCGGGTTTCGATCAACTGGCCGACAGGGTCGTAGGTCGACTTGGTGATCCGATCCAGGCCGTTGGCCCCCGTCGGTGTGGACAGGGCGCAGGCGTCGGCCGGCAGCGAGGCCGTGGCGATCGCCGGGTTCATCCGCACCGCCGTGCAGATCGGGCGGTCGGCAGCGTCGTAGCTGTACTGAATGCGGGTGGCGGGGTTGGTCTCCAGAATCTTGCGCCCCCCCGCGTCGAAGGCCCAGGTGGTCGAGCTGAGGACGATCGGCGTAAAGCCCGACCCGTCGGTGACGCTGGCCCCAACCGTGCCGCGGTCGGCCTCGATCAGATTGTTGTCGATATCGTAGACGTACTTCTGGGCCGGCCGGGGGCGGGTTCCATCCGGGGACGGTTGCATCATGAAGGTCGGCCGCCGGTCGAGGTCCCAGGCGAAATTGGCGATCTTGCCCCGAGCGTCGGTGACCGCCGTCAGGTTGCCGACCGCATCGAAGGTCAGGCTGGTGGTGAGGTTCAGTCCGCCCTGATCGTTAGTGATGGTCTGGGGCACATATTTGT
The DNA here is from genome assembly GCA_964432415.1 of uncultured Caulobacteraceae bacterium. Taxonomy (GTDB): domain Bacteria; phylum Pseudomonadota; class Alphaproteobacteria; order Caulobacterales; family Caulobacteraceae; genus JAFECT01. The sequence goes on from CAYSNW010000079.1 coordinate 4,448, forward strand.
TGGTGGAATTGTAGGCATAGGCCGTGACCACCGAGGTCGTGGCGTCGATCTTCTGGGTCTTGCTGGTCAGCAGCGAGACGGTCGCGCCGCCGACCGAGACGCTGCTGTAGGCGAAGTCGGTCTGCGGCCGCTGGCCGTTGGAGTCGGCAGGCGCCAGAATTTGGGTCAGTTGTCCGGTCGCGCCGTTCCAGCTGTAGTTGGTCGTATTGCCCCGGGCGTCGGTGGTGCCGGCTGGCTGATTGCAGATGGCGATCGTGGTGCAGGCGATGACGTTGGATCCCTCCATCCAGGTCACCGAACTGACGATGTCGGCCAGGGTGGATCCCGGCTTGGCGTGCCGGGTGACGGTCAGAAGGTTGGAGCGAGCGTCGTAGGTCCGGGCGACCGAGTCGCCCTCGGGCGCCGTGCTCAGGATCAATCGGTCGCGCAGGTCGTACTGGCTGTTCGAGGTGTGCTCGTTCGCGTCGGTGACCGAAATCGCGCGCCCATATTCGTCATAGACAGTGCGGGTGGAGGCCCCCAACGGATCGACCTGGTTGGTGAAGAAGGCCGAGGGATAGTAGCTGTGCACATTGCCGAGCGCGTCGGTGATGGTGCGGACCTGGCCGTCCAGCCCCATTGAAATCGAGGCCGTCGGAGTCGCGGGCGAAGGGGCCGACGGGCGGTAGATCGCCGACAGCCGCACCAGGCTCAGGTTGGTCTGGACGTTACCGCTTCCGCTGTCCGGATACGTCGAGGCCAGGGGCGCGTAGCCGTATGTCCAGGTGTTGCCCACCTGGTCGGTGACGAAGGTCCCCGTCGGCCGTTGGACGAAGTCGATGTGGCCCGACGACGAAGGCGCGCCAGGCTCGTAGGGCTGGCAGGTCAGAATCGTGCCGCTGACCGCGGCGCGGCCGAAGATCGCGTCGACACCCGAGGCGTTGCGATAACGCGCCGCCCCCGTCCGCGGTGGCGAGGTTTGGGTGTAGTTTCCGGCGGCATCGCAGGAACCCGACCCGATCATGTCGCCGAAGTCGAAGCTGCTCAGGGTGAGGGCGCGACCGAAGCTGTTGCTGACCGAGGCGAGCACGATCGTGTCGTTGTAATTGTACCAGGTGTAGGTCGGGGTGACCTTGACGCCGGACGGGAAGGTCCAGCCGTTCATGTGGAAGGTCTTGCGGCTGAGGTAGCTGACGAAAAACAGCGTGTCCGGGTGCACGAAGGACGGGTCGATGACGTAGCTGTAGGTGCGCTGGTCGCCGGTCTTGCCCGTGTAGGTGAAGGTCACGTTCTGGTAGATGCGGCGGTCGATGATGCTGTCCGTGGGCTGAACCTGCTGGACCAACTGGGCCCCGTCCGGCTGGGCCTTGAGGAAGGTCCCGTCAGCCCGGCGCAGAAAGACCTCGTCGCCGTCAACGCCCGACGCCACGGTCGCCACATTGTTGATGGTCTGGTCGACGAACCAGGCGTGAATCTGCGCCTCGGCCAACAGATGCTGCGGATCCTCCGACCCATTGGCGGCAGCCGTGGCGGCGAGGTCGGAAACCGCCTGGATCGCGACAATCGAGCTGACCGCGCCAAAGGCGCCGGACCCGCCCAGCGCAGAGGCGCCGTCGTTGCTCAGGCTGACGTTCTGGCGCCAGTTGGTCTTCCAGCCGACCCCGAAGCCGTAGTCGGCGGTGTCGGCGGCGTCGTAGCGGCGCTGGATGGAGAGAGACTGCGGGAAGGAGCCCGCGCCGTCGGTGATGTCCGGCGGTGGGGCGTAGGACAGGTCCCCGGTGCGGCCGTTGACGCTGAGTTCGTCGAACACCTGGTCCTTGGCCGAGGGCTGGGGCGTGTCCGGCTTGTGCAGCAGGTTCGCGCTGGGGTCGGCCACGGTCACGTCGGCCCCGCCCTTGACGATCCTGCGCCGCCGAGGGTCGTAGATCAGGTAGGCGCCATCGCCGGTCGACGGATTGAAGGCGTAGAAGGCCGGCCGGTACAGCACCGTTCGGCTGCTGCCCGGGAAGCCCCCGCCCGCGAGCTGGCCCCGGGTGTCGAGCAGGGTCATGGTCTGGACGGCGTTGCCGTAGGTCACGGTATAGGGCTGCTGCCGCAGCAGACCCTGCTTGGGCAGCAGCAGGGAATACCCCTCGGCGATATAGCCGTCGAGCAAGGGCAGAGCCGCAGCGGGATAGGTCGACTGCACCTGAGGCCGGACGGTCCCCGACCAATTGGCCGGGGTCGCCATGTAGTAGGGGTAGTCACCCGGCGTCTGGGCCAGGGTGTTCTGCTGGGTCAGCAGGGTTAGCGAGGTGATATCGCGCACGCTGTCGGATTCCTGGCGCGCGACCCCACTCTCGGCTGCGGCCAGTCCGCCATGGGCGACGCGGATCATACCGGCGCGGGCGGGGGCGTTGACAGCGGTCCGTGGATTGACGCTGACGGCGCCTTCGAAATCCATGGTCAGCATCAAGCCCGCCGACGACGACGTCATGGTTTCCGTGCCGGACTGCTGATTCAGGACCGTGTTGGTCTCGTTGTCGACCCAGTCCAGCTGATGGATTCCGATGAGGTCGTGCAGCTGATAGACGCCGCCCAGGGTCTGGCTGGCGACGCGCAGGTAGTTGGAGTACTGGGCGGCCACGCCCTCCAGTTCCGGCCCGGTGATATGGTCAGTCTTGGCCGCATTGTTCGTATGGTTGAGCGGCTCGAGCGCGACCCTCATCAGCTCAGTCGACTTCGGCCCGATGTCCCCCCAGTCGTTGGTGAGAATGAACCGGCCGAGCTGGCATTGGCGCCAGGAGAGGTTCTTGGTCAGCGTCCGGTTCATGTTCCCCGAGGCGTAGGGATGGGTGATCACGATGGTCACGGCCGTCGTCGAGGCCGTGCCGCCATCGGAGTAGAAATCACAGTTGCCGACTGACCCGCCGGTCGGAATGTGCAGGGTCGGCTTGATCGACGGCCCGCTCTGCCCCGCATAGGGGCTGGCCGTGCTCGGGTAGGTGTACATCAACGGCTTGCCGTACACCTCGTCGGCGTAGAACAGATCCGCCGCCGACCAACCCGGCAGCATCACGCTGAAAGAGGTCCGGAATGCGTTGGGGATCTGACCCGTCCAGGTCAGGTCGACGCTGGTGTTGGGCAGGCTGGTCCGACGGTTCTCCGACGACGGGTGGGGCGTGATGCTGCGATGACCGATGAGGTTGTCGAGCTTGGCGCCGACCAGCCCGTTCGCCGGGTTGGCGATATAGCCTTCGAGATTGGCGCGATAGGTGGTCAGGGTCGCGCGGAAGTTCGCGGCGTTGAACCCCTGGATGCTGGTCGCGTCGTTGGTCGAGGCGCCCGACGTCCCGGATGTCAGCAGTGTGCTGCCGCTGTACGACATGGCCGATGCGACGTTCACACCCGTGGTCGTGGTGTGGGTCTTGAAGGACGGGTCGAAGGCGTAGACCTGACCGCCCACCGTCGCGGTCACCCAGACGTGGCTCATGACCACTGTGAAACTGGAGCCCGAGCCCGAGACCGTGGCCGGAATACCGCCGTCCGCAAGGACGCGTCGGGCGGCGTCCGCGTCGGAAACGCCGAACCATCCGGAAAAATCCGCGGCGGTGAGGGTGATCCTGCCGAAGACGTACTGCGGGGCATAGTGGGTGCCGCCCGCCGCATCTGATTCGCGCAGGAGCTCGACCATCGCCTGGGCCTGGTCGAAATCGGTGCCGTAGTTGTCGAGAATGACACCCCGCGCGCCCTTCTGGAGGCCGAAGATGGGCGTCTGTTCCACGTGATCGCGGATGTGGGTGAAGATGCGGTCGATGTCGTAGTTCAGCGACCGGGCCAATTCCTGGACCAGGGGATCGCGTGTGGCGGGGGCCGCCGGACTGGCCGGATTATTGTATCCGCTTAAGGCCGTAGCCGGATCCGTCAGGGTTCCGGAACCGATCTTGACGGTCGGACTGGCCGCCTGGGACGGCCCCGGCGCCATGGCGCACACGACCAGCAGCAAGGCGCACAGGCAGGCGCCCAACCAAGACTTTCGCATAGTCCCCCCGTCACAAAGGTCACGCCAAAGCAGACCTTGCATCCTGCCGCTGATACGGTAGAGCTTGCTCAATTACAACCGCCTGTCCAGCGGCTTGTTAATTGACTGCGGATCGATCTTGGGTTGAGGCGCTGCAAGCGTCTCGGGGGGAATGGATGCGTCTTTCCGGATCGCCGAAGCAGCGCCGAATCGTGCTGCTCGCCACGGTGCTGAGCCTGCTCAACGCCGGGATCGCCGCCGCCGGGACGGACGTGACCTATACCTACAACACCCTGGGCCGCCTCATGTCGGCGACCTACAGCGACGGGACCACGATCACCTACACCTACGACGCCGCGGGCAACCGAACCCAGCTGACCACCGTCAACGGCGGTAACCCCACGGCGGTGAACGACAGCTACTCCACGAACCAGAATTCAGCGGTGACCGTCGATCCGCGAGCCAACGATTCGGGCACGGGCCTGACGATCACCGCCGCGGGCCAGGGCGGACATGGAACGACGAGTTTCACCGCCTCCTCGGTCACCTACACGCCGACGTCGGGTTACGTAGGCGCCGATAGTTTCACCTACACCATCACAGATGCGAGCAGTCACACGGCCTCGGCGACCGTCTCCATGACGGTGAACGCGGTGGCCGGACCGACCGCGGTCAACGACAGTATCTCGATCCAGGCGGGCGCCGCGACCACGGTCAATGTCCTGGCCAACGACACCAGCCCGCAGAGCTATGGCCTGACCGTCACCTCGGTGACCACGCCCGCTCACGGAACCGCTTCGGTCAACAGCGGGGGCGCGTCGGTGACCTATACGCCGACGACCGGCTATAGTGGCTCGGATTCGTTCAACTATTCGATCAGCGACGGTCATGGCGGCACGGCCAGCGCGACGGTGAGCGTCGGCATCAACGCCCCGCCGGTCGCCAACAACGACAGCGTCAGCACCACGACCAACAATGCGGTCACCTTCGACCCCCGGACCAATGATACGGATCCGAACGGCGATGCGCTGACCATTTCTTCGGCCGCGAACGGAACGCATGGAACGGTGACGGTCAACAGCGGGACCTCGCTGACCTACACGCCGGCGAGCGGTTATGCGGGGTCGGACTCGTTCACCTACGTCCTGAGCGATGGCCACGGGGGAACGGCGACAGGCACGGTCTCGGTCACGGTGACCGGCTCCAACTCGGCGCCGACGGCGGTGAACGACAGCCAGTACATCTTCGCGACCTATAACGGGGGCGCCGCCATCCATCCGCACCAGACCTTCGATCCGCGCACCAATGACACGGACCCGGACAGCGACACCCTGACCATCACAGGCGTGACGAACGGGGCACGCGGCACCGTCACGACGAGCGGCACGACGGTCACATATACCTACACGCCGTCGGTGATCAGCTATCTCGACGACACGGACAGCTACACCTACACCATCAGCGATGGGCACGGTCACACCGCGACCGCCACGGTCAGCGTGACCATCCATGTGGAGACGTTGCAGTAGGCGGCGCAAATCGCCGAGGGTGGCGGGACAGTATTCGAACATCGCATGCCATGCCCCTGCCCCCTGTCCTTGTGGAGCCCCTGGAGCGCCTGACCCTCACGCCGCGCGGGCGGGGCCGGCGCGCGCCGGCGGTGGTCGCGGCGGTGCTGATCCACCTGATCCTGCTGCTCGGCCTGCTGCCGTCGGCGCGCGGGACGCAACTGTCGCTGGGCCGCGGCGCGGGCGAGGGAACGGCGGATACGGTGGCGCTGTCGCTGGGAGGCCTTGAAGGCTCCTCCCTGCCCTTCGTGCGTCATCGCCAGCCCGTGAAGCCCACTGCCTCCGACGGCATGGACAGCCTGTTCAAGCGGCTGAGCGCCAACAGCGACAATGCTGCGGCGGCGCCGAAGGAGAAGGCGGCGCCCGATGCGGCGAAGCTGCTAGACGCGGTCGCCGACAACCGGCCGGACAGCGACGGCGCCGACAAACCTGCGCAGCCCACGGACAAGGCCAAGGCCGGCGACGGCGGCTCCGGCGGAACGCGCGGCTCGGCCCGGGGCGCCGCGACGGTGAAGACCGCCAGGGTCGGGGGCGGCGACGGGGCGCCGGCCAAGGGCAGTTTCGCGGGCCAGGTCGAGGCGTGCTGGAAGAAGCTTCCGGGCCGCTCAAGCGTGCCGGTGATGCTGGAGGTGGCGATCGACGGGCGCGGCCTGATCGCGCGGCCGCCGATGATCCTGCGGCCCCCGTCCAGCCGGCTGGACGAACAGAGGCTGATCGCCGAGGAACGCGCGATCCGGGCGCTGTCGGCCTGCGTGCCCTACCGGGGGGCGGCGGCCGGGGAGACCTATCACCTGGAGTTCAGGGCGGGGCGGTAGGGGGCCGGCCGCGGCGTCGGACTAGTTGCGGGACCGAAACACATCGAACATCGCGCACACGCCCCAGGCGATCATGGCGAAAAGGAAGAGAGCGATCTCCAACCGCTCGTCGAGGAGGTGCAGGGCCGCCACGGACGCGGCGACACACGCCAGGGCAGCGAACAGTGTCCTGGGAAAGGAGATCAGGCCGTACTTCCGGTACATCTCCGAGACGCTGTTCGAAAAAAGCTGGTCCGACGCCCAACGCACCTTGAGCGGCAACAGAAGGTCCACCGCACAGACCACGAGGAAGATCAGCACGATTTTGACCATGATCGCCCTCCCCGCGAGGCGGATATGATGACCGCCTAAGGACGCCCGCTACAGGGCCTTCCCGCCGTCACAGCCGTACGCCATGCCTTCGGAAAGGCGCCCCTCAACATCGTCGCTTCCGTCTTTCAGATACAGGACATCGTCCACGACAAGGCGACCGTCTTCTGGAACCACGACCGCCGCCACGCGCCAGGTCATCGGCTTGTTGTACGGGTCGGACCAGACCAGCCTGACGTACACGCGGGAGGAACCGTCCTTCTGAAGCTCGGTCCTCTCTATGTGAAAGGCTTTGGGCTCCGCCTTTTCGCTATCGCCTGAGAAAACCCCATCCTCGAACATGCCGATGCTGGGCTTCTCATTCGGGTCGGGATGCTGGCGCGCCCAGTCATGGAAGCACGCGATATTCAGGTCGAACCGTTGAAGCAGCGCCTTGCTGAGGTACGGGACGAAGATCCTGCCATACTTGCCGTAGGGTATGCCCAGCGGGTGGCGGGCGACGACTTGCCTGTAGAGGCTGGCGATCAAGGCGTCGGGGCGGCTTTGGCGCGTAGGCGGCCTGTCCCGTGCGAAAGCCGGCCCCCATGCCAAGGCCGTGATCAGCGCCAGAAGGCCGGCATGGCGTAAGGAATTCATCGGTCGTGCTGCCCGGATCCAGCCATGGCAGGACACTACAGGGTTGAGCGTGGGGAGGAAGCCGCCGCCGCTGAAGGTCGGGGTCTGCATCCGGCCAAGGCCCCTCCACCGCGTTCCGCGGTCCCCCTCCCCTGAAGGGGAGGAATGCAAAAAACAGCGGCCGGTCCTTTCGAACCGGCCGCCGCTGTTGTTCTGCCTTAGCCCGAGAGGATCAGCGGTACTGCTGGATCCGGGTGGTGCGAAGTCCCGGCATGCCCCAGCGATCGATCGCCTTTTGCCATCCCAGGAACTCGTCGGTCGTCAGCCTGTAACGCGCGCACGCGTCCTCGAGCGTCAGAAGTCCGCCCCGCACCGCGGCCACAACCTCCGCCTTACGCCGGATCACCCATCGCTGGGTGCTCGGCGGAGGCAGATCGGACAGGGTAAGGGGAGCCCCCGTCGGACCGACCACATATCGTTCGCCTCTCGTATTCAGGCGTTGCTCTTGGAGCATGGGCTTACGCCTCTCTCACCATCACCACGCCATGAGAATAGCGCGGGCCTCTCAACAGCGGCTTAAGCGCCGTAGTAAAGAGGGAGCTAATCGTGACCCGCGCAAACGATTTGGCGCGATGATCCGGTAAGAAACGATTCATTTACTTTACCCAGACCTTACCGGTTAACGCTTGATCTGCAGAAGGTCCTGCAGCATTTCATCGGCGGTGGTGATGATCTTCGACGAGGCCGAATAGGCCCGCTGGGTGGTGATCAGGCCGCTGAACTCGCTGGACAGGTCGACGGTGGAGGACTCGAGCGTGGAGGGCGACAGCGCCCCCGCCCCGCCGGTGGACGGCGCCTTGAGGTTGAAGGTGCCGCTGTCCTGGGACACCCGGTAGGCGTTGCCGCTCATGGCCTTCAACCCGTCCGGATTAGCGAAGGTGGCGATGGCGACCTGGGCGATGCGGCGGGTGATGCCGTTGTCGAAGGCGGCGGTGACGAAGCCGTTCTCGTCGAACTGGATGTCGGTCAGGTTGCCGAAGGCGGTGCCGTTGGTGGTGGTGGATTCCACCACCGAGGGGCTGTCGAACTGGGTCAGGCCGCCCGCGGCGGCGGCCATGTCGAAGCCCACCGTCTGGCCGGCGACGCCCAGGCCTACCGCCCAGCTGACATTGCCGGCCGTGGGCGCGGCGCCGTTGGAGGCTCCGAAGGTGATGGCGGGGTTGGTCGGGTCGGCGAACAGGGTGGTGTTGGTCAGGTCCAGCTTGCCGTTGGAGGTGAAGGCCACGATGCCGGTGCGGATCTGGCCGTTGTTCAGGCCCGTGCCGTCGACGATGTCGGAGGCGGGGACGGCGCGGATCTCGGCGTACCACTGGTTGGGGGTGGTGCTCTTGAGGAAGTCCAGGGCGACGGTGCGCTTGCCGCCCTTGGAGTCGGAGACCGGCACCTGGATCTCGAAGTCCGGCTTGACCCCCACCGGCGTCGCCGCGGTCGGATCGTACATGGCCATGTTGTTGGTGACGGGGTCGTAGGCCGGGGTCGTCGCCGGGGCGATGATCTTGGCGTCGGCCGACAGGGTCTGGCTGGACTTGAGGTTGGCGCTGATCGCCACCCGGGTGGTGGGGTCGGCGGTGCCGCCGACCGAGGCGACGTTGATGGACTTGAGCTTGCTGAGGTCGGACGGGTCGACCGAGATCACGCCCTGGGCGTCCACCGGCCAGCCCTGCAGGTACAGGCCCGCCGCGTTCTTCAGATAGCCCAGGCTGTCGAGCTGGAAGGAGCCGGCGCGGGTGAACAGGCGCGCGTCGGTGGCGGTGATGTTCTCGGGCTTCTCGGTGGTGATGAAGAAGCCGGCGCCGGAGATGCCCAGGTCGGTGTTGGAGTTGGTCCGCTGCAGCAACCCTTGCGAAGAGACGAAGCTGCGGGTCGAGGCCAGCACCCCGCCGGCGGAGTACATGCCGGTGGCCGCGCGCGCGGTGACGATGGTGCCGAACTCCGCCTGGCTGCGCTTGTAGCCCACGGTGTTGACGTTGGAGATGTTGTCGGAGATGGCGGCAAGGGCGGCGGAATTGGCCGAAAGACCGGACACCCCGGCCAGCATGGCGCTGTTGATACTCATGGTGCGTTCCCCCTGGGGACAGTGATCGGGTTGAGGCTCGCGCGTACTGCGGTGGGGCCCTGGGCCCCTTTGGCGGCGCGCCGTTCGGGCGCGCCCCTGGTGTTGGTCGGGCTCATGCGGCGGGCATGCTCTGCACGCCGATGACGCTCGATAACGGAACGATGGAATTGCCGATGGTCAGGTAGGCGTTTCCGTTCATCATCTGGACGGCGCTGGCCTGACCCTGGATCAGGGCCTGGCTGTCGATGGCGCTCCCCGCCGCGTCCTTGGCGGTGATCTTCAGGGTGTAGACACCGCCGTCGGCCAGCTGCTTGCCGGCGGAGTTCTTGCCGTCCCAGGTGAAGGTGTGCAGGCCGCTGCTCTGGTCCGGCGCGGGGCCCTTCCAGACGGCGTTCCCCGAAGCGTCGTCAATCTCGAGCTCGGTGGAGGTCGCGTCCTTGGCCAGTTCGTAGCTCCACACACCCTTGCCGGCCGAGAGCTGGGCGGTGTTGAAGGCGGCGGTGATCTGCTTGCCGATGTAGGAGACCCCTGCGTTCAGCCCCCCCTGCCCCTGGCCGACCAGGGTGGTGAGCAGGCTGTTGGTCAAGAGTTGCTGCTGCACCCCGCTCATCTGCACCAGCTGCTGGGTGAAGGCGTTGGAATCGACGGGCTTCAGCGGATCCTGGTTCTTCAGCTGGGTGGTCAGCAGCGTCAGGAAGGTCTGGAAGTTCGAGGTCAGGCTGGCCAGGCCGTTGTTGACGTTGGCGCTGGCGGCCGAGGCCGTCGTGGTCGAGATCACGGGGGCGGCGGTGGTGGTCATCTCAGACTCTCATGTCCAGTCCGAGCGCGCCGCTGGTGACGTGGCGCTGGACGGCGTCCGCCACCTGGGCGGTCAGTTCGGTGTCGCGGAAGGCGCGCGTGGCGGAGGGGACCGGAGTGTCGGCGGACCGGTCGCGGAAATCCTGGGCGAAGGCCTGGCCCTGGGCGCCGCCGCCGGCGTCGGTCGCGGCGAAGCTCAAGGCGTCGTCGCCCAGGTGGAAACCCGCGCCCTCGAGCGCCCGGCGCAGTTCGTCGGAGCGACCGCGGAAGTCGGCGGCGGCGGCCGGGTTGTCGAAGGCCAGGGTGGCGTTGAGCCTGCCGTCCTGGGCGATCTTCATCTGCACGTCCACGCGCCCGAGGTCGGAAGGGTGGAGCTCGAGATTGAATTTGGTCGAGCGGCCCTCCAGCCGGGCGGCCATTTGCATCGCCAGCTGGACCACCGCGTCGGGGGCGACCCGCACGGCCTCGGCCGGAACCGCAGCGGTCGACTGCAGCGAGGGCGCCGCGAGGCCGGACAGTGCGGCCACCGCGAGCTTGGGTCCGATGCCGCTGACCGCGATCAGCCTCTCGAACAGCTCCCGCTCGAGGGTGGTCGCGAAGCCGTAGAGCTGGATGGCGTCCTCGCGGACGTGGGTATGGACCTCGAGGAAGGCCTCGCTGCCGGGCTCGCCCAGCGAGGCCTGGGTTTGACCCCGGACCTGGACCAGGTCACCGAC
>CAYSNW010000080.1:0-14625 GCA_964432415.1 uncultured Caulobacteraceae bacterium
GACGGCCGTTGAGACAGACGGTCAGAGAGACGCGTTCCTTCCCCCCTCGAGGGGGGAAGGAAGCACGTGGGTGAATGTCACGCCGCGCTCATTCCGCTCTGGGGCGCGGGCACGGGGACCCCCGCCGCGGTGTACTCGTTGAGCTTGTTGCGCAGCGTCCGGATCGAGATGCCCAGGATGTTGGCGGCATGGGTGCGGTTGCCGAAACAGTGGCCGAGGGTCTCGATAATCAGGGCCTGCTCCATCTGGGCGACAGTCTGGCCCACGAAGGCGCGCGCGGCGGCGTCCGCGGCCTGGGCGGCCTGGGCGGCGACCCCTGAACCGGCGGCCTGGCCCGCGCCCAGCGGCTGGCCGTCGGGCAGGCGGATGGCGCTCTCGTCGATCTCGGGGCCTACGGCCAGCAGCACCGAGCGGTGCATGGCGTTTTCCAGCTCGCGCACATTGCCCGGCCAGACGTGGGCCGACAGGCGCCGGCGCGCCTCGGCCGAGAGCGGCCGCTCGGGCACGCCGTTGGCGGCGGCGTATTTCTTGACGAAGTACTCGGCCAGCACCAGCACATCCAGGGGCCGCTGGCGCAGCGGCGGCAGGGCCAGGTTCACAACGTTCAGGCGATAGAGCAGGTCCTCGCGGAATGTCTTCTCCCGCACGGCCTGGACCAGATCGCGGTTGGAGGTGGCGATGATGCGGATGTCCACCTTCACCGGCTTGGAGCCGCCGACCCGGTCGATCATGCGCTCCTGGATGGCGCGCAGCAGCTTGGCCTGAAGCCGGCCGTCCATTTCCGAGATTTCGTCCAGCAGCAGGGTGCCGCCGTCGGCCTCCTCGAACTTGCCGATGCGGCGCGCCACGGCGCCGGTGAAGGCGCCCTTCTCGTGGCCGAACAGCTCGCTCTCCAGCAGGTTCTCGGGGATGGCGGCGCAGTTGACGCTGATGAAGGGCTTCTCGGCCCGGCGCGACTTCTTGTGGACGTAGCGGGCCATCACTTCCTTGCCGACGCCGCTTTCGCCGGTGATCAGGATGGAGGCTTCCGAGCGCGCCACCTGGTCGGCGAGGGTCAGCACCGTCTGCATCGCCGGGTCCTTGGTCACCAGCGGGCGTTCGTCGTCGGCGACGGCGGCCAGGACGGCGGCGATCAGGTCGGCTTCGGGCGGAAGCGGGATGAACTCCTTGGCGCCGGCGCGGATGGCGTCGGCCGCGCGCTGGGGGTCGGCGCCCACGCCGCAGGCCACCACCGGCACATGAATCCGCTCGGCCTCGTTGGCCGCGATCAGCGCCTTGATGTCCAGGTCGTAGTCGACCATCAGCAGGTCCGCGCCCTGGCCGCGGCGCAGCGAATCCGTCGCCTGGGCGCAGCTCTCCACATGGCCGACCTTGGCCCCGTGGCTCATGGCCATCTTCACGGCCACGGCGAGCTGTCCGCTCAGTCGTCCGACCACCAGAAGCCGCATGGGAATTCTCCTCTACTCTCTCGTCCGATCCGAACGCCGGATCAGGCGGCCGCGTCTTCGCTCTTGATGATTTCCGTCATGGTCACGCCCAGGCGTTCGTCGACGACGACGACCTCGCCGCGGGCGACCAGCCGGTTGTTGACAAAGATGTCGATGGCCTCGCCGACCTTGCGGTCGAGCTCAAGCACCGAGCCCTGGCCGAGCTTGAGCAGCTGGGCCACCGACATGGAGGCCTTGCCGAGCACGGCGGAGATATTGACCGGAACGTCGAACACCGGCGCCAGGTCGGACGCGGTCTTCTCCGTCTCGTCGCCCGCAGGCGCCAGAGCGGTCGACTCCGGGAATTCTTCGAGGGGCAGGTCGTTGTCGGCGGCCATGGTCAGGCTCCGGGGGCGGGGGTTGTGGGGATATGCGCTTCGCCATGCAGGCCTTCGGCGGCCAGCGCGGCCTTGAGGGCCTCGGCGATGCGGTCGGAGGCTTCCTGCGGGTCGAACTCGGCCTTGCCGTCGCCCCACTCCAGCGCGAAGGCCGCGCTGGCGGGACCGGAGCCGGGGCGGAACACCACCTGGCCGGAGAAGCCGCCGTCGCGGGCGGCCTCCTCAATGGCGGCCTCGACGCCCGCGTCCTGACCCGCCAGACGTACGATAAGGCGCGGCTGGGCCTCGATCTCGCGGGTCAGGGCCTCGAGCGCGGCCTGGATCGGCGCCTCGGGAAAACGCTCCAGCGCCCCGCCGGCGATCTTGCGGGCGGCGGCCAGGGCCAGGTCGGCGGCGCCGACCTTGTGTTCGTGGGCGGCCTGGGCGAGCGCGCTCAGGGCCTGACCCACGCTCTCGGCGATCTGGGCCAGCGCCCGGGCCTGGAACTCGGCGGCCTGGGCGACCGCGGAGGTCTCCCCTTCCCGGCGCGCCTCGGCGCACATCGCCTCGACCTCGTCGGCCACGAAGACCCGCTTGCGGCGCGTGATCGAGCTCTCGGGCGCGGCCGTGACCAGGCCCCGGTCGCCGAACTCGACATCGAAGGTGAAGGGGCGCGAACCGGTCATGGCTGCACCTTGCGGGCCAGGCCCTGGGGCGCGGGCGCCGTCTCGCCGGCCGGCGCGGCCTTGCGGGCCAGGGCCTGCTCGAGCGCGGCGGGGTCCTCGCGCGGAGCCGCGGCGGCGTCGGCCTGGCCGCGGGGCGGCAGGGCCGCCAGGGCCGAACAGGCGCGGTGGGGATCGAACAGCCGGGCCATCAGTAGATCAACTCGTCGTCGCCGCCCTGGCCGGCCAGCATGATCTCGCCCTTGGCGGCGAGGTCCTTGGCGACCTGGACCATGGCCATCTGGGCGGCGTCCACGTCCTTCAGACGCACCGGGCCCATGCTCTCCATGTCCTCGCGCATGATCTTGGCGGCGCGCTCGCTCATGTTGGAGAAGAACATCTCGCGCAGCGCATCCGAGGCGCCCTTCAGCGCCAGCGCCAGCTGGTCCTTCTCCACCGCGCGCAGCAGGGTCTGGACCCCGCCGGGATCGAGCTTGGACAGGTCCTCGAAGACGAACATCAGGGCGCGGATGCGCTCGGCGGACTCGCGGTTGCGCTCCTCCAGCGCGGCCACGAAGCGGCTCTCCGTCTGGCGGTCGAAGTTGTTGAAGATGTCCGCCATCATCTCGTGGGCGTCACGCTTGGAGGTGCGCGCCAGGTTGGACATGAACTCGTTGCGCAGCGTCTGTTCGATCTTGTCCAGGATCTCGCGCTGCACCGGCTCCATGCGCAGCATCCGCTGCACGCACTCGAGCGCGAAGTCCTCCGGCAGCGACGCCAGCACCCGTGCGGCGTGGTCGGACTTGATCTTGGACAGCACCACCGCGACGGTCTGCGGGTATTCGTTCTTCAGGTAGTTGGCGAGCACGGCCTCGTTCACGTTGCCGAGCTTGTCCCACATGGTGCGGCCCGCGGGACCGCGGATCTCCTCCATCAGGGTCTCGACCTTGTCCTTCGGCATGAAGGAGCCGAGCAGGCGCTGGGTCTGTTCGAAGGAGCCCATGATCGAGCCGCCGCCGCTCATGCCCGAGACGAACTCGATGAGCAGCTGCTCCACCGCCTGGGACGAGACGGTGCCCAGGCTGGCCATGGCCTGCGAGATTTCCTTGATCTCCTCCTCGTCGAGCGCCTCCCAGAGGTGGGTGTGGTCTTCGCCGAGCGCGAGCAGGATCACCGCCGCCTTTTCGGGGCCCGCAAGCCGCTTGGCGTCGTCGACGGAGGTCTTCTTGCGGGCAAGCGGAGTGGCCATCAGCCCTCATGCAGCCAGCTGCGGAGGATCGAGACCGATTCCTCCGGATGTTTGTCGACGAAGTCGGCGACCTTCTTGACCGAGGAGACCTTTACCTGGCCCTCGATCTTGGCGATGTCGATGCGCTGGTCCATCTCGTTGGGACTGGGGAGCGCCAGGGTTCCGCCGCTGACGTCGCCGCCGCCTCCGCCCGCGTAGGCCAGCTGCTGCTGTCCGCCCGAGGCCGAGGCCAGGGCCGGTCCGCCCACGAAGCCCTGCCCGGAACCGCCGGCGCCCGGCTTCATCATCGGGCGCAGCACGAAGAAGATCATCAGGATGCCGACGATCCCCAGAATCAGGATCTCGACGCCCCGCATGATGTCGTTCTTGTCGAAGTCGAACAGGGGCGGCTTGGCGGCGGTCCCGCCGGCGGTGTCGACGTCGCGGTCGAACTTGACGTTGGAGACGGTGACCTGGTCCTTGCGACTCTCGTCGTAGCCCATGGCCGAGCGGACCAGGGCCTCGATGCGGGCCATCTCGTCGGCCGAGCGGGGCGCGTAGGTGACCTTGCCGTTCTTGGCGGTGGTGGAGACGCCGTCGACGGCGACGGCCACCGACAGGCGTTTGATGGCGCCGGGCTCAACCACCTCGGTGCTGTCGGTCTTGGAGATCACATAGTTGGTGGTCTCGTTGTTCTTGTCGTTGGACGTGCCCGAGCTGTTGGTCCCCGCCCCCGCCTGGCCCCCCGGGATGTTGGCGGACGCCGTGGCGCCGCCGGCGCCGCTGGAGGAATTGTCGCTCTGCTTCTCGGTCCCGGTGGAGGTGGAGAGCACCACCTGGCCGTCGGGATCGTACTTTTCGGTGTGGGTGGTGATGCGGCTCTGGTCGATGTCGGCGGTGACCTGCACCCGCGCCTTGCCGGGGCCGACCACGCCCTCGACCACGTCCTTGATGGCGCGGCGGATCTTCTCCTCCGCCTGGGTCTTGCGCTCGCTGGCCATGGCGCCGCCCAGGCCCCCGTCGTCCTCGGAGCCGGCGGCGAGCAGCTTGTTGTTCTCGTCCACCACGGTGACGTGGTCGGGCTTGAGGTTCGGCACCGCGCTGGCCACCAGATTGCGCAGGGAGCGCACCTGGTCCGGCGCCAGGTCCTTGCCGCCCAGACCCACGACGATGGAGGCGGTGGGGGCGGCCGCGGTCTCGTCGAAGAGCTGGCGCTGGGGCAGGACCAGGTGGACGCGGGCGGAGGTGACGCCCTTCAGCGAGCGGATGGTGCGGGCCAGCTCGCCCTCGATGGCGCGCTGGTGGTTGATGTTCTGGACGAACTCGGTCTGGCCCAGCGCGGAGGTGTTGTCGAAGATCTCGTAGCCGACCGAGCCCTGGCTGGGCAGGCCCTTGGACGCCAGCAGCAGGCGCGCGGAGCCGACCTTGTCGCGCGGCACCATGATCACCGAGCCGTCGCCCTTGGCCTCGTACTTGATGCCGGCCTGGGCGAGCGAGGCGGTGATCTGCGACGCCTCCTTCAGGTCCAGGTTGGAATAGAGCAGCGACTGCGGCTCGCCGAGGTTGAGCATGACGCCCACCATCACGGCGATGGCGCCGGCCGCGGCGCCGAGGATGGCGATGACGCGGCCGATCCCGAACCTCTGCAACGCCCCGAAAAACGACCCCACGCCACGCCCCGCTTCGCCGGGACACACCTGGTCCCGCTAGGCAGTATTTTCCGGGTCCATGGTAAACGTCGCGTTTACAGCCGGGCGCGGGAATGTCGCAGGAGGGCTTACGGGTCGCGCCGGACTGGGAGATAATGGTTAGATACGCCTGAGGTGCAATTTTCACCGTAAATCGCCGTAGACATCGGTGGCGGCCCACAGCCCTGCTTCAGCCGTCGCGCGAAAGGATGTCCCGGACAGGCGCCCCGTATCGGCACCGTAAAATCACCGTATTATCGGCGCCCGCCCTCCGGTTTGCGGCCTTGCCGCGTTCCCTCGTGCCGATGTGCTGTCGAGTTCCAACCATAACCGGGAACATATAGGGAACGTTTGGCCGAAAGTCAAGCCGTTTCTACTGCAGCGCGGCCTCGCCAAGCCCCGACACCCCGCTGAGCAGACCAGCCATCAGCAGCCCGATCAGGCCGCCCAGCATGACGATCAGCGCCGGCCCCAGCAGCCGCCCGGTCGCCTCGATCCGGCGCAGGGCGGCCTTCTCTTCCAGGCTGCCCGCGCGCGCCAGCATGGGGCCGAGCGCGCCGGAGGCCTCGCCGATGGCGGCCAGGCGAACGGCGGTCTGGGGGAAGCCGGCGACCCGGCCCAGGGCGGAGGACAGGGCCTCGCCCTGGCGCACGGCGTGGGAGACGGGCTCCAGCCGCTTGCGGGCGGTCTCGGAGCGCACGGCGCGGGTGGCCAGGCGCAGGGCTTCGCTCATCGGGGCGCCGGCGGCCAGCACGCTGCCCAGCGCGATGGAGAAGCCGCCGAAGATCAGGGCGCGCACGGTGCGGCGCAGCGGGCCGTCGAGCAGGAAGCTGTCGAGGGTCGCGGTCAGGAGGCCCGCCCGCCAGGCGATCACGCCGCCGATGGCCAGGCCCGCCAGGCCACCACCCATCGGGACCAGGTTGGAGCGAAGTCCATTGCTGACCGCCAGCAGGATGCGCATGGGCAGGCCGGGCGAGGCGCCGGGCATTTCCGCGAGCGGCGCCAGGGACGGAATGACCAGCAGCAGGATCACGCCCAGCGCCAGCAGGGTCGAGACCAGGACGAAGGCCGGGTAGCTGAGCACCGAGACCAGCTGGTCGCGGATCTGCAGGCGGGATTCCAGGATCTCGGCGGCGCGGGCGAGGCCGCCGGACAGGTCGCCCGACGCCTCCCCGGCCGCGACCAGGGCGGCGATGAAGGTCTGTTTGGCGGGCAGGTTGCGGGCGAAGGCCTGGTCCAGCGCCCCGCCCCCGGAGATCTCGGCCGAGAGCGCGCGGCAGACCGACTGGAGGGCGGGCCGCTCGGCCTTGGCGCCGATGATGGCCAGGGCATTGCGCATGTCCGACCCCGCCTTGAGCAGGGCCGAGAGGTCCGAGAGCAGTTCGACGGTCTCGCGCTCGCTCAGCGCTCCGCCCTTGCCCGCGCTCGCGGCGGGCGCGGGCTTCAGGTCCACGGGGGTCAGGCCGTCGCGCTTGAGCCGTTCGAAGGCGGCTGCTTCCCCGCGTGCCGAGACCACGCCCCGGGTACGGCGCCCGCCCGGATCGATGGCGACGTAGCGGAAGCTGGTCTCGCCCTCAGCCATCGACGGCCGCCATGACCTCTTCGATGGTGGTCAGGCCCAGGGCCGCCTTCAGCACCCCGTCCAGGCCCATGGGGGTCAGGCCGGCGTCGCGCGCGATGCGGGCGATCTCGGCGGACGGGCAGCGGTCGGCCACCGCGCGCAGCAGGTCCTCGTCGGCCAGGAAGGCTTCGCTGATGGCGATGCGGCCCTTGAAGCCCGAGCGCTTGCAGTGGGGGCAGCCCACCGGCGACCAGGAGGACAGCTTGCCGGTGAAGCCGACGGTGCGGGCGAAGACGGTCTCGGCCTCGCTGGCCTTGCGGGGCTTGCGGCACTGGACGCACAGGCGGCGCACCAGGCGCTGAGCGGCCGCGCCGCGGAAGCCGGCGGCGATCTGGTAGGGCTCGATCCCCATGTCCTGCATGCGCGGCAGCACGGCGAGCGCATCGTTGGCGTGGACCGAGGCCAGGACGAAGTGGCCGGTCATGGCCGCCTGCACGGCGACGGCCGCGGTCTCCGGATCGCGGATTTCACCGACCAGGATGACGTCCGGGTCCTGGCGCAGGAAGGAGCGCAGGGCGGCGGCGAACGTGAGGCCAAGGTTCGGCGCGACCTGGGTCTGGACCACGTGTTCGAAGTGGTATTCGACCGGATCCTCGATCGACAGCACCTTCTTGGCGGAGCCGGCGAAGGTCTGCAGCAGGGCGTAGAGGGTCGTGGTCTTGCCGGAACCGGTTGGGCCGGTGACCAGGAAGATGCCGTGGGGCGCCCTGGCGGCGCGGGTCAGGGTGGCGGCCACGCCCTCGGCCAGGCCGAGAGACTCCAGGTCGAGCTTGACGGCCGTGCGGTCCAGGATGCGCAGCACGGCGGACTCGCCGAACACCGTGGGTGAAGTGGCCACCCGCACGTCGATCTGGCGCCCGGCGATGACGAAGGTGGTGCGACCGTCCTGGGGCAGCCGCTTTTCGCCGAGATCGAGGTTGGCGATGACCTTGACCCGCGAGACCGCCGGCGCGGCGAAGTCGGCGGAGACGATCTGATGGTCGATCAGGCGGCCGTCGACCCGCAGGCGGATGCGCAGGTCGTGGCGGCGCGGCTCGAAATGGATGTCCGAGGCGCCGGCGGCGATGGCGGCCTCGAAGGCGGAGGCGACCAGGCGCGCGCCCGCGCCCTCGACCCCGATGTCGGCGACCTGGTCGATCTCGCGCTCGAGCCGGCGCTCGTCGGTCACCACCGCCTCGCCCTCGCCCGGCGCGAAGCGGGCGTCGAAGGCGCGGCGCCAGTCGCCGGGACGGGCGGCCAGCACCCGGATGCTGCGTCCCGTCGCGAAGTTCAGGCCCGACAGCGCCTCCTCGTCCAGGGGATCGCAGGCGGCGCAGGTCAGGATGCCGCCGTCGTCGATCAGCGGCAGGATCCGTGCCCGGCGCAGGAACTCGACGGTGACCCCCAGGCTCTCCGGATCGGCCTGGGGCGGGACGGAGTCGGGGTCCCACAGCGCGACGCCGCCGGTGGCGGCATAGGCCGAGACCAGGTCTTCGTCGGTCAGGGCGCCCAGCTGATTCAGCACCTGCTCGACCGGCGCCCCGGTGCGGGCGGAGACCAGTTCGGCGCGGGCGATGGCGGCGGCGTCGGCGAGACCCGAGGCCTCGAGGTGTTCCAGCACCCCGGCGCGGCGGCCGCGCGCCAGCAGGGGCGAGCCTAGGGCTGCGGCCATGCGTGCGCCTCCCTGAGCAGGCCGACGATCAGGCCGGCAAGAATGAGCATGGGCCCAAACGCGATGCGGCCGTCCTTCGGGCGCAGGACGGCGAAGGTCAGGAGCCCCAGGACCGAGGCGCCGACCACGGCCCAGGGGGTGGCGACGCCCAGCCAGGGGGCGAGGGCGGCGAGCAGCTTCACGTCCCCGAAGCCGAGGCCGGGCTTGCGGCGCAGCCACAGGAACGAGCGGCGCACGCCCTCCATGACCAGGAAGGCCACGGCCGCGGCGATCAGACCCTCGGTCAGGGCGACCGCGCCGTGGGTCCAGGCCAGGGCGGCCGCGATCAGGGCCGCGGCGGCGGTCAGGAAGTCGGGCAGATGCTGGGTGCGGGCGTCGAGGATGGCGGAAGCCAGCAGCAGCAGGCCGAGGGCCGAGATCAGCAGGGCCTGGGGGACAGGCGCGGCGGCGAAGGCGGCGACTGCGATGGCGGCGCCGGCGATCTCGCCGATCGGGTGGACGGGGTCGATGCGGCCGCGGCAGGCGGAGCAGGCGCCGGCGCGGCCGACGTAGGAGATGACCGGAACCGTAGCCAGGAAGCCCAGGGTCTGGCCGCAGCCGTCGCAGCGGGAGCGGCCCACGATCGCCTGCTCGCCGCGCGCCAGGCGCACGGCGGCGGTGGAGGCGAAGCTGCCGAGGCAGGCGCCGGTGACGGCGGCGAGGGCATAGAGCGCGATCACGGCTGGGCGGCGGGAGACTGCAGGTCGCGGTCGGCGCCGGAGCCGCCGGGCTTGCCGTCGGCGCCCAGGCTCTTGACCGTGAAGGCGTGGCGTTCGGGATCGGCGGTGTAGATCACCTTGCGGCCCCAGGGGTCGTTCAGCACCTTGGCGTCCCGGACGTAAGGCCCGGTCCAACCCTCGGCGCCGGCGGGCTCCTTGACCAGGGCGTTCAGGCCTTCCTCGGCGGTCGGGTAACGGTGCACGTCGCTCTCGAAGGCCTCGATCCCGGCGGCCAAGGTGTCGAGCTGGAGCTGGGCGGTCTTGGCCCGGGCGCGGCCCATCTGGTAGAGCAGGCCTGGGGTGAGGACCGCGGCGATCAGGCCGATGATGCCGATGACCACGAGCATTTCGGTGAGGGTGTAGCCGGCGCTTCCGCTGCTCCTCGCCGCCCTTCCAAGCGGAATCCGAGATTCCGCACTGCCCGTCAAAGCGCACGCTTTCTGGACCCCGGCTTCCGCCGGGGAAAGGGGGAATCCGCTCATCTCATATCCCCGATCAGGGTTTCGCATTTTTCGGTTTCTTCGCCTCGGACCAGGCGCCGGTCGATGATGGCCGCAGGGTGGTCCTCGGAGCCCGTGAAGCGCACCAGCCGGTCCTCGGTCCAGCCGGCGGCGCTGACGCGGATGCGCCAGACCTCGCCGGCGTGCCAGGCGGAGCCGGAGCCCTGGGGCTCGGCGGGCGCCGGCACGCCGAGCTTGCTCCCCTGCCCCACCGGCGAAATCGCGGAGGCCGCGCAGTCGCGCCAGCGCGGCGACAGGTCGGCGTCGCGCAGCGCCGTCAGGGCGGCGGTCTTGGTGAGCGCCAGGCCGCGCAGCTTCGCCCGCACCCGCGCCGGATCGCCGACGCCGAGGCGCGCCAGCGACCCGTCGTCGAGATCGGCGGCCGCGCCGTAGCCGAGCTTGGCGGCTTCCGGTTCGGCCAGGGCCTCGACCGGTCCGAGATCGGTAGAGAAGCGCCACCTCAACCGCCCGGCCTGACGGCTTTCCAGCACCGTCATCGCCGCCAGGGTTTCGGCCCCCGCGAGGCCGTACTCGGCCTGCATCCTGCGCAGGTCGGTGCGCGCCAGGCGCAGTTCCGCCACCGAGGTCGCGGTCACGGCGGTCGCCACCAGCGCGATGGCCAGGCTCACCATGGCGGCGGCGGCGGTGGCGTAGCCGTCACTTTTTGGGGATGTAGGTTCGGACCAGATCGCCATTTTCGATGTCGCGCATGTCGGCCATCAGGTCGGTCATGACCCGATCGGTGGAAACCTTGTCGCGCATGATCCGCGCGGTCAGAAGCACGATCAGTTCGGTGCGGTCGCTGCTCTTGCTGTCGCTGCGGAACAGGGCGCCGACACCGGGGATGTCCTTCAGGTAGGGGACGCCCGTGCTGTTGGTGGTCTTGGTGGTCCCGATCAGGCCGCCGAGCGCCACGGTGCCGCCGTCGGTCAGGATCAGGGTGGAGTCGAAGCGCCGCTGCTGGATGGTCGGCGAATTGATCCCCGAGGTGGTGGTCTTGGCGACCGAGGAGACCTCCTGGGACACCTCGATGACCATCTTGTCGTCGCCGCTGATCCGCGGCGTCACGGTCAGCAGCACGCCGGTGGAGCGATAGTCGGTGGAGATCACCACGGGAGCTCCAGGCGCAGACGTCGACTGGGTGCTCTGCACCGCCACCGGGACCTGGTCGCCGATCTGGAGCTTGGCGGTGTGGTTGTCGAGCACCACGATCTTGGGCGCCGAGACCACCTGGACCACCGCCTTGGAGCGCAGGGCGTCCACGGCGGCCGAGATGTTGTTGTCGAAGAAGGTGACCGCGATGCCCGGGAAGGAGGGCGCCACGGCGCCGGAGCTGTTGCCCGACGAGACCACCTTGACCTTGCCGTTGGAGGACAGCACCGACCAGTCGACCCCGAAGCGGAAGTCGTCGGTGAGCGTCACCTCCAGGATCGAGGCCTCGATCAGGATCTGGGAGGGGATGCGGTCGATCTCCTCCAGGATCCGCTGGATCTGGACCCAGCGCGAGGGCGAGGCGGAGATCAGCAGGGTGTTGGAGTCCTTGTCCACGCCCACACGCACAGGGTCCTCGTCAGTGGTCGAGAACGAGCTGGTCTGCACAGTCGCCGGCTGGGAGGCGGAGGCCGGAGCGCCGGAGGTCTGCGGCGCGACGCTGGCGGTGGTGGTGTTGGAGCGGCCCGACAGCACCGCATTCAGGGTCTGGCCGAGCGCGTCGGCCGAGGTGTTCCTGGGATGATAGACCCACAGGGCCACGCCCTGGTCGCGGGACGGCTCGTCGAACTTCTTGACCCACTCGCCGATGCGGTCGAGGGCCTCGGGCGTGCGGGCGAAGACGAACAGGCCGTTCAGCCGCTTCATCGGAACGACCGAGACCCCGGAAATGCCGGCGGTCTGCAGCAGCTTGTCCAGGTCGCCGGCGACGGTCAGGGCCGGCGCCTTTTCCAGCGCGAACCAGCGCACCCGCGCGCCCTCCAGGCCCGAACGGTCGAAGACGCGGATGGTCTGGGTCGCGGCCTCGATCTCGCGCCCGTCGCCGCCCAGCAGCAGCAGGCCCAGCTTGTCGTTCTGGTAGACGACGATGTTGGGCTGGCCGATGGACTCCAGCGCCTTGGCGACCTCGGACGGGGCGGCGTAGGACAGGGGGACGGCGACGACCTCATAGCCGGCGTGGGCGCCCTTGACGCCGGTGGTTCTGAGCCCCGCCGCGCCCTTGGCCTTGGCTCGCGGCATCAGGGCGATGCTGTCGCCCTGGCGCACCATGACCACGTCGACGGTGGACAGCGCCGCCTCGAAGGCCTCCAGCAGCTGGGGGCGGGTCAGGCGCTTCTCGATGCGGAAGCTCATCTTGCCGGTGACGCCGGGGTCGACGGTGAAGGTCAGCGACAGGGTCTTGCCGAGGATCTCGTCGGCGACCAGGGAGACGTCGGCGTCGTGGAAGGCGAAGGTGTAGAGCTCGGCGTGGTCGGAGGCGGCCGCGCGGACGGTGGGGGCGGCGGTGGCGGGGGCCGCCGTGACAAGCATCAGGGCGGTGAAGAGAAGAACAGCGATCCTTCCCCCCTCGAGGGGGAAGGTGGGGCCCGTCAGGGCCTCGGAAGGGGGGCGGTGCGACGGGCAGCGAGAAGAGCCCCCCCTAAGAATGGGAAACAGCCAACCGTTCAGGGTTAGCGCGGCCCCCCATCCGGCTCCTTGCGTCGCCACCTTCCCCCTCGAGGGGGGAAGGAACGGGAGGTAGCGCCGCCACGTGCAAGCGCGCTGTCCCTCGAGGGGGGAGGGAAGCGAGGCAGAGGCCACGCGGCCGTGCGATGTGCGGAAAATCTCGAACAAAGGCCCCCCGGCCAAGCTTGAATTGACAACTAGCAGCTTCTTCCTGGCCGCGCTCGCCCGGTCAGCGGGCGGGCGCAGATGTCGCGGGCTTTTCTTCGGGCGCGGCGCCCAGGACCACGTCCTTCGGCCCCACGGCGGTGTCGACCACGACCTTGCCGGGCTGGACGTCCTGCAGGGTCACGCCCTCGCGGGTGGCGCCGCGCTCCATCCATTCCGCCGGCTTGCCGTTGATCGAGACCAGGGCCGCCGCGCGCCGGGGCGTGAGCGCGATGCCGGACACGGTGACCACCGCATCGCTCGCCGCCGCCCCGCCGACGGCGAAGACCGGATGCGCCGTGGCCTGGCCGGTGAAATCCGGGCCCGCCGGGCGCCCCGTTCCCGCCGAACCCTTGACGGCGCCCAGACGCGCCTCGAACTCCGACGCCTTGGCCGCCACCGGCCCGGCGCCCGCGAACAGCACCCAGGCGAGCGCCCCGACCACCAGGCCCGCCGGCGCGGCGCCCCAGATCAGCGGCGAGCGGAGGTCCAGCACAGCACCCTCCCCGACAGCTTGAGCACGGCTGAGCCCCCGGCCTGGGGTTTCAGGTCGACGGTCTCGACGAAGACCTGGGGCTGGCTGCGGGCCAGCAGGTTCAGCATCAGCAGGGTCGCCTCGTACTTGCCCGTCGCCTCGAACTTCAGGCTGACCGGGGTGGTCTGGCCCAGCACATCGCCGGACGGCGTCACCGCCAGCGCCGTCAGCGCCACGCTGGCGGCCGCCGCATTGGCCTCGACCCGCTGCTTCAGGGCGTCCGCGCCGGGACCGGCCTCGGCGCAGACGGCGCCGGGCGCATAGGCGTTGGGATCGCCGGGCAGGGCCGCCAGGCGCTCGACGCGGGCGACCTGGGTCTCGACCGCCGCCACGCGGGCCTTGAGGTCGTGAGGCCGGGCGAAACCGCCCAGGGTCAGGAACAGGCCCCCGGCGCAGACCACGGCCAGGGTGACGCCCGCGAAGGCGGTGGGGACGTCGACGGCGGTGCGCCTCATGGCTGGACTCCGGCGCGAGGTCCCGGCTCGGCGGGCGCCACGCCCCACAGCCACACGCCGGCGCGGGCCGGCTTGGCCGATTTCTGCACCGGCCGGTCCAGCCGGTCGAAGGGCGCCGCGTCACCGCGCACCTCCACCGCCGTATAGCCGCGGTCCCAATGCACGCCCTCGACCCGCGCGGTCGCCGCCTTGGCGGTGGAGACCCAGGCCAGATCCTTCAGCACATCGTCCAGCGTCTGTCCGCGCACATGGGCGGCGTCCAGTGCGCGGGTCTGGGCGCGCAGGCGTTCGGTCTCCTCCGCCTGTTTCAGACGCCGGGCGGTGGTCAGCTCCAGGGTATCGAGACGGTCGGCCGCCTGGGCCCGGGCCGAGATCACCGCGGTCGCCAGCCCCAGCACCAGGGCCGCCGCCGCGCCCGCGGAAAGGGCCAGGACGGCCAGGCGGCGCATGCGCCGCTGCTGCGCGGCGAAGGACTGGAAGCGGATCGGGACGGGCCGGCCCTCGACCATGGGCTCGGCCGCCAGTTCCTCGCCCACCTCGCCGGAGCGCACATAGAAGGCCGCCCAGCGTCCGGGGCGGCCCGGGGCCCAGGGCCCCAGCCGCTTCAGCCGCCAGATCACCTCCGACAGCGGCAGGGGCGCGCCGGCGCGGGCCTCCAGCGCCGCGGCGCGGGCCTGGTCCCAGGGCAGGCCGGGCGGCGTCGGGATGGCGCGCACGAAGACCTTGGGCGTGTTCGCGGGCGGCTCGACGGGAGCCGTCCCGAACGCCGGTTCAGCGTCCTCGCCCTCGGGCACGAGCCGAAGCCCCGCCGCAGATCGGAAGAGCACACGTCTGAACTCCAGTCACCGTACGTAATCTCGTATG
>CAYSNW010000081.1:0-12863 GCA_964432415.1 uncultured Caulobacteraceae bacterium
CCCGGGCTTCCGGCTCGAGAGCGATTATCCGGAGCCCCTGCCGCCACCGAGCCTGCAGCGGCGCCGGCCACGGTCGCCCAGGCTCCGGCCGCCGCGCCCGAGCCGCCTAAGGCCCAGCCCGATCCCGCCCCGGCGCCCGCCGATGACGGCAAGCTCGTGCACATGCCCTCCCAGGGCCACCTGCTGCCGGGCTTCCTGCGCCGCAAGAAGACCAACTGAGTCGCCGTTTCGGGGGGATAGTCATGCGCCGCGCCTCAAGCCTGGCCGCCCTCGCCGCGGTCCTCCTCACCCTCGCGCCTGAGGCCGCCTCGGCCCAGGCCCGCATGGGCGAGATGCTGGCCCAGCGCACGCCGCGCCAGGACGAGGTCGACCTGCGCGGCAAGATCGACCAGCTGGGGCTTACCGTGCGCGACCAGGGCCAGCGCCCGACCTCGGCGGCCTTCGCCATGGCCTTCCTGCTCGACTACGCCTACCGCAACCGCGCCAGGCCCGAGCCCGGCAAGACCCTGCCCCTGATGTCGCCCGAGTTCGTGAACTGGGAAGGCAACGGCGGTCTGGGGCTCCCCGGCGATGGCGGCTATCTCAGCGACATGGCCAACGGCTTCGGCCTGTTCGGCGCCATGGCCGACGCCCAGGTCCCCTACGCCCCCGCCTTCGCCGCCGGCAACGTTCCGCCGGAGGTCCGCACCCAGGGGGTGAAGTTCCTCGAGGGCCATATCACCGAGCGCGCCAACGACGGCCGCTATGGGGTCGACCCGGCGGTGGTGGAGGACATGGTCCGCGCGCTCGACGCCGGGACCCCGGTCGCCGCCAGCGTCAAGCTCAAGGCCGATCCGGCGACCGTCAGCGTCGACGGGCTGAAGGTCTGGGACCGGCTGGACGCGCCGGACCTGGATTTCGCCAACTATTCCCTGGCGCTGGTGGGCTACCACCGCAACCCGAACTCGCCGGGCGGCGGCTGGTTCATCGGCCGCACCGCGCTGGGCCCCCAGGCCGGCGACAAGGGCTATGTCTATCTTAGCTTCCGCTACGTGCGCGAC
This sequence comes from uncultured Caulobacteraceae bacterium, assembly GCA_964432415.1. GTDB lineage: Bacteria > Pseudomonadota > Alphaproteobacteria > Caulobacterales > Caulobacteraceae > JAFECT01. The sequence goes on from CAYSNW010000081.1 coordinate 1,041, forward strand.
AACCTGGCCGAGGCGGTGTTCGTGCCCATCCGCGACCTGCCCTTCCCGCTGCCTGCGCCGGAGACCAGCCCCGTGGCCAAGCGCCTGGGCTACGCCCCGCCGGTGGCGAGCCGGGCCATGGCGGAAAAGGCGGCGGCGCGGTCAGGCGTGGTGAAGTAGGGCTCAAGCCGCCACAGTCACCGTCGCCGGGTCATAGTTAAGGATCGGCGACAGCCAGCGTTCCGCCGTCTGCACGGTCCAGCCCTTGCGGCGGGCGTAGTCCTCGACCTGGTCGCGCTCGATCTTGCCGACGCCGAAGTAGTGGGCGTCGGGGTGGCTGAAATACAGGCCCGACACGGCCGCCGCCGGGGTCATGGCCATGCTCTCGGTCAGCTGCATGCCGGTGTTGGCTTCCACGTCCAGCAGCTTGAACAGGGTCAGTTTTTCCGTGTGCTCGGGCTGGGCCGGATAGCCGGGCGCCGGGCGGATGCCCTGGTATTTCTCCGCGATCAGGTCGTCGATCGTGGCGGTCTCGTCGGGCGCATAACCCCAGAACTCGCGCCGCACCCGCTTGTGCAGGGCTTCCGCGAAAGCCTCGGCCAGCCGGTCGGCCAGGGAGCTCGCCAGGATCGCCGAATAGTCGTCGCCGGCGTCCTTGAAGCGTTTGGAGACCTTACGCTCGCCGTGGCCGGCGGTGACCGCGAAACCGCCGATCCAGTCGTCGCCCTGCCCCACCGGTACGATGAAGTCCGACAGCGCCGTATTGGCCTTGCCCTCGCCCTTGGCCATCTGCTGGCGAAGGGTGTGCAGCCGGGTCAGCTCGGTCGTGCGCGTCTCGTCGGTCCACAGCACGATGTCGTCGCCGTCGGCGTTGGCCGGCCAGAAGCCGATGACGCCGGAGGCCTTGAACCACTTCTCGGCCACGATCTTGTCCAGCATGGCGCGGGCGTCGGCGTAGAGCGACTTCGCCGCCTCCCCCACAACCTCGTCTTCGAGGATCTGCGGGAAGCGCCCGATCAGCTCCCAGCCGGCGAAGAACGGGGTCCAGTCGATGTGCTCGGCCAGTTCGCCCAGGTCATAGTCCTCGAGGCGGCGCACGCCCGTGAACGCGGGCTTCGGCGCCGCATAGCCGCTCCAGTCGATGGCGAACTTCTTGGCCCGCGCCTCGGCGAGCGTCGCGCGCGGCTTGGATGGCCCGCGGGCATAGCTCTCGCGCACCTTGACGTAGTCGGCGCGGGTCTGGTCGACCAGCTTGTGGCCTTCGGTGGGCGACAGCAGGTTCGAGACCACCCCCACCGCGCGCGAGGCGTCCAGAACGTAGAGCGTCGGCCCGCGCCTGTAGGCCGGCTCGATCTTGACCGCCGTGTGGGTCCGGCTGGTCGTGGCCCCGCCGATCAGCAGCGGGACCTTGAAGCCGCGCCGCTCCATCTCGGCGGCCACGAACACCATCTCGTCCAGCGACGGCGTGATCAGGCCCGACAGGCCGATCATGTCCGCGCCCAGCCGCTCGGCCTCGTCCAGAATCCGGTCGGCGGGCACCATCACGCCCAGGTCCACGACCTCGTAGTTGTTGCACTGCAGGACCACGCCCACGATGTTCTTGCCGATGTCGTGGACGTCGCCCTTGACCGTGGCCATGACGATCTTGCCCGCCGCCTGGCGCGGCTCGTCGCCTTTCTCGGCCTCCATGTAGGGCAGCAGATAGGCCACCGCCTGCTTCATCACCCGCGCGGACTTGACCACCTGGGGCAGGAACATCTTGCCCGAGCCGAACAGGTCGCCGACCACGTTCATGCCGTCCATCAACGGGCCTTCGATGACGTGCAGGGGGCGCGCGGCCTCCAGCCTCGCGGCCTCGGTGTCTTCCTCGATGAATTCGGTGATGCCGTGGACCAGGGCGTGGGACAGGCGCGCCGCCACCGGCTGGTCGCGCCAGGCGTGGTCCACCACCCGGGCCTGGCCCTTGTCGCCCTTGTACTTCGGCGCCAGCTCGACCAGCCGCTCGGTGTTGGAGATGTCCGTCCGCTGCGGCCGGTTCAGGATCACGTCCTCGACCGCCTCCCTCAGCTCCGGGTCGATCTGGTCATAGACCGGCAGGTCGCCGGCGTTGACGATGCCCATGTCCATGCCGGCGTTGATGGCGTGGTACAGGAACACGCTGTGCATGGCCCGGCGCACCGGCTCATTGCCGCGGAAGCTGAACGAGACGTTCGACACCCCGCCCGAGACCCGCGCATAGGGCAGCATCTGCTTGATGCGCCGCGTCGCCTCGATGAAGTCGATGGCGTAGTTGTCGTGCTCGGAAATCCCCGTCGCCACCGCGAAGATGTTGGGGTCGAAGATGATGTCCTCGGGCGGGAAGCCGACCTCCTCGGTCAGGATCCGGTAGGCCCGCGCGCAGATCTCGACCTTGCGGTCGGCGGTGTCGGCCTGGCCCTGCTCGTCGAAGGCCATGACCACGACGGCGGCGCCATAGCGCAGGCACTTCTTCGCCTGGGCGATGAAGGCGGCCTCGCCCTCCTTCATGCTGATGGAGTTGACGATGGCCTTACCCTGCACACACTGCAGGCCGGCCTCGATCACCTCCCACTTCGAGCTGTCCACCATCACCGGCACCCGGGCGATGTCCGGCTCGGCGGCGATCAGGTTCAGGAAGGTGACCATGGCCTGCTTCGAATCCAGCAGGCCCTCGTCCATGTTCACGTCGATGGCCTGTGCCCCGGCCTCCACCTGCTGGCGCGCCACGACCAGGGCGCCCGGCAGGTCGCCCTCCAGGATCAGCTTCTTGAACTTGGCGGAGCCGGTGACGTTGGTCCGCTCACCGATGTTGACGAAGATGGGACGCATTCACACAGCCAGCTCGAAGGGTTCCAGGCCGGACAGGCGCATGGCGGTCGGCCGCTGCGGCACGGCGCGCGGCTTCAGGCCCCGCACGGCGTCGGCGATGTGACGGATGTGCTCCGGCGTGGTGCCGCAGCAGCCGCCCAGGATGTTGGCAAGCCCGCTCTCGGCCCACTCGTGCAGATGGCACGCCGTCTCGTGCGGCTGCTCGTCGTACTCGCCCATGGCGTTGGGCAGGCCCGCGTTGGGGTAGCCGGCGACCAGCACGTCGGCCACGCGCGACAGCTCCGCCAGGTGCGGGCGCATCAGCTCGGCGCCGAGCGCGCAGTTCAGCCCCACCGCCCAGGGCTTGGCGTGGCGCACCGAGTTCCAGAACGCCTCCACCGTCTGGCCCGACAGGGTGCGGCCCGAGCGGTCGGTGATGGTGCCGGAGATCCAGATCGGCAGGGGGTCATAGCCCTCGTCGGCCAGGTCCAGGATCGCCTTGATCGCGGCCTTGGCGTTCAGCGTATCGAAGATGGTCTCCACCAGCATGATGTCGACCCCGCCCTCATGCAGGGCTCGCGCCTGTTCCTTGTAGGCGTCGTAGACCTGGTCCCAGGTCACCGCCCGGAACGCCGGGTCGTTGACGTCGGGCGACAGCGACAGGGTCCGGTTCAGCGGCCCGATCGAACCGGCCACCCAGCGGGGGCGCTCAGGGGTCTTCTCGCTCCACCGGTCGGCGGCCTCACGCGCCAGCCGGGCGGCGGCCAGGTTGATGTCGGTGACCGCGGACTCCATCGCATAGTCCGCCTGGCTGATGGCGGTGGCGTTGAAGGTGTTGGTGGACGCGATGTCGGCGCCGGCCTCCAGATAGCGGTCGTGCAGCTCGGCGATGATGTCGGGCCGGGTCAGGCACAACAGGTCGTTGTCGCCCTTGAGCGGGTGGTTGTGGGTGGCGAACCGCTCACCCCGGAAGTCGTCTTCGCTGAGGCCATAGGTCTGCAGCATGGCCCCCCAGGAGCCGTCGAGGATCAGGATGCGTTCGGATGGCGCGGCCAGCAGCTGGGCGATGCGTTCGGTGCGGGGGGTCATGCGGCCTGCTCCCTCAACCCCAGCACCCGGCAGATGGCATAGACCAGGTCGGCGCGGTTGAGCGTGTAGAAGTGGAAGTCGGTGAAGCCCTCTTCCTCCAGCCGCGCGCAGGTCTCCGCGGCCACCGCCCCGGCGATCAGCCGGCGGGTGTCGGGATCGTCGTCCAGGCCCTCGAACAGGTTGGCCAGCCACTCGGGCACCGCCGTGTGGCACATCTCGCTCATGCGCTTCAGACCCTTGAAGTTGGTCACCGGCATGACCCCGGGCACGATCGGGATGGTCACGCCCGCCGCGCGCACCCGGTCGTGGAAGCGCAGGAAGGCGTCGAAGTCGAAGAAGAACTGGCTGATGGCGCGCGTGGCGCCCGCATCGACCTTGGCCTTGAGCACATCGATGTCGTGCTCGATCGAACCGACCTCCGGATGGGTTTCGGGATAGACGCCCACGGAGATCTCGAAGTCGGCGATCTTCTTCAGACCGGCCGCCAGTTCGGTCGCATTGGCGTAGCCGTCCGCGCGCGGCTGATAGACCCCGCCGTAGCCGCTCGGCGGATCGCCGCGCAGGGCCACGATGTGGCGCACGCCCGCGTCCCAGTACTCGCGCGCCACGTCGTCGACCTCGCCGCAGGAGGCCTCCACGCAGGTCAGGTGGGCGGCGGGTTTGAGCGTGGTTTCGTCCAGGATGCGCTTGACGGTGCGGTGGGTCCGCTCGCGGGTCGAGCCCCCGGCGCCGTAGGTCACCGACACGAACGAGGGGTTCAGCGGCGCCAGCCGCCGGATCGAGGCCCACAGGCTCTCTTCCATCTCCGGGGTCTTGGGCGGGAAGAATTCGAACGATACGTTGGACTGGCGTCCCGAACGCGACCCGGCGCGGGCCACGGGACCCAGCGGCGACAGCAGCACGGCGCGGGCTTCGGCGAGGTTCATGCCGCGCTCCTCTTCGACTGGCGTTCGCGCGCCGCGGTCCAGATCTTCACGGTCAGGCCCTCGCAGTCGGGCTTCAGCGACAGGGGCTCAGCGGCGCTCAGGCCCGCGTCCTTCAGCCAGCGCCCCATCTCCTCGTCGGAGAAGCCCAGGCGCCGGTGCTGGTGCTCGCTCCTCAGGAACTCCAGGTCGTGCGGCCCGAAGTCAACGATCAAGAGCTTGCCGCCCTCGCCCACCAGCCGCGCAGCCTCGGCCACCGCGGCGGCCGGGTCGGACAGGTAGTGCAGCACTTGGTGCACCACCACCAGGTCGGCCGAGCCGTTGGCCAGGCGGGTGGAGAAGATGTCGCCGTGGCGCAGCTCGACCTTCTCGAGCCCCGCCTTCGTCACATTGGCGCGGGCGATGTTGAGCATCTGCTGGCTGAGATCCAGCCCGATGGAGCAGCGCGCGCGGCCGCCCAGCAGCGTCAGCATCCGCCCCGAACCGGTGCCCAGGTCCACCACCCGCTCGAACGGCCCCGCGCCGGCCGCGGCCTCGACCGCCGCCTCCACCGAGCTTTCCGAGGCGTAGAGCGAGCGGATCTCGTCCCAGCGTGGCGCGATGCGCTCGAAGTAGGCGGAAGCCTCCGCGGCGCGTTCGGCGCGCACCTTTTCCAGCCGTGCGAAGTCGCGCTCGGTCTGGCCCTTGCCGTTCAGCAGGTCGAGCACGGCGTCGATCAGCTGCCGCTTGGGCCCGTGCGACGCCAGCCGGTAGAACACCCAGGCCCCGTCCGGGAACCGCTCGATCAGCCCTGCCTCGGTCATCAGCTTCAGGTGCCGCGACACCCGCGGCTGCGACTGGTCGAGGATCCGCCCGAGCTCCATCACCGACAGCTCCTCCAGCGCCAGCAGCGCCAGGATCCGCAATCGCGTCGGTTCGCCCGCGCCCCGAAGGGCGTCCACGGCCTCGTCGGCGGTCAGTGACATGGGGGATATAAAGATATCTTTATATGATTATGGCAAGCAAATTCCTCCCCTTCAGGGGAGGGGGACCAAACGAAGTTTGGTGGAGGGGCCTTGGCCGAATGCAGACCCCACGCCATCTTGCGTCGTATAAGCCCCTCCACCGCCTCCGGCGGTCCCCCTCCCCTGAAGGGGAGGAATTTAGGCCTCGGCAGGCCGCAATAACTCCGGCAGCAGGCGGATCGCCACGTCCCGCCCCGCGCGCTCGCCCATGCCCAGCATGTCGCGCATCACCGGCCCCAGCACCGCGTCCCCAAAGGCGTTGAGCGTCACGAACAGCACCGCATTGCTGATCCGGAGCCTCAGCGCCTCGTCCCCCGGGAAGTCCCGGGTCAGGGCCTCGATCAGGTCGTCGAACGCCGCCCGCACCGGCTCGAGCTTGCCCAGGTCCCCGAGCAGCGCCAGCCAGGCCGCCAGCCTCCCCGCCCCGCCCGCGTCGAAGGCCTCGAACACCGTCTCCACCAGAAGCCTCGGCGGCGCCTCGCCGGCGCGCACCTTGACCACCGTGGCCTTCAGGGTCTCCGACAGGTCGCGCACCATCGCCGCCATCAGCGCCGTCTGCAGCCCCTCGGCCGAGCCGAAATGGTGCAGCAGATTGGCGTGGCTCATGCCGATCTCGCCGGCCACCGCCTTCAGCGTCACCGCCTCCGGCCCGTCGGTCAGCAGCAGGCGCCGGGCCGCCTCCATCGCCTCCGCCCGCGCCGTCTCCGGCGTCCGCCGCCGCCGTACCGGGATATTGACATTCATGTCAGTAATGACCTATTGACTCCAATGTCAGTAGCGGGACTCAACCCCACCCGCCAGAGCCTGGACCCTAGCATGGCCGCCACCCCCACGCCCGCCGACCTGGTCATCCTGCCCCGGGACCTGAACTTCAGCCCCGAGAAGGCCCATCCGCGCTGGTGGCTGGGCGGCGACGTGATCGGCACGGCCCTGTTCAACGCCTTTTCCGCCACCTTCCCCCACGGCGAGCGCTACTTCATCGACTCGGTGCGCCAGTTCCGCGACCGGGTCCCCGCCCCCCTGCAGGCCCAGATCGCCGACTTCATCAAGCAGGAGTCGATGCACAGCCGCGAGCACCTGCTGTTCAACCGCGGCGCCACCGCCGCCGGCTACGACCTCTCCGCACTCGAGGCCCGCTCCAAGGCGCGCATGGACATCGCCCGCTCGCGCCCGCCGACAGCCCAGGTGGCGGTCACCGCGGCGCTGGAGCATTTCACCGCCATCATCGCCCACACCCTGCTGACCCGCCCCGAGATCCTGGCCGGCGCCCCGCCCGAGGCGCGCGACCTCTGGCGCTGGCATTCGGTGGAGGAGATCGAGCACAAGTCGGTGGCCTTCGACGTGCTGATGCACGTGATCGCCGGGCGCTCCGCCTTCAACCGCTGGCGCCTGCGCACCCGGGTGATGATCCTGGTGACCATCCTGTTCGTGCGGAACATGAGCAAGAACGTCGCCGACCTGATGCGCCAGGACGGCCTGGAGCCGAAGCGTCAGCGCTGGGCGACCCTGAAGTGGCTGTTCCTCTCGCCCGGCCTGCTCAGCGGGTTGATCCCGCACTACCTGGCCTGGTTCCAGCCGGGGTTCCACCCGTGGAAACAGGACGACCGCGCGGTCCTGGCCGCCGCGGCGCCCGAGTTCGCGCCGGCGCCCTCCTAATTCCTCCCCTTCAGGGGAGGGGGACCGCCGGAGGCGGTGGAGGGGCCTTGGCCGGATGCAGACCACACCGTTGTTTCAGCTGGAGTAAGCCCCTCCACCAAACTTCGTTTGGTCCCCCTCCCCTGAAGGGGAGGAATTTCAGCGCCCTACCCCGCCAACCTTTCGTCCGTCAGCCGCGCCAGATGCTCCACCAGCGCCTCCGGTCCGGTGAGACTCAGGCCCACCTGTTCGGCGCTCAGCGTCACGCTCTCGCCGCCGACCCGCCAGCCGCCGTCCCCGGCGACCGCGCCGATCTTTCCCAGCGCCCACAGCACGGCCTGGCGGAGGTCCGCGTCCTCCGCTCCGCCCAGCACCAGGGTCTGATGGCCGTTCTGGCTCATCCCTATTATCCCGCCGCGGCCTCGCGCGGTTCCCACAGCTCGATCTTTATTCCCGCCGGGTCCAGCAGCCAGGCGAAGGATCCGTAGTCGTGGTCCTCGCGGCCCAGCGGCTCGACTCCCGCCGCCCTGGCCTTGTCCAGCACCCCGCCCAGGTCGTCGACGATCAGGTTGATCATGAAGGGCTGCTGCGAGGGCTTGAAGTAGTCCGAGTCCGCCTTGAACGGCGCCAGGTTGGTGTTGCCCTTGTCCGGATGGTCGAACATGGCGCAGCCATAGTCCCCCATCTCCACCCCCAGCACCCGGCTGTACCAGGCCTTCCAGGCCTCCAGGTCGGGAGTCTTGACGAACACGCCACCGATACCGAGCACCTTGGCCATGGGTTGGGCCCCCTCGTGGATCTGGGCCCGTTCTAGACCGATCCGTCGGCGGGCCCAAAAGAGATTGTCCACGGAATACACGGACGAACACGGAAAGAAGTTGGGGCCTTTCCGGCGGAGCCGGCGTTCAAGCGCGAATGCGCTTCGCGCGAAGAGCTCGCGCAGGTTTCCGTGTCTTTCTGTGTATTCCGTGGACAATCCTTGCTTACTTCACGGGATTGGCGTCTTCAGCGCTTCCCCGGCGAAGAACGCCGCCAGGTTGCCCATCAGCAGCATCAGCATCCGCTGCACCGAGTCCGTGGTGGCCCCGCCGGTGTGAGGCGTCAGCACCGTACCCGGCACGTCCGCCCAGCGCTCCGCCGGCGTCGGCTCCTCGACGAACACGTCCAGCGCCGCGTGCCCCAGCTTGCCCGCCTTCAAAGCGTCGATCAGGGCGTCCTCGTCGATCACCTGGCCGCGCGCCACATTGACGATCAGGCCCTCCGGCCCCACCGCCTCGATCACCTCGCGCGAGACCATGCCGACGTTGGACGGGTCCACCCGGCAGGCCACCACAAGGTTGTCGCTCCAGCGCGCCAGCTCGACCAGGGTGTCCATCCGCGTCTGCGCGACCTCCGGCTTGGCGCGCGGTCCCCACCAGCGCGCCTCCATCCCCATCGCCTCGACGCGCGTCGCCAGGGCCTGGCCGATCGAGCCCATGCCCACGATCCCGACCTTCTGCCCCCGCATGGCCCGGGTCAGGGTCTTGGGCCCCTGGGTCCAGGCGCCTGCGCGCACCTCGCGGTCGCCGGTGACGATGCCGCGGCGCACCGCCAGCATCAGCCCCAGCGCCATGTCCGCCACCTCCTCGTGGTTGACGCCGGGCGCGTGGGACAGCTTCAGCCCGCGCGCGCGGGCCCAGTCCACGTCGATGCGGTCGTAGCCCGAGGTGAAGCAGGCGATCAGCCCCAGGTTCGGCAGGCTCTCGATCAGCGGCTTTTCCAGTTCGAACTCGCCGGCCATGACCAGCACCCGGATGGCCTGGGCCGCGTCCGCCGGCGGGCCCTCCCAGAACCGGTAGACGGTGTAGGCGCTCTCGAGGAACGGCGTGAGCTGCGCCAGGTGGCGCTGCATGATCAGGACGGCGGGCTTCTCGGTCATGGGCCGAGGGATAGCGCCGCCACGCGGCGCGCGGAAGCCCTCAGCCGCCGAAGCGCCAGTGGGCGACATGCCGCTCGAAGCTCAGGGTCGATCGCCCGATGCGCAGGCGCCCCTTCGGGTGCGGCCCCGGATTGAGGGCGATATCGAAGGTGGTGACGTAGGGGTCGCCCGCCCGGCCGGCGGTCAGCACGATGCGGCACTCCGGCGCCGAGACGGTGGTCACCCGCCCCCGGGTCGTGACCCGCTCGCCGTAGGCGGCCATCTCCGCGGCGATGCGCCGGGCCTCCTGGGGCTGCACCGTCATGCGGATCGCCACCACGTCGCGGAACAGCCTGTGCGGATCGTAGCGGAAGGCGTTGTTGCTGGCCCGGGTCAGCGGGTGGGCGCGCAGTTCCGGTCCCGCCTCGGGGTGCAGGCGCGTCAGATAGTCGGCGAAGGGCGCCATCAGCCAGCTGTCGCTGCTGTCGGGCGACAGCTTCGGATCGGCCCAGTCGGTATACTGGAACCAGTCGATGTCGGCGCCCGCGACCCTGCGCGTGCGCGTCTTGACCACCATCTCGGCCCCGACCGCGCGGCTGAGCGGGGCGAGGTAGGCCGGCAGCGTCTCGCGCCGGTCGGTCCACATCCCCAGCGCCGCCGTAGCGACCTCCGCCTGGCCGGTCAGGGCCTCGCCCTGGGGCATGAACTCCAGATAGGTGCTGCGGCCGTAGAGATAGAAGCCGCTCCAGTTCGCCGCCCCGCCGTCGCCCACCGTCGAGCGCGCCTCGGCCACGGAGAACCGCTGCTTCAGGAACGGCGTCGCCTGCAGCGCCGCATAGGTCTCGGCGTCGGTCACCACCAGGGCATGGTTGAAATAAACCGGATCCGCCCTGGCCGCCCCCGCCAGCGCTGCCACGAGCACTCCTGCCACCAATGCGCCCCGCATCCCTCGCCTCCCCGCCTGTCTCGCCCCCAGTACGGCGCGGGAGCGCGCGCGGATCAAGTCAGGCGTCGCCGCAGCGGCTTTCGTTGGAAGAATGGGACCACGGATGAACACGGATAAACACGGATATCCGCCCCAACCCTTCGCGCGCAGCGCAGTCTGATCTGGTCGCCGGCTTCGCCGGACAGGCACGGACTCCATCCGTGTTTATCCGTGTTCATCCGTGGCCAATCTCTTCACGGCGCCGACCGCGGACGCGACAGTAAGAGTTTGTCCACGGAATACACGGAAAGAACCCAGGAAATTCCGGCGACACCGGAGACCGACCCGGAATGCGCTACGCGCGCAGAGCTCGCGCGGGCTTCCGTGTCCTTCCGTGTATTCCGTGGACAATTCTTCCTTGCGACGGCAGTCCAACCCACCGCCGCCGACCGACTACGCTCTGGCGAACTTCTGGAACTTGATCCGGTGCGGGATCAGGCTGTCCGCCCCCAGCCGCCGCTTCTTGTCCTCTTCGTAGGCTTCGAAGTTCCCCTCGAACCACTCCACGTGGCTGTCCCCCTCGAACGCCAGGATGTGGGTGCAGAGCCGGTCCAGGAACCAGCGGTCGTGGCTGATCACCACCGCGCAGCCCGCGAACTCCTCCAGCGCCTCTTCCAGGTTCTGCAGGGTCTCGATGTCCAGGTCGTTGGTCGGCTCATCCAGCAGGATGACGTTGCCGCCGGTGGTCAGGGTCTTGGCCAGGTGCACGCGGTTGCGCTCGCCCCCCGACAGCTGCCCGACCTTCTTCTGCTGGTCGCCGCCCTTGAAGTTGAACGAACCGACGTAGGAGCGGGTGTTGATCTCGCGCTGGCCCACCTTCATCACGTCCAGCCCTGAGGAGACCTCCTCCCAGACCGTCTTCTTCGGATCGAGCGCGTCGCGGCTCTGGTCGACGTAGGCCAGCTTCACCGTCTCGCCCAGGCGGATGGTGCCGTTGTCCGGCTTCTCCTGGCCGGTGATCAGGCGGAACAGGGTCGACTTGCCCGCGCCGTTCGGCCCGATCACGCCCACGATGCCGTTGGGCGGCAGCTTGAAGGACAGGCCCTTGAACAGGACCTTGTCGCCGTAGTCCTTCTCCAGCCCCTCGACCTCCAGCACCACATTGCCCAGGCGCGGTCCGGGCGGGATCTGGATGATGGCGAAGGTCTGGGCGCCGCGGGCCTGCTCGGCCTGGCGCATCATCTCGTCATAGGCGGCCAGGCGGGCCTTGGACTTGGACTGGCGCGCCTTGGCGTTCGAGCGCACCCATTCCAGCTCGCGCGTCATGGCGCGCTGGCGGGCCTCGCTCTCGGACTGCTCCTGCACCACCCGCTTGGTCTTCTGCTCCAGCCAGCCGGAGTAGTTGCCCTCGTAGGGGATGCCCTTGCCGCGATCGAGCTCCAGCGTCCACTTGGTCACCTGGTCCAGGAAATAGCGGTCGTGGGTGACCAGGATCACGCAGCCCGGGAAGGCCTCCAGGTGGTGCTGCAGCCAGGCCACCGACTC
>CAYSNW010000082.1:0-12734 GCA_964432415.1 uncultured Caulobacteraceae bacterium
GTGACGCCGGACCGGCTGCCGCTGGCCGGGCTGGTCGCGCCGGGGCTGGCGGTGCTGGGCGGGCTGGGCTCACGCGGGTTCACCACCGCGCCGCTGCTGGCCGAGCATGTGGCCGCGGAGGTGGCGGGGGCGCCCTCGCCCCTGCCGTCGGATCTCGTCGCAAGGGTCGCGCCGGGACGCTTTGCGACCTGAACCGAAGGGCCTACATATCCGTTTGACGGGGAAGCCAGCCACGACGGGAGACGCCCATGCGCGCATCCATCCTGAAGACCGCGGCCGTCCTTGGCGGCTGCGCCCTGATCTCCGGCGCCGCGTCCTTGAGCGCCAGCGCCGCCCCCACCGGCGACAAGCCTCCGCCGCCCAAGCGCGAATGTTTCGACAAGGACTTCGTCACCGGCTTTTCCGCCCACGACGACGAGACGGTCTATGTCCGGGTCGGCACCCGCGACATCTGGGAGCTGAAGCTGTTCACCTCCTGCCCGGACGTGGACTGGCGCCAGTCCATCGGCCTGAAGACCCACGTCTCGCCGTGGGTGTGCTCGGCCATGGACCTGGAGCTGATCGTGCCCAGCCACGGGGTGGGGTCGGGCCGCTGCATGGTCTCCCACATCCGCAAGCTGAGCCCGGCGGAGATCGAGGCCATGCCCAAGAAGGACCGGCCGTAGAGCTGGGCTGGCCGAAGGCCAGGAAGAAAGAATTTAACCACCAAGCACACCAAGGACACCAAGAAGAGACACCAAGAACGGGTGGCGGTTGCGCACCGACCCCTTGGTGTTCTTGGTGTGCTTGGTGGTGAAAAATTCTTTTCTCGCCTGAAGGCGAGGCTCGACGCCAACAGAGCTTCGGCGCGAAGCGCCTTCCGTGTCCTTCCGTGTATTCCGTGGATAAAATTCTTCGGTCGGGCTCGAGCCGCGGCAGGAAGGTTGTCCACGGAATACACGGAAGGACACGGAAGAAGGATTGCCGCTGCGCGGCGATGAGAGGCGCGATCGGGCGCGAAGCGCCGTCTGTGTGGTCTGTGGAAAATCCTTTCGACCTCGGCGGCGGCGGGACCGAAGACGTTTGTCCACAGACCACACAGACCACACAGACAAGAGAAGGATTGCGCTTCGCGCGGAGGCTCATGTCTGTGGTCGCTGGCCCAAACGCAAACGGCCCCGACACTGCTGCCGGGGCCGTCGCCGTTTCAGGCGTTGAGAGACGTCAGCTCTGGCGCAGTTTGGAGTGGCTGACGCCGTAGAGCAGGTAGATGACCAGGCCGATGCCGCCCCAGACCAGGCACAGGACCTGGGTCAGGTGGGTGAGGCCCACGCCGAAGAGATAGGCGCAGCCCAGCACGCAGAAGGGCGCGGTCAGCCACCAGAGCGGGGTCTTGAACAGACGCTCGCGGCCGGGCTGGCGGAAGCGCAGCACGATGACGCTGAGCGCCACGCCGACGAAGGCGATCAGGGTGCCGGCGTTGGCCATCTCGGCGATCTGGTCGAGCTTGAACAGGCCCGCGATCAGGGAGACCACGACGCCCACGATCACGGTCATGAGCAGCGGGGTCTTGGTCTTCGGATTCACCCGGGCGACCGCCTGGGGCAGCAGGCCGTCGCGGGCCATGGCGAAGAAGATGCGGCTCTGGCCGTAGAGCAGGACCAGGATGACGGTGGGGATGGCGATCATCACCGCGGCGGTCAGCCAGCCGGCGGCCTTGGCCGCGCCCAGGTACTTCAGCACCACCACCAGCGGCGCGCCGTTGTTGGCCCAGCCGGTGTAGTACATGGCGCCCAGCGCACAGGCCGCGACCGCGACGTAGATGGCGGTGCAGACCACCATGGAGCCCACGATACCCAGCGTCATGTCGCGTTTGGGGTTCTTGGTCTCCTCGGCGGCGGTGGAGACGGCGTCGAAGCCGTAGAAGGCGAAGAAGACCAGGCCGGCGGCGCCCAGCACCCCGTAGTTCTTGCCGTCGGGGTGCGGGGTCGCGCCCCAGCCGAAGGGCGCCATCGGGTTCAGGTTCGAGGCGTGGAAGTGCGGCAGCGCGATGACCACGAACATGATCAGGGCGGCCAGCTTGACCATCACCAGGATGAAATTGACCGTGGCGCTCTCGCGCGTGCCGATGGCCAGCAGGGCGGTGACCAGCAGCACGATGAAGGTGGCCGGCAGGTTGATCAGGGCCTTGGTGGCGTCGAAGGTCGCGTGGCCGGTGGCCAGGCCGTAGAGGTCCATGCCGTTGGTCAGGTTGGGCGCCAGGGGCATGCCCACCGAGGTCATGAACTCCTGGGCGTGGTTGGACCAGCCGACCGCCACCGCCGAGGCGCCCACGGCGTATTCCAGCACCAGCGCCCAGCCGACGATCCAGGCCAGGAGCTCGCCCAGCGCCGTGTAGCTGAAGGTGTAGGCGCTGCCCGCCGCCGGGACCATGGTGGCCATCTCGGCGTAGCAGAGGGCGGCGGCGGCGCAGAGGGCGCCGCAGATCACGAAGGACCAGATCATCCCCGGACCCGCCAGGCCCGCGGCCAGGCCGGTCAGGGTGTAGATGCCGGTGCCGACGATGGCGCCGACGCCCAGCGCGATCAGGTGCGGCCAGCTGAGCGTCTTCTTCAGTGTGTGATGTTCTTCGTGGATCAACGCTGAGTCGATCGACTTCGTCCTGTTCCAGAACGCCATGGTGTGTGTTTCCCCCGACGCGCTCCCACGGCGCGCCTTGTGTGTGGCCCAGAACCTAGGCCGGGTTGGCGGGCGTTGTGAAGCGCTGATCGACCAGCGTACAAGCCGGGCCATGAGCGACACCCCCGCCCCCGCCCCCCCGGCGCCCGTCACCTACGCCAGCTACCTGGCGCTCGACCAACTGCTCGCCTGCCAGAAGCCGCTGAGCGACCGGCACGACGAGATGCTGTTCGTGATCATCCACCAGGCCAAGGAGCTGTGGCTGAAGGAGATCATCCACGAGGTGAAGCTGGCCAAGGCGCTGATCCGCGCCGGTGACGTGGAGCCGGCCTACAAGGCCCTGGCGCGGGTCAGCCGCATCCAGACCATCATGACGCTGAGCTGGGACGTGCTGGCGACCATGACGCCGGCGGATTACCTGTCGTTCCGCGACGAGCTGGGGACTTCGTCGGGCTTCCAGTCGGACCAGTTCCGCACCCTGGAGTACCTGCTGGGGCTGAAGGACGAGAGCTTCCTGCGCTTCCATAGCGAGCGTCCGGCGGCGCTGGCCGCGCTGAAGAGCGCGCTGGAGCAGCCGTCGCTCTACGACGACGCCCTGGCGCAGCTGGGCAAGCACGGGATCGAGATACCGGGCGAGGTTCTGAACCGCGACGTGACCCAGCCCTATCAGCCGTCGACAGCCGTCGAGGACGCCTGGCTGAAGGTCTATCGCGACACCGGGCGCTACTGGGAGCTCTACCAGCTGGCGGAAAAGCTGGTGGACCTGGACGACGCGCTGCTGACCTGGCGGCACAAGCACGTGCTGACCGTGGAGCGGATCATCGGCCGCCGGCGCGGCACCGGCGGCACCGAGGGCGTCAGCTATCTGCAGAAGACCCTGGAGCGGCGCTGCTTCCCCGAGCTCTGGTCGGTGCGGACAAGGCTGTGAGCTACAAGCCGCTCTTTTCGCGGGCCCTGAACGCCGCCCCGGGGCGGCTGCACATGGCCGCTCACAGCCATCACCTGTGGCCCGACGTCAGCCGGGGCGCCCAGATCGAGGCCTGGGACGACGCCGCGCGCCTGGCCGACCGCAAGTGGGACCGTGCGCTGGGGGAGGTGTGGCCGCAGGCCGCGGGACAGATCGCGGCGGAGCTGAAGCTGCCGTCGAGCGACACCCTGGTGTTCGCGCCCAACACCCACAGCCTGCTGGTCAGCCTGCTCTCGGCCTGGCCGAGGCGCCCGGTGCGGGTGCTGTCCACCGACGGGGAGTTCCATTCCTTCCGCCGCCAGGCCGCGCGCTGGGCGGAGGCGGGGCTGATCACGCTCGAGACCGTGGCGACCGAGCCGTGGGGGGATTTCGAGCAGCGGTTTACGGCCCGCGCGCGTTCGGGCGAGCACGACCTGATCTTCGCCAGCCACGTCCTGTTCAAGACCGGGCGGATCTTCGCCTCGGTGTTCGAGCTGGCGGACCTGGCGCGGCCCGAGGGGCCGTGGCTGGTGGTCGACGGCTACCATGGCTTCCGCGCCGTCCAGACCGACTTGTCCGCCGTGGCGGAGCGGGTCTTCTACCTGGCCGGGGGCTACAAATACGCCATGGCCGGCGAGGGCGCGGCCTTCCTGCATGCGCCGGCGGGCTTCGGACCGCGGCCGGAGGTCACCGGCTGGTACGCGGAGTTCGGCGACCTGGAGGGCCCGCCTGGCGGGGTCGGCTACACCCGCGACGCCATGCGCTTCCTGGGGGCGACCTTCGATCCGAGCGGGCTCTACCGATTCGCGGCGGTGGGGCGGATGCTGGGGGAGAACGGGATCACCACCGAGGTCGCTTCAGCCCACGTCGCGGCCCTGCAGCGGCGGCTGCTCGAACGCCTGAGCGGGCCCCTGGCCACAGCCGAGCTGCTCAACCCGCTGGACAACGGCCCCCACGCCCGCTTCCTGGCCTTCCGCCACCCTTCGGCCCAGGCCTGGAAGATGGCGCTGATGGCTCGCGACGTGATCACCGACGTGCGCGACGACGTGCTGCGGATCGGGCTCAGCCTCTATCACGACGAGGCCGACATCGACCGCTTCTGCGAGATCGCCGCCGGGCTATGATTGCCGGGAAGCGATTCCCTCGAGGCCCCCAATGTCTGAGACCTTCAGGATCGGAGGCGGCTCCGCCGCCGGCGAGGCCGAGATCCGAGCGGGCCTGATGCGGCGGCTGCGGGAGAGCCCGATCCCGGACGACGAGCTGGCGTCGAACCTCGGCCTCTACCTGACGCGCCAGTCGCTCTCGCGCATCCTGTTCATGCACGACCTCTACCGGCTGGTGCTGGAGACGCCCGGGGTGGTGATGGAGTTCGGGGTGCGCTGGGGCCAGAACCTGTCGCTGTTCCAGTCCTTCCGCGGCATGTACGAGCCGTTCAACTACACCCGGACCGTGGTGGGCTTCGACACCTTCGAGGGCTTCGCCTCGGTGGACGCCAAGGACGGCGGTAGCCTGGCCGATGGCGACTACGGGGTGACCAGGGGCTGGGAGGCCGAGCTCGGCGACATCCTGGACGCGCACGCGAGCTTGAGCCCCCTGCCCCACAAGAAGAAGCACGCCCTGGTGAAGGGCGACGCGACGAAGACGGTCACGGCCTATCTGGAGGCGCATCCCGAGACGGTGGTGGCCCTGGCCTACTTCGACTTCGACATCTATGCGCCGACCAAGGCGTGCCTTCAGGCCATCCTGCCGCGCCTGACCCGGGGCAGCGTCATCGCCTTCGACGAGCTGAACCACCCGGACTTCCCGGGCGAGACCCAGGCGGTCATGGAGACCATCGGGCTCGGGCGCTACGCCTTCAAACGCTCGCCGCACAATCCCTACTGCTGCTGGGCCGTGGTCGACTGACCCGATGGCGGGTCCCCGGATTCTCTTCGTCGCCGACGCGGGCCCCGAGATCGGCGGCGGCCACGTCATGCGCTGCCTGACCCTGGCGCGGGCGCTGGTGGCGCGCGGCGCCGAAGCCGCGTTCCTGACCACGCCGGAGGCGGCCGCGATCCTGGATGCCTATGCGGGGCCGGAGATCGGCCGGGCCGAGGGCGCGGACGGCTTCGACGCCTGCGTGTTCGACAGCTACCGGATGGCGGCGGACGAGCACCGCGCGATCGCCAAGGGGCGCCCCACCCTGGTCATCGACAACATGGCCGACCGGGAACTGGCCTGCGACCTGTTGATGGAGCCCGACCCGGGACGGAATCCCAAGGACTACGACGGCCTGGTCCCGGCGGGCGCCAAGCTGCTGCTGGGACCGGAATACGCCCTGGTGCGGCCGGATTTCGCGCAGGCGCGGGAGGGGGCGCTGGTCCGGCGGCGGCGGGGCGGGCCGGTGGAGCGGGTGCTGGTCTCCATGGGCCTGACCGACGTGGGGGGGATCACCGGCAGGGTGGTCAACCGCATGCTGCCGCGCCTGGGCGAGGCGAGGGTGGAGGTGGTGCTGGGCCAGGGCGCCGCGAGCCAGGCGGCGCTGGAGCGGCTGGCGGCGCGCGATCCGCGGGTCGTGGTGCGGGTCGGGGTCAGGGACATGGCGGAGGTCACCGCGCGGGCGGACCTGGCGGTGGGCGCCGGGGGCGCGACGATCTGGGAGCGCTGCACCGTGGGCCTGCCGGCGGTGCTGGTAGTGCTGGCGGAGAACCAGGCGGCGGTCGGGGCGTGGCTGGCCCGGCAGGGCGTGGTGGAGACGGTGGACGCCGGGGCGGGTGATTTCGAAGCGGCGTTCGACCGGGCGTTCACCGGGCTGATGAGGAGCCCGGAGCGGCGGGGGCGGATGTCGGAGGCCGGGGCGGCGCTCTGCGACGGGCGCGGGGCTGAGCGGGTGGCGGAGGCGTTCCTGGCGTTGATCTGAGGCGCCTCGCCGTAGGCGAGAAAAGGATTTCACCACCAAGGACACCAAGGACACCAAGGGGTCGCGCGAAACCGGAACCGTCCCTGTTGTCCTTCTTGGTGTTCTTGGTGTCCTTGGTGGTCCAAGCTTTCCTGGGCGCCGCTTCGCGGCGGGGAGATCAGGCGTCCTTCGCGCGGTGCTCGAAGTCGAGCGCCAGAACATCCCCCGTCGTGAAGGCCGGGTTGCCCGGATAGAGCCGCTCATAGACCCGCTCGACGAAGGCGAAGTCGGCGGGGGTGTCCACGGTCCAGCGCAGGTCGCTGAGATCCTCAGGGGCGCCCAGCCAGCCGGTCCTGAACCGCTCCGGGCGGGCGGAGACGAACAGGGTCACGTGCTCGCGGTCGGGCCCCGGGGGCGCCTCGCGGGCGGCGGTCGCGAGCACCCCGGCGCGGCAGATCTCCACGTCCAGGCCGCGGGGCCAGGTCATGGGGTTGTCGTTGGCGGTGTAGTCGTAGCCGCCCTCCAGATGCAGCCGCACGCAGGCGTCGATCACCCCCGGGTCGGCCAGCGGGCAGTCGGCGGTCAGGCGCACGACCTGGTCGGCGGGGCCGAAGGCGGCCACCGCGCCCATGAAGCGGTCGAGCACGTCGTGCAGGGCGCCGCGGTGGACGGCCACGCCCTCGGCCTCCAGGCAGGCGACCAGCGGGTCGTCGGAGAAGTCGATGCTGGTGGCGACCACCAGCCGGTCGAGCGTGGTGGCGCGGGCGATCCGCTCCAGCTGGCGCAGGATCATGGGCTTGCCGAGGATCGGTTTCATCACCTTGCCCGGCAGGCGGGTGGAGCTCATGCGCGCCTGTAGCACGGCGAGGATCATGGTCTTAACCGTCTCTTGGCCAAATCAGCCCAAGGGTTCGCCGGTTGAGTCTAGGGGAGGCGACGTGCGCCCGCCACGCGAAATCCGGGGCCTGAGATATCCCGACGAGTTCCTGGTCCGGCATTTCTTCCGGCGCGGCCTGCACGAGCGCCCCGGAAGGGTGGTCGAGCTGGGCTGCGGCGCGGGCGCCAACCTCGGCGTCTATCAGGAGTTCGGCTGGAGCGTGGAGGGCGCCGACATCCACGCGCCCTCGATCGAGAACGCGCGCTGGAACCTGGGGGCGGACGCCCTGCTGGTCGAGGCGGACCTGTCGAAGGAGACGCCTGCCGCCTTCACCGGCCCCTACGACGCCCTGCTGCTGCCCTCCAGCATCTACTACCTCGGCGCTCCAGCGGCGGAGCGGCTGATCGCCGACATGGCGGCGCGGCTGAAGCCCGGCTGCGAGATCTATCTCAGGGTCCGGCTGGTCGACGACTACCGCTATGGCCGGGGCGAGACGCTCGGCCATCACACCTTCCGCCTGAACACGCCCGAGACCGGCGAGGCGGGCCAGGTGAATCAGTTCTACACGGAAGCCGAGGCGGTCGACCTGATGCGCCGCACGCTCGACATCCGCGAGCTGGTGACGCTGCGGGTCCGTTACGACGCCATGCAGCCCATGGGCCTGGTGCCCGGCAATAGCGACCTGATCATCTGGGGCGTGACGCCCCCATGACCACGGTCGCGATCATGCAGCCGACCTACCTGCCCTACCTCGGCTACCTGGACCTGATCGCGCGTTCCGACGTTTTCGTCCTGCTCGACGACTGCCAGTTCGACCGCAAGTCCTGGCAGCAGCGAAACCGCATCCTGGGCCGCGACGGCGAGGAGATGCTGACCGTCACCGTGAAGAAACAGCCGGTGGAGACCGAGGTCCGGGCCGTCGAGATCAACGACGCCGTGCCCTGGCGGAAGGAGCATCTGGCCGCGATCCGGCGGGCCTACCTCAAGCGCCCCTTCTTCGAGGAGGGCTGGGCCTTCGTGGAGGAAGGCCTTGAGCCACGTCCCGGCGGTCTGCTGGCGGACATGACCTCGGCCATGATCGAGACGGCGGCGCGGCGGCTGGGGTTCCGGGCGCGGTTCGTGCGCTCGGCCTCGCTGAACTGCGCGGGCAAGCGCTCGGAGCATTCGCTGGCGATCCTGCGGGCGCTGGGGGCGACCCACTACCTCTCGCCGCTGGGGTCGCGGGACTACATCGTTTCGGAGGGGGTGCTGGCGGCCGCCGGGATGCCGGTCAGCTTCTGCTCCTACCGCCCGATCCCCTACGACCAGGGGCGGGCCGAGTTCACGCCCTACATGGGCTTTGTGGACGCGCTGATGAACCTGGGGTGGGAGGGGCTCAAGGCCCACATGGCGGAGATCGGGCGGCAGCCGTTTGTCGACTAAGGTCGCGGACAGGGCGGCCAGACCTTCGGGTTGCAATTGCCCGGTCCGTCACCCAGGCTGAACTTCGATGGTCGCCGGGAGGGAACGATGCGCGCCGGTTCGTGGAAAATGCTCCTGCGTCAAAAGACGTCGGCGCTTGTCTGGCTCACGCTCGCCCTGTCGACGATCGGCGCCTCGGCTTCGGCGGAAGATTTCGTTGGATTGGCGCGCGACGCCAATCAGGTGTGGTTCATTTCAACGAACGTATTGAAGCAAGCCGATGGCGATATACGAACGCACGTCTATCAGGTTTTTCGTGATGGCCAGATCATGGGTGGAAAGACCTTCTACTACGCGGATTGGATCATCGATTTCGACTGCGCGGGAGGCAATTGGTATCCGGTGCAGGTGTCGTTCGTAGGCGACGATTTTTCGATCATCGCATCGTCTGACTTCGCCGGCGCCAAGCCCGAGAAGGTGGGAGAAGGAAACGTCTGGGGTCCAAGATACGCCTGCGATCCGTCCGCCGCTGAAGCGAACCGTCGCCTCAGCGGCGCCGACTGGAAGGCCGTCGCTTCAAGCATCTACCCAGGCAAGACCCGCCCGTAGAGGCAGCGCAGACCCCTATCTCGTCGCCAGCAGACCCTGGCGTTCCAGGTCGGCGTAGATGCAGTCCCCCTTGGGGCCATGGTCGGGGCTTTCGCCGGCGACGTAAGCCGCCCAGTGGGCGCCGGCCCTGGTTGGTTTCAGGTCCGGAACGCCACAGCGCGCGGCGGCCTCCTGGACCTGGCGGCGGTCCGCCCAATGCTCGTTCGAGTCGCCGGAGAAGCAGCCCGCCAGGGCGAGGCACAGCGCGACCGACGCGCAGGCGCCTGAACCCTTGCAAATGGCGACCAGGATTGGGCGCATCTGGTGCTCCTGATGACTGAGCGAGCCCTCCGGCCCGTACCCGGCGGCGGCCAGGCGACGACTCAGGCCGCGCTCTCGGCCGCTTCCGTCACCATATCCCACGCCATCGGCTCGCCACGCGCGACGTCCCGCGTCGCGCGCCCGCCCAGCACCGCGTCCAGATGCATCGGCGCCAGGCCCATACCCGGGCGGATGGAGCGGACGTTGGCCTTGGTGAAAGCCTCGCCCGCCCGGATATCCGCCACGGCGTAGAGCGAGCGGCGGTGCTGCAGGCTGCCGCGTTCGGAGCCGAGCACGTCGTAGTGGGCGCGGCCCAAAGCCTGGAAGCCGTCGCGGCAGTCGCGCACCAGGGCGGAGAACTCGGCCGGCTCCAGGCTGAAGGCGGCGTCGGGGCCGCCGTCGGCGCGGGCCAGGGTGAAGTGCTTCTCAATGATGCAGGCGCCCAGCGCCGTCGCCGCCACCGCCGTGGCGGTTCCGGGGGTGTGGTCGGACAGGCCGATGGGGCAGCCGAAGCGGGCGGCCATGTCGGGGATGGTCCGGAGATTGGCGTCGGCGAAGGAGGCCGGGTAGCTGGAGACGCAGTGCAGCAGGGCGACGCCGGGGGCGCCGGCCTTGAGCGCCGTATCCCGCGCGGCGGTGATCTCGGCGAGCGACGCCATGCCGGTCGAGATGATCAGGGGGCGGCCCTTCGACGCCGCGTAGGCGATCAGGGGCAGGTCGATGGCCTCGAAGGAGGCGATCTTGTAGGCGGGCGCGTCGAGGCCCGCGAGCAGGTCGACGGCGGTGTCGTCGAAGGGGCTGGAAAAGATCGTGACGCCGCGCGCCCGCGCCCGCTCGAACAGGGCCGCGTGCCATTCGTAGGGGGTGTAGGCCTCCTGGTAGAGGGCGTGCAGGCGCTTGCCGTGCCACAGGCCGCCGGTGATCAGGAACTCGGGCCGGTCGCAGTCGAGCGTGATGGTGTCGGCGGTGTAGGTCTGCAGCTTGATGGCGTCGCAGCCGGTGTCGGCGGCCGCGTCGACCATCTGAAGCGCGCGATCGAGGCTGCCGTTGTGGTTGCCCGACAGTTCGCAGATCACATAGGGCGGATGCTCGGGCCCGATGCGGCGACCGGCGATGACAATCTCTGGCGCGGTCATGAGAGCACCTGGGCGAGGGCGTGGACGACCCGGGCCGGGTCCTCATCGGACATGGCCGGGTAAAGGGGCAGGCTGAGGGTGCGCCGGTACCAGGCGTCCGCGCCGGGCAGGTCGGTCTCGCCGTAGAGGTCGGTGTAGTAGGGCTGGCGGTGAACGGGGATGTAGTGGACCTGGGTCCCGATCCCGCGCGCCTTGAGCGCCTGCATCACCGCGCGGCGGCTCAAGCCCGCCGCCTCGAAATCGATCAGCACGGCGAACAGGTGCAGGGTCGGGTTCGATCCGGGCGGGACCGGCACGGGGCGGACCAGGTTGCCCAGGGACGCCAGGGCCTCGCGGTACAGTTCGGCCAGCCGGCGGCGGCGCGCCACGAAGCGGTCGAGCTTGGCCAGTTGCGAGAGGCCCAGCGCGCAGTTGAAGTCCGGCAAGCGGTAGTTCAGCCCCAGCTCCTGCTGCTCGTACCACCAGGGATTTGCGGCGCCGTCGTCGAAGGCGAGGTCCGGCAGTTCGAAGTCGTCCGGATCGCGGGTCATGCCGTGGCTGCGCGCAAGCTTGAGGCGTGCGGCCAGCTCCGGATCGTTGGTGGTCACCGCCCCGCCCTCGCCGGTGGTCAGGGTCTTGACCGGATGGAAGGAGAAGCAGGCCATGGCGCTGTCGGCGCAGGCGCCGATGGGGCCGCGCCCGGTGTCGGTGGCCAGCGCATGGCAGGCGTCCTCGATCAGGACCGCGCCGATCGAGCGGGCCAGGCGCGCCAGGGTGGCGGTGTCGGCCGGGGCGCCGCAGAGATGCACCGGCAGAATGGCGCGCACCCGCTCCGCGTCGCAGCGTTCCAGGGCCTCCACCAGGGTGGCGGGGGTCATCAGGCCGGTATCGGGATCGACGTCGGCGAACACCACCTCGGCGCCCTCGTAGCGGGCGCAGTTGGCGGTGGCCAG
This sequence comes from uncultured Caulobacteraceae bacterium, assembly GCA_964432415.1. Lineage (GTDB taxonomy): Bacteria > Pseudomonadota > Alphaproteobacteria > Caulobacterales > Caulobacteraceae > JAFECT01. Next base: position 11,738 of record CAYSNW010000082.1, read on the forward strand.
GAAGGTGACGGAGGGCACGACGCAGAGGTCGCCGGGGCCGATCTTCAGCGCCTTGATCGCCAGGTGCAGGGCGGCGGTGCCGTTGGAGCAGACCACGGCGTGTTTCGCGCCGACACGCGCGGCCAGGGCGTCCTCAAAGCGGTCGACCAGGGGGCCGGTGGTCAGGAAGTCGGCCTGCAGCGCCTCGGCGACCGCGGCGATGTCGTCGGCCTCGATGGTCTGGCGCCCATAGGGCAGGAAGGGCGTGACCGGCGATCCGTCAGGCACGACAGGCGTCCAGCAGGGCCAGGATCGCCTTGCCGTCCATGCGCTGGGCGGTGTCGGAGGTGTAGGCGAAGTCCTCGGCCACCGGCTGGCCCAGGCCGTCGGAGGCGAAGCTGGCGCGGGTGTACTCCACGAAGTCCGGCTCGATGGCGTAGCGGTCGCCGAGATCCACCGTGCGGCGGCTGTCGTCGGCGGTGATCATGGCCTCGTGCAGCTTCTCGCCCGGACGGATGCCGACGATCCTGGTGGGCAGGCCCGGCGCCATGGCCTCGGCGAAATCGGTGATGGTCGAGGCCGGGATCTTGGGCACGAAAATCTCGCCGCCGCGCATGACCTCGAAGCACGACAGGACGAAGTTTACCCCCTGGTCCAGGGTGATCCAGAAGCGCGTCATGCGCGGATCGGTGATCGGCAGTTCGGTGGCGCCGTTGTCGAGCAGGCGCCTGAAGAAGGGCCCGACGCTGCCGCGCGAGCCGGCGACGTTGCCGTAGCGCACCACGGAAAAGCGGGTGCCGATGTCGCCGGACAGGTTGTTGGCGGCGACGAACACCTTGTCCGAGGCCAGCTTGGTGGCGCCATAGAGGTTGATGGGCGAGCAGGCCTTGTCGGTGGACAGCGCGATCACCCGCTCCACCCGGTTGTGCAGGCAGGCTCTGACCACGTTCTCGGCGCCCAGCACATTGGTGTGGATGCATTCGGAAGGATTGTACTCGGCCGCCGGCACCTGCTTGAG
>CAYSNW010000083.1:0-12599 GCA_964432415.1 uncultured Caulobacteraceae bacterium
CGGCGGCGGGGGAGGCGGCGGCGGGGGAGGCGGAGGCGGCGGAGGCGGCGGCGGAGGCGGAGGCGGCGGCGCAAAGGCGTAGCGCAGGCCGATGGTCAGGGACTGATCCTTGTAGTCGTCGCGGCCGCCCAGCATCTTGACGCCCGGGGCGTCGAGGTAGCGGTAGGTCACGTCGACGTTCCAGTCGTAGCCCCACTCCCAGGACAGACCGGCCAGGCCCTGCCAGGCGAAGGCGGTCTGTTCGGTCTCGCCCGGAACGACCGGCGACTTCAGGTGCAGCTGGGCCGCGCCGGCGCCGAGGCCGACGAAGGGTTTCATGCCGCCGGCGTTGAAGTCGTAGAGCACATTGCCCATCAGCGACCAGGCGCTGAGGCGGCTGTGCGGGATGTTGTCGATCTTGGCGGGGCGGAACCCGAGTTCGCCTTCGACCCGCCAGTGGTCGCCCAGCTTGTCGCCGAGGCGGACGAAGCCCGTCCAGTCGTTGGAGAGATTGGCGCCCTGGTAGTTGTCGGGCCAGTGATAGCCGATGTCGGCGGCCACATAGCCGCCGGTCGGTTCAGCCGTGGCCGCGGAGGCCCCGACCATGGCCGCCAGCGCGACGCCGGCGAACATCAGTCTTTTCATCTTGTCGCACCCGTTTTTCAGGCCGGCGGCCCGTAGCCGCCGTCACCCGGATTGATCCCTACGAGCCGCGGCCGGAGCCGCAGGCCCAACCCCCCGTCCGAACCGGACTCAGGTCGAGGGTGAAATGCGCAAGAGCCCGCAGCGTTGCCATTGGCGTTCCGTCCGGGAGCGGATCGTCGGGAATCGTTGCGCGAATGCAACAGTGAAGGTGGACCCATGGCCGACACCACAACGACCAACTACGCCCTGACCAAGCCGGAGAGCGGCGCCTCGGCCGACACCTGGGGAACCAAGCTCAACAACGATCTGGACACGATCGACACGGCGCTTTTCGCCTGCCTTCTGAAGGACGGAAGCCGGCCGATGACCGGCTCGCTCAGCCTGGCGGCAGGATCTTCCAGCGTGGCGCCGCTGAGGCTGCAGGCGGGGAGCCTGCTCGGCAGTCCGGCCGCCCATGCGGTCGAATGGGACGGGTCGAGCCTCTACCTGACCCAGGCGTCGGGTCCGACGCGCAGGACGGTGGCCTTCACCAGCTCCTCGATCACCGGCACGGCGGCGGCCTGGACCACCGGGCGGACCCTGTCGTTCACCGGTGATGTCACCGGCTCGGGCGTGGTGGACGGATCGGCCAATGTGGCCACCGCCCTGACCATCGGCGCGGCCAAGGTCACTGCGACCATGCTGGCGACAGGCGCGGCCCAGACCAATCTGGGGTACACGCCGGCCAACCGGGCGGGCGACACGCTCAGCGGCCGGCTGGTGCTGGCGGCGTCGGCCACAGGCGCCGCGTCCCTGAACCTGCCGAACGGCTCGGCCCCTACCGCGCCCGCGACCGGCGACCTGTGGGCCGCCTCGGGACTGGTCAAGTTCTACAACGGCTCGGCGACGAAGCAGGTCGCTTTCCTGGACGACGCCATTACCGGCTCGGCGGCGAAACTGACCACGGCGCGGACCTTGTCAGTCACGGGCGATCTCAGCTGGTCGTCGGGCGTCTTCGACGGCTCCGCGAACGTGACGGCGGCGGGGACGCTGGCGACGGTGAACAGCAATACCGGCTCGTTCGGCTCGGCCAGCGCGGTGCCGGTGGTGACCGTCAACGGCAAGGGCCTGGTCACGGCGGTCTCGACCGCGGCCCTGGGCACGGCCGCCGCGCAGAACACCGGCACGAGCGGCGGCAATGTGCCCCTGCTCAACGGCGCCAACAGCTGGGGCGCGCGCCAGGTCTTCGCTGCGGCCACCTCCGGCGCGTCCTCGATCAACCTGCCGGCCGGAACGACCCCGACCGCACCCGCCAGTGGCGACCTCTGGTTCGACGGAACCGACTTCAAGGGCCGCTCCGGCTCGACGACCCTGACCCTGGCCTCGCCGTCCGTGACCGCCGTGAACAGCATCAACGGTCACACCGGCGTCGTGGTGCTCAGCAATTCCGACGTCACAAGCTCGCTGGGCTACACGCCGGCGAATCTGGCCGGCGACACCTTCACCGGCAGGCTGGTGAGCGCCCCCTCGACCACCTCGGCCGCCTCGCTGAACCTGGCGGACGGGACCGCTCCCAGCGCGCCCGGCGGCGGCGATCTGTGGGCGGCGTCGGGGGCGTTGAAGTACCGGACCTCGAGCGGATCGACCAAGACGATCGCCTTCACCGACTCCGCGCTGAGCGGCAGCACCACCGGCTCAGCCGCGACCCTGACCACCGCACGGACCCTGAGCGCCACCGGCGACGCCAGCTGGTCGGTCAGCTTCGACGGCTCGGCCAACGCCAGCGCGGCCCTGACCCTGGCCAATTCCGGCGTCACGGCGGGCAGCAGCGGATCGGCCCTGAGCGTGGCGGCCATCACCGTCGACGCCAAGGGTCGGGTGACTGCCGCGGCCGACACCGCCATCGCGACCCTGCTGGGGGACAGCGGCTCCGGCGGGACGAAGGGGCTGGTCCCCGCGCCCGCCGCCGGCGACGGCGCGGCGGGCAAGGTTCTGGCCGCGGGCGGAAGCTGGCAGCCGGTGGCCTGCCGCGCCTGGGTGCGCTTCACCGTCTCGGGCGGAACCGCCACCATCCAGGCCCAGTACAATGTCGCCTCGGTGACGCGGACGGCCCAGGGCAAGTTCACCATCGCCTTCGCGACCGCGCTCACCGACGCCAACTACTGCGCCCAGGGCATGGCCCGGCGCACCGCCGGCACGACCAGCGGCATGACCTGCAACGAGGACCGGGCCAGTCCGCAGTCGAGCTCGAGCTTCGCCGCGGTCATCGCCAATATGGGCGACTCCGCGGAGGACCCGGCCGCCGCCAATTTCGCCTTCTTCGGCAACTGAGGCCGCCCATGTATCTCCCGGTGAACCTGCCCCCTGGCGTCTTCGCCGTGGGCACCGCCCTGCAGGCCAAGGGCCGCTGGCGGCTGTCGGACCATGTGCGCTGGCCCGAAGGGGCGAACCTGCAGCCGATCGGTGGCTACGTCCCACGCGGCGCGGCGACGACGGGCAAACCTCGAGCCCTGATCGGCTGGAAGGAGAACTTGGGGACCCGCTGGATCGGCATCGGGACCCATTCGAAGCTGATGGCCCAGTCGGCCTCGGCGGCCAATTCCGACATCACGCCCGCGGGCTTTTCCGCCGGCGCCAGCGACGCGACCACCGGCGGCGGCTACGGCGCGGCGACCTACGGCGCCGGGACCTACGGCACCTCGCGGCCGGACACGGGCTCGATCACCCCGGCCAGCGTGTGGACGCTCGACACCTGGGGCCAGCACCTGGTCGGCTGCATGGAGGGTGACGGCAAGCTCTACGAATGGGCGCTGAATACAGCGGTCCCGGCGGCGGCGATGTCCGGCGCCCCAACCGGCTGCAATGGCCTGGTGGTCACCGCCGAGCGCTTCGTCATGGCGCTGAAGGGACGAACGGTTATCTGGTGCGACCAGGGCGACAACACCAGCTGGACGGCCTCGGCCACCAACCAGGCCGGGGACCAGGATCTGGACACCTTCGGAACCCTGATGTGCGGGCGGCGCGTCACCGGCGCGACCCTGCTGTTCACCGATGTCGACGTCTGGCGCGCGACCTACCAGGGCCTGCCGACCGTCTACGGCTTCGAGCGGGTGGGGGCCGACTGCGGGCCGGTGGCCAAGGGCGCCGTGGTCGCGTTGGACGCCCGCTGCGTCTGGATGGGGAAGGACGGCTTCTACCTGTACGACGGGTTCACGGCCCCGCTGCCCTCGGACGTGGGCGACTACGTCTTCTCCGATTTCAACGCGACCCAGGCCTCGAAGGTCTCGGCCTTCCACAACTCGGCGTTCGGGGAGGTGTGGTGGTTCTATCCTTCCGGCGCCTCCAACGAGAACGACCGCTACGCCGTGTGGCACTACCGCTCGGGGCGCTGGTGGATCGGAACCCTGGCGCGCACCGCCGGCATGCCGGCGGGGGTGTTCAAATACCCGGTCTGCGCGGCCGCGACAGGACAGCTGTACGAGCACGAGCAGGGCTGGACCTGGGGGGTGACCCCGTTCGCGCGATCGGCGCCGGTCGCCTTCGAGGGCGCCGCAGGCGGTCCGGACAAGCGTCTGATGGTCAAGGGCTTCGTCGCCGATGAGGCTTCGCTCGGCGAGAGCGAGGTCGAGTTCTTCGGGCGGGATTTTCCCAACGGCGCGGAGACCACCTTCGGCAGCTATCCGATCGCGCGCGAGCCGGTGGACGTGCTGTTCCAGTCGCGGCTGATCGAACTGGAGGTCCGCTTCACCCAGCCGGCCGACGCCCGGGCCGGGATCACCCACATGGACATCCAGCCGGTGAGTTCGCGATGAGGACCAGCTTCGGCGCGCCGGCCGGCGCCTACGACCGGGCCAATGAGGCGCAGTTCCGCAGCCAGGTCGCCCAGGCGCTGGAGCGGACCCCGGCGGCGGGTTCGGACCTGGAGCTCGGCGCCGGGCGCATCATCCTGCGCGACAGCTCAGGCGGGCGCTGGGCGCTGAAGATCAGCCCGGCGGGCGTGCTGTCGGCGACCGCGCTTTGAGCTTCGAAGACGAATGGCGCCGCTGCGCCCGCTTCCTGGAGCCGGCGCTGGACGAAGGCTGGACGCTCGAGCGCCTGAAGGCCGAGTGCGCGCAGGGCCGGGCGGCGCTTTGGCCTGGCCGGCGTAGCGCCGCGGTCAGCGAGCTGAACACGCGCTTTCACATCTGGGCCGCGGGCGGCGAGCTGGACGAACTGCTCGCCATGGAACGCGCCGCGGAGGCGCACGCCCGGGCCTGGGGCTGCGACCAGATGAGCCTGGACGGCCGCAAGGGCTGGGCGCGGGTGCTGGCGCCGAAGGGATACCGACGCATCGAAATGCTGGTGAAGGACCTATGAGCAAGAAATCCAAGTCGACAGACACCAACACCTACACCCCGAACGCAGCGACCACCGCCCTGTTCAACCTGGTGTTCGCCAACGCCCAGGCCGAGGTGAATACACCGTTCCAGGCCTACGCCGGGCCGATGGCGGCGGGGTTGACGGGCCTGCAGACCCAGGCCGCAGACCTGGCGCGCCAGGGCGTGGGCGCCGGGCAGGGCGCGGTCCAGGCGGCCCAGGGTGCGGCGACAGGCCTGCTCGGTTACGCGCCGCAGCAGATCCAGGCGCCCACGGTCGGCGCGGCGCAAGCCGGCGCCCAGGGCTATGGCGCCGCGGGATATCGCGCCGCGATGGCCAGGGCCGCAGCAGCGGGACCGGCCGCGACCTGGAGCGCCTCGGCCTATACGCCCAACCCGGTCATCGCGGCTCAGGCTGGGCCTGCCGCGAACTGGAGCGCGAACGGCTACGAGGCCGCCCAGACGCCGCTCGTCCAGGCGGGGCCGGCCGCCCGCACCGAGGCGGCGTCCGTGGATCGCTCCCGGATCGGCGACGTCGGGGCCGGCGCGCTGGACGCGGGGCGTCTCGCCGCCCTGCAGAACCCGTACACGGATCAGGTGGTCAACACCGGCCTCGCCGACCTGGACCGGGCCCGGCGGATGGCGATGGCCAACACCCAGGGCCAGTTCACCCAGGCCCACGCCTTCGGCGGCTCCCGCGAGGGGGTGGCCGACAGCCTGACCAACGACGACTTCCTGCGCCAGGCGGCCAACCTGTCCGCGACCCAGAGAAACCAGGGCTACGCCCAGGCGCTGGAGGCGGCGAGCCAGGAGGCGGCCCGGGCCCAGGCCGGACAGCAGGCCAACCAGGGCGCGGACCTGAACGTGCTCGGGCAGAACGCCAGCCTGGCGCAGGCCGCGGGCCTGGCCAACGCGGCGGCCAGCAACAGCCTGGACCAGTTCAACGCCGGGCTCATGGGACAGACCGGACAGTTCAACGCCGGCCAGCGCAGCGAAGCCGCGCAGTTCGGGGCGGGGGCCGCCAACACCGCCGCGGGCCAGAATGCGTCGGCGGCCAACGCCATGGCTCAGTACGACGCCGGCAATCGCCAGCAGGCGGGTCTGGCCAATGCCGCTGCGGGGAACCAGGCCGGGGAGTTCGCGGCGGCCGCCGCCAATACCGCTGCCGGGCAGAACGCTGCGGCGCAAAACAGCCTGGACCAGTTCAACGCCGGGCTCTCCCAGCAGACGGGCCTCGCCAACCAGGCCGCGCGCAACACCGCGGCGGAGTTCGCCGCCGCCGCCCAGAACCAGGCCGGCCAGTTCGGCGCCGGAGCGGCCAACGCCGCGGCCCTGGCCAACGCCGGCTACGCCCAGCAGGCGGGGCTGAGCAACGCCGTCAACAGCCTGGCCGCCCAGCAGGCCAACCAGTCCGCCGGACTCGCCGGAGCGGGGGTCAACCAGGCCGCGGCCGGACTGCTGGGAAACCTTGGCCAATTGCAGCAGGGCATGACCCTGGCGGACGTCAACGCCCTGTCGCAGCAGGGGCTGATTGACCAGAACATCCAGAACGCCCAGCTGCAGGCCGCCTACCAGGAGTTCCTGCGCCAGCAACAGTACCCGCTGCAGCAGGCGGCCGCGAACCAGGGCCTGCTGGGTTCCATCGGCGCGCTCTACGACGGCGCGACCACCAATCGGACGCTCAAGTCGAGCGAGTTCGATCCGTTGGCGTGGTTTCAAGCCCTGTCGGGCGGTGGCGGCGGCGGTGGCGGCGGTGGCGGCGCCCAAGCCGCAGGCAATATCGGGCGCGGTATCGCGACGGCGGCCCAAACGATTTCCGGGTGAGGCGCCGGAGATGAATCCAGTCCCCGCGCAAGCCCAGGTTCTCGAGCGGCTGGGGGATATCCAGTCGCAGCTCGCCCTGCTGTCCGAGCGTGTCGGCCATGAGAGCGACGATGGCTCGGGCGGCACTGGTCTTACGGGCCGGCTGATCCGCACCGAAGCCAAGGTCGATGAGCTGACGGGCCTCAGAAACAAGGCCATCGGCGCGGTCGCCGCCGTGACCCTGGTCTCGACCCTTCTCCTGCTCGGGCTGAAGGCCTGGGTGCATCAATTCATCGGAGCCCGTCAATGACGCTCGACCTTCGCGGCCTGACCGGTCTGGCCATGATCCTGCTGCTCGCTGCCGCGCTGGGCGTGCTGATGTTCGTCCGCATTCCCGACGCCAACCGCGACCTGGCCATCGCCCTGATCACCGGGGTTCTGGGCGCCTCGGTCAAGGACATCGTCGGCTACTACTTCGGTTCGTCGAAGGGCTCAGCGTCCAAGGACGAGACCATCGCCCGCCTGAGCGCGCGGAACGATCCGCCGGCCTGAGCCGGGCTCCAGACCTCACTCAACCGGCGCCGCCGTCCAGGGACGGCCGCGGCGCGCCCTTCCACGTCCCCCTGCCAAGGAGAACTCATGTCCGACTTTTCGATGCTGATGCACGGCAAGATCACCTTCCCCGACTTCGTCGCCAAGGTGGAGGGCGAGGTCGCCAATCTGATCGCGCGGGCGCCCGCCGACAGCCAGCCCTCGCTGACGAGCGCGGTGGAGGGGCTCAAGGAGGGGGCCTCGACCCTCATCGGCCTGGCCGACACGGGCCTGGGCCTGGTGGTGGGCGACGGCGCGGATTCGGTGGCGACCCTGTTCGCGAACCTTCTGCAGCGCGCGGTCGGCGGCGCCCCCGCCGCGATCCTGACCCCGATCGGCCAGGCCGGCATCGCGGCCCTGGCGTCCGGCCTGAAGTCGGCGATCGACCATGCGGCGCTCAAGGCGCAAACGGCGCTGGCGCCGCCGCCCACGGCGCACTGAGGTCCGGTGGTCAGGGCTTGACGCCGAAGCCCTCGAAACGCGACACGACCCCGGGCGCGAGCTTCTGCGCCCGGGCGATGTCGGCGTCGCCACCGGCCAGATCGCCCTTGCGACGCCTGGCCAGGCCTCGGCCATAAAGGGAGCTGGCCATGTCGGCGTTGGCCTTGAGCGCGGCGTCGTAATCGGCGATCGCGGCATCGAGGCGGCCGAGGCGCAGGTTCACCAGGCCGCGGCTGTCGAGGTAGGCGGCCTGGCTCGGCGCCAGCTTGAGCGCCCGGTCACAGTCGGACAGGGCCTGGGTAAGATCTCGGCCGGAGATGGCGCGGGCCCAGCAGCGTTCGTTGTAGCCCGACGGCCGGTCGGGCAGCAGACGGATCACCTCGCTGAAATCGGCGACGGCGCGGGCGTAGTCTGCACGGTCCTCATGGGTCCAGCCCCGGCTGGCGTAGAGCTCGGGGTCCTTGGGGTCGAGGAGGATGGCCTGGCCGTAGTCGGCCAGTGCAAGGTCGAGGTCGCCCTTGCGCCGGCGGCTAAAGGCGCGGTCGCGCAGGGCCTCGGCATAGTTCGGCTTCAGCCGGATGGCCTCGTCGTGATCCTTGATGGCGCCGGCGAAATCGCCCTTGCCCTGACGGGCCTGGCCCCGGCCGTGCCAGGCCAGAGGATCGCCGGGCTTGAGCCGAATGGCCTGGTCGAAGGCCGCGATGGCCTTGTCGAACTGATCCAGCTGATTGAAGGCCAGGCCGCGGGCGGTGAAGGCTTCCTCGAAGTCCGGCTTCAGCCGGATCGCCTCGCCGTAGTCGGCGGCGGCGCGGGCGTACTCGTCCTTGTCGAACCAGGCGTCGCCCCGGGCGCCCCAGGCGTCCGCCGCCCGCGGGTCGAAGCGGATGGCCGCGTCGTAGTCGCGGATTGCGGCGTCGTAGTCCCGCTGCTGAACCCGGACATCGCCACGCGATTTCAGGGCTTCGGCGTAGTCGGGCTTGATCTTGATCGCCGCGCTGTAGTCCGCCGCCGCCTTGTCCCAGGCGTGGCGGTTGTAGTTGAGGTCGCCGCGCGCCGCCCAGGCCTGATGGTGGCGCGGGTCGAGGGCAACGGCGCGGGTGTAGGCAGCGTCGGCGCGCGCGGTGTCGTGCCTGACGACCCAGGCGTCGCCGAGCCCCTTGTAGGTGTCGCCGTCGTTGGGGGTGACCTTCAGGATGTGGTTGTAGTCGGCGATGGCCCGGTCGGGCTGGCTCTTCCACAAATAGACGTTGCCGCGCGAGGACAGGGCGTCGGTGTCGTCCGGCTTGAGCTTGAGCGCGGCGTTGAAATCGGCCAGGGCCCGATCGTAGTCGCCGCGGTCGGAGTAGATCAGGCCACGGTTGACGAAGGGATCGGGGTCGTCCGGCTTCTGACGGATCGCCTCGCTGTAGTCCTTGATCGCCTGGTCATCCTCTCCGGCGTTGTGCCGGGCCAGCGCGCGGTTGAAGAGGGCGTCGGTGTTGTCCGGTTTGCGGGCGATGACGAAATCGTAGTCGGCGATCGCGAGCTTCCAGTGCTTGAGGCGCGCGTGGACGACCCCGCGGCTGAAGCGATAGTCCTCGTCGTCGGGTTTGAGCTCGATCGCGCGATCGAGATCGGCAAGCGCGTGCTCGTAGTCGCCCTGATCCGTGCGCGCCACGCCGCGCCAATAGAGGGGGGAGGACTCCCTTGGCCACAGCTTTACGGCCCGGTCATAGTCGGCGACCGCCTTGTCCCACTGCTTCTGGCGCGCATAGAGCCAGCCGCGATTGACGAGGCCGTCGAGGTCGTCGGGGGTCAGGCGCAGGACGGCGTCGAAGTCGGCGATCGCCTTTGCGTAGTCGCCCTTGTCGGACCAGGCCGAGCCGCGATGGAAATAGGCGCTGGCAGTGTCCTTTTTTGTGGGCCGCCCGGCCGCGAGCAGGTCGCTGCAGCCCTTGATCACCTGGTCCGGGGTGAACTCTCCGGCCTCGCCGTCGCACCACATGACCGACTGGACGGCCTGGGCCCGCGCCTGCGCCGCCGCGACCGCCAGCAGACAGCCCGCGATCACACCTGCCATCCGCCGCATCGATACGCCCCAAGAACTTCCCCGACCCCGACACTAGCAGGGGTTGCGCAAACGCCAAGCCCGAGGAGAGCGGCCATGACCGAACAGGAGCGGTTCGACCGGTGCCTGCGTGAGGTGCTGCGCTGGGAAGGCGGCTTCGTCGACGATCCGCGCGATCCTGGCGGGACGACCAACCGGGGGGTCACCCTTGCGACGGCGCGCGCCTTTCACCTGGATTCGGACCGGGACGGCGACGTCGATGCGGCCGACGTGCGGCGGCTGTCGCAGGCGGATGCTGCGCGGGTCTACCGCCAGGCCTACTGGCTCAAGGCCGGTTGCGGCCGCCTGGAGCCGGGGCTGGACCTGCTGGTCTTCGACAGCGCCGTGAACCAGGGGCCGGCCTTCGCCCTGCGCCTGTTGGCGCAGACCGCGACTCTCGCCGGGCGGGCGCGGCTGGAGCGGATCCGGGCCTTGCGTGAGGCCCGCTACCGGTCGCTGTCGAGCTTTCCGACCTTCGGACGCGGGTGGCTCAGGCGCCTGGAAGCCATGGCAGTCGTGGCGCGAGACCAGGTTCTGATCCGCACGAAAACAGAAGGTCCGTGATACGGCGCCGATGGCGGCGCATGGGACGGCGCTCTGCGCCCGGGGACGCGGCGCGAGTCAACAGCGCCGTCTGAGGAACGCAGGTTGTGGCGACAGGACGAGCAGGTGTCATCCCGGTGGCGAGAGCAAGGAATCGCCGGAACGCGATGAGCATTCGTTGACCTGGGTTACGTTCCAGACTTGCGGTCATCACGCGACGAGCGTTCAAGTCTGAGTAAAATCCCCATTTTTGTCCGGGGAATGATCTAGCGGGGCCGTATGAACAGCGCTACGCTTTCCCTATCGTCCGGGGAGAGCTGCATGATTGTCGAGCGTACCGAGCAACTGGACCGTGAAGTCGGCGCGCGGGTCAGGGCGCGGCGGCGCGAGTTGCGCATGAGCCAGACCAAGCTGGGCGACAAACTCGGGGTGACGTTCCAGCAGGTTCAGAAGTACGAACGGGGCGTCAACCGGATCAGCGCTTCGGCTCTCGTGCTGATCGCCGAAGCCTTGCAGTGCCGGCCGGCCGATCTGCTCGGCGTCGAGGAGAGCCGCGCCAAGATCGACTGGTCCAAGTTCCACGACAACGAGGCCAACGCCGCGCTCGAGGCGTTTGCGGCGATCGATTCGCCGCGCATCCGCAAGTCGGTGCTGGAATTGATCCGCACCCTGAGCGACGCGCCCAAGGGCATGCAAGGCCGGCCGAAGCGCCGCTAGCGCCGCCGGTCCCGTCGTTTCGAATTACCGTCGGTAGATTGAAGACGTCCAGCCGCTTTGACGCTGGCGCGCCTGTGGGCTAGCGCTGCACGGGCGCGGACGTGGCGGAACGGTAGACGCAGCGGACTTAAAATCCGCTTCCCCTCGGGAGTGTGGGTTCGAGTCCCACCGTCCGCACCAGATGGGGGACGCCCGATTGACCGACGCCGAACACAGGGCGAAGCCGGTGAAGCCGATGCAGGTGCAGGTCGGCGCCTTCCAGCTTTCTAAGACGGGCGCGCAACGCTACGATCTGCGGGACCCCTATCACATTGCATTGAGCCTCAGTTGGCGGGGCTTCTTCGCCCTGTTCGGGACCGCCTTCCTGTTGGTCAACGTGCTGTTTGCCTGCATCTATCTGATCGATCCGCATGGGATCGCCAACGCACGGCCCCGCGACTTCGGAGACGCCTTCTTCTTCAGCGTTCAGACGCTGGCGACGGTGGGCTATGGGGTTCTGTCGCCCGCGACCCTCTACACACACATTGTATCCGCGGTGGAGATATGGTCGGGCATGGCCTTCGCCGCCATCTTCACAGGCCTGCTGTTCGTACGATTCTCAAGACCGCGGGTGAAGGTGCTCTACGCCGAAAAGGTGGTGGTCGCGCAACGCAACGGTCGGCCGACCCTCATGGTGCGCCTGGCCAACGGGCGGATGTCGTTGCTGACTAACGCAGAAGCCAGGTTAAGCGTCTTGATGGAGGAGCGTACCCTTGAGGGTCAACGGTATCGGCGGCCGGTGGAGCTGAAGCTGGAACGCTCAAGGCTGCCGATTTTCGGTCTGACCTGGACCCTGATGCACGACATCTGCGAGGACAGCCCGCTCTACGGGTATGACGCCGATCGGATGGCCCGGGAGCAGGTTCGTCTATTTATGGCGATCGAGGCCTTCGACGAGGCGATGAACGCGCGCGTGCAGGATATGCACGATTTTGGCTTCGACTCGGTTCTGTTTGGTTGGCGCTACCAGGACGCCATCACCATTGACGAGAACGGCGCAACCCTGGCCGATCTGACCCGGCTGAGCCTGGTCGAGCCTGACGTCCATGCGCCATTCGCAGCTGGCGGAGACGGCTAGGCTTCATCACGTCCCGTGCGGCGCATCCGGGCTGTCCTTCGGCGGAGCGTGGTCCACGGGCGGAGGGGGAGGGGGCCGATCGGTCGGCGAGGCCGGCGCCGGCGGGCTGTCGGCAGGCGGTGGCGCCTCATCGCTGACCGGGGGTTGGGCTTCGGTGGAGCGGTAGGCCCGCAGCGGTGTTCCGGTCATGTCGGCCGGCCGATCCTTCTGCTTCTTCGCCTTCTTCCTGGCTTCGACCGCCTGGCCGCCGCTGGCGCCAAGGGCCGCGCCGGTCGGGCCCCCGACGGCGGCGCCTGCGCTGGCCGCGAGCACCGTGGGAGCCTTGCCCCCGCCCGTCGCGGCG
>CAYSNW010000084.1:0-12244 GCA_964432415.1 uncultured Caulobacteraceae bacterium
CAACCAGGTCAACAACGTCCTGGGCTTCCCCTACATCTTCCGCGGCGCGCTCGACGTGCGGGCGCGGCGGGTAAACCACGAGATGAAGATCGCGGCCGCCCGCGCCCTGGCCGAGCTGGCGCGCGAGGACGTGCCGGACGAGGTGGCGCTCGCCTACCAGGGCCGGCAGCTGAAGTTCGGCCCCGAGTACATTATCCCGACCCCCTTCGATCCGCGGCTGATCTGGTACATCCCGCCCTTCGTGGCCGAGGCGGCCATGCGCACCGGCGTGGCGCGCAAGCCGATCGAGGACATGGACGGTTATCGCGCCTCCCTGCGCCAGCGGCTCGATCCGTCGGCGGCGCTGATGGAGAAGATCAACTCCGCCGTCCACGCCCAGCCCAACAAGCGGGTGGTGTTCGCCGAGGGCGAAGAGCCTTCGGTCATCCGCGCCGCCTACCAGTTCCGCACCCAGGAGCTGGGCACGCCCATCCTGGTCGGGCGCGAGGAGCTGATCCGCAAGAACTCCGAGGAAGCGGGCCTGAAGTTCGAGGACCTGGGGGTCGAGATCATCAACGCCCGCCTGTCGCACCGCAACGCCGAGTACGTGGATCACGTCTACCGGCGCCAGCAGCGCAACGGCATGCTGCTGCGCGACGTCCAGCGCCTGATCAACCTGGACCGCAACACCTTCGCCGCCGCCATGGTCGCCTGCGGCCACGCCGACGCCATGGTCACCGGCGTCACCCGCAGCTTCGACCAGGCGCTCGCCGACGTGCGCAAGGTGATCGACACCAAGGGCCGGCTGCTGGGCATGGCCGCAGTCCTGGCCCGCGGCCGCACCCTGTTCATCGCCGACACCTCGATCACCGAGACGCCGGAGCCGCACGAACTGGTAGAGATCGCCATCCAGGCGGCCGGGGGCGTGCGCAAGCTGGGCTTCACCCCGCGCGTGGCCTTCATGTCCTATTCCACCTTCGGCAATCCGCCGTGGTCGCGGGGCGAGCGCGTACACCAGGCGGTCAGCATCCTGGACGGCATGCGGGTCGACTTCGAGTACGAGGGCGAGATGCCGCCGGACGTGGCGCTGAACCCGGAGCTCTGGGTCAACTATCCCTTCCAGCGCCTGTCGGCGCCGGCGAACCTCCTGATCATGCCCGCCATCCACTCCGCCTCCATCTCCACGCGCCTGGTGCAGGCGGTGGGCGGGGCGACGGTGCTGGGGCCCATCCTTCTGGGCCTGGAGCACTGCGTGCAGATCGCGCCCCTGTCCGCCTCGGTGTCCCAGATCCTCAACGCGGCGGTGTTCGCCGCCTACGAGGAAGGCGCCATGGCGTCGGAGGACTGAGCCGCGCGCCGGGCCTGCAAGGCCAGCAGCCAAAGGCAGACCAGAATCGCGGGCACGCCGATGGCGGCCGCCAGCAGGTAGTATTGGCCATAGGCCTCGGTGAGGGTCATGCCCTTTGCCTGGATCGCCTCGACGATGCGGCCCGAAAAGCCCTTCAGGGTCTTGCCCGTCAAGGCCATGGCTGAGGTCATCAAGGCGTACTGGGTGGCGGTGTAGCCGAGGCTGGTCAGGCTCGACATGTAGGCGACCAGCACCACCCCGGCCATGCCCATGGCCAGGCTGTCGAAGCCCATGATCACCGGGAAGGCCGACACCGTGAAATCGCCGAGGCGCACGAGGGCGTAGTCGCCGTGATGTAGGGCCAGCAGCGCGAAGGCCCCCACCGCTACGGGCTGCAGAACCGCCCCGATCACCAGGCTGACCCGGATGCCGAGTCTGAGGGTCATCACCCCCCCCAGCGCGATACCCAGGAAGGTCATCGGGCTCCCGATGAAGGTCCGCACGAAGGCCACGGTCTCGGCCGCGATGCCGAGCCCCCGGGTGTAATAGGGGTTGCCCATCGGACCGCGCATGTAGTCGCTCAGATGGTAGAGGGTGATCAGCAGCAGCATGAGCAGGGCCGTGTCGGCGCCATGCGACCGGAAGAAGCTGACAAGCGGGCCCCAGAGCGCATCGACGCCGCGGCGGAGCAGGCTCTGGCCTGCCTCATGGGCGGCCATGGCGGCGTCGGCCTTCTGCGGCTCGGGCGCCAGGCTCGAGGCCACGACTCCGATCAGCATCGCCGCGCCTGAGATCGCATAGGACAGAGCCCAGCCGACCGCGCCCGCGACCCAGACGATGGCGCCTTCGGTGAAGACCAGGGCGATGCGAAAGCCGAGGCTGTAGATGGTGGTCAGCAGCCGCAACTCATCGCCGTCGGCGGCGGTTTCGATGCGCCAGGCGTCGACGACCGTGTCCTGCATGGCTGCGGCGATGGCGGTCGCGACACAGCTCACGGCGAGCCACTCCAGATGCCGGGGCCCGGACAGAGCCATGCCGATCAGGCCCAGCCCCGTTGCCACCTGGGTCAGGATCAACCAGGCGCGGCGGCGGCCCAGGTCCTTCAGCACCGGCGGCGGCACATGGTCGACCACCGCGCCCCAGACGAACTTCCACAGATAGGCGAGGCCCGCCCAGGACAGATAGCCGATCGCCGCGACCTTGATGTTGTCCCTGGCGAGCCAGAAGCCGAGGGTATTGCCGATCAGCATGAACGGCAGGCCGGCGGAGACACCCAGCGCCAGCATGACCAGGACCTTGGGCCACCCCAGGGACCGGACCGCGTGCAGGAAATGGCTGTCGCGCCACTGGGCCACGGCGGCGGGCCTCACGCGTCCGACGCCGCCTCGACCGCCGGAGGCTGGGCCCGGCTCTTAGTGATCACCGCGAGCAGCACGCACAGCAGGATGGCCGGAATGCCTGTCGCCCCGGCGCCGGCGAAGAAGATAGCGTAGGACTCCATCAGGCTGTGGCCCGCGTGCTGGATGGACTCCACCACGAGCCCGGAGAAACCCTTCAGGATCTTGCCCACCCAGGTGAAGATCGAACTCAGCAGCGCGTACTGGGTGGCGACATAGCCCAGGCTCGTGAGGCTCGACATGTAGGTGACCAAGGCCACGCCCGCGGCGCCCACGCCGAAGTTGTCGAAGAACATCACCGCCGCGAACAGCCTCGGATCATTGCCGAACACGGCCGGGAGCGCGAACGATGCGATGGCGACCCCCTGCAGGAGCCCGCCGACCACCAGCCCCCGGAAATAACCGAGGGTCACCACCAGGGCGCCGCCCGCCGTGATCCCCAGCAAGGTTCCCGGCAGGCCCGCGGCCAGCCGTGTGGCGCCAACCATGTCCTTGCTGAAGCCGAGGTCATGGTAGAAGGGCGTGGCCATGGGCCCCATGATGAACTCGGGCAGGCGGTACAGGGCGATCATCAGCAGCAGCACCAGCGCCACGAGTCCGTAGGCGCGGAAAAACTGGATGAAGGGCCCCGCCACACCATCGAAGAAGCCGCGCGGCGTCCACAGCGGCCGCTTCTTGACCAGGACCTGTTCCGCCTTGACCGGTTCCCCGATCTTGAAGGTCGCGAAGATCCCGATCCCCATGAGGACCGCCATCAGGCCGTAGGCGGTGGGCCAGCCCAGGTGCTGGGCCGCAAACAGGATCAGGGCGTCGGCGGTCAGCACCGCCAGGCGATAGCCGAGCTGGAAGGCGGCGGTGAACAGGCCCAGTTCCTCTTCGCCGTCAGCGGCCTCGATGCGCAGGGCGTCGACGGTGATGTCCTGGGTCGCCGAGGCCACGGCCACGACCAGGGCGGCGACGCCAAGCGCCACCAGCCCGCCCTTGGGACCGATCATAGCCATGGCCAGCAGCGCCCCGCCCAGGATCAACTGGGTAAGCAGCAGCCAGCCGCGCCGGTGCCCTAGCCGGCCAAGGACCGGCACAGAGACGCGCTCCACGACGGGCGACCAGAGGAACTTGAAGGAATAGGCGAGGCCCACCCACGAGAGGAACCCGATCGCCTTCAGCGAGGTGCCCTCGTCGCGCAGCCAGTAGCCGAGCGTCGCCGCCGTCAGAAGGAAGGGCAGGCCGGAGGAAAAGCCCAGGGCCAGCATGAGGGCGACCCGAGGTTGCTTCAGCGAGTGAAGAATCTCACGCAGCCCGTGCTTCTTGGCCTTGGCGACTGGCGTGGCGGTCATGCGGGCTTCCCCTGCGGGCTGCTTCGCGCCGCCCAAATCAGGAGGCGAGCTTCACCCGTCCGTCGCGGTTCGTCCAGCGGGCCAGCGCGCCCTTGAGCGAGGCGGCGTCGACCGGCTTGGTCAGGAAGGCGTTCATGCCAGCTTCCAGGCAGGCCTTGCGGTCTTCCTCGAAGGCGTTGGCGGTCAGCGCGATGATCGGGGTGGGGTCCTCGCGGGCCCGCAGTTCGCGCGCCGCGGTCAGGCCGTCCATGCCGGGCATGCGCATGTCCATCAAGACCAGGTCGTAGCGGGTGCGGGCCAGGGCCTGGAGCGCCTCCTCGCCGTTGCCGGCCAGCTCGACCGTGCAGCCCTCGCGCTTGAGCAGGGCCTGGACCAGCAGCGCATTGACCGGATTGTCCTCGGCCAGCAGCACCCGAATGCCCGCGACGGTGGCGGGGGAGACCCGCTCGTCCTCGTGGGCGGCGGTGATCTTGTGGGGACAGGCGGCGGTGGACAGGGCCGCCTTGACCCGGGCGTCGAGCGAACAGCGGCGCAGCGGCTTGATCAGATAGCCGGACCAGCCGGCGCCGCGGTACTTCTCGATGAACTCGCGCTCTTCGGGCCTGAGCAGGATCAGGGCCTTGCGCGACTTGGGCCGGGGCGCCATGGCGCCCTCGCCCAGGGAGTGGTCGACCAGGACCACGCAGTCGTCCTTGCAGTTGGCCACGGCCGCCTCGACCGAGCCGGCCACGATGGCGGTGGCGCCCGAGGCCAGGATCTGGCCGGCGGCGGCGTCGCGCACCAGTTCGGAAGCGGAGGCGACCGCCACGGTCAGGCCCTCCAGGTCGAAGATCCGCGCTTCGCTGGTGACCACCGGGAAGGTGGCCTCAAACCAGAAGGTGGCGCCGTGGCCCAGTTCGGACTCGATGCCGACCTGGCCGCCCATGGCCTCGACCAGACGCTTGACCACCGCCAGGCCCAGGCCCGCGCCGCCGAACTTGACCGCGTGGGAGGGGTCGGCGTGGCCGAACTCCTCGAACACCCGCACCATGGCTTCCTTCGGCACGCCCGGGCCGGTGTCGGTGACCGCGAAGCGCAGGCAGGCCTGATTGTCCGGCGCCTCGCCCTGGCTGACGGTGATCAGCACCCCGCCCTTTTCGGTGAACTTCACCGCGTTGCCGGCGAGATTGAACAGGATCTGGCGCAGACGGCCGTCGTCGGCCAGCACGTCGGGCACCCCGCCCTCCACCGCCCAGGCGATGTCGATGCCCTTGTCGTGGGCGCGGGGGCTGAGCAGTTCGGTGACGCCCTGGACCAGGGCCTCGATGCGCACCGGCGCGGCCTCGAGATCGAGCTTGCCGGCTTCGATGCGGGCGAAATCCAACAGATCGTTGACCAGGCCCAGCAGGTGCTCGGCGCTGTCGCGCGCCGCGCCCAGATAGGATCGCTGCGCCCCGTCCAGCCTGGTGCGGCCAAGCAGGCCCAGCATGCCGATGACGCCGTTCAGCGGCGTGCGGATTTCGTGGCTCATGAGCCGCAGGAAGTCTTCCCGGGCCTTCAGGCGCTCGGCGGCGTCGACGGACATCGCCCCTCCAGTCTTTTCTTGAAACCCAAGGTGGCCCCCGAATCGTTAACGCGGGCTCAAGAACCCTTGGCGGGCTTGAGGAATTCGGGTTGCGTCCGGGGGAGAGACAGCGGCCTCAGTCTTCTGATACAAGATAACAATGCAGCACGCCCCGCCGCCCGCGACCGACCAGACGCAGCCGGCCGACCCGTGCCTGGACGAGCACCGTCACGAGCACGTCTTCCTCAGCCCCCATCACGGCAAGAATGAGCGCAAGATTCGCATCGTCATCGGCATCTGCACGGTGATGATGGTCGCCGAGATCGCGGGCGGGGTGATGTTCCGCTCCATGGCGCTGGTCGCCGACGGGGTGCACATGTCCACCCACGCCGCGGCCCTGCTGATCGCCGCGGCCGCCTACGCCTTCGCCCGCAAGCACACCCACGATCCGCGCTTCACCTTCGGCGCCGGCAAGTTCGGCGACCTGTCAGCCTTCACCAGCGCGGTGATCCTGTCGCTGATCGCGGTGTTCGTGGCGGTGGAGAGCGGGCTGCGCCTGCTCCGGCCCGAACCGATCGCCTTCGACCAGGCCATCCCGATCGCGGTCCTGGCGCTCGCGGTCAATGCGCTGACCGCTTGGTTCCTGCGCGACGAGCCGCACGGCCACGCCCATGCCGAGGGCGCGAGCGACCATCACCACCATCACGACCTGAACCTGCGCGCAGCCTATGTGCATGTGCTGGCCGATTCCGCCCTGTCGGTGCTGGCTATCGTGGGTCTGCTGGCCGGTCGCAGTTTCGGCTGGCTGTGGATGGACCCTGTCATGGGACTGATCGGCGCAGGGGTTATCGCCTGGTGGGCGGTGGGACTGATCCGCGCGGCCGGGGGTTTCCTGCTCGACCGGCGAGCCGACGCCCTGTCCCGGCAGGTGGCCGAGCGGCTGGGATCGGAAGCCGACACCATCGCCGATCTGCACGTCTGGCGCCTGGGGCCCGGCCATCACGCCGCTATCGTCTCCCTGGTCTGCGATCAGCCTCAGCCTCCGGCCGCATACAAGGCCCGGCTGGCGGACCTGGGCCTCAGCCACCTCACCATCGAGGTCAGCCCCCGGCCCGATTCCGCCGTCGCGCGGGCGGTCAGGGCTGCCGCCTCGGCGGTCTGAGGACCGGGATTTCGTGGACGAGCCCGCCTCCACGATCCTGCGACCCGACCGCCGCCAGATTCTGGTCTGGGGCGCGGGCGGCGGCGCCCTGGCCGCCCTGGGCCTTGCGGGAACCCGGGCGGCCCGGCGACACCCCTTCACCCTGGGCGTGGCCTCGGGCGATCCGGCGTCCGACGGCTTCGTGATCTGGACCCGCCTGGCGCCCCAGCCCCTGGCCCCGGACGGCCGGGGCGGAATCGCAGGCGCCGTAGAGGTCCGCTGGCAGGTGGCGGCCGATGAGGCCATGCGCCAGGTCGCAGCCCAGGGAACCGCCCAGGCCGACGACCGCTTCGCCCATTCGGTCCATGTCGAGGTCGCGGGGCTGAAGCCCGACCGGCCTTACTGGTACCGCTTTCAGGCGCTGGGCGAGCGCAGCCCGGTCGGCCGCGCCAGGACCGCACCCCTGCCTGGCGCCCGGCTGCAGCATCTGCGCCTGGCCATGGCGTCCTGCTCCCATTTCGAGAAGGGCTTCTTCAGCGCCTATCGGCACATGGCCGAGGAGCAGCCGGACCTCGTGCTGTTCCTGGGCGACTACATCTACGAATACAGCGAGCGGGCTGGGCGCGATGACGCCAGAGCCGTGCGCCGTCACGACCAGGCGGAAGAGATCACTGATCTCTCCGGTTACCGCCGCCGTTACGCCCAGTACAAGACCGACCCCGACCTGCAGGCCCTGCATGGCGCCGCCCCCTGCCTGATGACCTGGGACGACCACGAGGTGCAGAACGACTACGCCAACCGCTGGTCGCAGAACCCCGGGATCACTGAAGCCGATTTCCTGAGGCGCCGGGCGGCCGCCTACCGGGCCTTCTACGAGCACATGCCGCTGCGCCGCCGTTCGATCCCCAACGGGCCGGACATGCGGGTCTACGACCGCCTGCGTTTCGGCGACCTGGCCGAGTTCACCGTGCTGGACGGGCGCCAGTACCGCTCGATCCAGCCCTGCGCCCTGCCGTCGAGCCGCAAGGGCCATGTGGCGCCGGAAAGCTGCACGGAAAGGACCGATCCGGGGCGCACCATGCTGGGCCTGGAGCAGGAGCGCTGGCTCTACGACGGCTTCAACCGGGCCTCGACCCGTTGGACCGTGATCGCCCAGGACCTGCTGGTCGCGCCCTTCCTGCAGGAGCGCGACGGGGTGGTCGGCCACTTCACCGATGGCTGGGACGGCTACCCGGCCAACCGGGAGCGGATGCTCGCCGCCCTCGCCCACAGTCCGGCGCGGAATCCGGTGTTCCTGGGCGGCGACTTCCACGCCTTCTGGACCAACGACCTGAAGGCCGACTTCGGCGATCTGAGGTCACGCACGATCGCCACCGAATTCGTCGGGACCTCCATCACCTCGGACGGGCCGCCCTACGAGCCCTTCATGAAGATGATGCCCGAAAATCCCCACGTAAAATTCTTCGACAGCCGCGTGCACGGCTACGTCTCGATCGACCTTGCGCCTGAGCGGATGGAGGCGCGGCTTCGCACCATCTCGGACCGGCGCGATCCCCGGGCCGGCGTCTCGACCCTGAAGCGCTATGTGGTCGAGGACGGCAAGCCAGGCGCGGTGGAGATCTAGGCCCGCTTCTGGCGCCGGGCGGTGATGCTGTCGAAGTCGGAGGGTTCGACGAATTCGGCCCGGAACCAGGGCTTTTCGCGGCCGTCGAACAGGGTTTCGAGCCAGTCGGTGACCACCCGGATGCGCGCCGAGCGGGCCAGGTCGCGATGCACGCACATCCACAGCGTCGCCGAGGCGATCAGCGGCAGCTTGAGCATCTCCAGCTCCGGATAGATCGGCAGGGCGCAGGTGGGCATGGGGCCGATGCCCGCGCCGAAGCGCACGGCGTAGATCATGGCCGCGCTGGAATTGGTCGACAGCCGGCGCGCCGCCAGCTGCTGCAGGGCCGGGGTCGAGGGCGCCTGGCCCTGGGGCTGCTTGTTCTGGGCGGCGTGGTGGACCCAGCGGTGGGTGGTCGCCTCCTGGATGGAGGCCGGCCGGCCATAAATGTCGAAATAGGACTTCGAGCCGCAGAGGCCATAGTGGAAGGTGGCGATCGGCTTGGCGATGACATCCGGGCTGGTGACCTCGTGGAACTGCAGCGACACGTCCGCCGAGGCGTTGAGCGGGTCGCCCGGCCAGACGCCGCAGTCCAGCGCGATCGAAATCTTGGGATTGACCTGGAAGAATTCCGCCAGGGCCGGGGCGATCAGGAAGCCGGCGACCCCGTCCGGGCCGGCGATGCCCACCGTTCCCTCCTCGCGCCGGTCGGCGTTGAACACCAGCCGTTCGATCGAGGCGGACGAACGCTCCATGGTCAGGACATGGTCATAGACCGCCTCTCCGGCCTCGGTGAGGGTCACCCCGTGAACGCCCCGGTTGAACAGGCGGGTGTTCAGGCGCGTCTCGAGATCGTCGATGCGCCGGCTCACCGTGGGCTGGGCCATGCCGAGGGATTTGGCGGCGGCGCCAAACCCGCCCTTAACCGCCACCGCATAGAACACCCTGAGATCGGACCAGTCTGCGCGCTGTCGCGCGACTTCACCCGCGTCGTCCATGTGCATGACCCCCATACGGTCTTTGCCGCATCCAGCTCGTTCCAGACCCTCTACGAACCGTGGAATGGACACAAGCACAGGTTTGAAATCCGCGCCACATCGCCGGGAAGCGTTCCGCTTCTCCGGATGGGACGCGCGGGCGGCCTGGCGGGTCGCCGAAGCGGTGGAATCCTGTGACCTGAAGATCGCCGGCCCCCGCGGCGTGGCCGAGGCTCGCGCCCTGGCGGCCGAGGCCCTGGGGCCATCGGTCGCGCCGGTCGAGGCTCTGATCGCCATCCAGCGCCGCAGCGGAACCGCCGTGCTGGTCTACGAGGAAGAGGGCGTGATCACCGGCGCCCTGGGCGTGCTGCCGCTGTCGCCGCTCGGGCTCGACGCCCTGCTTAACGGCCGGCTGGACCTGTCACGGCCGGTCGGCGCCTTCTTCGCGGGCGGACGCACCCGGGGCCAGGCGCTGTACGCCATGGGGATCGTGTCGGTCACGCCCCAGGCCGCGCGAGCGGTGGTGACCGGCGTGGTGCGCCTACGCGAAGCCTTTTCCGACATCGGTTTCTACGCCCGGGCGGTCACCGCCGCCGGCCGTCGTGTCCTCATCGAACGCCTGGGTTGCCGGGACCTTCCCGGCACGCCGCTGATGTGGTCGCCCCCCGACACCACAGCTCTGGAGATCGCCGCATGAGCGCCCATGTCTGCCTGCCCCTCGTCTCGACCCCGCTGGACGGCGCCGTGCCGGACCAGGTCGTCAGGGTCGCGCGCACCCTGGACGACCTGATGCAGGTCGTGGCCCTGCGCTCGCTGGTCTACATGGGCGAGCAGAATTGCCCCTATCGCGAAGAGTTCGACGGCAACGACTTCGCCGGTTCGACCCACCTGCTGCTGCACATCGGCGGCGAACCGGCGGGGGTGGTGCGGGTGCGCTGGTTCGCCGACTTCGCCAAGGTCGAGCGCGTGTCGGTGCGCAGGGAACATCGCGGCGGCGACGCGGTGCTGGTGCTGGTGCGGGCCGCCTTCGACCTGGCGCGCCGCAAGGGCTACCGCAAGATCCTGGGCCACGCCCAGGTCCGCCTGGCGGCCCACTGGGAACGCCATTTCGAGGCCCATCCGCGGCTCCACCGCGATCGCTTCGCCTTCTCCGACCATGAATACGTCGAGGTCGAGGTGGACCTTGAGCCCGATCCCGATGCGATCGGGATGGATACGGACCCGATGATCCTGCTTCGGCCGGAAGGCGCCTGGGACCGCCCCGGCGTGCTCGACGCCTCGGCCGGTCGCCAGCCGACCAATCCCGTCTGATGTCGCCCCGAACCGCCATGACCCCGTGGGCCGCGCCTGTCCTGCTCTGCCTCGACCTGCAGGAGGGCGACGACAACCTGGGGCCCCGCCAGCAACGCGCCCTGGCCGAGAGCATCCGTCTGCTGGCCCATGCCCGGCGCCGCGGGTGGGACGTGGTCCACATCCACAGCCGCGGCCGGCCCGGCCCCGGCGGCGGCCACAGCCCCTCCCTGCGCGGCGCCGAACCGCGGGCGCTGGAGCCGGTCTACCGGCGCGCGGGACTGTCGGCCTTCGCCAGCAAGGATTTCGCCCGCCGCATCGCCGACAACGAGTCCGAGATCGTGCTGGCCGGCTTCGCCCTGGGCGCCGCGGGCCTGGCCACGGCCTTCGCGGCGTTGGACCGCGACCTGTGGGTGACCGTGGCCGAGGAAGCCGTCGCCCCGCCGCCCGGCGACGGAGGAGCCGGCGCGGAGGATCCCGACACCGCCGAAACCGTCCTGCTCGGAATGCTCGCCTCGGCGGCCCGGGTGGTGCGCGTCAACACCCTGCTTTCCGAAGCCTCAGCCGTCTCCGCCTTCGCCTCGGCGAACGAGCGGTGACCCGGAGACCGACATGAGCCTCGCCACAGTTGAAAGCGTCGAGCCGGACCTGCGCCACGAGATGGCGCGCGCGATCACCCGCCTGTCGCGGCGCGACGAGGTGATCGTGGTCAATATCGTGCGCCGTATCGCCGAGATCGAACGCCGCGACGGCGCGGCCGTGGCCGCCGCGGCCTTCGAACGCGTGCTGGAGATGGTGCGGCGAGGCGAGCCCTGCGTGCTGATGTGACGACCGCCCCGAAGAAACCTCCCCGCACCGAGGCGGAGCTGAA
Source organism: uncultured Caulobacteraceae bacterium (assembly GCA_964432415.1). GTDB lineage: Bacteria > Pseudomonadota > Alphaproteobacteria > Caulobacterales > Caulobacteraceae > JAFECT01. The sequence continues at coordinate 11,487 of CAYSNW010000084.1, forward strand.
GAGCCTGATCGCGGTCGCCGCCGGCCTAAGGCCGCTGAACCGTACGCTGCTGCTGCGCATCCTCAGCCGCATCGCCGCCATCGAAGCCGAATACGGGCCCGAGGTCGCCGAGGCCGCCCTGGCCCGGACCATCGAGATGGTGCAGGCCCGCGAGGGCGTGGGCGAACCGGCCCACTAGCCCCGTCCGATCAGCTGAACAGCTTGCGGAAGCTGATGCGGATCGTTCGACCGACCGGGTCCAGGTAGTCGGGTTGATAGGCCAGCGGCCGAGCGCCGGTCCCGTCGCGAACGCCCTGACGGCTGTCGAAGATGTTGGAGATGTTCAGGCTGGCGCGCGAGCCCTTGAGCCAGGGATATTTCTTGAGCAGGGCCGGGCGCGAACCCAGGTCCGCGAAAGTCTGCAGGTTGATCGTGCCGAAGGGGGCGAAGGTCAGGTCCTGGGCGGCGGTCGCGCCACGCTCGGTGCGCTCACCCTGCCAGTTGGCCTCCAGCCGGGCGCCCAGGCCGTTCTTGAAGTAGCCGCCCTGCACCTCGAGCTCCAGATGGGGCTGGCCTCCCGATGAGCCGATGGCCCCGCCATGCAGCAGGTCGATGACCGGCACGCCGGGGCGGATCACCACGTCGTCCTTGATGTTCCAGGTGGCGTAGGCCGAGAACTGGAGGGTGCCGAGCTGGGGCCGTCCGCGGCCCTGGCCCAGCTGGATCGGGAGGCCGCCGTCGCCGCCCGGGCCTCCCGCGCCTGGACCGCCCGCGCCCGG
>CAYSNW010000085.1:0-11942 GCA_964432415.1 uncultured Caulobacteraceae bacterium
TCCGCCTCGATGCCGCCCACGCCCCAGCCCAGCACCGCCAGGCCGTTGATCATGGTGGTGTGGCTGTCGGTGCCGACCACGGTGTCGGGATAGGCGAGGTTGGTCTTGCCTTCGGTGGCGGTCCACACGGTCTGGGCCAGGTATTCCAGGTTCACCTGGTGGCAGATGCCGGTGCCGGGCGGCACCACGCGGAAGTCGTTGAACGCCGACGAGCCCCAGCGCAGGAAGCGGTAGCGTTCGATATTGCGCTCATATTCCTTGGCCACGTTCTCCTTGAACGCCTTGGCGTTGCCGAAGGCGTCGACCATCACCGAGTGGTCGATGACCAGATCGACGGGGTTCAGCGGGTTGATCTTCTTGGGGTCGGCATTGAGCGCCACCATGGCGTCGCGCATGGCGGCCAGGTCGACGACGGCGGGAACGCCGGTGAAGTCCTGCATCAGGACCCGCGCGGGGCGGAACGAGATCTCGTGCTCGACCGAGCCCTTGTTCTGCAGCCAGTTGGTGACCGCCTTCAGGTCGTCTTCGCCGACCGAGACGCCGTCCTCGTTGCGCAGCAGGTTCTCCAGCAGAACCTTCAGCGTGCGGGGCAGGCGCGAAATACCGGCGAGACCGGCTTCCTCGGCGGCCGGAAGGCTGTAATAGGCATACTTCTTGCGCCCGACGGAAAGGTCCCGGCGGGTCTTAAGGCTGTCAATGGACGGCATGGGTGATCCTCTTGATCAAAAAGGCCGCCCCGGGACGGGTTGCGAGGTTGCGCGCTTGAGACCGGGACTCACAGGTTCCCGACCGGCGCTGCAGGACCCCCGCACGGCCGCGCGCTTCTTAGACCCGGCGGCGCTTCGCGTCGAGGGATCGAACCGCGTTTTTCAATCGCAGCGCGCGATGGCCCCGGGAACGCGCGCATGATCGCCGCGCTCAAGGTCGAGGCCCTCTCGGTCGGGCGCGGGGAACGGGTGCTGTTCGAGGGCCTGTCTCTTGCGGTTTCCGCCGGCGAAGCCGTGGCCCTGACCGGGCGCAACGGGGCGGGAAAGACCTCGCTCCTTCGCGCCATCACCGGCTTCGTGCGGCCGCTCTCGGGGGCGGTGCGATTCGAGGGCGCCGCGGGCGAACTGGAGGCGGAGGAGGCGAGGGCCTCTGGCCTGCACCTGGTCGGCCACCACGACGGGCTCAAGCCCGGCCGCACGGCGCGCGAGGAGATCGAATTCCAAGCGCGGTGGTGCGGCGGCTCCGGCGTCGACGCGGCGATCGAGGCGCTCGGCCTGAAACCGCTGCTCGACCTCGAGATCCGCAAGCTCTCCGCGGGCCAGCGCCGCCGGGTCGCCCTGGCCCGGCTGGTCGCCGCGCCCCGGCCACTCTGGCTGCTCGACGAGCCCCTGGCCCCCCTGGACGCCGAGCGCCGCGCCCGATTCGGCGCCCTGATGGCCGACCACCTGGCCGGCGGCGGCATGATCCTCGCCGCCGTCCACGACCCCCTGCCCATCCCGGCGCGCGTGGTCGAGATCGGGGCGGGGGCATGAGCAAGCCGACTATCACGTCCTTCCCTCCTCGAGGGGGAAGGTGGGCCCCGTCCGGGGCTCGGATGGGGGGCGGCGCAACGGCTGGCCCCGGAAGCTGCAGCCCAAATGCGATCGGACAAGCCCTGCCGTTCGAGAGGAATACGCCCACGCCGCAGACGCTGGCGCCGCCCCCCATCCGGCTCCTTGCGTCGCCACCTTCCCCCTCGAGGGGGGAAGGAACGGGTCTTGGGCCAAGGCCTGTGGCTTCAAGATTCGATGTCTTTCCGGTCGGATGCGGGAGGCCATCGTGAACGCCTTCCTGACCCTCTATCGCCGCGAACTGGACCTGGCCTGGGGCCGGGGCGGGGGGCCGCTTTTGGGCTGCGCCTTCTATGCCTGTATCGCGACCCTGCTGCCGCTGGCGGTCGGGCCCGCGCCGGAGCGGCTGGCGGCCGTGGCGCCCGGCTCCGCCTGGGTGGCCCTGGCCCTGGCCTCGCTGCTCTCGCTCGAGCGCCTGTTCGAGCGCGACTACGAGGACGGGGCGCTGGACCTGCTGGCGCTCGGCCCCTTGCCCCTGGAGGCGGTGAGCATCGCCAAGTGTCTGGCCCAGTGGACCGCCAACGGCCTGCCACTGGCCCTGTTCGCCCCGATCGTCTCCACGGGGCTCGGCGCTGCGCCCGCGCTCATGCCGCTTACCCTCGCCAGCGCCCTGATCGGAGGCCTGGGCTTCGCCTTCGTCGGCGGGATCGGTGCGGCCCTGGCGCTGGGCGCCCGGCGCGGCGGGGTGCTGATCGCGGTGGTGGTGCTGCCGCTGCTGGCCCCGCCGGTGATCTTCGGCGCCGGCGCCATCGACGCCCTGCAGTCCGGCCTGAACTGGACGCCGGGCTTCGGCTTCCTGTGCGCCTACGCCCTGGCCGCCTTGGCCCTCGCGCCCTTCGCCATGGCCGCGGCGGTGCGCAATGCGCTGTCCTGATCCGGTGATGTCCGTAGCTTGCCCGGCGCGGGCCTACAGCCTATTGCCGCGCTCATGATCTTCGGCCTCGCAAATCCCCAGCGCTTCATGAGCGTGACCAGCCGGGTGCTTCCCTGGCTCGGGGCGCTTGCGGCCGCCCTGCTGATCTGGGGCGTGTGGCTGAGCCTCGCGGCGCCTGAGGACTACCAGCAGAAGCAGACCGTGCTGATCATGTACGTGCACGTGCCCGCCGCCTGGATGAGCCTGTTCGTCTACGGCTGCCTGGCCGGATCGAGCTTCTTCGGCCTGGTCTTCCGCCACGCCCTGGCCGATGCGGCCGCGAGGGCGGCCGCGCCGCTGGGCGCCGGGTTCACCGCGCTCGCGCTCGCCACCGGCTCGCTCTGGGGCCGGCCGATGTGGGGGACCTGGTGGGAATGGGATGCGCGCCTGACCTCCGTGCTGATCCTGTTCCTGTTCTACCTCGGCTACATGGCCCTGCAGGCGGCCATCGACGACGAGCAGAAGGCCGCCCGCGCCGCCTCGATCCTGGCCCTGGTGGGCGCCATCAACGTGCCCATCGTCCACTGGTCGGTGAACTGGTGGAATTCCCTGCACCAGGCGGCCTCGGTGTTCCGGGTCGGCGGGCCGACCATCTCCTGGCCGCTTTTGGCGCCGCTGCTGGTCATGGCGCTGGCCTACACCGTCCTGTTCCTGGCCCTGTGGCTGCTGCGCATCCGCGCCGAGGTCTGGCGCCGGCGGGCCATGAGCCTGGCCATGAAAGCCGCGGGGGGCGCCTGATGCCGCACTGGGACCTGGGCCGCTACGGCTTCTACATCCTGGGGGCCTGGGGCCTCAGCATCGTCGTGCTGGGCGCCCTGGTCGTCGACACCCTCGCCCGCGCCCGGCGCTGGAAGCGCGAGGTCGAGGCCCGCGAGGCGGACCCCGCTCCGTGAGGCGCCTGTTCGACTGGGCGCCCGTCATCCTTCTGGTCCTGCTGGTCGCCCTGTTCGCCGGCTGGCGCCTGAGCCACCGCACGCCCGCAGCCGCCGGATCGGCCATCGGCCTGCACCTGCCGGCGACGCCCGTCACGCCCCTCTCCGGCGGCGCCCCCAGGCCTCTCAACACCGCCGTCCGCGGGCCGGTGCTGGTCAATGTCTTCGCCTCCTGGTGCGCGCCCTGCCGCATCGAGCATCCCGTGCTGCAGCAGTTGAAGGCGCGGGGCCTGCCGGTGGTGGGCCTGGCCTGGAAGGATCGCCCCGAGGCGACGGCCGCCATGCTGAAGGAACTGGGCGACCCCTACCGCGAGGTGCTCAACGACCAGAAGGGCGCGGCGGCGATCGGGCTGAAGATCACGGGCGTGCCCCAGACCCTGCTGGTCGACGCACGGGGCGTGGTCATCGACTCCTGGTCCGCCCCCATGACCGACGAGGATGCCGAGCGGCTGGCCAGCGAACTGAAACGCGAGATGGCTAAGGGGCGTTAACCCTTTTTCGACACCTCTCGTTAAGATTTGCGCCGTGGCCGATCCGATCCGACCGAACCTGACCCCGCACCTGCCGACCGCCCAGCCCGGCGGCCAGGCCCGCGCGGCCCAGCGCGCCTTTTTCGACGCGGCGCTGGGCAAGGCCCAGGCCCCGACAGCGTCGGTTGCGGCGCCCGTCCAGCTCCAGGCTCAGGCGCCTGCGGTCCGTCCGGTCCCGATCATGCGCGAGACCCCCGACCCCGATCAGCCGCCGGACCGGATCCTGCGCCCGGGCTCCTTCGTCGACATCAAGGTCTGAGCAGCGGCGTCAGGCCGCCTTCTTGATCTTCTTTTTCTTCTTGTCGTCGCGCTCGGGCTTGGCCGCCTTGGGCGGTTTTTCCGGCTTGGGGGCCTTCGCCGCCTTGGCGACCTTGGCCTTGGCGGGCTTGGCCGCCTTGGCCTTCTTTTTCTTCTTCTTGCGGCCGTCTTCCACGGCCTCGGCTGCGGAGGCCGCGGCCGCCTCGCCGGCGCGGGCGAAGGCGCGCAGGACATTGAGGAAGCTGGCGCGTTTGCCGCCGGGCAACAGGCCCAGGATGCGCTTGTCCGCCGCCTCGACCCGGGGGCGCGCGGCCTCCAGCTCGCCGCGGCCGAGTTCGGTCAGGGAAACGGTGTTGGCGCGGGCGTCCACCGCCGAGCGCTGACGCTCCAGCAGGCCCTTGGCGATCATGCGCGCGACCATGTCGGCCAGCGTCGAGCGGTCGATGCCGGTGGCACGCACCAGGTCGGTCTGGGTCAGGCCCTCGTTGTGGGCCACCGCGATAAGCACCGCGTACTGACGCTGGGTAATCGCCCCGGGGCCGGTCTCCTCGGCATAGAGATCGAGCGCCAGCTGCAGCACCCGGTGCAGCAGATGACTGGCTGATCCGTCGAGCGGACCGTCTCCGCCCCGCGCCGCTTTCCCCTTGGTCTTGGCCATGACCCACGCCCCCCTTACCGGATGGATGCGGAGCATATCACCGTTCCGCGACGGTTCGACGACAGAAGCTCCGTGGACGGAGTCGCGTCTCGAAGCCTAGAGTCATTCAATGACCACTGCAGTCGAACCCTCCTTCACCCTCAAGGTTCCGCACGGCGAGGATCGCGAGCGCCGGGTCTGCGACACCTGCGGCTTCATCGACTACGTCAATCCGAGGATCGTGGTGGGCGCCCTCGCCGTGTTCAGCGAGGCGGGGGCGCCGTTCGGCCCCGGCGCCGCGCCGCTGGAGCAGGTGAAATTCCTGCTCTGCCGCCGCGCGATTCAGCCGCGCAGGGGGTTCTGGACCCTGCCCGCCGGCTTCATGGAGGAGGGCGAGACCATCGCCGAGGCCACCCGCCGCGAGGCGCGCGAGGAGGCCGAAGCCGAACTGGAGCTCGACGCCCTGCTGGCGCTCTATGACGTCTCGGGCCGCAGCCAGGTGCAGATCATGCACCGGGCCCGGCTGGCGAAACCCGAATTCGACGCCGGGGTGGAAAGCCTGGAGGTCGCCCTGTTCGGTTGGGACGAGATCCCGTGGCGCCAGCTCGCCTTCTATTCCGTGTCCTGGGCCCTGCACGATTTCGTCGAAAGCCGCGAACAGGCGGTCTTCGCCCCGTTCCGCAATCCGCCGACCCACGACTGGCGATTGCCCGCCGGACTCTAGAACCCCGGATCCGGCGGTTCCGGCGCGGTGGGCTCCTTGGGCGGGGTCTTCATGTGCTTCATCATGAATGGCACCTGGGTGAAGGAGAAGACGAGCGCCAGCGGCAACAGCAGCACCCGGAAGGTCACCCACACCCCATTGCTCTGGGTGCGCCAGACGATCTCGTTCACCACCGCCACCAGCACGAAATAGATGGCGTAGCGGATCATGAGGGTACGGATCGCCGGCTCTGGCAGGTCGATGGCGTCGCCCAGCACGGTCTTGATCCAGTGGGTGCGGAAGAAGCCGACCACCACGCACAGCCCCGCGAAGGTGAGGTTCACGAAGGTCATCTTCATCTTCACGAAGCTGGGGTCGTGCAGCACCAGGGTCAGCGCCCCGAACACCACCGCGAAGCCGCCCGCCAGCAGGGGCAGGAAGGCCAGCCGCTTTTCGATCAGCCAGCCCACCGAAAGGGCGATGACTGAGGCCACCACCAGCACAGCGGTGGCGGCCTGGAAGTCGCGGGTGATCGCGAACGCCGCCGCAAAGGCGATCGGGGCGGCGAAATCCACGCCCATCCGGACCCACTGGTTGTGGTTCACGAAACTCTCCTCAACGCTTCGCCCTTCCTCACGCCTCGCCCAGCCCCACCAGCGAGCGCGAGAACGCCCGGGCGTCGAACGGCTGCAGGTCCTCGATTCCTTCGCCCACCCCGATCAGCTTGATCGGCGCGTCCGAGGCCTGGGCCACTGGGACCAGGACGCCGCCGCGGGCGGTGCCGTCCAGTTTGGTCATGACGATGCCCGAGACGAAAGCGGTCCGGCCGAAAATCTGTTCCTGCGCCAGCGCATTGCGCCCGACCGTGGCGTCCAGCACCAGCAGGGTTTCGTGCGGCGCGTCCGGATCGACCTTCTTCAGCACGCGCACGATCTTGAGCAGCTCGTCCATCAGCGCCTGCTTGTTCTGCAGCCGCCCGGCGGTGTCGATCAGCACCACGTCGTAGCCTTCTGCCCTGGCCCGTTCGTAGGCGTCGTAGGCCAGCCCGGCCGCGTCCGCCCCGTCCGGGCGTGACATGAAGTCGGCCTTCGCCCGTTCCGCCCAGATCTGCAGCTGCTCCACCGCCGCGGCGCGGAAGGTGTCGCCGGCCACGATCAGGACCTTGGCGCCCTTGCGGGTCAGGTCGGCGGCGATCTTGCCCAAGGTCGTGGTCTTGCCCGAGCCGTTGACGCCCACGAACAGCACCACGAAGGGCTTGGGCCCTGACAACGGATCGAAACGCTCCTGGCGCGGGATCAGCTCGGCCGCGACGGCCTCGGCCAGGGCTTCCTTGACCTCGGTCTCCGAGGCGTCGGGCTTGCCGAAGCGCAGCTCCCCGAAGCGCTGGGCGATGCGCGCCGCGGCCGCCGGGCCCAGGTCCGCCTCGATCAGCTGTTCCTCCAGCTCGTCCAGCGAGGCCTGGTCCAGCGGCTTCTTGACGAAGGTCGCGACGACCTGCTCGGTCATCTGCTGCGAGGTGCGGGTCAGGCCCTCGGTCAGGCGCTGGAACCAGCCCTTCTTGGGCGGCGGCGTATCGTTCATGGCCGGGGGTTTAGCGGCTGGGGCGCGGTTGCGACAGCCCCCTTTCGGTGAGCGTGCCTGAGGGAACCGTGACCGTAGACGATCCGTTGATCGCTCCTGTACGGAGGGGTCATGTCCAGGACGGTTCTTGTCACCGGCGGCGCCGGCTATGTCGGCTCCCACGCCTGCCTCAGGCTGGCGGAGGCGGGCTACACGCCCGTGGTCTACGACGACCTGTCCAACGGCCATCGCGAGGCGGTGCTGTGGGGACCGTTCGAACAGGGAAACATCCGCGACGGCGACCGGCTGGACCAGGTCTTCGCGGCCCACAAACCGGTCGCGGTCATGCACTTCGCCGCCCTCATCGAGGTGGGCGAGTCGGTCAAGTTCCCGGGCCGCTTCTACGAGAACAACGTGGCCGGCGCCCTCAGCCTGATCGAGGCGGCCCGGCGCGCGGGCGTCAACGCCATGGTCTTCTCCTCCACCTGCGCCACCTACGGCGACCCGGTGCGGGTCCCCATGGACGAGACCCATCCGCAACACCCGCTGAACCCCTACGGCCGCTCCAAGCTGATGATCGAGCAGGCGCTGGCCGACTACGACCGCTACTGCGGCTTCCGCTCCGTCTGCCTGCGTTATTTCAACGCCGCCGGCGCCGACCCGGAGGGGCGCATCGGCGAGGACCACGACCCGGAGACCCACGCCATCCCCCTGGCCATCGCCGCGGCCATGGGCCTGCGCCAGGGCTTCTCCCTGTTCGGGACCGACTATGACACCCGCGACGGCTCAGCCGTGCGCGACTACATCCACGTGCTGGACCTGGCCGACGCCCACGTGCTTGCGCTCGACCGCCTGCTGGCCGGGGCGCCCTCCGACGTCTTCAACCTGGGCACCGGCACCGGTACGACGGTCCGCGAACTGATCGACGCCATCCGCCGTGTCTCTGGCGAGGACTTCGAAGTCGCCGAGGCCCCCCGCCGCGAAGGCGACGCCCCGACCCTGGTGGCCGACAACCGCAAGGCCCGCGAGGTCCTGGGCTGGTCGCCGAAGTGCGACCTCGACGAAATCGTCCGCACCGCCTGGCGCTGGCACGCGCGGCAGAAGCCGGCGGCGTAGGCGCGGAGCGCAATCCTTCCTTGTCTGTGTGGTCTGTGCGGTCTGTGGACTCTCTTGCGAGGTCAGCGGCGGCGGGCCGGAAGACATTTTTCCACAGACCACACAGACCACACAGACATCGAGGTTCCGACTGCCGGCGTGGAGGTGATCGATCCGAAGAATCTTGTCCACGGACCCACACGGACAAGATCAGCACCAGACTGCCGCGAAGCGGCGCTTAAGTCGTTTGTATTCGGCTACGCCGGGGAGCGCCCCTCAATGTCCGTGTGGGTCCGTGTGGGTCCGTGGACAAATCTTCTCTTGAGCGCGGCGCCCGCCCTCAGGCCCGCCCGATGCTCGTGTAGCGGAAGCCTCGCGCCCGCATGTCGTCGGGCCGGTAGACGTTCCTCAGGTCCACCACCACCGGGGCCTTCAACAGCAGCTTGATGCGGTCCAGGTCCAGCGCCCGGAACTGGTCCCACTCGGTCAGGATCACCAGGCAGTCGGCGCCCTCGGCCGCGTCATAGGGGCCTTCCTTGAAGTCGACGCCGGTCAGCATCTTCTCCGCCTCGTGGCGCCCCTCGGGGTCGTAGGCCTGCACGGTCGCTCCCATGGCCTGCAGCGCCGGCACCACGTCGAGCGACGGCGCGTCGCGCATGTCGTCGGTGTTGGGCTTGAACGTCAGGCCCAGGATTCCGACGGTCTTCCCCTTCAGCTCGCCGCCCAGCGCTTTCGCGATCTTGCCGGCCATGGCCTTCTTGCGGGCGTCGTTGACCTTGACCGTGGTGTCCACCAGGGCGATCGGCGTGCCGTAGTCGCTGGCGGTGCGCACCAGAGCGAGCGTGTCCTTCGGGAAGCACGAGCCGCCATAACCCGGCCCCGCGTGCAGGAATTTCGAGCCGATCCGGTTGTCCAGGCCGATGCCGCGCGCCACCGCCTGCACGTCGGCGCCCACCGCCTCGCACAGGTCCGCCACCTCGTTGATGAAGGTGATCTTCATGGCCAGGAAGGCGTTGGCCGCGTACTTGATCAGCTCCGAGGTCCGCCGGCCGGTGAAGACGATCGGCGTCTCGTTCAGGTTCAGCGGCCGGTACAGCTCGCGCATCACGCCTTGCGCCCGCTCGTCCTCGGTGCCGACCACCACCCGGTCCGGGCGCTTGAAGTCGTTGATCGCCGCGCCCTCGCGCAGGAACTCCGGATTGGAGACCACCGCGAACTCGGCCTCCGGGCGCCGCTCGCGGATGATGCGCTCGATCTCGTCGCCGGTGCCCACCGGCACGGTCGACTTGGTCACCACCACGGTGAAGCCGTCGATCAGGCCGGCGATCTCTTCCGCCGCCGCGTAGACGTAGCTGAGGTCCGCGTGGCCGTCGCCCCGGCGCGACGGGGTGCCCACCGCGATAAACACCGCGTCCGCCTCGCGGATGGCCTTCGATCCGTCCACCGCGAAGCTGAGGCGCCCCTGGCGCGCATTGGCCTGCACCAGGTCGTCCAGGCCCGGCTCGAAGATCGGGATCTCGCCCTTCTCCAGCCGCGCGATCTTCGACGCATCCTTGTCGACGCAGGTCACCACATGGCCGAAGTCGGCGAAACAGGCGCCGGACACCAGCCCGACGTAACCGGTTCCGATCATGGCGACGCGCATCGAAGAGCCCCTGCAGGTTCGCCCGCGAGATAGACGCTTCCCGGCGGCGGCGAAAGGGCCGGACACCGCTTCCTCCTAGGCGGCGGCGCGAAGACTGCTAAGGTTGAGGCGTCCAAGGGGGAATGAGCGTCATGAAGCGTCTGGTCGGTCTCGTCTGCACGGTGTCCATGCTTACGGCCGGCGCCGCCCGCGCCCAGCCGCTGCCCCTTCCGCCCCAGGCCCCCGACCGGGCCGGTTTCTGCGCCGCTGCGGTGATCGTCGCCGAGGCCCAGACCAGCCGGCAGGCGTCGCCGCCCTTCCAGGTCGCCATGCACGCCGCCCGCTTCGTGCTGGCCGCCCTGCGCGATCCGGTTCCCGGCGAGGAGATGCTGGCCGGCGGCAACAAGGCCGTGGCCGCCATGCGCGACGCCACGACCACCCTGGCCGCCACGCCGGAGCGGGTTCCGGCCACGGTCGCGGCCTGCGACCGGGCCCTGCCCTGGACCACGGCGGTCTCCCTGCCGGCCGACAGCCGGGACAAGGCGCTGAGCTGCGCCCTGATCTCGGCCTTCGTCGCGCCGTTCCTGAAGTCCATCCGGCCGGACGATCCATTCCCGCAGACCGCCCCCTACGCCGCCCTGCTCGACCGCCTGGGACCGCGCATGGACGCCCTGCTCAAGGAGGGCGGCCTGACCCCCGAGGCCCAGAAGGCCAAGGTCGTCGCGGCGGCCTCGCACCTGGCCGATCTCGGCCCCACCGACAAGGTGATGGACGCCTGCGTCCAGGCCTTCCCCACCTGAACCGTTAACCGTCTCGCTCAAGCCGGCGGAAAGGTCCCCCGCGCTAGGGTGGCTCCATGTCGAGCCCCCAACGCCTGCGCCTGCTCGGCGCCGAGGTCGATCTGGTGACGCCGTCCGAAGTGATGGCGCGCGCCTCCGCCTGGGTGAAGGCGGGACGGCGGGCCGTGGTGGCCAACCACAATTCCCACAGCCTCTATCTGCTGCGCCAAGACCCCGCGATGCGCGCCTTCTACGACCGCGCCGACCTGATCGAGATCGACTCGGTCCCCATGATCGCCTGGGGCAAGCTTCTCGGCCTGCCGGTCAGCCGCGCTCACCGCTGCACCTACCTCGACTGGCGCGAGGCCTTCTGGGAGCGCGCCGCAGCCGAGGGTTGGCGGGTGTTCCATCTGGGCTGCCGTCCGGGGATCGGCGAGGCGGCCCGCCGCACCATCCGCGCCCGCCATCCGCAGGCGGTGCTCGGCGTGCGCCACGGCTTCTTCGACATGGCGGGCCCCGAGAACGAGGCCGTGCTGGCCGAGATCGAGGCCTTCGCGCCGCACGTGATCTTCGTGGGAATGGGAATGCCGCGCCAGGAGGCCTGGATCGCCGCCAACCTGGAACGTCTGCCCCACGCGGTGATCTTTCCCATCGGCGCCGCCTTCGATTTCGAAGCGGGCGCTTCGAAGACTCCGCCGCGCTGGACCGGGCGCATCGGCGCGGAATGGCTGTTCCGCTTCCTGCATGAGCCCGGGCGCCTGTTCACCCGCTACTTCGTCGAGCCGTGGAGCCTGATCCCGGCGGCGGTCTCCGACCTCGCCCACGCCCTGCGACCCAGGCGCGCAGGCGCCGAGCGGGCCGCGCATTAACAAACATCGTTAACCGCGCCTTTAGAGCGTCGCGCGCACCCTGACCCCAACGCTGGGAGTGCGCCATGTACGATTCCATCGAGGAATCCGGCCCGCGGGACTTCGGCCCCCGCACGCGGATGTTCGACGGCAAGACCATCCTGGTCACCGGCGGCACCGGCTCGTTCGGCCGCAAGTTCGTGCGCAATGTGCTGGACCGCTACCGCCCGAAGAAGCTGATCATCTTCTCGCGCGACGAGCTCAAGCAGTTCGAGATGCGCCAGGAGCTGTCGGAGCTCTACGGCCCCGAGCAGATGAACCTGCTGCGCTTTTTCCTGGGCGACGTGCGCGACCGCGACCGGCTGGAGCTGGCCTTCCGCGGCGTCGATCTGGTGGTCCATGCCGCCGCCCTCAAGCAGGTGCCGGCGGCCGAGTACAATCCTTCCGAATGCATCCACACCAATG
>CAYSNW010000086.1:0-11605 GCA_964432415.1 uncultured Caulobacteraceae bacterium
CCGTGGGAGCCTTGCCCCCGCCCGTCGCGGCGCCCGTCCCGGCGCCCACTACCGTCCCGACCGCGGCGCCGGCCGGGCCGGCGACAACCGCGCCGACCGCCAGTCCGGCCTTGGCGCCGAGCGAGGCCTGGTTTTCCGGTCCGCAGGCCGTGAGCAGCAAAAGCGGTGGCCAGGCCATCAGGCGAAGGGCTTGGGGGGTGGGGCGTGGCATGATCAACCTCCTGCCCCGAGGCAAACGGGACCCGGCCGGAGCGGTTCCCCCGATGCGGAAGCTCTTTCCTGAGCGGGCCGGGCCCGCTAAGGCGATCCCATGCCCAAGCTCACCACCGCCCTAGACCCCAGTTCGGCGACCTTTCAGACGCACAAGGCCCATAACGAGGCCCTGGTCGCGGAGCTGAGGGAGCGGGTCGGCGTCACCGCCCGCGGCGGGCCCGAGGAGTCCCGCAAACGCCATGTGGCGCGCGGCAAACTTCTGCCCAGGGAGCGCGTCGAACGGCTGCTCGATCCCGGCGCGCCGTTCCTCGAGCTGAGCCAGCTCGCCGCGAACGGCATGTACAACGACGAAGCCGCCGGCGCCGGCATGATCACGGGCGTCGGCCGGGTCTCGGGCCGCGAATGTGTGATCGTCGCCAACGACCCCACGGTGAAGGGCGGCGCCTATTTCCCGATGACGGTGAAGAAGCACCTCCGCGCCCAGGAAGTGGCGATGGAGAACCGGCTGCCCTGCGTCTACCTGGTCGATTCCGGCGGCGCGAACCTGCCGCACCAGGCCGAGGTGTTTCCCGATCGCGAGCACTTCGGCCGGATCTTCTACAACCAGGCCCGGATGAGTGCGCGGGGCATTCCCCAGATCGCCTGCGTGATGGGCAGTTGCACCGCCGGCGGCGCCTATGTGCCGGCGATGAGCGACGAGACCATCATCGTCCGCAACCAGGGCACCATCTTCCTGGCCGGGCCGCCGTTGGTGAAGGCCGCCACCGGCGAAGTCATCTCGGCGGAGGATCTCGGCGGCGCCGAGGTGCATGGCCGCCGTTCTGGTGTCGTCGACCATGTCGCCGCCGATGACGAGCACGCGCTGAGCCTGGTCCGCTCGGTCATGGCCAACCTGAATTCGGTGAAGAGCCATGGCCTGGACGTGCGCGAGCCGCGGCCGCCCGCCTACGATCCGGAGGAGCTTTACGGCGTCATACCGAACGACGTGCGCGCGCCCTACGACGTGCATGAAGTCATCGCGCGGATCGTCGACGGCTCCGAATTCGACGAGTTCAAGCCGCTCTACGGGTCCAGCCTGGTGACCGGCTTCGCCCGCATCTGGGGCTATCCGGTGGCGATCCTGGCCAACAACGGCGTGCTGTTCTCCGAAAGCGCCCTGAAGGCCGCGCACTTCATAGAACTGGCCTGCAAGCGCAAGATTCCGCTGGTGTTCCTGCAGAACATCTCGGGCTTCATGGTGGGCGGCAAGTACGAGGCCGGCGGTATCGCCAAGGACGGCGCCAAGATGGTCACGGCTGTCGCCTCCGCCGAAGTCCCCAAGTTCACGGTGCTGATCGGCGGCAGCTTCGGCGCCGGCAACTACGGCATGTGCGGCCGGGCCTACTCGCCGCGCTTCTTGTTCACCTGGCCCAATGCGCGGATCTCGGTGATGGGCGGAGAGCAGGCCGCTTCGGTGCTGGCCACCGTCAAGCGCGATGGCATGGAGACCAAGGGCCAGGAATGGTCGAAGGCGGAGGAGGAGGCCTTCAAGGCGCCGATCCGCGACCGCTACGAGCTGGAAGGCAATCCCTATCACGCCACCGCGCGCCTCTGGGACGACGGGGTGATTGATCCGGCGCAAACCCGTGACGTCCTCGGTCTGGCCATATCGGCCTCGCTCAACGCGCCGATCCCGGAGACCCAGTTCGGCGTATTCAGGATGTAGGGCGAGCCGCTGCGGCGACGATCCGCGGCCTTCGCGCGTTATCCGTCAAGACCAGGAGACCGCCATGACCGACTCCCCGCCCGACGCCTCCGAACCCCTGGTGCTGGACCCGATGGCAGGTGGTGTCGTCAATGACCCCTACGTCGAGAACCCGGCCCCGGACGCAGAGGGCCCGGTGCTGCTGAAGGCAACGCCGGAAGGCGTCGCCGTGGTCACCATCAATCGGCCCGAGAAGCGCAACGCCTTTGACGCCGCGACCATCGGGGCGCTGCGGGAGGCGTTCGAGACCCTCCATGGCGCCGACCACGTCCGGGTCGTGTTTGTGCGGGGCGCGGGGTCGACCTTCTCCGCCGGGGCGGATCTGGAATGGATGCGCGCCGCGGCCGAATGGTCCGAGGCGGACAATCGCGACGACGCCTACGAGCTGGCGCGCATGCTCAAGGCCCTGGCCGACATTCCGGCCCTGACCGTCGCCCTGGTCGAGGGCGCGGCGATGGGCGGCGGTGCGGGCCTGGTCGCGGCGTGCGACGTCGCCGTGGCGACCCGCGAGGCGAAGTTCGCCTTCTCCGAGGTCAAGCTGGGCCTGATCCCGGCGACCATCTCACCCTATGTGGTCAACGCGATCGGCCCCCGGCACGCCAAGGCCCTGTTCTGCACCGGCCAGGTCTTTGACGCCGAGCATGCCCGCCATATCGGACTGGTCCAGGAGGTCGCCGCCGATGCGGAGGCTCTGACGGCGATCCAGGCGCGCGTCTCCAGCGAGATCATGGCGGCGGCGCCCGAGGCGGTCCTGGAATCGAAGAAGCTGGTCTGGGTCGTCTGGGGCGAGGCGATCGACGATAGCCTGATGCGCGAGACCGCCCGCCGCATCGCCAAGAAGCGGGTCAGCCCCGAGGGACGGGAGGGCGTGCGCGCCTTCCTGGAACGTCGTAAACCTTCGTGGAGAGCCTAGCCGACTCTCTGCACCTTGGAATTGACGGCGCTTCGGGGGAGCTCGATGGATCGCGGACTGGAAATCGCAGGCGCCGCCTCGGTGGGCGGCTGGATGCGCTGGCGCAGGCAGCACACGGTCGAGGTCGGAACGCCGTGCTCGAACTGCGGGACGCCGATCCAGGGCGCCTACTGCCACAGCTGCGGCCAGCTGGCGGAGAACTTCCACCGTTCCATCGGGCACCTGATCGTCGAGGGGTTCGAGAGCTTCTTTCACTGGGACGGCCGACTGTTTCAGACGCTGCCGAAACTGGCGCTGAAGCCCGGCCTGCTCACGCGCGAATATCTCGACGGAAAGCGCGCAGCCCAGATTCCGCCGCTGCGGCTGTTTCTGGTCGTGCTGCTGATCCTGTTCTTCGTGGGCGGGCTGAACCTCGGCGGCGGCGGCAAGACCAATGTCTCCCTGGCCAAGCCCGGCGCCTCGCCGGTTCAGCTGAGCGCCGACGGCCACCCGATCAAGCTCACCCCGGCCGAAAAAGCCCAGATCCAGTCGAGCTTCTTCAATCCCAAGACCGTCCAGGCCATTGTCGCCAAGGCCAAGGCGCGCCAGGACGCCGCGGAAGCCGCCGCCAAGGCCCATCCGCAAGCAGCGGCGCCCAAGCCGGCCGCCGAGCCCGACACAACGGTCACCGTCGCAGGCAAACCCCTCCCGCCCGAGACCTCGGCCTGGTTCAAGGCGAGGATCATGAAGGCCATGGCCAATCCGGAGCTCTACTGGATGACCGTGGAGTCCTGGGGGCACCGGCTGGCTTTCCTGATGCTGCCGATCGCGGCCCTGCTGCTGTCTGTGCTTTTCGTCTTCCAGCGGCGGTTTTTCATCTATGACCACCTGATCTTCTCCATGCATTCGCTGGCATTTCAGGGGCTGCTGATCAGCGCCTTCCTGGGGCTGGACGCGGTGATCGGAGGCTGGTCGTGGCTGCTGTTGCTGCTGGCGCCGGTCCATCTGTTCGTCCACATGCGCGGCGCCTACGGGACGAGCGTCTTCGGCACGCTGCTGAGGATGATCCTGCTGGGCCTGGCCTCCTTCTTCGCCTTCCTCGCCCTGATGCTGGGCATCCTGTGGATCGGCCTCAACGCCTTCCCGGCCCATTGAGGTTTGGGGGCGGGGCGCGGTAAGGACGGCGCATGTTCACCTCCATCCTGGTCGCCAACCGCGGCGAGATCGCCTGCCGGGTCTTCCGCACCGCCCAACGCATGGGCGTGCGCACCATCGCGGTCTATTCCGAGGCCGACGCCGAGGCGCCGCACGTGCGCATGGCCGACGAGGCGGTTCTGATCGGGCCGGCGCCCGCGCGCGAGAGCTACCTGGACACCGGGAAGGTGCTTGCGGCCGCCAAGGCTTCGGGCGCCGAGGCGATCCACCCGGGCTATGGCTTCCTGTCCGAGAACGCCGATTTCGCCGAGGCGGTCGCCAAGGCCGGCCTGATCTGGGTCGGTCCGCCGCCGGCCGCGATCCGCGCCATGGGATTGAAGGACGCCGCCAAGCGGCTGATGGACGAGGCTGGCGTGCCGGTGACACCCGGCTATCTCGGCGACGACCAGTCCCAGGCGCGTCTGGTCAAGGAAGCCGCCGCCATCGGCTATCCGGTGCTGATCAAGGCGGTCGCCGGCGGCGGCGGCAAGGGCATGAAGAAGGTCGAGCGCGCCGAAGATTTCGTCGACTCACTCGCCTCGGCGCAGCGTGAGGCCAAGGCCGCGTTCGGCGATGATCGCGTGCTGCTGGAGACCTACGTCACGCGCCCGCGCCATATCGAGGTGCAGGTGTTCGGCGACAGCCACGGTCAGGTCGTGCACCTGTTCGAGCGTGATTGCTCGCTGCAGCGTCGCCATCAGAAGGTGATCGAGGAGGCGCCGGCGCCGGGCATGGACGCCGCGACCCGCAAGGCTGTGACCGACGCCGCCATCAGGGCGGCCAAGGCGGTGAACTACGTCGGGGCCGGTACCGTCGAGTTCATCGCCGACGCCTCCAGGGGGCTGAAGCCGGACCGCATCTGGTTCATGGAGATGAACACCCGGCTGCAGGTAGAGCATCCGGTCACCGAAACGGTTACGGGCCTCGATCTGGTGGAATGGCAACTTCGGGTCGCCGCCGGCGAACCCCTGCCGCTGAGCCAGAATGAGATCATCCTGAACGGCTGGGCCATGGAGGCTCGCCTGTACGCAGAGGATCCGGCGCGCGGGTTCCTGCCGTCGATCGGTCCGCTGGAGCACTTCCGCCTTCCGGAAGACGACATCCGGGTCGACACGGGCGTTGAGGAGGGTGGCGAGGTCAGCCAGTACTACGATCCGATGATCGCAAAGCTGATCGCGTCGGGCGAAACGCGCGAAGAGGCCGCCAATGCGCTGGCCGATGCCTGCAGCGAGGTCGAAGTCTGGCCCGTGCGCACCAACGCGGGCTTCCTGGTGCGCTGTCTCGAGCACCCGGACTTCCTGCTGGGTGAGGTGGACACCGCGTTCATCCCCAACCGGCTGGAAGAGCTGCTCGGCGGGGAGCCTTCGCCGGACGTGGTGACCGCGGCCCTGGCCCTGGCGGCCGAGGACGCCGCCGCGACGCTCGGACTTCCGTCGGACGGCGACCGCCTCAGCCCCTGGCAGGCGACCCCGGATGGGCTCTATGGCTTCAGGCTCAATGCGCCCGAACGCACCCAGCATCGGGTCGAGATCAACGGATCTACGATCAGCGGGCAGGCCAGGCCGCTTATCCCGGGTGAGTGGCGCTGGCTCGTGGAACATGAGGGCCGCTTCGAGGAGGCCGCGGTGCTGCACGAGCAGGTCCTGGTCGGCGAACGGCGGGCCCTAGGGTTCGTGCGCTCGGACGGCGGCGTGACCCTGTTCGACGAGGGCGAGGCGATCGATATCCGCGAGAGCGAGATCGCCGGGCACGGGGCGGAGCAGGCGGGGGTCTCTGACGGTTCGGTGCGCGCGCCCATGCCGGGTAAGATCGTGGCCGTTCAGGTCAAGCCAGGTGAGACCGTCGCCAAGGGCCGCCCGTTGGTGGTGCTGGAGGCGATGAAGATGGAGCACGCTCTCGCGGCGCCTCACGACGGGATCGTCGCCGAGCTGCCGGTCAAGGTCGGCGACCAGGTCAGCGAGGGCTCCTTGCTGGCCAAGGTCGCTGCAAAGGCGTGAGACGCGCCCCATGACCCTTCACGTCGTCAAACTCTGCGTGGGTGTCGAGCGCGTGGACCAGTTGACCCAATGGGGCCGCAAGGAGCGCGGCCGCGGCGGCGCGCCGACCGTTCACACCCGCCAGACGCCCAAACGCGCGGGGGAGATCCTGGAGGGCGGCTCGCTCTATTGGGTGATCAAGGGCGTGATCCTGTGCCGGCAGGTCATCGTGGATATCCGCACGATCGAGGAGGGCGCGCGCAACCGATGTGAAATCGAGCTCGACGACGAGGTGATCCTGACCGCGCCGCAGCCGCGCCGGGCGTTTCAGGGCTGGCGCTACTTCCTGCCCAAGGATGCGCCAGCCGATCTCAGCCGCATCGACGCCGGCGACATGCCAAGCGAGCTGGTGAGCGAGCTTAGAACCCTGGGCGCCTGGTAAGCGTTGCCGGCCTGTCGACAAGTTCACTTGGCCTGAGCGCCGATTCCGGAGACTGTTCGGCCAGACCTCGGGGGAGGATGAGATGGCCGGTTTCGATCCGGCGGCCGCGACGGCCGCCTACCTCGCGACGATGTCGCCCGCCGAACAGGCGAAGGCGATCGCCTATACGCATCAGCAGCACTGGCTGCTGTTGGGCGGAGCCCTGGTCAGCATTCTGATCGCCTTCATTATTCTGAAGAGCGGCCTGCTGCGCCGCGTCCGCGACCGCCTGGAACGAAGCGGGCCACGTCCTGTCCTCACCTCCCTGGTCTTGCCCCTCGTTTTCCTGATCGTCTCGGCGGTGCTGAGCCTGCCCTGGGCTGTCTACGACAACTGGTGGGTCGAGAAGTCCTTCGGCATGACGACCCAGCCCCTAATCGGCTGGCTGGTCGAGCACCTGATCAAGGCGGCCTTCGGCGCCGTCTTTGTCGGCCTGTTTTTCTGGGCGCTGTACGCCCTCATTCGAAAGGCGAAGAAGGCGTGGCCCCTGTGGGCCGGCGTGGTGGTCGCGCTGTTCGCCGGCGCGTCATTCCTGCTGGCGCCGATCTATCTGGAGCCGATCTTCAACAAGTTCACGCCCGCGCCTCCCGGGCCGGTTCGCGACACGGTCGCGGCGATGGCCAAGGCCAACGGCGTGCCGTCCGACAAGATCTTCATCTACAACGGCTCCAAGCAGTCGACGCGCTACACGGCCAATGTCTCGGGCCTGTTCGGGACCGCGCGGGTGGCGATGAGCGACACCATGTTCGCCAAGGGCGCCGACATCGCGGAGGTCCGGGGCGTCGTCGGCCATGAGATGGGCCACTACGTCCATCAGCACGCGATCTGGTTCATGCCGGCCTTCGGCCTGATTGCGGCGGTGATGTTCTGGCTGGCCAGCGTGTTGTTTGGGCCGATGGCCCGGCTCATGGGCGCCCAGGGGATCAGGAACATCGCCGACCCTGTCGGACTTCCCGTGCTCATGGCCACGCTCGCGATCGTCCAGCTGTTGGGAACGCCCGCGGCGAACACGGTCACGCGGGTCACCGAGGCCGACGCCGACGCCTTTTCGATGGAGCACGCCCATGAGCCCGACGGCCTGTCCAAGGCGCTGATCAAGACGGCGGAGTACCGCGCACCGAGCCCCGGAATGCTCGAGGAGGTCCTGTTCTACGACCATCCCAGCGTCGGGCGCCGGATCCGTTCCGCCATGGATTGGAAGGCGGCGCACCCGGGCGAGGCGGCCGCGGCCGAAGCGGAAGACGCCGCCATCGAAAAGGCGCGCCAGGCGTCCGCGCCGGCGGCCGCGCACTAGTCAGAGTTGCGGCAAAAACGCAACCTTTTCCCGGAAAAGAGTCATGAACGAGCTTTCAGCGGTCATTATTGTTTACCATGGGACCGCATCCTGAGATTGAAGCTTAGCCGTAACAACGGCGACTCACTCTTGGGGAAATGATATGAAACTCGCTATCGCCGCCGCCGTCCTTGCAACGGCCGCGTTCGCTTCGCCCGCCCTGGCGGCCGACTCCGGCAAGGTCGATTGGTACGGAAACCTCGGCTACAGCTACAACAACTTCAGCGACGGCAACCTGGGCGCCGTCACCGGCCGTCTGGGCGGCCGCTCCAACAATTGGGGCGTCGAGGGCGAAGTCTCGACCGGCGCCGGCGACACCACCATCAGCGGCGTCAAGGTCAAGCTTCAAGACCAGTACGCGATCTACGGCGTCTACTTCGTCCCGATGCAGAACGGCGACCTGTTCGCCCGCGTCGGCTACGGCCACACCACCCTGAAGGCCTCTTCCGGCGGCTTCAGCGGCAGCGGCGGCGACGACAACTGGAACGCCGGCTTCGGCGGCCAGTGGTTCCAGGGCGCCAACGGCATCCGCGCCGAGTACACCTACAGCAATTTCCAGAACGGCGGCGGACACTCCAACGTCTACGCCATCAGCTACGTGCGGAAGTTCTGATCCCATCGCGTTCGAACGACTGAACGGCGCGCTCCGAGAGGGGCGCGCCGTTTTGCTATCTGGTCCAGGGGTTCAGCTTCGCCTGCGGACGAAAACGGTGCCCGCGGAGTAGCCGGCGCCGAAGGAGCAGATCAGGCCGGTGTCGCCCGCCGCCAGATCCTCGGAATGGGTGTGGAAGGCGATGATCGACCCGGCCGACGAGGTGTTGGCGTAGGTGTCGAGGATCACCACGTTCTCCTCCGGCGACGGGTCGCGCCCCAGCACCCTGCGGCCGATCATTTCGTTCATGTTGATGTTGGCCTGGTGCAGCCACAGACGTTTGAGTGCGGACGTCTCGATGCCGAGGTCCGCGGCTTGCTCGACGATCATTTCGGCGACCATCGGCACGACCTCCTTGAACACCTTGCGGCCCTGCTGGACGAACAGCTTGTCGGGCCGGTCGCGCCCCTCCGGGGCGCAGCGGTTCAGGAAGCCGAAGTTGTTGCGGATATTGTTGGAAAATTGGGTCTTCAGCCGGGTTCCCAGGATGTCCCAGCCGCCCCTGGCCTGATCCGCGCGCTCGACGATGACGGCGGTGGCCACGTCGCCGAAGATGAAGTGGCTGTCGCGGTCCCGGAAGTTCAGGTGGCCGGAGCAGACCTCCGGATTGACCACCAGGACCGCGTCGGCCGAACCCGTGGCGATGTAGTCCGCCGCGGTCTTGATGCCGAAGGTCGCCGAGGAGCAGGCGACGTTCATGTCGAAGGCGAAACCCCCGATCCCCAGCGCGTCCTGGATCTCCACCGCCATCGCCGGATAGGGACGCTGCATGTTCGATGCGGCGCAGAGCACGGCGCCGATCGAGGACGCCGGCTTGCCCCAGCGGTCCAGGGCGTCGCGCGCGGCGAGCACGGCCATCTCCGCGAGCAGGGAGATTTCCTCGTCCGGCCGTTCGGGCAGGATCGGGCGCATCAGCTCCGGATCGAGGATGCCCGATTTCTCCATCACGAAGCGCGACTTCACACCCGAAGCCTTCTCGATGAACTCCACCGATGAAGGCGTCAGCGCCTCGATGTCGCCCCGCGCGATCGCCGCCGACTGGTCGCGATTGTGGCGCTCGACGTAGACGTTGAAAGCCTCGACCAGCTCGGCGTTCGAAATGGCGTGGGGCGGGGTGTAGAGGCCGGTCGCGGCGATGCAGGCTTGGCGCAAGGTGGGCTCCGACAGAACGTCCCCCAGCCTTAGCAAGGAATGGCCGCGCCCGCACGGCGCCTTCCATGAGCCCTCAGCGCAGTCCGGGCAGCGGCAAGCCCGTCGCCGGGCCCATGGCCGCGCGTTCGTGGGCGAAACGGAAGAGTTCGGCCGGCCGCCCGCCGGTGTCCAGCCGGAGCCGACCGAGCGGCTCCACCAGACCGGCGCGCTCGACCGCCCGCCGGAAGTTCTGCTTGTGCAGCGCGACCCCGGTGATCGCCTCGACGATCTTCTGCAGGGCCGACAGGGTGAATTCCGGCGGGGCCAGGTCGAAGACCACGGGTCGGTAGCGCAGCTTGCCCCGCAGGCGCCCCAGGCCGGTCGCCAGAATCCGGCGGTGGTCGGAAACCATAGGCCGGCCAAGCGCCCCGGCCTGGGCGGGGCCCGGATCGCCACGGTCGCGCGCCGCCTCGAACACCATCCCGGCCTCGTAGAGCAGCTCGTATCGCTCGAGCACCCGCTCCTCCCGCCAGGGGGCGCCTTCGAGCGCGAAGAGGATGCGGGAGCGGGCGATCCGGCTTTCCCGCTCCTCCGCGACCGCTTCGGCCGCCCAGGCGGCCAGGCCCGGCGCGATGTGCTCGCCGATCACCGGCGGCCGGCCCTGACGCCAGTCCTCCCATGGAAAGAAGACTGACCACGGCGCCCATTGGGTTTCCGGCGCCGGAAGCTCGCCCGTGCGCGCGGTCAGGGCGAGGTAGCCGACCGAAATGACCCGGGCAGGACCGGCGCCGACGTCGGCCACCGGCGCGTCGCGGCCGCGATCCCCGAAGGTGTAGAGCTGTTCGACGTAGCCGAGCTCGAACCCGGTCTGGCTGCGCACGAACGCCCGGAGCGCCAGTTCGAAGGTGCGGTGGCCTTCCGGATCGAAGGGGCCGAAGGGCAGGGCGGCCGGCGCCTCCCCGACGGTGAGCACGGCCGCCTCGCTCCCGTTCATCCCGACTACGACCGCCGAGAGGCCGATGACCATGTCGGCGGGGGCGCTCACGCTCGCTCCGTCACTCGGTTCCGAAGGCCAGCGGCGCGGTGGACTGGCCGGTGGCCTCGATCAGGATGTGGTGGCGCTGCAGATAGCGCTCCTGGGCGTCCTTGGGGGCCAGGGGGTCGATGGTCAGCGAGAACCCCGCGGGGGGCTTGCCGAAGATCCGCACGGCCTCATCCATGGCGAAGCCCGCCAGCTGGGTCGCCTCGAAGAAGGCGCAGGCCCGGTCGGCCTTCTTGATCAGGGCCTTGATCGCGGCGGGTGTCTTGGGCGGCAATCCGAAGCGCAGGTGGATGGCGGTCTCCAGCCGCTCCTCGAAGCTCTTGTAGTCGTAGCCCAGCGCCGCCTTGAACGGCGAGATCATGTCGCCGATCACATATTCGGAGGCGTCGTGCAGCAGGGCGGCCATGCGCCACTTCGGCTCCAGCCCGGGCTCGAGGTGGGCGGCGATGTCCTCGACCACGACCGAGTGCTGGGCCACCGAAAAGGCGTGCTCGCCGATGGTCTGGCCGTTCCATCTTGCGACCCGCGCCAGACCATGCGCTATGTCCTCGATCTCGATATCGAGGGGCGAAGGGTCGAGCAGGTCCAGGCGACGGCCGGACAGCATCCGCTGCCAGGCCCTGGGACGGTCCCGTTCCGCTCGGCTCTGTCGCAGCCCTTTCGCCACCTTGTTCGTTTCCTTGAGTGCAAGTCTTTGAGTTCGGGTCAGGCGCAGCGTCTGGCCCATCGTGCGGCCAAGATCAATGCGGATCGGAGGCGCGGATGGATTGGGGACGGATTGTGGTCCCGCTGTCGGGGTCGAACGCGGACGCGCCGCTGCTGGCGGGCGCGGGCGCCGTCGCCGCGCGCTTCGGCGCCGAACTCGCGGCGGTCTACGCCCCGCCGGACCCGACCGAGCTGACACCCTGGCTCGGCGAAGGCTTCGCCGCCGGGGCGGAGGTCGGCGC
>CAYSNW010000087.1:0-11075 GCA_964432415.1 uncultured Caulobacteraceae bacterium
AGGGCGACGACATCGCCAAGGGCACGGTCGACGTGGTGGTCACCGACGGCTTCACGGGCAATATCGCGTTGAAGACGGCGGAGGGCACGGCCCGCTTCGTCTCGACCCTGCTGAAGGAGAGCCTGACTTCTGGCCTCCAGGCCAAGGTCGGCGCCATGCTGGCCTATCCCGCTTTGAAGAAGATGCGCTCGCGCATCGATCCGTCCTCGGTGAACGGCGGACCGCTGCTGGGGCTGAACGGAATGGTGGTCAAGAGTCACGGCGGCGCGGACGCGCGCGGCTTCGGCACCGCCATCAAGGTGGCCGTCGACCTGGCCGCCAGCGACTATGCGGAGCAGATCGCCCGCAACATGCAACGCCTGAGCGCCGTGTCGCACGGATCGCCCGAGGCGTCGGAGGCCAAGGCGTGAGCAGTGTATTGCGTAGCGTGGTGACGGGTGTCGGCGGCTACCTGCCCGAGCAGGTGATGACCAACGCCGAGCTGTCGAAGCTGGTCGACACCTCCGACGAATGGATCGTCGAGCGCACCGGCATCCGCCAGCGCCACAAGGCGCCGCCCGAGCAGCTGACCAGCGACCTGGCGGTCGAGGCCTGCAAGCGCGCCCTGGCCGCGGCCGGCCGTTCGGCCGCCGACGTCGACCTGATCATACTGGCGACCACCACGCCGGACCTGACCTTTCCCGCCACCGCCTCGATCGTGCAGCGCAAGCTGGGGGTCGGGGTGTGCCCGGCCTTCGACGTCCAGGCGGTCTGCTCGGGCTTCGTCTATGCGCTGAGCGTGGCGGACGGCTTCGTCTCGCGCGGCCGGTCGAAGTGCGCGTTGGTCATCGGCGCCGAAGAGATGACCCGCCTGCTCGACTACGGCGACCGCACGACCTGCGTCCTGTTCGGCGACGGCGCCGGGGCGGTGGTGCTGGAGCCGCAGTCGGGACAGGGGACGACGGACGACCGGGGCCTGCTGGGCTTCGCCCTGCGCTGCGACGGCTCCAAGACCGACCTGCTCTATGTCGATGGGGGCCCCTCGGCCACCGGCACGGTCGGCCATCTGCGCATGCTCGGCAACCAGGTGTTCCGCCACGCGGTGATCAACATCGCCGAGGCGGTCGAGGCGGCGGCCGCCGATGCGGGCGTGGCGGTGGCGGACGTCGACTGGTTCATCCCGCACCAGGCCAACCAGCGCATTCTCGCCGGCGTGGCCACGCGCCTGGGCATCGACGAGCACAAGGTGATCTCCACCGTCGCCCAGCACGCCAACACCTCGGCGGCTTCCATTCCCCTGGCCCTGGCGCTGGGCGTCGAGGACGGCCGGGTCAAGCCGGGCCAGCTGTTGCTGCTCGAAGCCATGGGCGGCGGACTGACCTGGGGCGCCTGCGCGCTCAGACTCTGAAACCGTTTCATCCGAAGGCAAACGACGCCTATATGTCCGACGTGCGACAAAGTTAATGTTTCCAACGGTCAAAAAGGCGTTCGAACCCTTTGACTTCGCCGCGTTTCAGCGGCATTCACCTGTGAGTTGTCGAGCTCGGGGGAGCCGCCCATGCGAGGCGAAACACTGACACGCGCCGATCTCTGCGAAGCGGTGCACGAAGAGGTCGGACTGTCGCGGCAGGAATGCTCGACGCTGGTCGAGCGCACCCTCGAGCTGATCGCCGAGGCGCTGGAGCGCGGCGAGACCGTCAAGCTGTCCGGATTCGGGGTCTTCCAGGTCCGCGCCAAGCGCGCGCGCATGGGCCGCAATCCCAAGACGGGCGAGCCCGCGGCCATCGATCCCCGCCGGGTGATCAGCTTCCGCGCCTCCCAGGTGATGAAGGCGCGCGTGAACGGCGCCGAAGACGGCGCGCTCGACCACGAAGCCGCCTGAGGCTCGAGGTCCCCGCACCGTGAGCAAAGGCCCCAACGCCTTCCGCACCATTTCCGAGACCTCCGATGAGCTCGGGGTGCCCCAGCACGTGCTCCGCTTCTGGGAGACCAAGTTCTCCTTCGTGAAGCCGATGAAGCGGGCCGGCGGGCGGCGTTTCTACCGGCCGCAGGACATTGTCGTTCTGAAGGGGGTCAAGACCCTCCTGTACGGCCAGGGCTACAAGATCGAGGGCGTCCAGAAGCTGTTCCGCGACCAGGGCATGAAGGCCCTGACCGCCGCGGGCGACCCCACCGGCTCTGTCCCGATGACCTCGGACGACTCCTTCGAGGCGCCCGCCGGCGCCCCGACCCAGGGTGGCCTGGACGCCGGCACGCGGGCGCGCCTGCAGCGCACGCTGAAGGAGCTGGAAAGCGCCAAGGCCAAGCTGGATTCGCTGTTAAGCGCTTCGCGCGCTTAAAGCCGTTGCGGGCGGCCGAGGCGCCCCCTATAAGGCCCCCCTTCGGAGCGTGGCGCAGCCTGGTAGCGCACTTGACTGGGGGTCAAGGGGTCGCAGGTTCGAATCCTGTCGCTCCGACCATTTCAAAGCGCGGCCGGGCAGCAATGCCCGGCCGTTCTTCGTTTCCGGATCAGGGTTTGGGAGCGCGTCCGCCCTCGGCCCACTTGATCAGGGGCAGCAGCGGCAGGCCCCAGGCGGTTCCGACGATCGCGAAATACAGAACCTTCGCCCACCAGACCTCGGGGACTCGGGCCGACAGGGTCGAGGCCGCCCAGATGTAAAAGCTCAGCCAGACCAGGACGCCCAGGATGGCAAGGGGTTTGCGCAGGCGTTGGGACAAGGCGCGCATCTCCGGCGGCGTTCGATGCCGGCCGTGATAGCCGCCCAGGCGGATCGTGTCAGGTGCGCCGTCGCACCAGGCCGAGCAGAAGCAGCAGCAGGATGGCGCCCACGGTCGAAACGATCAGGCTGGACCAGAAGCCGGCGAAGCCGATGTTGAGCACGCTGGCCACGAAGGCGCCCAGGAACGAACCGACCAGGCCGACCACGAGCGTGGTCAGAAGGCCGTAGCGGCGCCCGGTGACCATGTCGGCGATCCAGCCGGCCACGACCCCGATGATGATGGCCCCGATAATGCCTACGCCGTGCATCTTCGATCCTTCCGTACTGACGGGCGCGAAGCCCGTTCGCCGGTGAAATGCGGCCGCTCGGAGCAGGGTTCCGGGGACGCGCCACACTTTCGCCTTCGCCGGACAGTCTGGACGAGATGGCGCGGCTCTTCTAGAGCGGGCGCCTTCGCACACGGAGAATTGCGCGCGTGCTCAACCGCTTCGCCGCCGCCAACCGATCGACGCCCGTGGCCGCCTGGCTGTTCACGGTGGCCGGCCTGGTGGTGCTGATGGTGCTGGTGGGCGGCCTGACCCGCCTCACTCACTCCGGCCTGTCGATCACCGAGTGGAAGCCGGTGCGCGGGATCGTGCCCCCGCTGAACCACGCCCAGTGGCTGGCGGAGTTCGCGCGCTACCAGGCCACGCCCGAGTACCAGCAGATCAACCGCGGCATGGCCCTGGGGGAATTCCAGGGCATCTACTGGTGGGAGTGGGTCCATCGCCTGCTCGGCCGCGTCACGGGCCTGGCGATCGTGCTGCCCTTCGCGTGGTTCCTGGTCCGGCGCGAGCTGCCGCGTCACCTGATCTGGCGCTGCGCCGGCCTGTTCGTGCTGGTGGCGCTGCAGGGGCTGGTGGGCTGGTGGATGGTGGCCTCGGGCCTGGTCCACGACATCAAGGTCGCGCCCGAGCGGCTCATGGTCCATCTGGCCCTGGCGTTGATCCTGTTCATGGCCGCCCTGTGGGCCGGATTCGAAGCCCTGGCCGGGCAGGAACGCTCGCGGCCTCCCCGGGGCTGGGCCCTGGCCTCGGCCGCCATTCTGGCGCTGGCCTTCGTGCAGGCGCTGCTGGGCGCCCTGGTGGCCGGAAACCGGGCCGGACTGATCTACAACGACTGGCCGCTGATGAACGGCAAGGCGCTGGCGCCGGTGTCCTGGAAGGGCGGCCCGCTGCACGCCTTCCTGCACGATCCGGCCCTGGTGCAGTTCGACCACCGGATCGGCGCCTACCTGCTGTTGGCCTCGGTCAGCCTGTACCTGGCGCTGGCGATCCGCTCGCGCATGCCCGAGGAGGTCAAGCTGGGGGCAGGGGTCCTGGCCCTGATCGTCTGGCTGCAGGCGGCCCTGGGGGTCGCTGCCCTGATGACGGTGGTGCCGGTGTGGCTGGGGGCCCTGCACCAGATCGGGGCGGTGACGGTCCTGGGGGCCGCGACCTTCGCGCTCTGGCGCATGCTTCGCTTCGAGGGCCACCTCTTCGCGGGCGGGATCGGCGCCTGGGGCCGCTAGGGGCGTTTTTCTTGCGGTATTATAATACCGTTTGAGAAAAGTCGTGAAATTACAATGGCGTGACGGCGATATGGCCGCGCCAGGCGTGTTGACGCGCGGCGGCGGCTCCTGTATCAGCCGCCCTCTCGCGGAGCGCCCCGATCCTTGGACGCGCCTCGCCCATCGGGATCGCACCATGCTCACATCAACCACGGCAGCCGCCAAGCCGGCGGAAGTCGAGAAGAAGTGGATCGTGATCGACGCGAAGGACGCCGTTGTCGGCCGCCTCGCGACGTTCATCGCCATGCGTCTTCGCGGCAAGCACCGCGCGGACTACACCCCCCACGTCGACCTCGGCGACCACGTGATCGTGGTGAACTGCGAAAAGGTCCGCTTCACCGGCAAGAAGCTGACCGACAAGATCTACTACCGCCACACCGGCCACCCGGGCGGCGTCAAGCAGCGCATCGCCGGCCAGGTCCTCACGGGCCGCTTCCCCGAGCGCGTGCTGGAGAAGGCCGTTGAGCGCATGCTGCCCAAGGAAAGCCCCCTGGCGCGCGCCCAGATGACCCACCTGCGCATCTATGCCGGCGCCGAGCACCCGCATGCCGCCCAGAACCCCGATGTCATCGACTTCGCGTCGCTGAACTCGAAGAACAGCCGGAGCCAGTGACCATGAGCGAAACCCAAGGCTTCGAGGCTCTGCAGAGCCTGTCCAGCGCCCCTGAAGCGGTCACCCGCGAGCCGCAGATCGATGCGCTCGGTCGCTCCTACGCCACCGGCAAGCGCAAGAACGCCATCGCGCGCGTGTGGATCAAGCCGGGCACCGGCAAGATCACCATCAACGACCGCGACCAGGAAGTGTACTTCGCCCGTCCGGTGCTGCGCATGATGCTGGCCCAGCCGATGACGGTCACCGAGCGTACCGGCCAGTTCGACGTCATCGTCACCGTCCAGGGCTCGGGTCTGTCCGGCCAGGCCGGCGCGATCCGTCACGGCATCTCCAAGGCCTTGACCTACTACGAGCCGGGCCTGCGTCCGGCCCTGAAGGCCGCGGGCTTCCTGACCCGTGACTCGCGCGTCGTCGAGCGCAAGAAGTACGGCCGCGCGAAGGCGCGCCGCAGCTTCCAGTTCTCGAAGCGCTAAGCCTCACGCAGATTGCGAATGCGAGAGGGCGCTTCGGGAAACCGGAGCGCCCTTTTTCTTGCGCCAATGGGAGGGTCGCATGGCCCAAAAGGTGTTTATCGACGGCGAGGCCGGGACCACGGGCCTGCAGATCCGCGCTCGGCTGGACGGCCGCAGCGATCTGGAACTGATCCGCATCGATCCCGAACGCCGCAAGGACCCGGCCGCGCGCGCCCAGGCGCTCAACGCCGCCGACGCGGTGATCCTGTGCCTGCCGGACGACGCCGCGCGTGAGGCCGTCTCGCTGATCGAGAACCCGGCGACGGCGGTGATCGACGCGTCCACCGCCCACCGGACGGCCCCGGGCTGGACCTACGGCTTCGCCGAGATGGCCCCGGGCCAGCGTGCGGCCATCGCCGCCTCAAAGCGCATCTCCAACCCCGGCTGCTACGCCACCGGCTTCATCGCCCTGGTGCGCCCGCTGGTCGACGCCGGCCTGATCGCCAAGGCCCAGCCGCTCAGCGTCAACGCGGTCTCCGGCTATTCCGGCGGCGGCAAGGCGATGATCGCCGAGTTCGAGGAGGGCCAGACACGCGTTCCCTTCCGCATCTACGCGACCGCCTTGGGTCACAAGCACCTGCCGGAGATGCGTGAGCACACCGGCCTCGGCCACGCGCCAGTCTTCGCGCCCGCGGTCGGCCGCTACGCCCAGGGCATGATCGTGGAGGTTCCGCTGTCGCTCTGGTCCATGCCGGGGCAACCGTCGGTCGGCGACCTCCAGGCGGCGCTCGAGCGCGCCTATGCGGGCGAGCCGTTCGTCACGGTGGCCTCCGTGGACGAGGCTGCGGCGACCAAGACCCTCGACCCGGAAGGCCTGAACGACACGAACCGCATGAAGCTGTTCGTCTTCGGCGACGCCGCGGCCGGGCAGGCGCGTCTGGTGGCCTTGCTCGACAACCTGGGCAAGGGCGCCTCCGGCGCGGCCGTACAGAACCTGAACCTCGTCCTGAGACTGGACGAGCGGGCAGGGCTGGCTTGAGCTTTCGTCCGGCGCGGGCGGGCGACACGCCGGTCCTGCGCGAAATGATGGCGCGGTCGAACGGCTATGAAGCCCCCGATGCACGGCGGATGATCGAGACCTACGCCGCGACCTGGGACCCCGGCGAACGGTCGAATGGTCCGGTGTGGGTGATGCAGGATGGCGAGGATGTCGCGGGCTTTCACCGTCTGATTCCGTGGGGGGCGCAGGATCTTGAGCTCGACCTGTTCTTCACGGCCAACGCGCGTCAGGGGCAGGGCGCAGGGCGGCGACTGTTCGAGCACATGCGCGGCGAAGCCCACAACCGCGGTGCGACGCGGGTCCTGATCGTGTCCAATCCATCGGCGGCCGGCTTCTACCGACGCATGGGGGCTTGCGACGACGGGGTCCAGCCGCCGTCGACCGGCGTGACCTGGGAGCGTCCGCGTCTGCTGCTCAGGCTCTGAGCCCGCCAATTCGTCGCACGAGGGCATCCGAAACGCGCCGGTATGCGTAAATAGGGTCATGACCCAGACGAACATCGCATCGCGCCGCGCCTTCCTGTTCGGGACCGCCGGCGCCGCCCTGGCCATCGCGGCCTGCGGGGCGGACCCTGTGGCCGCCGCCGACCGGTTCGCCGGATCCTCGTACCGCAAGCTCAGCGACGCCGACTGGCGCGCACGGCTGCCGGGCCAGAGCTACGGCATCCTGCGGCACGAGAACACCGAGACGCCCGGCACGAGTCCGCTACTGAACGAGCACCGCAAGGGCACCTTTGTCTGCCTCGGCTGCGGCCTGCCGATGTTCAGCTCGGCCTGGAAGTTCGAGTCCGGCACCGGCTGGCCGAGCTTCTGGACGGTCTACAAGTCCAATATCCGCACCAAGGTCGACAACGGCCTGCTCGAGATGCGCACCGAGTACCACTGCGCCCAGTGCCTGGGACACCAGGGCCACGTGTTCAACGATGGCCCCAAGCCGACCGGCCTGCGCTACTGCAACAACGGCGCGTCGTTGCGGTTCATCCCGGGCTAGCTGTCGCGCCTGAGCGCCGACTCCACCGTCATCCCGGCCAGCACGCCCACCACGACGACGGCGACCGAGAAGTCGTGGCCGGGCCACATCCCCGCCCAGATCGCGCAACCGACGCCGATCAGCGGCAGGAAGGCCGCCATCAGGAGAGTCGCCGGCGCGTCGGGCTGAATGAACGCCGGCGCCGCACGGCGGCGAAGCACGAAGCGGTTGACCAGCAGATAGAGCACCACCACCGCCGGGGCCTCGCCCACGACGAACCAGCGCTTGTCCGCCGGACCGAACAGGAAGGCCGAATAGGTCAGGACCGCCAGGGACAGGCAGGTCGCTACCGCCAGCCACCGATTCAGTTCTCGCCCTTTGTCAGGGTTCAAGAACGCACCTTCACATAGGAGCCCGGGGCGTCCTCGATAGGCTTGAGCTTGCCCTTGGACGGATCACGGGCCGCGACCATGGGACCGGAAAGGCCGTGCAGCCATTCGGCCCAGTGCGGCCACCAGGAGCCGGGCTTCTCGACCGAGCCCTCCATCCATTCCTCGAAGGTGGCGGGCAGGGCGGGGTTTTCCCAGTGCTGGTACTTGTGGGCCGAGGGCGGGTTGATGACGCCGGCGATGTGGCCCGAGCCGGACAGGGAGAAGGTGACCTTGCCCCCGAACAGCCGCGCGGACTTGTAGACCGAGCGGGCCGGGGCGATGTGGTCCTCACGGCTGGCCTGGAAGTACATCGGGATCTTCACGTCCTTCGGGTCGAGACGGACGTTGTCGACCACCAGCTCGCCCTTCGACAGGGCGTTGTTCCCGTAGAACTGGCGCAGGTAGAACATGTGCAGCGCCTTGGGCATGCGCGTCTGGTCGGAGTTCCAGTAGAGCAGGTCGAAGGCCGGCGGCTCCTTGCCCATCAGGTAGTTGGAGATGAAGAACGACCAGATCAGGTCGTTGGCCCGAAGCGCGTTGAAGGTGCCGGCCATGGCCTGGCCGGGGAGCACGCCTCCGGCTTCGTCCATGCGCTGCTCGACCTCGCCCAGCCACTGCTCGTCGGTGAACAGCAGCAGGTCGCCGGCCTCGGAGAAGTCGTGCTGGGCCGCGAAGAAGGTCGCCGAGGCGATGCGCTTGTCGCCCTCCTTGGCCATGCGGGCCAGCGTCGAACCCAGCATGGTGCCGCCGATGCAGTAGCCGACCGTGTTCATGCGATCGACGCCGGTCTGCTCCATGACCTTTTCGCAGGCGCGGTAGATGCCGCCGCGCATGTAGTCGCCGAAGTCCTTGCCCGCGAGCGAGGCGTCGGGGTTGACCCAGGAGGTGACGAAAACGGTGAAGCCCTGGCTGGTCAGCCAGCGGATCATCGAATTCTCGGGCCGCAGGTCCAGGATGTAGAACTTGTTGATCCAGGGGGGGAAGATCAGCAGCGGGACCTCGCGCACCTGATCGGTCGTGGGGGTGAACTGCAGCAACTCGAACAGTTCGTCGCGCCAGACCACCTTGCCCGGGGCGGTCGCGACATTCTCGCCGACCTTGAAGCGGGTGTAGTCGGTCTGGCTGATCGCCAGCTGGCCGCCGCCGCGTTCGATGTCGGCGGCGAACTGCTCCATGCCCTTGACCAGGCTCTCGCCGTTGGTCTCCACCATGGCCCGAAGCGCGGCGGGGTTGGAGGCCAGGAAGTTGGTCGGCGAAAAGGCGTCGGTCAGCAGCTTGGTGAAGAACTCGGCCCGCCGCTTGGTCAGGGGATCGACCCCCTCCACGCTGGAGATCAGGCCGTTCATCCAGTCCGAGGTGACCAGGTAGGACTGCTTGATCACGTCGAAGACCGGGTTGGAGGACCACTCCGGGTCGTTGAATCGCTTGTCGCCCTTGGCCGGTTGGGCGGCGGTGGCGCCGGACGCATCGCCCGCGGCCTTCAGCGCCGCGCCCTGCCACAGGTCCATGTAGCGGCCGAACAGGTCGGCCTGGGCCTTGAACAGCCGGTCGGGGTTCGAGGCCAGGGCCGACATCACCTCGGTCATGGCCGGGGCGACGTTGAATGGGTCGGGCGAGAGCGCCTTGGGCCGGTCGGCCTGGGCGAGCGCGGCTTCGGCGATGGCGCCCTGGGCGGTCATGGCCGCCTTGGCCAGGTTCAGCGACAGCTTTTCGATGGCCTCTCGCTGGGCCGGGTCGAGAAAGCTCATGTCGTGGCGGGCGCCGGCGGAAGACGGTTCCGCGCGCGGGGCTTCCGGCTGTGGCGCTTCGACCTTGGGCTTGGCGGCCTTCGGTGTCTTCGCGGCGGCGGGCTTGCGGGCGGCGGGCGCCGTTTTCGAAGCGGCCTTGGCCCTGGGTCGGGCGCGTACGCCCCCTTCATCCGCCATGTCGGTCGCTCCTTTGGCCTTCCGCCGCGCGCGATGATCGCATAAGACCAAGGCGCTGATGAACGGCGAGCGCCGCCTTTTTATGACGATCCGACCCGAGCACAAGCCGAACCGGTCCCGAGCCCTCGCAAAGGCGCTCGCCGCGGCCGCCCTTTGCGCGCAGCTGGGCGCCTGCGCCAGCATCGATCCGTTCGAGCGCCGGGCCGACACCCAGTCGCCCGCGGCCAACCGCGTCGACCGCATCGCCGCGGAGAATCTGCCCTATCCGAAGTGGTCGCAGTTCCCCGGCCAGCCCAAGGACGTGCCGGCGCAGGGCGAGTTCGCCACGCGCGTGGCGGGGCTCGACACCAGCCGCAGCCAGCTTCTGGGCGCCGCGGCGGCCATTCACTGGGAGCTGCACGACAGCGAGGCCTGGGCCGCCTCGGCGCGCAGCCTGATCGATCCCCGGCTGGCGACCCCGGCCCCGGCGGACGCCGCCGCCCAGACCGACGCCTTCCTGAAGGCGATGAAAGCCCTCGCCACCCCACCCGCGCCGGTCAGGTAGACACCGTGCGCGACACCTCGAAGCGGCGCCCGCCGCTTCGAATCGATTCAAACTGAATGTTTCCGGAGACGTTTTGATGGCTTCCATCGATCTTGAGCACGATCTTGCGCTGGACGCCGTACGGGTCTGCGAAGCCGCGGCGATCGCGGCGGCGAAACTGGCCGGCCGCGGCGACGAAAAGGCCGCCGACCAGGTGGCGGTCGACGCCATGCGCACCGCGCTCAACGGCCTGGACATCGACGGGACCATCGTCATCGGCGAGGGCGAGCGCGACGAGGCGCCCATGCTGTACATCGGCGAGAAGGTCGGCTCAGGCAAAGGCCCCAAGGTCGACATCGCGCTGGACCCCCTAGAGGGCACGACCCTGACCGCCAAGGCCATGGCCAACGCGCTGGCCGTGCTGGCCATGTCGCCGGCCGGCGGCATGCTGCATGCGCCCGACACCTACATGGACAAGATCGCCATCGGTCCCGGCTACGCCGAGGGGGTGATCGACCTGGACGCCTCGGCCGCCGAGAACGCCCTGGCCCTGGCCAAGGCCAAGGGGGTGAAGATCGAGGAGATCACCGCCTGCGTGCTCGACCGTCCGCGTCACGCCGAGATCATCGCCTCGCTGCGCAAGGCCGGCGCCCGGGTGCACCTGATCACCGACGGCGACGTCGCCGGCGTCATCCACACCGCCGAGCCCGAGACCGGCATCGACATCTACATCGGCCAGGGCGGGGCGCCGGAGGGCGTTCTGGCCTGCGCGGCGCTGAAGTGCGTGGGCGGCCAGTTCCAGGGCCGGCTGGTGT
>CAYSNW010000088.1:0-10417 GCA_964432415.1 uncultured Caulobacteraceae bacterium
GGCTCTGAGGGTGGTGTGGTGCGGGCGCAGGCCTTTCGTGGTCGCCAGCGCGCACGGGGCGTGCCCGGCTTCGCCCGACAAGGCGACGCTGGAGCCGGCTTCGCCGCTGGAGACCTATGGGGCGGTGGGGTTGCGGCTGCGGCCCGGGGCGCTGGCGGCGTGGCGGGCGATGGTCGCGGCGGCGCGGGCGGAGGATCCGCAGATCGCGGCGGCGCCGGCGATGCTGAAGCTGGTTTCGGGCTATCGCGGGCCGGTCGAGGAGGCGGCGCGGTGCGTCGAGCCCGGGGCCTGCGGGGGGCCGGCGCGGGCGCACTGTTCGGCGCACCGGACCGGGCTGGCGATGGACCTGTACCTGGGCTCGGCCCCGGGGGCGGACCCGACCTCCACGGACGAGGCCAACCGGCTGTGGCAGTCGCGCACGGCGGCGTACCGGTGGATGGCGGCCAATGCGGGGCGGTTCGGGTTCGTGAACTACCCGTACGAGCCGTGGCACTGGGAATGGACGGGGGAAGCGCCGTAAGGCGCGAAGCGCCCTGGATTTCTTTCCGTGTATTCCGTGTATTCCGTGGTCAAATTTCTTCGGTCGGGGTGAGGCGGGCGTTCAAAGAGTTGTCCACGGAATACACGG
Source organism: uncultured Caulobacteraceae bacterium (assembly GCA_964432415.1). Lineage (GTDB taxonomy): Bacteria > Pseudomonadota > Alphaproteobacteria > Caulobacterales > Caulobacteraceae > JAFECT01. The sequence continues at coordinate 629 of CAYSNW010000088.1, forward strand.
AATACACGGAGAGAAGAGGATTTGCGCTGCGCGCAGCGCGGCTTTGATCTTGTCCGTGTGGGTCCGTGGATGGACTTCTTCGGTCCCGCCGCCGCCACCGGGCAAGAGATTGTCCACGGACCCACACGGACCCACACGGACAAGAGATGGATTGCGCTTCGCGCGATGGCGGGTGGTCCGTGGTGGCGTAAGCCCCTCCACCGCCTTCGGCGGTCCCCCTCCCCTAAAGGGGAGGAATTAGAACGGCCACCAGCTTTTGAACCAGGCGACGATGGCGCTCCACAGGCGGTCGAGGAAGCCGGTGTGGGGGCGGTCGTGGGGGACGAACCAGCTGGGGGCCGCCGGCGGCGCGCAGTTCATGCGCATGCCGACGCCCTTGAGGTAGCCGCGGCGGATGCCGCCGGAACGGACCGCGCGGTCGAAGGCCTTGTCGTGCTTTTCCGCGCCGGTCAGCTTGCGGATCAGGCCGCGGAACGGGACCAGGCCGTGGGCGCGGTCCTTGACCGCGTCGGCGCCGGCGTCGTGAGCGGCGGAGGCGAGCTTCTTGCCCTTGGAGCGGGTGTCGGGCGGGGGCGCTTCGTCGAGGTCCGGGCCGAGGGCGGAGTCCAGCCGGCCGATCTCGGCGGCGATCTGCTCGCAGTGCTTCAGGTCCTTGACGTCGTAGGGATTGGCCACCGCGCGGCGCAGGACCGGGGGGATGTCGGACTGCTTGAGGTTCAGGTCCTCCAGCGGCGCGGTGACCGCGTCGCGGAAGTTGGGCTTGGCCTGGGTCGTGCCGGGGTCTGTTCCCGCGAACGCGGGGGTGGCGAGGGCCAGGACGAGGGCGGTGGCGGTGGCGCGACGGATCATGGGATCAGCATAGCTCACCTTGACTGTGACGCCAGTTGGGCCGCGAAGCGGCTTTAGCCAGAGAAGGAATTTCACCACCAAGGACACCAAGGACACCAAGAAGAACACCAAGAAGGGGTGGAGATTGCGTGCCGCCCCCTTGGTGTTCTTGGTGTCCTTGGTGGTGAATCCTTTTTCTCGCCTGGCGGCGAGGGGCGCCGTCCGACACGTCGCGCAACTTGCGGCGGATCGCGCGGGGGCCTAGGTGCGGCGGATGCGCGACACAGCTCCCTCCGATGTCATCGCCTTCTGGCGCGAGGCCGGGCCCAGGGCCTGGTTCACCAAGGACGCGGCCTTCGACGCGGCGATCCGGACGCGCTTCGAGGCGCTGCATTTCATAGCCGCGCGGCGGGAGCTGGACGGGTGGCGTGAGAGCGCGGAAGGGTCGATCGCGCTCTTGCTGCTGCTGGACCAGTTTCCGCGCAACCTGTGGCGGGGGTCGGGGCATGCGTTCGCGACCGATCCGCTGGCGCGCGACGTGGCGCGTCATGCGGTGGCGCGGGGGTTCGACCGGGATCCGGGGTTCTCGGACCTGCGGTTCTTCTTCTACCTGCCGTTCGAGCACTCCGAGGCCCTGGCCGACCAGGACGAGTGCGTGCGGCTGGTGCAGGGCTGTATCGACGAGGGGGGCGATGCGGACGACATGCGCTGGGTCAAGATCCACCGCGACATCATCGTGCGCTTCGGGCGGTTTCCGCATCGCAACGCCGCGCTCGGGCGCGCGACGACGGCGGAGGAGCAGGCATTTCTGGACGGGGGCGGGTTTTCGGGCTGAGGGGCCTGCCGCACACGTCCTTCCCCCCTCGAGGGGGAAGGAACCGTTATGGTCAAACGCAAAACCGCCGGAGAGCGGGGCTCTCCGGCGGCTGTGTCGTCTTCAAGGGTTGGATGGCCTAGCCGCCCGGGGTGCCGGTCTGCTTGGAGCGCATCTGGGTCTCCATGGTGGCCGCCTGGGCTTCCTTGGCGATGGAGGCCCACTCGGCGACCGTGTGGCAGATCTTGGTCTGGCCCAGGCGCGAACCGGTCTGGTCCTGCGGATGGCAGACAATGCGGTCCTGGTCGGTCTTCTTGACCTCGGTCTTGGGGGCGTCGGCCTTGACGGGCTTGTCTTCGGCGAAGGCCGCCCCCGCGGCGCCGGCCATACCGAGCGCCGAAACGGCCAGGACGACGGAAACGAACTTACGCACGAACACCTCCAGAGATTGAAATGGGTTGGCCGGACTATGCACGGCCAATCTGGTCTCTGGAACAGCCAAACACTGTCGCTCACCGCATTTTATGTAGCCGTTTGTCGCATTTCGGGAACAAACGTGGCCGCCTGAGGCGGCTTTTGGCAGTGTGGTGATGTCGGAAGGAGCGGCTCCTGACAGAGCCGGCATGTTGGTAAGAGCGGCTCCTAGACAGAGCCGCCGGGCCCGGCGCTGGGTGAAACGCGCGCGGGCCCGGCCAGCTTATCCTCCCCCTTACTTGAACAGGGACAAGATGGTCTGAGGCCCCTGGTTGGCGATGGACAGCGCTTGAATCCCCAGTTGCTGCTTGGTCTGCAGCGCCTGGAGCTTGGCGCTTTCCTTGGCCAGGTCGGCATCGACCAGATTGCCCACGCCCGCGGTCAGGGTGTCGGACAGTTTCGACACGAAATCGGCCTGCATCGACACCGACTTCGACTTGGTGCCCAGCCGCGCGAGCGAGGCCGAGACGTTGGCGATGTTGGTGTCGACGGTCGCGATCATCGCCGTGGCGAGGGTCACGGTGCCGATCGTGTCGGTGGCGGCGATGGTGACGACCGCACCACCCAGAGACATGTTCTCAGCCGAAACGGTCAAGACCGAGGTCCCCGACGCGTTGGCCAGCGGCGTGATCTGAGCCACCGAGCCGTCCAACAGGTTGGTCCCGTTGAAAGACGCGTTGGTGACCACTTTCGCCAGCTGGTCGCGCAGCGAGGTGAAGTCGGTGTTGAGGGCCGCCAGGCTGGTCGGGTCCAGGGAGGTGTCGGAAGCCGCGAGCGCCTTCTGCTTCATCTGCGTCAGCAGATCGGAGATCGACTGGCCCGCGGTCATCGCAACGTCGATCGAAGAGGTAGCGCGATCGAGCGATTGCTTCACCGACTCGAGCGAAGCGATCGAGGCACGTTGCGACTGGGCGATAGCCCAGATCGCGCCGTTGTCCTTGGCGCTTGCGACCTTGAGGCCGGTGTTGATGCGGGTCTGGGTCGTGCTCAGATCCATCTGGGTCGCATTGAGGTTCTGGAGCGCGATCATCGCGCCCACGTTGGTGTTCACCGAAAGCATCGGCTTTCCTTTCCATTCTGGTCGGGGTTCGGCTACCGCGAGGGCTGCCGGAGCGGTTTTGCTCGGGGGACGCATCGCAAGCGCCGTGCCGGGGAGCTTGGCCGTTAGCCGCTCCCAGCGATTTGAAATTGTTCAGTTAAATCGGCGTGGCGCGCTGGGGGAATGGTCGGCGCGTCAGCGCCCGGCAAATTCAGCCGGGCTGAAGGAAGGATTTCACCACCAAGCACACCAAGGACACCAAGAGCGCGGCGCGAAACCGGCGCCGAGGCGTCCGTGTCCTGGCGGTCCTTCTTGGTGTCCTTGGTGCGCTTGGTGGTCGAAGCTTTCTTGCCGCTACGCGGCGATCAGGCCGCTTCGGCCGGGGAGCCGCTGAGGCCCTGCATGATGATGCGGTTGATGTCGATCAGGGGCTCGAACTCCTCCTCGCGGCGCATGACCGCGGAGGTGTGCTTGTTCACCCACAGGCTCAGCGAGATGATCTGGGCGCGGGCCGCTTCCGGCATCCGGTTGTCGGGCGAGGAGCAGTCGGTGGCCAGCGCCGACCACAGCCGCCGGTTCCAGTCCAGCGCGTCGATGCGGGTCCGGAAATCGTTCGGGTCGACAGCCGCCGCCTCGATAAGCGCCCGCGTGACCTGGCCGAACAGCCGGTACTCCGCGTCGCGCGGGTTTTCAGCCCGCTGCGCGGCTCGCTGGTACGCTTGCAGCGACATTCGTGCCCAACCTCTCGTCTTCGTATTCGATGAGCTTCCGCACCACCATCAGGCCCTTGTAGTATTCCTTGGCCATGACGTGCTTGGACACGCCCACGCACTCGGCCAGCACCTCGGGATTGCGGATCACGCTCATGAACTCGCCCATGCGGCGGGCGAACTCGTCGTAGAAACGCGGCGCCGCCGCCTCGTCCAGGTACATCATCATCACCGGGAAATAGACCCGGCGGGCCGGCGTGGAGGCCTCGTCCTCCTGCATGATGTCCTTCTCACGCAGGACCGAAGCCTTGTTCTGCAGGATGAGCGAGCCGCGGCGATCGCCGTTCTGGACGACGGCGCCGTTGAGGACGAAACGCTCCCCCGGCTTCAGCGACAGTTTCAGAGGCATGGCCTCGCGCTCCCCTATGGGCCTCTTCTCGGCCGCGAACACTGAAGCGACGCTAAAGACTCATGGTTAACGGGGTCTTGCGCGGGCCCCCTGCCGGTTAGCGCGCCCTTAAGGATTCGGAGCCGACTTTCGGACCTCCCCAGGCGACCGGACCATGCCGCAGACCTTGCCCCACAACGATTTTCAGACCGACGCCGAGGCGCTGGCGCCCCAGCCGGCCCAGCTCAAGGCGCGGGCGACCGCGGCCGGGGACGCGGCCTCGTCGGAGGCCATGGCGCGGCTGAAGGCCGCAGTCGGGGAGCTGAAGAAGAGCGGGGTCAAGCCGCTGCTGGACCAGGCGGTGGCCGCCATCCGGCGCGAGGACTTCGCCAGGGCGGGCGAATGGTCGATCAAGGCCCTGCAGATCGACGAGCGCTCGGGGCTGGGCTGGTGGCTGCTGGCCATAGCGCGAGAGAAGGCCGGCGACTTGAAGAGCGCCATCGGCTGCTACGAGGCGGCGCTGCAGCTGCTTCCAGACCACGGCGCCATCGCCAACGACCTGGGCCGCCTCGCCTACCAGCTGGGCCAGCCGGAGGTTGCGGAAAAGCTGTTCTCCGCCTTCCTGCTCAGCCATCCGGGCCATCCGGAAGGCGCCAACAACCTGGCCTGCGCGCTGAGAGACCAGCAGCGGTTCGCCGAGGCGATCGAGGTGCTGAAGACGGTGATCTTCGCTCACCCGGCCAACGCCCTGCTGTGGAACACCCTGGGCACGGTGATGAACGAGCAGGGGGACATCGCCGAGTCGGTGACCTTCTACGACGAGGCGCTGAGGCTCGAGCCCGGCTTCGCGCGGGCGCGCTACAACCGGGGCAATGCGCGGCTGTCGGCGGGCGATCCGGCCGGCGCGCTGGAGGACGTGGAGACGGCGCTTTCCGGGACGGTGTCGCAGGCCGACCTGCCGATGATGCGCCTGGCGCGGGCCACCAGCCTGATCGCCTGCGGACGGCTGGAGGAGGGTTGGGACGCCTATGAGGTCCGGCTGGACGCATCCTTCCCCGGCGCCACCCATTTCCTGATCGACCGGCCGCGCTGGACGCCCGAGACCGATGTCGCCGGCAAGGCCGTGCTGGTGGTGGGCGAGCAGGGGCTGGGCGACGAGATCCTGTTCTCCAACACCCTGCCCGACCTGGTGAAGGCCATCGGACCCAAGGGAAAGCTGGTGCTGGCGGTGGAGCCCCGGCAGGTGAAGCTGTTCCAGCAGTCGTTTCCGCAGGCCGAGGTCGGCGGCCACGCCACCTTCAACGTCGACGGCCGCATCGTGCGCGCCCTGCCCTTCCTGAAGGACGCCCAGACCATCGACTGCTGGACCCCGATGGCCTCGCTGCTCAGGCGCTGGCGCAGAAGCGTGGAGGCCTTCCCGAAGACGCCCGGCGTCCTCGCCGCCGCGACGGAGCGTGTGTCCTACTGGAAGGGCGTGCTGGCCGAACTGGGCGACAGGCCCAAGGTCGGGGTGCTGTGGAAGAGCCTGAAGGTGGATTCCGCGCGCCGGCGCTTTTTCTCGCCCTTCGAGCAGTGGCGCCCGGTGCTGGAGCAGCCGGGGGTGAGCTTCGTCAACCTGCAGTACGGCGACTGTTCCGCCGAACTGGAGGCCGCGCGCGCGGCCGGGATCGAGATCTGGCAGCCGCCGGGGATCAATCTGAAGGACGACCTGGACGACCTGGCCGCGCTCTGCTGCGCGCTGGATTTCTCCATCGGCCCGCCCAACGCCACCACCAACATCGCCGCCGCCTGCGGGGCCGAGGTGTGGATGATCGCCACGCCCGGCGTCTGGCCCAAGCTCGGGACCTCCGCCATGCCCTGGTATCCGTCGGTGAGGATGTTCACCACGCCCTCGCTGAACCGCTGGGGCGAGGCGATGGCCGAGGTGGCCGGGGCCCTGGCCGCGCGGATTTAGCGGAACAGGGGCGTTGCTGCCGGGTTCCTTAGGGGAACCAGGAGCGTGGCCATGGCCCCCGAGACCGATTTCGGCGACGAACAGGACCAGTCCGAACTGTTCGACGAGGACAACCTCGACGAGGAGCCGGGCGGCATTTCCCGAAGCGAATTCAAGACCTTCGAGGAGATTCCGGACCTGTTCGACGTGACCCGCGCCCGCGGCGACGCGCGCGACGATCCGGCCATGGACGAGGCCGACTTCGACGAGGCGGCGATCGAGGACGAAGACCTGGAGGACGAGGAGACCCGCGAGGCCGGCAGCCCCGACGAGGACGACCTGTTCGCCTTCGACGCGGAGGAGGCGATGGCCGCCGGTGGGCGCGACGAGGTGGAACTGGTCTACGCCCCCGACGTTGAAGGGCGCCGCGGCGCCCAGTCCAGCGCCGCGCATTTCGAGTCCCGCGGCGAACTGAACGACGCGGATCTCGAGGACCTGGGCTACGCCGACAAAGATGGAGCCAGACCATGACCCCGGAAGACCCCAAGACGTCCGGAGCCGAGACCGAGGCCTCCGATCAGAACGTCGAACTCAAGCGTTGGGAGGGCGGATCGGTCCCCCATGAGCCCTCAGCCTTCGAGGCCAAGGAGGCGGACAAGCCCGCCACCGGCGCCGAGCGCAAGGTGCACGCGCCCCACGCCAAGCCCGCCGAACCCCTGCCCGAGGGCGAAAAGCCCGACCAGCTGGTGAGCAAGTCGAGCGAGGAACAGGACCGCCAGGAAGACCTGCTGGACGAGGGGCTGGAGGAATCCTTCCCCGCCAGCGACCCGGTCTCGGTCAAGCGCATCACCTGACGCGACGAAAAGGCGCGACCGCAAAACACCTTGCGGTCGCGCACCTCGGCCCCCGAACCCAATATGTTCAGGTGAAATCACCTGAACATATCGGGTTCTTGATCCAAGAGTTTAGAGCACGTCCGGGCGCAAAAGTGGGGTCCACTTTTGCATGACATGCTCTAGTTTGCAGCGATAACCTTGAGGGTATCCGTTGCATGGCCGCGCGTTTCGAAGGCACCCGGGACTATGTCGCGACCGACGATCTGAAGATCGCGGTCAACGCCGCCGTGGCGCTGGAACGGCCGCTGCTGGTCAAGGGCGAGCCGGGCACCGGCAAGACGGTGCTGGCCTACGAGATCGCCAAGGCCCTGAAGGCGCCACTGATCACCTGGCACATCAAGTCCACGACCAAGGCGCACCAGGGGCTGTACGAATATGACGCGGTCACCCGCCTGCGCGACAGCCAGCTCGGCGACGAGCGGGTCAAGGACGTGAAGAACTACATCAAGCGCGGCAAGCTGTGGGAGGCCTTCGAGGCGCCCGAGCGGCCGGTGCTGCTGATCGACGAGATCGACAAGGCCGACATCGAGTTCCCCAACGACCTGCTGCAGGAACTCGATCGGATGGAGTTCTACGTCTACGAGACGGGCGAGACCATCGCGGCCAAGGTCAGGCCCGTGGTGGTGATCACCTCCAACAACGAGAAGGAGCTGCCGGACGCCTTCCTGCGCCGCTGCTTCTTCCACTACATCCGCTTCCCGGACGAGGAGACCATGCGCGCCATCGTGGACGTGCACTTCCCCAAGGTGAAGCAGCGGCTGGTCTCCGAGGCGCTGAGGATCTTTTACGAGATCCGTCAGGCGCCGGGGCTGAAGAAGAAACCCTCGACCTCGGAGCTGCTCGACTGGCTGAAATTGCTGCTGGTCGAGGATATCGACGAGACCACGCTGCGCGAACGCGATCCGAAGAAGCTGATCCCGCCGCTGCACGGCGCCCTGCTCAAGAACGAGCAGGACGTGCACCTGTTCGAACGGCTGGCTTTTCTGGCGCGGCGCGAGGGCGGGCGTCCCGGCGCCTGAGACGGTCGTCGGGCCTTAACTCGAATTCACTGGCGCCGCTCATGAACACGAGTCAGGTTCGCCTTAATAACAATCAGTAGGCCAACGATGCGTGCATTCATCCTGCCCTCCGTGACTCTGACCGCCGCGCTCGCCCTGGCGGCGTGCGGCGACCGGTCGGTCAGGCTGTCGAAGCATTCCGAATCCGACGACCAGCCGCTGCGGGTGGTCACCCAGCTGGAATGCCCGGAACACCAGGGCTCGCTGACCCGCGTGCGCACCGCCGCCGATGGCCTGTCCTGCGACTACGTCGGGCCCAAGGGGGCGGAAGTCACCCTGCGGCTGATCAAGCTGGCCTCCGGCGTCAGCGCCGAAGACACCATGAAGCCGGTCGAGGACCAGCTGAACGCCATGCTGCCCGGCGTCGCGGCCAAGCTGGCCAAGAGCGACGCCGAGGCGAAGGCCGGAGAAGCCTCGGCCTCAGTGGCCGAGGTCGAAGCCAAAAAGGCCGAAGCGGTGGCGGACAAGGCGCGGGCGCAGGCCGACGCGGCGGAGGCCCACGCGGACGCGGATGTCTCCATGCCGGGCCTGAAGGTGAAGACCCGCGGCGACAAGGCCTCGGTGCACCTGCCGGGCATCCGGGTCGACGCCAACGACGCCGGCGCCCACGTCAACATCGGCGGGGTCCACATCGACGCCGAAGGCGACAAGTCCGGCAAGGTGAACATCCAGTCCGGCGAGGACTCGGTCTCCATCCGCGCCCAGGACGACGCGGGCGAGGTGCGCTCGCGCAAGTCGGGGCCGGGCCTCAGGATGAGCTACATCCTGTTCGACGAACGGACCTCCAGCGACGGCTGGCGCCTCGTCGGCTACGAGGCGCGCGGGCCCAAGACCGGGCCGATCGTCGCCGCCATCGTCAAGAGCCGCAGCCGCCACGAGGAACGCCTGTTCGAGTCGGCCAAGAAGCTGGTCTCGCGCAACGTCGGCGGCTGACGCCGAGGCCTGCTCAGGCCGCCTGCACGTCGGTGACCTTGTAGGTCAGGAGCCGCCCGTCCTCGTCGGCCACGGTCACATACTCGCCCACGGCGAAGCGGTGCTGGCCCAGCTTGTAGACCGGCTCGTCGTCGGCCGCGCCTTCCTCGTAGTCGAAGAACCAGCGCTCGCCGCGCCGGGCCAGGCGGCCCTCCTGGGCGTCCTCGTCGGGGGCGAAGCGGCGCACGGTGCAATCGTCGCGCATCTGCCGGAAGCCCGCCTCGTCGATCAGGCCGTCGCCGGTCAGGGGCGCGCACAGGGTGTAGCCCCTGTGGTCGTCGCCGTCGGCGAATTCGGTCCCGGGGTTGCGCGCCAGGCGCATGACGATGCGGGAAAGGCCCATGGTGAGTGTCTCCAGGTCAGTGGGCGAGAAACAGGGACGGTCCGTCCGCCTGCAGGATAGCGCGTGTAGCGCCGCCGAAAATGAGCTCGCGCAAACGCGAACGGCCAAAAGCGCCGGCGACCAGGAGGTCGGCGCCCAGGGCCGAGGCGGCCGCGACCAGGGCGGGGCCCATCTCCGGCGCCCGCGGCAGCAGCTGGACCTCCGCCGGAATCCGGCGGGCGGCGTAGTAGGCCTGCAGCTGCTCCAGCCGGCAGCCCCGGTCGGGGTCCGGCGCGCCGATGATGACCACCCGGCCCGCGCGGGCCAGCAAGGGCGCCGCGCGCCGGGCCGCGCG
>CAYSNW010000089.1:0-3830 GCA_964432415.1 uncultured Caulobacteraceae bacterium
GCCGAACATCCACATCGGGATCATGGCCGGGAAGTTGAACGGGGTGATGCCCGCCACCACGCCCAGCGGCTGGCGCATGGAATAGACGTCGATGCCGGGGCCGGCGCCCAGGGTGTACTCGCCCTTCAGCGCGTGGGGGATGCCGCAGGCGAATTCGATGACTTCCAGGCCGCGCTGGATGTCGCCCTTCGAGTCGGCGATGACCTTGCCGTGCTCGGAGGAGAGCAGCTCGGCCAGCTCGTCCATACGCGCCTCGACCAGGCGCTTGAACTCGAACATGACCCGGGCGCGGCGCTGGGGATTGACGCTGGCCCACTCGGGGAAGGCCTTCGAAGCCGCCTGTACGGCCAGGTCCATCTCGTCGACCGTGGCCAGGGCCACGCGGGCCTGGACCTCGCCGGTGTTCGGATTGAACACGTCGCCGAAGCGCCCCGACTTGCCCTCGACCACACGGCCATCGATGAAATGACGAATGTCGCGCACGGGCGTCTCCCTTTGAGGTCTTTAGCCTGATTGGCAGGCGGTTTAGACCTTGGGGAAGTCCGGCGCTAGAGCGCCCCGCGGCACAGGTGTTGTGCGAAAATGCGCATACCCGTTTCCCTCCCAATTCCGCCGGGTAGAGTCCGGAGCCGTAAGCTTGCCCCGCCCCGCGACGCTCCCCACAATCGCCCGCGATGACCGCGCCCCACATCATCGACGTGCTGATCGCCGAGCGGGCGCCGAAGCTGACGGGTTCGATTGTCTGGCCCCTGGTCAGGCCGGCGCTCTACCGGATGCTGGACTACCGCAAGGCGCGCGCCATGGCCGACGCCATCGCGGACATGCCGGGCGCCGAGGCCCTGCGCTACGCCTCGGGCCTGCTGGACCTGGAAGTCTCGACCCTGTTCCTCGATCGCGTGCCGACCTCCGGCCGCTGTGTGGTGATCTGCAATCATCCCACGGGCATCGCCGACGGGATCGCGGTCTACGATGGGCTGAAGCGCGTGCGGCAGGACGCCATCTTCTTCGCCAACGCCGACGCCATCCGGGTCTCGCCGCGGCTGGAGGAGGTGCTGATCCCGGTCGAATGGGTCGAGGCCAAGCGCACGCGCGAAAAGACCCGCGCCACCCTGCAGGCGGCCAAGGACGCCTTCGAAGCCGAGCGGGCCCTGGTGCTGTTCCCCGCCGGGCGCCTGGCGCGCCGGGCGAAGGACGGCTCCCTGTCCGATCCGACCTGGGCAGTGACGGCGGTATCGCTGGCGCGCAAGTACCAGGCGCCGATCGTGCCGATCCACATCACCGGCCCGTGGTCGACGCTGTTTCACCTGTTCAACCGCTTCTCCAGCGAGATGCGCGACATCACCCTGTTCCACGAGCTGCTGAACAAGCGCCGCCAGCCGTTCCGCCTGACCGTCGGGCCCCTGATCCCGCCCGCGCGGCTCGACGTCGACTCGGCCAAGGCCACCTTTGCGCTGAAGGCCTATGTCGAGCGGGTGCTGCCCTCGCAGCCGGACGCGGAATTCGCGTGAACGCCGAGGTCGCCTTCGACCTGGCCGACGCCGAGGCCACCACCCGGCTGGGCGCGGCCCTGGCGCCGCTGCTGAAGACCGGCGACGTGATCCTTCTCTGGGGCGAGCTGGGCGCGGGCAAGTCGACCCTGGCGCGCGGCCTGATCCGGGCCCTGACCACGCCGGACGAGGACGTGCCTTCGCCCACCTTCACCCTGGTGCAGTTCTACGAGGGGAAGCTGCCGGTGGCGCACTTCGACCTCTACCGCCTGAACCGTCCCGAGGAGGCGGACGAGCTCGGCCTGGACGAGGCCCTGGACCAGGGCGCCGTGCTGGTCGAATGGCCGCAGCGTCTTGGCCCTCGCCTGCCCCCCGACCGACTCGATATAGAGCTGACGCAACAGGGGGAGGGACGGGTCGCCAGGCTCGTCCCCCACGGCTCGTGGAAAGGACGCCAGCTTGAGTTCGGCACGACCTGAGACTGACCGGCCAAAGACTGACCGGGAAGCGGTCAGGCTGGCCTTTCTGCAGGGCGCAGGCCTCGGCCGCGCCGAACGCCACCCCCTGCCCGGCGACGCCTCCACCCGGCGCTACGAGCGGCTGGTGCTGCCCGACGGCCAGACCCTGATGCTGATGGACGCCCCGCCCTCGGCGGAGAGCGCGCCCTGCCCGCCAAAAGCCTCCCCGGGCGAACGGGCCGAACAGGGCTACAACGCCCTGGCCCGGCTGGCGGCGGGACGGGTGGACGCCTTCGTGGCGGCGGCGCGGTTCCTGCGGGCGCGCGGCCTGTCCGCGCCGGAAATCGTGGCGGTGGACGCACCGTCCGGCCTGGCGGTGACCGAGGACCTGGGCGAGGGCCTGTTCGCCCGCTTGATCGAGACCGGAACGGAGGAGCGGCCGCTGTATTTCGCCGCCATCGAGGCCCTGGCCCGGATGCACGCCGAAGCGCCGCCACTCGTCCTGGACCCGGACGGGGCCGCCTGGCCGCTCCTGACCTACGACGATCTGGCGCTGAAGACCGGCGCCGACCTGTTCACCGAGTGGTATCCCCGCTTCGATCCGCGGGTGCGGCTGTCCGACGAGGCCGTCGCCGAGTGGGACGCCCTGTGGGCGCCGCTCAGGGCCCGGGCCGACCGGGGGGCGAACGCCTTCGCCCACCGCGACTACCACGCGGAGAACCTGCTGTGGCTGCCCGACCGTTCGGGCGCCGCGCGGGTCGGGATGATCGACTTCCAGGACTGCCTCAGGGCCCATCCGTCCTGGGACCTGCACTCCCTGTTGCAGGACGCCCGACGCGACGTGGCCCCCGAGCTGGAGGCCGCTGCCCTGGACCACTATTTCGCTTTGCGCCCAGAGGTCGACCGCGAGGCCTTCATGGCCGACTACGCGGCGCTGGCGGCGCTGAACGAGGCCCGGATTCTCGGCATCTTCGCGCGCCTGATCGTGCGCGACGGCAAGCCGCGCTATCAGGCCTTCATGCCGCGCATGTGGGGGCACCTGAACCGCAACCTCAAGGCCCCCGGTATGGAGGGCCTGGCCCGCTGGTTCGAGCGCCACGTGCCGGCGGAGGTGCGCTCGTGAGCTGTCCGAAGACCGCCATGGTGCTGGCCGCGGGTCTCGGCACCCGCATGCGGCCCCTGACCAACGACCGGCCCAAGGCCCTGGTCGAGGTGGGCGGACGGCCCCTGATCGATCATGTGCTCGACCGGCTGGGCTCCGCCGGGGTCGAGACCGCCGTGGTCAATGTCCACTGGTTCGCCGACCGGCTGGAGGGCCATTTGGCGGAGCGCGCCGCGCCGAAGATCGTCATCTCCGACGAGCGGGCCATGCTGCTGGAGACCGGGGGCGGGCTGAAGCGGGCGAGAAAGCTGCTCGGCGACAACCCGGTGTGGGTGGCCAATATCGATTCCGTCTGGCTCGACCAGGCCGATGCGCTCGCCGACATGGCCGCCGCCTGGGACCCGGAGCGGATGGACGCCTTGCTGCTGCTGGCCAGGCGCGACAACTCCATCGGGTTCGAGGGGTCCGGGGACTTCTTCCTCAGGCCTTCGGGCGAACTGGCCTTCCGCGGCGAGGCGCCCAGCGCGCCCTTCGCCTACATGGGCGTGCACATCACCAAGCCGCAGATCGTCGACGGCGAGCCGCGAGGGCCGTTCTCGCTGACGCGGGTGTGGCGCCGGCTGGCGGAACAGGGTCGGCTGCACGGGCGCGTGCTGGACGGCTTCTGGATGCACGTGGGCGATCCCAAATCACGGGCCGAGGCCGAGGCGAAGCTGGCCGCCGACGGCGCGACAAGATGAGATGACCACCACCCGGGGAGGCCTCCCAAATCATCCTTCCCCC
>CAYSNW010000089.1:3930-9989 GCA_964432415.1 uncultured Caulobacteraceae bacterium
GGGGGAAGGAATTTGAAGAAGGGGGCCGCGCTTGAACCCCTTCGACCGGCCCGCGCCGCGCTGGTTCACCATCGCCGCCCATCGGCCGTTCGTCGACGACCTGGCCCGGGGCCTGCATGAAGCCCTGGCCCCGCACGGGCCGGAGGGCCTGGCGGACGCCACGGTCCTGACCCCCACCCGGCGTGGGGGACGCGCCCTGGCCGAGGCCTTCGTCAAGGCGGCGGGAGGCAGGGCGGTTTTGCTGCCCCAGGTGCGCGCGGTCGGCGACCTGGAGGAAGGCGAGCCGCCGTTCGAGCCGGGGGACCTGGCGCTGGACCTGCCGGCGGCGGCCACGCCCTTGCGCCGCCGCTTCGAACTGGCGCGGCTGGTCAGCGCGCACGGACCTCAGCTCGGGCGGAGCCTGGACGCGCCCGCGGCCCTGGAGATGGCCGACGCCCTGGCCGGATTTCTGGACAGCCTGTGGATCGAGGAACGCTTCGAGCCCGAGGCCATCGAGGAGCTGGGCGGGGCCGAGCACGCGCGCCACTGGCTGCTGTCGGCCGAGGTGTTGCGCCTGGCGGTGAGGGAATGGCCCAGACGCCTGGAGGCCATGGGCCTGATCGACCCCACCGACCGGCGGGTGCGCCTGACCCGGCTGCTGGCGCGGCAGTGGCGCGAGCGGCCGCCGGAACACCCTCTCGTCGTGGCGGGCGCCACGGGGGGCGCTCCGGCGACGACCGAACTGCTGGCCGCGGCGGCGGCTGCGCCGCGCGGCCTGGTGATCCTGCCTGGACTCGACAAGGACCTGGCGGGCAGCGCCTGGGACCAGATCGACGAACAGCATCCACAGGCGGCGATGAAGCGCCTGCTGGAAGCCCACGGCCTGACGCGCGACCAGGTCCATGACTGGCCGTCGGACGAGCCGCCCTCCTCCGCCGCCTGCGGCCGCTCGCGCCGGAGGGTGGTCAACGAGGCGCTGAGGCCTGCCGAGGCCACTGCCGATTGGCTGACCCAGATCCGCAACCTGCGTGAGGAGGGCGAGAAGGCCGGGATCGATGTCATCGCCGAGGGCCTGTCCGGGCTGTCGGTGATCGGCGCACGCGGCGAGGAGGAAGCCGCGGCCGTCGTCGCCCTGCTGATGCGCGAGACCCTGGAGAGCCCGGACCGGACCTGCGCCCTGATCACGCCGGACCAGACCCTGGCCCGGCGGGTGTCCGCGCGCCTGTCGCGCTGGGACATCACCGCCGACTCCTCGGCCGGTGCGCCGCTGTCGGGATTTCCGACGGGGGTGCTGGCCGGGCTGGTCGCCGCCCTGGCCTGCGACGGCGCCGATCCGGTGCTGATCCTGGCGGCGCTGAAGCATCCCTACGTCAGGCTCGGGCTGGAGCCTCAGGCCAAGGCCGAGGGCCTGGACGCCCTGGAGCGGACGGTGCTGCGCGGGCCCCGCCGCGCCGACTGGGGCGCTCTGTTCGAACAGATCGAACGCAAACGCCGCCCCGGGCGCGATGGTGAGCCGCCGCGGCCGGGGCTGCTCGACGACCTCGACCGGGCCGAAGCCTTCGCCCGGCGCGTTCACGGCCTGATCTCGCCCTTGATCGAGGGCTTCCGGTCCCCCCTGCCGGTCGCCGAAGCCGCGCGGCTGACGGCGGAGACGCTGGAGGCCCTCGCCCGCGATCCGGCCGGCGGGCTGGGAGACCTGTGGTCCGGCCCCGACGGCGAGGCCGCCGCGCGGCTGTTCGCCGCCCTGATCGAGGAGGGCGAGGCCCTGCCCGCGGTCTCGGCCGAGGAGTTCGAGGCCCTGGCCGGGCGGCTGATCGCCGGTGAGACGGTGCGCCCGGGCGGGGTCACCCACCCGCGTCTGCGGATTTTGGGCGCCATCGAAGGCCGCATGGTCAGCGCCGACCGGCTGATCCTGGCCGGGCTGGAGGAGGGCAGCTGGCCGGCGCAGGCGGGGACCGACCCCTTCCTGTCGCGCCCCATGCGCAGGGCGCTGGGCCTGCCGCCGCCCGAGCGGGCCATCGGCCAGTCAGCCCACGACTTCGCCCAGGGCGCCTGCGCGCCGGAGGTCTATCTGATCCATTCCGAGCGGCGCGACGGCCAACCCGCCGTACGCTCGCGCTGGCTGTGGCGGCTGCAGACGGTGGCGGCCGGCGCGGGAACGGCGCTGCCCACACGCCAGGACATCCTGGACTGGGCGCGAAACCTGGACGCGGCGGTGGACGATCCGCCCGCGCACCTGAGGCCCGCGACCCGGCCGGCCCCCACGCCGCCGCTGAGCGCGCGTCCGAAGCTGCTGTTCGTCACCCAGGTCGAGGCCTGGGTGCGCGATCCCTACGCCGTCTACGCCCGCAATGTGCTGAGGCTGCGCGCCATGGACCGGCCGGACGAACCGGTGGACGCGCGGCTGCGGGGCACCGCCATCCACGCGGCCATGGAGGCTTTCTCCGAGGCCTGGCCGGAGCTGGCCCCGGATATGCGCGCGGCGACCTTCAGCAGCGCCTATCTCGCCTCCCTGTCCGAGCACGGGGCGCCGGACGCCGCCCTGACCCGCGAGCGGCCGCTGGCGGCGCGGGCGGCGGACTGGATCGTCGATTTCGAGACGCGTCGCCGCGCGGGCCCTATCGAGGTGCTGGTCGAGCGCGAGGCGCGGCTCAAGCTGCCGGACCTGGACTTCACCCTGGCGGCGCGGGCGGACCGCATCGAGATCGCCGGCGGCTTCGCCCATGTGCTGGACTTCAAGACCGGCGCGGCGCCGAGCGCCAAGCAGGTGCGCCTGGGCTTCGCCAGCCAGCTCCCCCTGACCGCGGCCATGATCGCTCGCGGCGGCCTCGAGGGCGTGGAGCCGACACCCCCGGGCGAGCTGCTCTATGTGCGGGTCACCGGGCGCGATCCCGCCGGCAAGGAGGAGGCGCGCGGCCTGCCGGGCGAGGCGCTGAAGGACCTGCCCCCCAGCGAGGAGACGGCCGAGCAGGCCTGGAGCGGCCTTCAGGATCTGGTGCGGCGCTATCAGAACCCGGCCCAGCCCTACCGCTCGCGCACCGCGCCCCAGCACATGGCCTACGCCAGCGACTACGACCACCTGGCCCGCGTGCGGGAATGGTCCTCGGGCGACGACGACGGCGAGGCGGGACAATGAACGCCCGCGACGCCCAGGTCACCGCCTCGAACCCCAGGGTCTCGGCCTTCGTCAGCGCCAACGCGGGCTCGGGCAAGACCACCACCCTGGTCTCGCGGGTGGCGCGGCTGCTGCTGGGCGGCGCGCGGCCCGAGACCCTGCTCTGCGTCACCTACACCAAGGCGGCGGCGGCGGAGATGCAGCGGCGGCTGTTCGAGGACCTGGGCAAGTGGTCGGTGCTGGAAAGCGAAGCCCTCAAGGACGCCCTGGCCGAACTCGAGGGGCGCGGGGCGGACGCCTACGACGAGGAGGATCTGTCGCGGGCGCGCCGGCTGTTCGCCAAGGCGCTGGAGACCCCAGGCGGGCTGAAGATCCAGACCATCCACGCCTTCTGCGAAAAGCTGCTCAAGCGCTTTCCGATCGAGGCCGGGGTGTCGCCGGGCTTCGAGGTTATCGACGACGCGGGCGCGGCCGAACTGGCGGCGGAGGCCCGTGATGCGGTCGCGCGTGAGGCGTTCGGCGAGGGCCTGCTGGCCCAGGCGTATGAACGGTTCGCCGTGGCCCTGGCCTTTGACGACTTCGAGGCCATGTTCACCGTCTTCGAGCACCGGCGCGAAGCCCTGGCGCGCTGGATCGGCGGGATCGGCGGCATGGAGCGCCTGCCGGAGACGGTGGCCGCCCTGGTGGGCCTGGAGCGGCTTCAGGACCCGGAAGCCCTGGAGCGCGACGCAGTCAACCCGCCCGCGTTCGACACCCACGCCTGGTTCGCCGCCGCACGAAGCCTGGCGTTGGGATCGGACGCCGACCGGAGACGCGGCCTTGTCCTGCAGGCGGTGGCCGAAGCCGCCGAGGCCGGGATCGCCGATGTCGAGACGGTGCGCGGCCTCTTCTTCACCGGCGCGGGAGAGCCGCGAAAGAGCCTGGCGACCAGGGCCATCGATCCGACGACCTGCGCCTGGCTGGTCGAGGAGCAGGAGCGGCTGGCCGCCGCCTTCCAGACCGCGCGCGCCGCCCGGGTCGCCGCCGACACGGTCCATGCCATGGTGCTGGCGGCGGTCTATGTGCGCGAATACGAGGCGGCCAAGGCGCGGCGGCGGGTGCTGGACTTTTCCGACCTGGTGGACCGCGCCCGCTCGCTGCTGACCGAGCGCACCGACGCGGCCTGGGTGCTGTTCAAGCTGGACGGCGGCATCGACCACATCCTGATCGACGAGGCCCAGGACACGGCGCCGGAGCAGTGGGAAATGCTGCGGGCCCTGACCTCGGACTTCTTCTCCGGCGCGGGGGCGGAGCGGCGCGAGGCGCGGGTCGAGCGCAGCCTGTTCCTGGTGGGCGACGAGAAGCAGTCGATCTTCTCGTTCCAGGGCGCAGCGCCGGAACGGCTGCGCATCGAAGCGGCCTTCTACGAGACTCGGGCCCTGGCGCTGGGACCAGCCTGGGCGCGCGTGCCCCTGCTGGAGTCCTGGCGCTCGACCCCGGAGGTGCTGGGCTTCGTCGACGCAGTGTTCCGCCCGCCGGAGCTGAAACGGGGCATCGCGCCCGACTCCGGGGACGAGGACGTCCAGCACATCGCGCTGCGTATCGAACACGCCGGCTGCGTGGACCTGTGGCCGCTGGAGCGCGAGGCGGAGACGCCCGAACTGCCGGCCTGGGACGAGCCGGTGGACGCCCGCGTCCCGGGCGCCTGGCGGCGGCTGGCCGAACGGATCGCCGACGAGATCGAGGCCCTGCTCAAGCGCGGCGAGCAGGTGCATGACCGCAAGATCAGGGGCTATCGCGCCGCCAATCCCGGAGACGTCCTGGTGCTGGTGCGCAAGCGCGCGGTGCTGTTCGAGGAGGTGCTGCGGGCGCTGAAGCGCCGGGGCGTGCCGGTGGCCGGCGCCGACCGGCTGAAGCTGTCGGAACATCCGGTGTTCGAGGACGCCCTGGCGCTGGCGCGGCTGGTCCAGTTCCCCGACGACGACCTGACCCTGGCGGCGGTGCTGAGGAGCCCCTTCGCGGACCTGGACGAGGACAGCCTGTTTCACCTGGCCTGGGGCCGGAAGGGTTCATTGCGCCAGGCCCTGGCCGCACGGGCGGAGGAGCGCGCCGAATGGGACCGGGCCCACCGGCTGCTGGACTGGGTTCGCGAGGAGGCGAGGCTCCGCACCCCCTTCGACCTCTTCAACCGCCTGTTCGCCCGACTGGACGAGGACAAACGCTCCTTCCGCGCCCGCTTCATGACCCGGCTGGGTCCCGAGGCCGGCGACGCCATCGACGCCCTGCTGGCCCAGGTCGGGGCGGTGGAGCAGCGCGGACATCGCGACCTGGAGAGCGTGGTCCACGCCCTGGCGCGGCTGGACCTGACCATCAAGCGCGAGATGGACGAGCCGAGGGGCGAGGTGCGGGTGATGACCGCCCACGGATCCAAGGGGCTGGAGGCGCCCATCGTCTTCCTGCCCGAGACGGTCAGCGCCCAGGAGCCCAGGGGCTCGGCCCTGCTGGAGCTTCCCGGCGCCGGCTTCCTGTGGTGCGCCAGCGGCAAGAACGACTGCGACGCCTCGGCCGCCGCGCGCCAGTGGCGCAAGGACCGCGCGCGCGACGAGGACCTGCGCCTGCTCTACGTGGCCCTGACGCGGGCGCGCGACCGGGTGGTGCTGGCCGGCCGCGCCAGGCAGCCGCCCAAGACCAAGGCGGAGGAGCTGAAGGGCTGGTATCCGCTGGTGGAGGCCGCGTTCAGGGAGGCGGCGATCGCGCCCCGGGTCACGACCGTGAACTATGGCGGGATGGAGGTTCAGCGCTACGGCCCCGATCCGCGCAGCGGCGGCGACGCGGCGGCGCCCGGGCGGACGGCGGTCGCCCTACCGGATTGGGCGGCGCTGGCGCCCGCCGCGGACGCGCCCGCCCCCCGCCGGGCCCCGCCCACCCACCCGGCCCGAGTCCCCAAGGGCCCCTCCCCCCCCCCCCTGGCCCACCCCGGCGGCCC
>CAYSNW010000090.1:0-9276 GCA_964432415.1 uncultured Caulobacteraceae bacterium
GCGCCCGCCACGGCGGCGCCTTCGCCGGCGCCGGCTCCCGTTCCTGCGCCTGCGGCCGCGTCAGGCGCGGCGGCGGGATCGGCGGGGGCGGCCGGGTCCTTCTTGGCGGGCTTTTTCTTCTGCTCGGCGGCGCCGGGGGTCTCGGCGAAGGCCGTGGCCTGTTTCAGAAACGCCGGCGCGCCCTCGAGACCCGCGACGGCCTTCAGGGCCAGCACGCCCCCGATGGCGACCGCCAGCAGCGGCAGAAGACGCGGTACACGGCTCATCTGAAGTCTCCGGAGCCCTCGAACAGATCCTCGTCGAGGTTATGGGCGGCCGAACGGGCCGGCTTTACGGGGCGGTCCTGGGCAGGACGGGCGGGCTGGCGCTCGGGAAGGACGTGGGGCGCGACGCTCTCGGCCAGGGCGCGCAGGCCCTCCAGGCCGGAGGCGGGGGCGGGGGGCGCCGGCTGCAAGGCCGGGCCCAGGCGTTCGGCGCGGGCCATCAGCCGCTCAAGTTCGGTCTTGAGCTCGCGGGCCTTCAGGATGCGGTCGTGCAGTTCGTCGTGGGTCTCGTCGGCGACCTGCTTCAGTCCCTCCAGCCCGGCGCCGGCCTTGGCGGCCGCCGCGTCCAGCGCCATCACCGCCTGGGCGAAGCCCGCCTGGCTGTCGCGCAGCGCCTTGAGCTTCTTCTCCAGCCGCACGCCATAGATCAGGGCCGCGACCAGCAGGACCGCGAGCAGGATCTCCATGGAGAGGCCGACCATATCCATCACTGATCCAGTACGGACTTGGCGCCGGCGATCTGCAGCGGCTGCTCGACCCTGACGGCGATGTGGTCGCCGCGCCGGCCCATGCGCCCGCGCGTCAGGCCGATGGCGCCGCAGCGCAGCTGCACCAGGCTGTCGGGGGTGGCGTTGAGCATCAGGGTCTCGCCGACCTTCAGGTCCAGGACCTTGGACAGCGGCGTCTGCTGCTCGTCCAGGATGGCGGAGACCTCCACCTGGGTGGTCCAGAGTTCGGTGGCCAGGTGGCCTTCCCAGATGTTGTCGCGTCCGAACTTCTCGCCCATGAACTGCTGCAGCAGCATCTTGCGGATGGGCTCCAGCGTCGCATAGGGCAGCAAGAGCTCGATGCGCCCGCCGCGGTCTTCCATGTCGATGCGCAGCTTGACCAGGATGGCGGCGTTCGCCGGCCGGGCGATGGCGGCGAAGCGGGGGTTGGTCTCCAGCCGGTCCAGGTTGAAGTCCACCTGGGTCAGGGGCTCGAAGGCCGCCTTGGCGTCGGCCAGCACCACCTCGACCATCCGCTGCACCAGCACCCGCTCGATGGTGGTGTAGGGCCGTCCCTCGATGCGCAGCGCCGCGGTGCCGCGACGGCCGCCCAGCAGCACGTCCACGATCGAATAGATCAGGTTCGAATCGACCGTCAGCAGGCCGTAGTTGTCCAGCTCCTCGGCCCGGAACACCGCCAGGATCGCCGGGAGCGGGATCGAGTTCAGGTAGTCGCCGAAACGGATGGACGAGATGTTGTCCAGGCTGACTTCGACGTTGTCGGAGGTGAAGTTGCGCAAGGATGTCGTCATCAGCCGGACCAGCCGGTCGAAGACGATCTCGAGCATGGGCAGGCGCTCGTAGGAGACCAGCGCCGAATTGATGATGGCCCGGATGCCGGAGCGCTCGGCCCCCTCCTCGTCGGAGAGGTCGAAGCCCAGGAGGCTGTCGATTTCATCCTGGTTGAGGATGCGCTCGGAACCCCCGCCGCCCGGAAGCGCGCGCTCGTCGTCGCCGATCAGCGTCTGGCCGGGATCGACGAGGGCGTCTGCGGGATCGGTCTGTTCGACTTCGTCGGCCATGGGGCGGGAACTGAACTCGCTACTGGATGAGCATTTCTTCGATATCGACGGCGTCGATCTTCGAAGGGGCCAGGATCAGGTTGGCGCGGCGCAGGATCTCCATGCGCAGCTGGAACGAGGCCTGGCTGCCGTTGAGGTCCTCGGGGCGCAGTTCGCGCAGGAAGGCGGTGAACATGTCCTTCATCCGCGGCGCCTGCTCCTCGAGCGCGTCGGCGGTGGCCGCGTCCTTCATCTCGAAGGTCAGCTTGAGCTTCAGGAACGACGGCTTGCCCTCGGCCGACTGCAGGTTCGCGGTCAGGTCGGGCAGGGTGTAGAAGGTCACGCCGTCGGGGCCCTCGCGGACCTGGCCCGCGCCCTTGGCGTCCTTCTTGTCGCCTTCCTTCTTCTCCTTCTTCTTCGGCTTCTCCTTGGCCGCGTCGGCCGGGGCCTTGGGGGCCAGCACGAAGAACCAGGCGCCCGCGCCGCCGCCGCCCAGCAGGATCACCCCCGCGGCGATGGCGATGATCAGGATCGGAAGCTTCTTCTTCGGCGGTACGCCCTCTTCGCCCTCGGCGCCTTCGGCCGGCGCGGGAGTCTCGGCGGCTTCTTCCCCGGCCTCCGGCTTCGGCTTTTTCTTGAAAAACAACATGGCCTTCGCCGTCGCCCCGCCCAGGAACCTTCGCAGGCAGGCAAGGTCGTCCCGGTTTGGTTAACGACTGGTTTGGAAAGGGCTTCCCGCGGGCATTTTTTGCCGGGTCAGCCAGGGCCCCTGCCCGGGAAATCTGTCCTTAAGCCTTTGATTTTGGCCGCGTTAACCATGGCGCGAAGGTTGCAACGTCGCAGCCGTGACTTCTTAATCGCCAAGGCCCCTCGTGGACAACGTCGCCTACATCGCCCTTTCCCGCCAGACGACCCTGCAGCGGCAGATGGACATCACGGCCAACAACCTGGCCAATGTCGACACCGCCGGCTTCAAGGTCGAGCAGCTGTTGCTGGGGACCGAGGCGGGGGCGCCGGCCAGGAACGCCGGCATCCAGGCTCCGGCCCAGTTCGTGCTGGATTCCGGCGTCGGGCGCGACTTCGCCCAGGGCGACCTGCGCACCACGGGCCGGCCGCTCGACGTGGCCATCGAGGGCCAGGCCTTCTTCAAGGTCTCCACCGCGGCGGGCGAGCGCTACACCCGCGACGGCCGCTTCTCCACCGACGCCACCGGCCAGCTGACCACCGCCGACGGCCATCCGGTGCTGGACGATTCGGGCGGCCCGATCACGCTCGACCCGGTCAAGCCGGAGCCGACCATCTCGGCCGACGGCATCGTCAGCCAGGGTTCGGAACGCGTGGGCCGCATCGGCCTGGCCCGCTTCGACACCCTGTCGGTCCTGTCGAAGGACGGCTCAAACCTCTACGCCAACCTCTCCAACGCCGCCGCCCAGTCCGCGCCGGACGTGCGCATGCACCAGGGCATGCTGGAAGGCTCCAACGTCAAACCCATCGTCGAAATCACCCAGCTGATCGAGGTCCAGCGCGCCTATGAGCGCATGGCGAAGATCGTCGACCAGCAGAACGAGCAATCCAAGAACACCATCGACCGTCTGGGTCGGGTGAGCTGAGGTAGAGCATGCGCGCCCTTCGTATCGCCGCCACCGGCATGGCTGCCCAGCAGCTGAACGTCGAAGTCATCTCCAACAACATCGCCAACATGAACACCGTTGGCTTCAAGAAGCAGCGCGCCGAGTTCGAGGACCTGCTCTACGACAACGTCGAGCGCATGGGGGCCCAGTCGTCGGACGCCGGCACCGTGGTGCCGACCGGGGTGCAGGTGGGGGGCGGCGTCAAGGCCGGCTCGGTCTACCGCATCACCACCCAGGGCAACCTGACCGCCACCGGCAACAAGCTGGACCTGGCCATCAATGGCAAGGGCTTCTTCCAGGTCCAGATGCCGTCGGGCGAGACCGCCTACACCCGCGCCGGCAACTTTTCGGTCAACGACCAGGGCCAGCTGGTCACCAACGACGGCTATCTGGTGATCCCCCAGATCACCATCCCCCAGAACGCCACCGACATCATCATCTCCAAGACCGGCCAGGTGCAGGTCGCCATCGACGGCCAGGCCGCGCCCAACACGGTCGGCAATCTGGAGATCGCCAGCTTCTTCAACGAGGCGGGGCTGGAAGCTATCGGCGACAACCTGTTCCTGCAGTCCGGCGCCTCGGGCGCGCCCAACGTCGCCGCCCCAGCCCAGCCGGGTCTCGGTTTCCTGCAGCAGGGCTACACCGAGGCGTCCAACGTCGACGCCGTCAGCGAAATCTCGGCCCTGATCGTGGCCCAGCGCGCCTACGAGATGAACTCCAAGGTCGTCTCGGCCGCCGACCAGATGCTGGCCACCACCTCGCAGATCAAGGGCTGAGGCGGATCATGCGCGCGTTCCTCACCGCCCTCGCCGCCTGCCTCTGTCTCACCGGCCCGGCGCTGGCCGGCACGCCGGTCGAACTCCGCTCCGAGCTGGTCTCGGGCGACGGCCGCATCACCCTCGGCGACCTGTTCGACGACGCCGGCCGCGCGGCCGGGGTCCCGGTGGGCGTCGCGCCCCAGGCGGGCGCCAGCGCCGTGCTGGACGCGGGCCAGGTCCAGCGCATCGCCCACGCCAACGGCCTGGACTGGGACAATCCTTCCGGCTTCCGCCGCCTGGTGGTCAAGGGCGGCGGCGGCTCGGCCCCGCGCGAGGCCTCCGCCCCGGTGCGCGGCGAAAAGACCGTCGAGGTCCTGACCTATTCCCGCAGCCTCGCCGCCGGCGAGATCGTCCAGCCCGAGGACGTGATCTGGGCCAAGGTCCAGGGCCATCTGGCGCCGCCCGACACGCCGCGCGACGCCGAACAGATCATCGGCCAGGCCGCCCGGCGTCCCCTGCGCGAAGGCGCGGCGGTGGCGGCCCATGACCTGACCCCGCCCCGGGTGATCGCCAAGGACGACCTGGTCCAGGTGATCTACCGCGACGGCGCGGTCGAGCTGACCCTCCAGGGCAAGGCGCTCGGACCGGCGGCGGTGGGCGAGAGCTTCCAGGTGCTCAATCCCCAATCGAAGAAGATCATTCAGGCGGTCGCCACCGGCCGGGGCACAGCACTGACCGGCCCCGAGGCCGGCGCCGTCCGCTCCTCCGGCCTCGCCTCCCTCCGCTAGTTCAAGGGTGTCTCAAATGCGCGCGTATCTCGTCTGCGGCCTGGTTCTCGGTCTCGCCGCCTGCTCCTCGGTCAAGGAGACCCTCAAGGGTCCCCAGCTGGCCCCCATGGCCTATCCGGCCGGCCTGGTGCCCGTGCAGCAGACCCTGGTGAACCCGGCCACGGAGCCGACGCCCGCCTCGGCCAATTCGCTGTGGCGCACGGGGGCGCGGACCTTCTTCAACGACCAGCGCGCCAGCAAGATCGGCGACATCCTGACTGTCTCGATCACCATCGACGACTCGGCCCAGATGTCGAACCAGACCACCCGCTCGCGCGCCAACTCCATGTCGGCGGGCATGCCCCACCTGTTCGGGCTGGAATCCAGTCTCGGCAAGGTCCTGCCGGGCGGCTTCGACCCCGCCAACATGATCGGGATCAACGGCGCCAACTCCACCGACGGCAAGGGCGTGGTGGCCCGCTCGGAAAAGGTGCAGCTGACCATCGCCGCGGTGGTCACCGGCGTCCTGCCCAACGGCAACCTGGTCATCCAGGGCCGCCAGGAGGTCCGCGCCAACAACGAACTGCGCGAACTGACCGTCTCCGGCATCGTGCGGCCCGAGGACGTCTCGGCCGCCAACACCATCCGCCACACCCAGATCGCCGAGGCGCGCATCTCCTACGGCGGTCGCGGCGACCTCAGCCGCGAACAGAAGGCCCCCGCGGCCCAGGCCCTGGCGGAGCGCTTCTCGCCGTTCTGACACTGTTTGCGGGGTCATCCGGCCCCGGACAGTGAACCGAATCCCCATTCCCTGCGTTCAAGTAAGGAACGCGGGGCGTGGCCATGCGCAAAGTTCTGATCGCCTGCTGCTGGATCGCCGCCCTCGCCGGACCGTCGGCCTGCGCGCTGCGCCCGATGTCCGCCTCCGAGCCCATGGGCTGGAACTACTTCTTCGACGGCCAGGAGGCGAAGCTGGCCTGGGGCATGCCCAACAGCGACGCGGTAGGTCTGATGCTGACCTGCGCGCCCCATTCCCGCTCGGTCCTCGTCTCCGGCGACGCCGAGCCCGGCCAGCCGCACCTGATCCTGGCCTCGGATAGGACCGTCAGCCGGCTGAGCGGCGGCGCCCAGGCCGATCCGCTGAGCGGCTCGACCCTGGTGGAGGCCCGCACCGGCCTCGGCGACCCGGCGCTCGCCGCCTTCGCCCGCAGCGGCCACCTCACCCAGCGCGCCGGCCTGCACGCCGCGGCGATGAACGCCACGCCGAAGGACCGGGACGCGGTGTCCCGCTTCTTCCAGGCCTGCGCCTGAGGCGGACCCATGTTCATCCTGATCGCTCTCCTGCTCGCGGGTCACGCGCCTGCGCCCGCTTCCGCGCCGCCCGCGCCGGCGGCCGCCCCCGACGCGCCCAAGGCCCCTGCCCGCCTGTGGACCTGGACCCTCTATCCGGGGCCCAAGTCGGTCAGCCTGGCCCATGAGGTCCCCGACACCAATGCGCTGGGCGAGGTGCTGCAGTGCCAGGCGGGCTCGGGACAGGTGACGGTGGAGTTCTATCCCGCCGGCGCCACCCGGCCGCAGGACAAGCTGACCGCGCCGCTCGCCGTGCGCGACGCCGCCTTCCAGGCCTTCGTCAAGACCGGGCGGCTGGCGGTGAAGACGGGCGAGCGTTCCGCCGAGATCACCGTGCCCGACAAGGACCGCCCCAAGCTCGACCGCTTCGCCCAGCTCTGCGGAACCTGAACCACGGGGCTTGACCGAACGCGGTTATCGTCCGCACACAGGGGCATGAACACGCTCCGCCCCCTGATCCTGCTGGCCGCCGCCTCGGTGGCCCTCTCCGCCTGCGGCGCCGGCAAGCTGCTGCCGCACCGCAACCATGAGCCCAAGGCCCAACCTGAGGCGAAAGCCGAAGCCAAGGCCGAGGCGCCCAAACCGGCGCCCCCCGCCCTCGCGCCGCCCCCGGTGGACACCTCCGGCGCCAAACCGACCGCCGGCCTGGACTGGGAATACGTCGAGGAAAGCGGCATGGCGCGCCTCGCCTACGGCGGCTCGGCCGGCGCCACGACCAAGCTGATGTTCACCTGCAACCACAATTCCGGCGTCGCCTCGGCCCAGCGCCCGGTGGCCACCGCCACGCCCGGAACCCCGCCCAAGCTGTCCCTGGTCTCGGGCAGCGCCCATTCCACGGGCCTGGCCCTGCTGGAACAGACCAACGACCCGGCGATCTCGTTGCTGACCGTCAAGGTCGGCACCCTGGAAGCGGTGCTGCAGGCGTTCCTGAAGACCGGCAACATCGGGGTGCAAGAGGGCGACAAGGTCGAACCCTACGTCGCCCAGCCCGGCAATTCGGCCATCCGGCGCTGGTTCTTCTACTGCGGGTCGTAGGCGCAGCCGCCACGGCTCCTTCCCCATTGAGGGACCGGACTATCGTTCGTCAGAGCGCTCACTTGAGTTCCTTCCCCCCAACGAGGGGGAAGGTGGCGACGCAAGGAGCCGGATGGGGGGCCGCGTCGACCTTGAACGGTTGGCTGTCTTGCAGGCCTTGCCCGGAGCTCTTTGCAACGACCGGCGCGCGGCCCCCCTTCCGAGGCCCTAAAGGGCCCCACCTTCCCCCTCGAGGGGGGAAGGAGTCGGAACCGAGACGCGGGCCTACGCCCGAACCGCCGCCGCCGCGCCCTCGATCCCGAGCGCCCGCAGCGCCGAGCGGGCGATGCCTTCGGCGTCGAGGCCCGCCTGGACGTACATGGCTTCCGGCTTGTCGTGATCCTGGAAGACGTCGGGCAGGGTCAGGGTGCGGATCTTCAGGCCGCGGTCCAGCGCGCCCTTGTCGGCCAGCAGGTGCAGCACGAAGGCGCCGAAGCCGCCGATCGAGCCCTCCTCGATGGTGATCAGGGCCTCGTGCTCGCGCGCCAGGCGCAGGATCAGGTCCTCGTCCAGCGGCTTGGCGAAGCGGGCGTCCGCCACGGTCGCCGAAATCCCGCGCGCGGCCAGCAGCTCCGCGGCCTTCAGCGCCGGCTCCAGCCGGGTGCCGAGCGACAGGAGGGCCACGGTCGTTCCTTCGCGCACGATGCGCCCCTTGCCGATTTCCAGCGGCGAGGCCAGCTCGGGCATGTCCACGCCCACCCCGTCGCCGCGCGGATAGCGGAAGGCGGAAGGCCGGTCGTCGATCTCGCAGGCGGTGGCGATGGCCGAAGCCAGCTCCGCCTCGTCCGCCGGGGCCATGATCACCATGCCCGGGAGCGCCCCCAGGAAGCCCACGTCGAAGGAGCCTGCATGGGTCGGCCCGTCGGCGCCCACCAGGCCGGCGCGGTCCATGGCGAAGCGCACCGGCAGGCCCTGGATGGCCACGTCGTGGACCACCTGGTCGTAGCCGCGCTGCAGGAAGGTGGAATAGATGGCGCAGAAGGGCTTCATCCCCGCCGCCGCCAGGCCGGCGGCGAAGGTCACCGCGTGCTGCTCGGCGATGCCCACGTCGTAGGTGCGTTCCGGGAAGCGCTGGCCGAACAGGTCGAGGCCCGTGCCCGACGGCATGGCGGCAGTGATCGCCACGATCGAGGGATCGATCTCGGCGCGCTTGATCAGCTCGTTGGCAAAGACCTTGGTGTAGGCTGGCGCATTGGACTGGGCCTTGGCCTGCTTGCCGGTGATGACGTCGAACTTGACCACCCCGTGGTACTTGTCCGCCGCGTTCTCGGCCGGGGCGTAGCCCTTGCCCTTCTTGGTGACCACGTGGACCAGGACCGGCTTGTGGTCCATGGCCGCGGCGTTCTTCAGGACCGGGACCAGCTGGTCCAGGTCGTGCCCGTCGATCGGGCCGACGTAGTAGAAGCCCAGTTCCTCGAAGAAGGTGCCGCCGGTGACCATGCCGCGGGCGTATTCCTCGGCCTTCTTGGCCGCCTTCATCATCGGCTTGGGCAGGTGGGCGGCGACCGACTTGGAGAACTTGCGGAACGAGCGGTAGGCGCCGCCGGAGACCAGCTTGGCCAGGTAGGCCGACATGCCGCCCACCGGGGTGGAGATCGACATGTCGTTGTCGTTCAGGATCACGATCAGGCGGTTGGTGGTGGCGGCCGCCTGGTTCATGGCCTCATAGGCCATGCCCGCGCTCATCGAGCCGTCGCCGATCACGGCCACGACGTTGTTGGTCTCGCCCTTCAGGTCGCGCGCGGCGGCGAAGCCCAGCGCCGCCGAGATCGAGGTCGCCGCGTGCGCCGCGCCGAAGGGGTCGTATTCGCTCTCGGCCCGCTTGGTGAAGCCCGACAGGCCGCCGCCCTGGCGCAGGGTGCGGATGCGGTCGCGCCGGCCGGT
>CAYSNW010000091.1:0-8984 GCA_964432415.1 uncultured Caulobacteraceae bacterium
TGCAGGATCGAGATGCCGAGCGTGGTCAGCTCTGCGTCGAGCGCGGCCTGGCCCCTGGGGACGGCCGCGGGCGTTGGCTTGGGCGCCTTCTTCATCGCCTAACGTAGATAGCGCGTCTCGAAGGCCTGCAAAGCCTCCATCTCCTGAAGTTCGAAGATATCGGCGACCGAGGCGATCCGGCCCTCGGCGGCCGAGGCCGATCCGGCCGCGCGAATGGCGGCGAAGGCGTCGCGCATGGCCTTCACCGAGGCCCGCACCCCGTGATTGCCCCAGATCACCACCGAGACCTTGCCCGAGGCGGCCGCCTCGGCGTGGCCCCAGGCGGGGAAGCTGGTCGGCACGACGACCAGCCGTACCCCCCGATCCCAGGCGGCGATGAAGGCCTCGATCTCGGCCGGGGAGGATGCCTTGGAATGGACCAGCAGCAGGTCGGCGCCGGCGTCGGCATAGGCCCGGCCACGCTTCAGCGCTTCCTCCAGGCCCATGCCCGCGATCAACGCTTCGGTGCGGGCCACCACCAGGAAGTCGCGGTCCTTGCGGGCGTGCAGCGCGGCCGCCAGCTTGCCTACGTATTCCTCGATCCGGATGAGGTCCTGGCGGCCGCCGGGCGCCAGGCTGGTCATCTTGGGGAAGACCTTGTCCTCGATGACCACGGCCGCCGCTCCGGCCGCCTCGTAGGCCTTCACCGCGTGCGCCGCGTTGACCGCGTTGCCGAAGCCGGTGTCGAGATCGGCGATGACCAGGCCGCCGGAGCTGGCCGCCATGCGCCGGGTCATCTCCAGGTGCTCGGCGAAACCGACCAGACCCACGTCGGGCAGGCCATAGAGGGCCGATAGTTCGAACCCCGACCCCCAGATCGCCTCGAACCCGGCCTCCACCGCGAGCTTGGCCGACAGGGGGCTGTGGGCCGCCATGGCCTCGACCACGCCGCGTTCGGCGATCAGGGCGCGAAGGCGGGCCCCCGGGCTCATTTCCTGAGGCCCTTGAGCCGATACAGGGCCTCCAGCGCCTCGCGCGGGCTCAGGTCGTCCGGGTCTAGGGCGTCGACAGCCTTGTCGAGCGCCGAGGGCCCGACCGGCTCCGGCGCCGGCTTCGCCTGGGCGAACAGGGGCAGGTCGTCCAGCCGGGCGGGCGAACCCTCCTCGGCCTCGAGCCGGTCCAGCACCTCGCGCGCCCGAGCCACCACGGCGCCGGGCACCCCCGCCAGCTTGGCGACCTGCACCCCGTAGGAGCGATCCGCCGCGCCGGGTCCGGCCTCGTGCAGGAAGACCAGATCGCCGTTCCACTCCTTGGCCCGCATGGACAGGTTGCAGACGTGGGCGAGACGATCCTCGAGCCGGGCGAGCTCATGGTAGTGGGTCGCGAACAGGGTGCGCGCCCGGTTGGTGTCGTGCAGGGCCTCGGCGCAGGCCCAGGCGATGGCCAGGCCGTCGTAGGTCGCCGTGCCGCGCCCGATCTCGTCCAGCACGATGAAGGAGCGGTCGGTGGCCTGGGTCAGGATGGCGGCGGTCTCCACCATCTCGGTCATGAAGGTCGAACGCCCGCGCGCCAGGTCGTCGCCGGCCCCCACCCGGCTGAACAGGCGGTCGACCACGCCCAGCCGCATGCGCCGGGCCGGCACGAAACAGCCGGACTGGGCCAGCACCGCCAGCAGCGCATTCTGGCGCAGGAACGTCGACTTGCCCGCCATGTTCGGCCCGGTGACGATGGCCAGGCGGGCCGAGCCCTCTCCGGTCCCGTCCAGCTTGCAGTCGTTGGGGGTGAAGGCCTCGCCCTCGCGGCGCACGGCGGCCTCGACGACGCAATGGCGCCCGCCCTCGACCTCGAACTTGCGCGAGGTGTCCAGCGTTGGGCGCACCCCTTGCGCCTCTTCGGCCCATTCAGCCAAGGCTGAGGCCACGTCCAGCCGCGCCAGGGCGTCGGCGCAGGCCTGGATCTCGCGCGCCTGATCCCGCGCCCGCTCGCGGAAAGCCTCAAAGGTCTCCAGCTCCATGGCCAGGGCCCGCTCGCCCGCCTGGGCGATGCGCGCGTCGAGGTCGGCCAGCTCCACGGTGGTGAAGCGCACCTGGTTGGCCATGGTCTGGCGATGGATGAAGTCGGCGTTGAGCGGGGGCTTCAGCAGGGGTTCGGCCTTGCCCGAGGTGGTCTCCAGGAAATAGCCGAGGACCGCATTGTGGCGGACCTTGAGCGGCACGCCGGTCTCGGACTGAAGGCGGGTCTCCAGCGCGGCGATCACCTTGCGGCTGTCGTCGCGCAGCGCTCGGGCCTGGTCGAGTTCGGGGCGGTAGCCGGTCGCGACGAAACCGCCGTCGCGCGAGGAGATGGGCAGTTCCGCGTCCAGGCCGCGCTCCAGATCGGCCAACAGGGCCCTGATGGCGCCCTGGAAGTCTAGCGCCGAAAGCGCCTCGGCCAGTTCCGGCGGCGGAGCGTTCAGCGGTTCGCGCGCGGCGGCGAAGGCCTGGCAGGCCTCGATGCCGGTGTTCAGCCCCTGGCGCAGGGCGCCCAGGTCGCGTGGGCCGCCGCGTCCCAGGGCCAGGCGCGACAGAGCGCGGGCCATGTCGCCGGACCCGGTCAGGGTCTCGCGTAGCTTGCGGCGCAGGGATCGGTCCTCGACGCAGAAGCCGACCGCATCCAGTCGCCGGTCGATGGCGTCGGGATCGAGCAGCGGCCGGGCCAGGCGGGCGGCCAGAAGGCGGGCGCCACCGGGCGTCACCGTCCGGTCGATTGCGGCCAGCAGCGAGCCCTCGCGGGCGCCCGACTGGGCCCGGTCGATCTCCAGGCTCCAGCGCGTAGCGGGATCGATGGCCATGCACTCGGCCTCGGCGCCGCGCCGGGGCGGTTTCAGGACCGGAGCGCGGCCAGCCTGGGTGGTCTCGATATAGGCGGCGATGAGGCCGAGCGCCGAGATCTCCGCCGGAGCGAAGTCGCCAAAGCCGTCCAGGGTGTCGACGCCGTAAAGGCGCTTCAGCCGCGCCTCCGAGGCCGAGGGTTCGGCCAGGGCCGAGGCCATGGGCTGCAGCGCTCCACCGGCGGCCTTGAGCGCGGCGGAGACCAGTTCGTCGGCGAACAGCCGGTCGGGGCACAGGGTCTCGGAGGGTCTCAGCGCGCCCAGCGCCGAGGCCAGGTCTTCGCGGTCGACCAGCAGGCAGTCGACATCGCCGGTCGAGAGCTCCACCGACGCCACCGCCGCGCGGCCCTGGCGCACCGACACCGCCGCCAGCCGGTTGGCGCCGCGGGCGTCGAGCAGGCCGTCCTCGGTCAGGGTGCCGGGGGTGACCACCCGCACCACGTCGCGATGCACCACGGCCTTGGAGCCGCGCTTCCTGGCCTCGGCCGGGTCTTCCAGCTGTTCGCAGACCGCGACCTTGAAGCCCATGCGGATCAGCTTGGCGATGTAGGCCTCGGCCGCGTGCACCGGCACGCCGGCCATGGGGATCTCGCCCCCGGCGTGCTTGCCGCGCTTGGTGAGCGCGATGCCCAGCGCCTCGGCCGCCTTGGCCGCGTCCTCGAAGAACAGCTCGTAGAAGTCGCCCATGCGGAAGAACAGCAGGGCGTCCGGCTGGCGCGCCTTGGCCTCGAAGAACTGCTTCATGACCGGCGAGGCGTCGGTCAGGTCCGGAAGCGCGTCGGGCGCGGCGGGGGCGGAGGGCGCGTTCATGAAGGAGGTGACGCTAGCGGCTGGGGCCGAGTCCGGAAAGGCCGTGGCGGACTTGTCCACAGGCGCAGGGCCGCGCCTGTGGGTCGTGCGACCGTCGCCAACCCTACCCAAGGCGGGTATTCAGCCAGGATGACCATCGCACCCGCTGACCCACATGCACCAGCCGCTCTGCACTGGCTCGCCGCAGGCTATGTTCCCTTGCTGGTCGGTTCTCTTGGGGGATCCGCGCTGATGGAACCCGACTACACCTTCCAGGACACCTGGTATCTGGTGGCGCACACCCAATGGACGTTCGGGCTTGTCGCGCCCTTCCCGATCTTCGCGGCGATCTATGGGTTCATGGCGCGCACGGCGAAACTCTCCTGCCGGCCTCGATTGGCATGGGCGCACCTCGCCCTGACGTTAGCGAGCGTGATCCTCATCCAGATCCCGGGGGTGGCCCTCGCGTTCATCGGGCTACCCAAGCGCTACATCGACTATCCAGCCAGTTTGACGCTCTGGAACCGGTTCGCTTCCGTCGGTTACGGCCTGCTCTGGCTCAGCCTGATTCTATTCATCGTCATTGTGGCGGACGCCGTCCGGCGGCGTCTTGTCAGGCGTGAGGTGAAGACCGCGCCGGAATGACCCGGGCTCTCCGTTAGACAGACAGGCCGGGTCCTCGCAGCGCGGCCGGACGAAACGCCTTTGCGGATCGTGATGATATAATATAATAGCAGCACGCTCTCAGCGTTCAGGCGGGTTCCATGTCCAAAGCCGTCGTGACCATCGGTGCGGCCGTAGCGTCGGCTGCTCTCGCGATCAGCCATCCTGCCTTCGCCGCGGCGCCCGCGAGCGCCCCGGCGCCGGCCGCCGACCTGGCCTCGCTGCAGCAGCAGCTGAACGCCATGCGCAAGGACTACGACGCGCGCATCAGCGATCTGGAGGCACGCCTGAAGGCCGCCGAAGACCGCGCAGCAACAGCCGAGGCCGCCGCGTCCGCCGCGCCCCAGACTACGACCCAGACCGTGGCGACCAACACCGAGGCCCCACCGGCCCCGACCGCCGAGCCGGCCGCGCCAGAGGCGCCGGCGGCCGACATGCCCGCGCCGGAAGCGGACGCCAAGACCACCTCGGCCAACGCCATGAACCCCGGCGTGTCGGTGGTCCTGAACGGCAACTACGTCGCCACCTCCCGCGACCCGGCCGGCGCGCGGATCAGCGGCTTCCCGGTGACCCCGGACGCCGCGGTTCCCGGCCGCGGTTTCTCACTGGGCGAATCCGAAATCACGCTAGCCGCCAACGTCGATCCCTTCCTGACCGCCAACCTGACCGCCAGCTTCCACGGCGACGACACGGTCTCGGTCGAGGAGGCCTATGTCCAGACCACTGGCCTGCCCGGCGGCCTGACGCTGAAGGGCGGCCGCTTCTTCTCGGCCATCGGCTATCTGAACGAGCGCCACGCCCACAACTGGTCGTTCATCGACATGCCGCTGCCGTACCGGGCGCTGCTCGGCAACCAGTACGGCGACGACGGGGTGCAGTTGCGCTGGCTGGTGCCCGCGCCGATCTTCCTGGAGGTCGGGGGCGAACTCTACCGCGGCGACAACTTCCCCGCCGGCGGCGCCGACAAGAACAAGGCCGGGACCCAGACCGTCTTCGTGCACACCGGCAGCGACATCGACACCTCCTCGAGCTGGCTGGCGGCTGTCTCATACCTGCGCGCCGACGCCCATACCCGCGACACCGGCGGCGACATCTTCTCGGGCAAGAACGATCTCGGCATCGTCTCGGCCGTCTACAAATGGGCGCCCGGCGGCAATCCGGTTCAACGCAACCTGATCCTCAGCGGCGAGTACTTCCTGGGCCGCCAGGTCGGGACCTTCAACGGCCTGCCCGTGAGCCAGGACCAGCGCGGCTGGTACGTCCAGGGCGTCTACCAGTTCCGCCAGGGTTGGAGCGGCGGTCTGCGCTACGCCCAGGTCGACGCCGGCGGCGTTTCGGCGGCCCTGTCGGGCTCGACGCTGGACTCGATGGGCCGCACGCCCTCGGCCTTCAGCGGTCTGCTCGAATACGACACCAGCGAGTTCGGACGCTTCCGGGCTCAATACACTCACGATCTCGGCGACCGGCGCGCCAACGACGAACTGTTCCTGCAGTACACCGTCGTCTATGGCCCGCACGGCGCCCACCGGTACTGAAGGAGACCACCATGCGTAAGGCCATACTGGGCGCGATCGGCGCGGGGCTACTGGCGCTGGGCGCCGCGTCGCCGGCGTCGGCCCTGCAGGTCTTCGCCTGCGAACCCGAATGGGGCGCCCTCGCCCACGAAATCGGCGGCGACAAGGTCAGCGTCTACACCGCCACCACCGGCATCCAGGACCCGCACCAGATCCAGGCGCGTCCCAGCCTGATCGCCAAGGCCCGGGCCGCCGACATCACCGTCTGCACCGGGGCCGAGCTTGAGATCGGCTGGCTGCCGATGATCGTGACCCAGTCGGCCAACAAGAAGATCGCGCCCGGCGCCCGCGGCGTGTTCCAGCCGACCGACTTCGTGACCCTGTACGAAAAGCCCGCCTCGCTCGACCGCTCGCGCGGCGACATCCACGCCGGCGGCAACCCCCACATCCAGTCCGATCCGCGCAACATGCTGCCCGTGGGCAAGGCGATGGCGGACCGCTTCGCCGAGCTGGATCCGGCCAACGCCGCGACCTACCACGCCCGCTACGCCGCCTTTTCGGTCAAGTGGCAGGCGGCGCTGAAGCGCTGGCAGGTCGAGGCGGCCCCGCTCAGAGGCCAGCCCATCGCGGTCCAGCACCAGAGCTGGATCTATCTGGAGAACTGGCTGGGCCTGCGCCGTGTCGTGGCGCTGGAGCCCAAGCCGGGCGTTCCGGCCTCCAGCGGCTACCTCGCCGCGGTGCTGAACCTGCTGCACAAGACTCCGGCCAAGATGATCATCCGCGCCGCCTATGAGGACGGCCGCTCATCGGACTTCGTCAGCCAGAAGGCCGGCATCCCCGAGGTCGTTCTGCCCTACACCATCGGCGGCTCGGACCAGGCCAAGGACCTCTATTCCCTCTACGACGACACCATCGCGCGCATGCTTAAGGCCCTGAAATAATGAACATCGGCGCGATCGAACTCAGCATCCTGATCCCGGCCTTTCTGGCTTCGCTCCTGGTGCTGGCCACCCACGTGCCCCTGGGCCAGCAGGTGCTGGGCCGCGGCATCGTCTTCATCGACCTGTCCATCGCCCAGGTCGCGGGCCTGGGCGTGACCATCGCCGGCGCCTTCGAGGCCGAGCCTCACGGCTGGACGGTGCAGGCCGCCGCCTGCGGCGCGGCCCTTGTGGGCGCCCTGCTCCTGACCTGGACCGAGAAGAAATGGCCCGAGGTGCAGGAGGCCCTGATCGGGGTCCTGTTCGTCGCCGCCGCCTCGGTGGAGCTGTTGCTGCTGGCCAACAACCCGCACGGCGGCGAGCATCTGAAGGACCTGCTGGTCGGTCAGATCCTGTTCGTCTCGCTCGACACCCTGTGGCCAATCGCCATCTTCTATGCGGCGGCCCTGGCCATCTGGTTCGCCTTTCGTGAGAAGCTCGGGCAGGTCGGCTTCTATGTGCTGTTCGCCATGGTGGTCACCCAGTCGGTGCAGCTGGTGGGCGTCTACCTCGTCTTCGCCAGCCTGATCGTTCCGGCGCTGGCGGCCCGGCGCTTCGCCCCCGGCCTGCGGCTCCTGGTCGGCTACAGCGTCGGTCTGCTGGGTTATGTGGTGGGGCTAGTGGCGTCTTCGCTGCTCGACCTGCCCACCGGCGCGGCCGTGGTGGTGACCCTGATCCTGGCCTTCATCCTGGCGGTCATCGTGTCCCTGGTCGTCCCGAAGTCGATGCGGGCGGAGCCGGCGGCTGCGATCGCCCACTGAGGCGGGCATTGACCGAACCGCTGTCGGCGCGCTCAATCGGGCCGATGGTTGCTCGGGAGGCGGGGCATGGCCGGCGGCAAGCCATGGTTTGGGCAGAAGCGGTATGGCATGGGCCTCGGCCCTGCCAGCTGGCAGGGCTGGCTGACGCTGCTGGCCTACATCATCGTCATGGGTTGGACCGTCGAACAGGCGCAGGCCGTCCTTGGCGGCGGCGCGCGGACCGTCTGGATCCTGCTGGGGGTCGAGACCCTGGTCCTGTTGGTGATCATCTTCCTGAAGGGCGACCGGCGACCGTGGCGCTGGCGCTGGGGCGGCGAATGAGCCGATCATTTCACCCCTGACGCCCTTCGCGCGCGAGCGTTGTTGAGGCTTTAAGCCCTGGCCGCTACGGTGAGGGCCGTCTCACGTCTTCCCCGCAGGGCTCATGGCCGACACCCGCACGTCCGTTTCCGACGAGGAAGCGCTCGAATTCCACCGCTACCCCACGCCGGGCAAGATCGGCATGCAGCCGACCAAGCCCATGGCGACCCAGCGGGACCTGAGCCTCGCCTATTCTCCAGGCGTCGCCGCGCCGGTGCGCGCCATCGCCGCCGATCCGGACGCAGCCTACGACTACACCTCCAAGGGCAACCTGGTGGCGGTGATCACCAACGGTACCGCCATCCTCGGCCTCGGCAACCTGGCTTCGCTCGCGGCCAAGCCGGTGATGGAAGGCAAGGCGGTGCTGTTCAAGCGCTTCGCCGACCTGGACTCCTTCGACATCGAGGTGGCGACCCAGGACCCGGACGAGTTCATCACCGTGGTCAAGAACATCGGCGCGACCTTCGGCGGCATCAATCTCGAGGACATCAAGTCGCCGGAATGCTTCGTGATCGAGAGCGCGCTGCAGGACCTGCTGGACATCCCGGTCTTTCACGACGACCAGCACGGCACGGCGATCATCTCCTCGGCCGGCCTGATCAACGCCTGCGAGATCACCGGCCGTCGGCTGGAAGACACCAAGGTCGTGTTGTGCGGCGCCGGCGCGGCGGGCCTGTCCTCCATCGCCCTGATGAAGGCCATGGGCGTGCGGCCGGAGAACACGACCATCGTGGATATCCACGGGGTGGTCTATCGCGGCCGCTCCGAGGGCATGAACCAGTGGCTGGCCGCCCACGCCACCGACACCGCGCACCGCACCCTGGCCGAGGCAATGGTCGGCGCCGATGTGTTCCTGGGCCTGTCGGCCAAGGGGGTGCTGACCAAGGACATGGTGGCCTCGATGGCCGCGCGTCCGATCATCTTCGCCATGGCCAATCCGGACCCGGAGATCACGCCTGAGGAGGTGCTGGAGGTCCGCTCCGACGCCATCATCGCCACGGGGCGGTCGGACTACGTCAACCAGGTCAACAACGTCCTGGGCTTCCCCTACATCTTCCGCGGCGCGCTCGAC
>CAYSNW010000092.1:0-8497 GCA_964432415.1 uncultured Caulobacteraceae bacterium
GCCACGCCGGACCAGATCAACTTCATGGCCAAGCACGCGCGCGGCCTGGTCTGCCTGGCGATCACCGGCGAGCGGGCCCGCCAGCTGCGCCTGCCGCCGATGGCGGCGGAGAACCGCACCCAGATGGGCACCGCCTTCACCGTCTCGATCGAGGCGCGCGAGGGGGTCACCACGGGTATTTCGGCGGCGGACCGGGCCAGGACCATCGCCGTGGCCATCGACCCCGGCAAGGGCGCCGACGACATCGTCTCTCCCGGCCATGTCTTTCCGCTGGTGGCCAAGGAGGGCGGGGTGCTGGTGCGCGCCGGCCATACCGAGGCGGCGGTCGATATCTCACGGCTGGCCGGTCTCCTGCCCGCGGGCGTGATCTGCGAGGTGATGAACGACGACGGGACCATGGCGCGCCTGCCGGACCTGATCGCCTTCGCCCAGCTGCACGGACTGAAGGTCGGGACCATCGCCGACCTGATCGCCTACCGCCGCCGCACCGAGCGCTATGTGGAACGGGTGCTGGAGCAGCCCTTCGAAAGCATCTACGGCGGCCCGTTCCGGGTGATCGTCTACCGCAACAGCATCGACCGGTCCGAGCACCTGGTGCTGGCCAAGGGCGAGATCACCGCCGGCAAGCCGACCCTGGTGCGCATGCACCAGATCGATGTCGCCGCCGACATCCTGGGTCATATCGAAGACCGGCAGGACTATGTGCCCCGGGCCCTGAAGGCGATTTCCGACTACGACGGCGCGGGGGCGGTAGTGTTCATCCGTGATCCCAGCCCGACGCGGCTTTCCGAGATGTTCAGTGGCCACGATCCCCACGCCGAGGCGGCCAAGGGCCTGCGCGACTACGGGGTCGGCGCCCAGATCCTGCTCGATCTCGGGGTGCGCGACATGGTGGCGCTGAGCTCGACCCAACCCAAGCCGGCGGCGCTGGAGGGCTACGGCCTGCGCATCGTGGGCTGGAAATCGTTCGCTGAAGTGGAGCCCAAGCGTTGAGCCAGGCCGTGCGCATCCTGATCGTGGAGGCCCGCTTCTATTCCGGCCTCGCCGACGAGCTTCTGGCCGGCGCCAAGTCGACGCTGGAGTCCTTCGGCGCGACCTATGAGGTGGTGAGCGTGGCCGGCGCCCTGGAGATTCCTCCGGCCATCGCGCTGGCGGCCAAGCATGGCGACTGGGACGGCTATGTGGCGCTGGGCACGGTGATCCGCGGCGAGACCTATCACTTCGAGATCGTGTCCAACGAATCCGCGAGGGGGATCATGGACCTCGGCGTCCACAGGCGCCTGGCCATCGGCAACGGCGTCCTGACCGTCGAGGACGAGGCCCAGGCCTGGGCCCGAGCGCGCGCCTCGGAGGGCGACAAGGGCGGCGGCGCGGCCAGGGCCTGCCTGGACCTGATCGCGCTCAAGGCCCAGTTCAAGGCCGACGCCAAGTCATGAGCACCGACAAGCCCGCCTCGCTGAAGGAAGTCGCCGAGCACCTGGCCGCGGCCCAGGCCGCGCGGCCGGCCCAGCTGAGCGCGCGCGCACGCCGCGCACGCACCGTCGCCCGTCTCGCCGCCGTACAGGCCCTCTACCAGATGGAACTGGCCGGCGAGGGGGTCGAGACAGTGATCACCGAGTTCTCCGACCACCGCTTCGACGCCGATATCGAAGGCGAGCCGCTCGGCGAGGCCGACGAGGCCTATTTCGCCGAGATCGTGCGCGGCGTGGTCGCCGACCAGAGCGCGATCGACCGTTCGATCGTTGCGCGCCTGGCCCAGGGCTGGCGGCTGGAGCGGATCGACGCCACCGTGCGCGCCATCCTGCGTTCGGGCGTGTTCGAGCTGAAGCACCGGCCCGACACCCCGCGCGAGGTGGTGATCGACGAATACGTCGAGTTGGCCAAGGCCTTCTTCGATCCGGCCGAGGCCAAGTTCGTCAACGCCGCCCTCGATGGTGTGGCCCGTGACCTCCGGCCCTGATCTCGACCGGCCTGACGAGTTCGAGAGTATAGCGCGGCTGTTCAGGCCGCTCGCCGCCGGCGCTCCCGAGGCGCGGGGCCTGAACGACGATGTCGCAGTCATCCCCGGGCGTCCCGGCCAGGACCTGGTGGTGACCAAGGACGCCATGGTCGAGGGCGTCCACTTCCTGCCCACCGACCCGCTGGACCTCGTGGCGCGCAAGCTGCTGCGGGTGAACCTCTCGGACCTGGCCGCCAAGGGCGCCGATCCCTACGGCTACCTGCTGTCGGTGTCCTGGTCGCCGCGCTGCGGCTGGGCCGAGCGCGAGGCCTTCGCCGCGGGGCTGAAGGCAGATCAGGCGCACTATGGGGTCAAGCTGTTCGGCGGCGACACCACCTCGACCCCCGGTCCGCTGACCTGCTCGATCACCGCCTTCGGCTGGGTTCCCCACGGCCGCGCGGCGCCGCGCTCCGGCGCCCGGCCCGGCGACCTGGTTCTGGTGTCCGGCTCGATCGGCGACGGGCATCTGGGCCTGAAGGCTTTGCGTGACGAGCTGCGCCACCTGGAGCCGGCGCGCGTGGAGGCGGTGAGCGCGCGCTATCAGCTTCCGGAGCCGCGCACCCTGCTGGCGCGGCTGATGCGCGACTATGCGGCGGCCACGGCGGACGTGTCCGACGGCCTGGTGGCGGACCTGGGCCATATCGCCGAGGCCAGTGGGGTGGGGGCTGAGTTTCGCCTCGAGGCCATGCCGCTGTCCGGCGCGGCGCGGGCCTGGGTCGAGCACCGGGTCGATCCGCTGGACGCCCTGATCGAGCTGGCCACCGGCGGCGACGACTATGAGATCGTCTGCGCCACTCGCCCGGACCGGGCCGAACTGATCGTCAAGGGCGCCGAGCGCGCGGGCCTTCCGATGACGGTGGTGGGCAGGATCGTCGCGGGGCAGGGCGTTCGCACCACCTACCTCGGTGAGACGGTGGAGGTCGGGCAGGGCGGCTGGCGCCACGGCTGATCGCGTCCGCGATGCTAACGCTGCGCTAACCCTTTTTGCCGACGCTTCCGGCCATGCGCCATCTCCTCGCCGCCGCAGTTCTCGCCCTCGCCGCGGGCCCCGCCATGGCCGGGGAGGGGGGCAAGCCGATGGTCGGCCAGTACGTCGATCTGGCGCCGGTCGCCCTGCCGATCGTCGAAGGCGGCAAGCTGCGCAACTATGTCTTCGTCTCCCTGCGGCTGAACCTGGCGCCCAGCGCCGACCCGACCAAGCTGCGGGAAAAGGGCCCGTATTTCCGCGACGCCCTGGTGCGCGCCGGCCACCGGCGGCCGTTCACGGTGGCGGGCGACCTGACCCGCATCGACGAGGCGGCCCTGAAGGCGACGATGATGCGCGAGTGCGCCGCCATCGTCGGTCCCGGGGTGGTGATCTCGGTCCAGTTCTCCTCGCCGCCGACGCCGCAACGCCGCACCGGCCTGACGCGCTGAACGGTTTTCCCGCCCAAACCTTTGTGCAATAAGGGTTTCGGGGATCGAATCGCGGGTGTTGCTTCCGCGAAGCTCTTTTGGCACTTTCCCGCCACTTTTTCCCAGGGGCGCCAGGTGGCGCCTCGAGCCGGCTGGAA
The DNA here is from genome assembly GCA_964432415.1 of uncultured Caulobacteraceae bacterium. Classification (GTDB taxonomy): domain Bacteria; phylum Pseudomonadota; class Alphaproteobacteria; order Caulobacterales; family Caulobacteraceae; genus JAFECT01. The sequence continues at coordinate 3,553 of CAYSNW010000092.1, forward strand.
GGGCGCGATCTACGCCGCCGCCAAGGCCCGAACAACCTAAGGGACGTCTAAATTATGGACCTCAACACCTGGCTGGTCGCGGTGATCGCGGCTGGCTTCATCGGCATTCTATACGGGGTCTGGCAGACCTCCGTCCTGCTGAAGGCCTCCACCGGCAATGACCGCATGCGCGAGATCGCGGCGGCCATTCAGGAAGGCGCCAGCGCCTATCTGAAGCGCCAGTACATGACCATCGCCATGGTCGGCGCCGTCATCCTGGTCGCCGCCTACCTGCTCATCGGTCCGTTTGCGGCCGTCGGCTTCCTGATCGGTTCGGTGCTTTCGGGCGCGGCCGGCTACGCGGGCATGCTCATCTCGGTGCGCGCCAACGTCCGCACCGCCCAGGCGGCCTCGGAGAGCCTGGACCGCGGCCTGACCATGGCCTTCCGCTCCGGCGCCATCACCGGCCTGTTCGTGGCCGGCGGCGCCCTGATCGGAGTGGCGGGCTACTACTACATCCTGACCCAGGTCATGAACCTGAACATCAATGACGAGAACGAAGGCCGCCAGATCGTCGACGCCCTGGTGGCGCTCGGCTTCGGCGCCTCGCTGATCTCGATCTTCGCCCGTCTCGGCGGCGGCATCTTCACCAAGGGCGCCGACGTCGGCGGTGACATGGTTGGCAAGGTCGAAGCCGGCATTCCCGAGGACGATCCCCGCAACGCGGCCACCATCGCCGACAACGTGGGCGACAACGTCGGCGACTGCGCCGGCATGGCCGCCGACCTGTTCGAGACCTACGCGGTGTCCACCGTCGCCACCATGGTGCTGGCCTCGATCTTCTTCCGCGGCGCGGCGGGCGATCTGACCAAGACCATGATCATGCTGCCGCTGGCCATCTGCGGCGTCTGCATCGTCACCTCGATCATCGGCACCTTCTTCGTCCGCATGGGCAAGAAGAAGAACATCATGGGCGCGCTTTACAACGGCCTGATCGTGACCGGCGTCCTGTCGATCATCGCCCTGTGGGTCGTGATCCAGCAGGTGGTGCCGACCGACACCGTCATCGCGCTCGGCGACGGCGGCCGCGTCATCAGCCGCATGGACCTGTTCCTGTCGGGCCTGGTGGGCCTGCTGGTCACTACCGCCATCGTGGTGATCACCGAGTACTACACCTCCACCGCCTTCCGTCCGGTCAAGTCGGTGGCCAAGGCCTCGCAGTCCGGCCACGGCACCAACGTGATCGCCGGCCTGGCCGTGTCGCTGGAGTCCACCGCGCTTCCCGCGCTGACGATCATCATCGGCATCGTCATCACCTACAAGCTGGCCGGCCTGTTCGGCATCGCCATCGCGACCACCACCATGCTGGCCCTGGCGGGCATGATCGTGGCGCTGGACGCCTTCGGCCCGGTCACCGACAACGCCGGCGGCATCGCCGAAATGGCGGGCCTGCCCAGCGAAGTGCGCGTCTCCACCGACGCGCTCGACGCGGTCGGCAACACCACCAAGGCGGTCACCAAGGGCTACGCGATCGGCTCCGCCGGTCTGGGCGCCCTGGTGCTGTTCACGGCCTATACCTCGGACATCAAGCACTACGTCGAGATCGCGGCGCCGGGCACCTTCTTCGACGGCCTGGCCGGCAAGATCGCCTTCGACCTGTCCAACCCCTACGTGATCGTCGGTCTGCTGTTCGGGGGGCTGCTGCCCTTCCTGTTCGGCGGCCTGTCGATGACGGCCGTGGGCCGGGCGGCTGAAGCGGTGGTGGCGGAAGTCCGCCGTCAGTTCCGCGAGATCCCCGGGATCATGGAATACAAGAACAAGCCCGAGTACGGCAAAGCCGTGGACATCCTGACCAAGGCCGCGATCAAGGAGATGATGATCCCCTCGCTGCTGCCGGTCCTGTCCCCGATCGTGCTGTTCGTGGTCGTCACCATGGTGTCCAAGAGCAAGGCCGACGGCTTCGCTTCGCTGGGCGCCATGCTGGTGGGCGTAATCGTCACCGGTCTGTTCGTCGCCATCTCGATGACCTCGGGCGGCGGCGCGTGGGACAACGCCAAGAAGTACATCGAAGAAGGCAACTTCGGCGGCAAGGGCTCCGAAGCCCACAAGGCCGCTGTCACGGGCGATACCGTGGGTGATCCCTACAAGGACACCGCCGGCCCGGCCGTGAACCCGATGATCAAGATCACCAATATCGTGGCGCTTCTGCTGCTGGCGGTGCTGGCGAGCGGCAAGATCGGGTTCTGATCCTTCTGAGCTGAGTGCGTGACAAGACGCCCCGGAGAGCGATCTCCGGGGCGTTTTTGTTTGTCCCTCTCCCAGGGGGAGAGGGCGGGGCCCAAGCCGGAGGCTTGGGAGGGTGAGGGGGTACAGACGGCTCCCGGAACCCCTCATCCTCCCGCCGCTCCGCGACGGGGCCCATCCTTCTCCCGACCGGGAGAAGGATCAAAACAAAAACCCCGGAGGTCGCCCTCCGGGGTTTGCCGTTTCTGCGATGGCGCGGGAGCCCTAGTTCGGGCGGCGGCCGCCGGGGACGCTGTCTTCGTCGGTCTGGGGCAGGCCCTGACGGCCGACGTTGCCGAGCAGCTGCTCCAGGATGGTCATCTCGCGGCCGCGGGTCGGGGTCTCGCGCTTGGCGAAGTCGATGCGCTTGCCGTCCTTCAGCGCCAGGGTGTCGACCTTGACCACCTGTTCGCTGGCCTTGTCGAAGGTGATGACGGTGACGTCGCGCAGCGACACCCGGGGCTTGTGGTAGGTGTAGGTCTCCGAGGTCTGGGAGATGTAGTACCAGACGTTCGGCTCGAAGGTGGACTTCGCCGAGGGCGAGCCCAGCTTGGACAGGACCGAGGACTGGGTGTCTTCGCCGACCTTCACTTCGCGCGGCTGGGCGTCCTGGACCTGGAAGCCTTCGCGGGCCACCACGGGAGCACAGGCGCCGAGGCCCGCAAGGGCGGCGGAGAGGATCAACGCATTCCGAAGCTTGGACATATGAGCTCGCAAACGGGTGTTCGGCCTTTGACCTAACGTGCTCGGCTCATTAGTTCAACGGCGAGGCGGAAAAGGGGCGAAACCAACCATGCTGCGAAGCTTGTTCAAGCCCCGCCCCGCGCGGGCCCAGGGATCGGCCCTGTACGCCTGCGCCGTGGCCCAGGCCAGGCGTCCGGAGTTCTACCGCGACCTCGGCGTCGAGGACCGGATCGACGCCCGCTTCGAGCTCTATACCCTGCACGTGATCCTTCTGGTGCAACGGCTTGCGGACGACGGCGCGGAAGCCGTCGAGGCGTCGCAGGCCCTGTTCGACACCTTCGTCAGCGCGCTCGACCACGCGCTCAGGGAGCTGGGCGTGGGCGATCTTTCCGTGGCCAAGAAGATGCGTCCGCTCGGCGAAGCGATCTATGGCCGCACCCGGGCCTATCAGGCCCTGATGCAGGGCGAACCGGACCGGCCGGGCATCGAATCCCTGATGGCGCGCACCCTCTTCGGCGACGAGACGCGCACGGAACAGGCCGCGCCCCTGGCCGATTATGCGATCAGGACCCGTTCGGCCCTGGCCGGCCAGCCCCTGGCGGAGATCCTGGCGGGCCAGCCCGCCTGGCCGGCGCCGATCGCGCAGGGAGTTGCAGCATGAGCGGAACCGTGACGGAGCCCTGGTCCCTGCCGGTTCGGGTGGACGAGATCGGGCGCGGCTTTTCGCAGCATCTGGAAGCCGACGCGGCGGTGCGTGCGCGCGTGGCCGAGGCCCTCGACCTCGAGGGCCTGCTGTCGCTGGAAGCCGACGTCGAGGTGCGCCCCGGTTTCGAGGGCGGGACCCTGACCGGGCCCGTGCGGGCGCGGGTCGTGCAGATCTGCGGCGTCACGCTCGAACCCTTCGAGAGCCGCATCGACACCGAGCTGGACGTCGCCTTCACCACCCTGGAGCCCGAGCTGCCGCCGCCCGGAGAGGAACTGGGCCTGGCCGATCTCGACACTCCGGACGTGATCGAGAACGGGGTGCTGGACCTGGGCGTTTACGTCGTCGAGCAGCTGGCGTTGGCGGTCGATCCGTTTCCGCGCAAGCCCGGCGCGGTGTTCGAGGCGCCCCCGGAACCGTCCGAGCCCTCGCCCTTCGCCGCCCTGGCGGCCCTGAAACGCGACGACGGGAAGGCCTGAGGCGTCGTCTGTGGCTTGAATCGTCTGCGCGCGGCGCTATCGTCCGCGCACTTTTGAAGACGCGACCCGCGAGCCGGGCCGAAAGCGTCGAGGAGCAGTTCATCACCGCGACCCAACCCATCGTGATCTCGATCGACGCCATGGGCGGCGATCACGGCCCGAGCGTGGTCGTTCCGGGGGTCGCGCGCGCCATCGAGCGCCTGGCGGGCCGCAAGGTCCGCTTCCTGCTGCACGGCGACGAAAAGCGAATCGGCTCCGCACTGGCGCGCCTGCCGGGCGTGGCGGAGCACTGCGAGGTGCGCCACACCGAGCTGATGGTCGCCATGGACGAGAAGCCTGCCCAGGCCATGCGCCGCGGCAAGGGCACGAGCCTGTGGAACGCCATCGAGGCGGTGAAGAGCGGGGAGGCGGGGGCGGCGGTCTCGGCCGGCAACACCGGCGCCCTGATGGCCATCTCCAAGCTGCTGCTGCGCATGTCCGCGCCGGGCCTGGACCGGCCCGCGATCGTCGCCAGCTGGCCGACGCTGAAGGGCGTCACCGCCGTGCTCGATGTCGGCGCCAATATCTCGAGCGACGCCCAGCAGCTGGTCGAGTTCGCCATCATGGGCGAAGCCTTCCACCGCGCCGTGCACGGCGTGGCGCGTCCGTCCATCGGCCTGCTCAACGTCGGGGCCGAGGAGATGAAGGGGCACGAGGAGGTGCGCGAGGCGGCCCAGCTGCTGCGCGAGGGCGGCTTCGACCTGAACTACTACGGTTTCGTCGAGGGCGACGACATCGCCAAGGGCACGGTCGACGTGGTGGTCACCGACGGCTTCAC
>CAYSNW010000093.1:0-8324 GCA_964432415.1 uncultured Caulobacteraceae bacterium
CGGTCCGGAGGGTCGGATGCTGCGGCTTGCCCGGCCAGTCGAGGTAGCGCAGCCCCGCGCGGGCGCCTGCGCCCGGTTCGGCCAGGACGGGCGTGGCGAGGGCGGCGAGGGCCAGCGCGATGATCAGTGGTCGCATGCCGGGTCGGTTCCAGACGAGATCGGAGAACCGTACCGGCAGTCCGCTTAACCGCCCGCTAACGCGCGCGGCCCCGCCAGCGGGCAAGCGCCTGTTTTTCCAGAAGCCCGGCTGCGGCGTTGAGCAGCACCGCCAGCAGGGCCAGCACCAGGATGGCGGCGAACTCCTCGGCCGTGCGCAGTCGATTGCCCGCCTCCAGGATGCGCCAGGCCAGCCCTTGCGCCTTGCCGGAGCCCGCGACCCATTCGGCGACCACGGTGCCGATTACCGCCAGGCCGGCGGCCACCTTGTGGCCCTCCAGCAGGAAGGGCATGGCCGAGGGGATGCGCAGGCGCGTCAGCCGTTGCCAGGGCGTGGCGCCATAGAGGTCGAACAGCCGCTCCAGGTCCGGATCGGCGGACTTCAGGCCGGTCAGGGCGCCGGAGAAGATCGGGAAGAAGGCCACGACGGCGGCCAGGGCCACCACGGCGCGCCAGGCGTTGTCGAGGCCGCACCAGATGACCACCAGGGGCGCGATGGCCACTACCGGTGTGACCTGAAGCGTGACCGCCAGGGGCCGCACGGCGCGCTCCAGCACCCCGTTCAGCCCGATTCCGAAGGCCAGGGCCGTGGCGGACACGCTGGCCACGGCCAGGGCGGTGAGGGCCATGGCCAGGGTGTTCCAGGCCGATGCCAGCAGGATGGGCCAGCGTTCGACCAGGGCCTGGGCCACGCCGGACGGGGCCGGCAGCAGGAAGCTCGGAATCTGCAGCAGGCGGCACGCGGCTTCCCAAAGGGCCAGGAGAACGGCCAGCAGCGCCAGCGGCGCCAGGATGTCGAGCGCGCGTCTCATGCGGCGCCGGCCATGGCGTGTCCCAGCGCGGCGGTGACTTTTTCGGCGGTCTCGCGGAAGGCCGGCGAGAGGCGAAAACCCTCGGGGCGCGGCAACGGTCCCTCGACGTCGAAGGCCGCGGCCTGGACGCCCGGCCCGGGGGTCATGACCACAATGCGCGAGGCCAGATGCACGGCTTCATCCACGTCGTGGGTGACGAAGACGATCGCGGGCCGGGTCTCGGCCCACAGCCGGTGCACATCCTCGACCAGGGCGCGGCGGGTGATGGAGTCCAGCGCGGCGAAGGGCTCGTCCAGCAACAGGAGGCGCGGCCCGGTGACCAGGGCGCGGGCGAGGGAGACCCGCATGGCCATGCCGCCGGACAGCTCGCTTGGCCGGGCGTCCACGGCACAGGCCAGGCCGACGCGCCCCAGCGCGGCGCGCGCGAGGGTGTTCGCATCCTCTCGCCCGGACAACTCCAGCGGCAGGGCGACGTTGGCGAGCGCGCTGGCCCAGGGCATCAGGGTCGGGGCCTGGAACACCACCGAGGTATCGCCGCGCCCGAGCTCGCGCCGGACCGACCCGCGGGTGGGCGCCTCCAGTCCAGCCAGGAGCCTCAACGCCGTCGACTTGCCGCAGCCCGTCGGCCCGACCAGTGCGGTGATCCCACCCGCCTCGATCTCCAGCGAGAATGGCCCCAGCGCCCGGCCACGACCGGGATAGTCCACCTCGACATCGGTGAGGGCGGCGAGGGTCATCCGGGCCCGGAGGGTTGGCGCCGCATCACTTCACGAACTGCAGCGTATAGGCCTGCTTCGCGTCCACGCCCTTGAGCGACGGGTCCGCCTCGGCCGAGACCTTCTGGAATTCGGCCCAGCGGGCGTCGGTCATGGCGCCGATCGCGCCGGAGCCGCTCTCGACGATGCCCATCGACTTCATCGCCGCGCGGGCGTGGTCGAGCAGGTCCTGGGTCATCTCGGGATTGTCCTTCAGGATCAGCTTGTTCGCCGCCGCCGGGTCGCCGTCGAGGTAGGATTTCCAGCCGGCGGTCGAGGCGTCCACGAAGGCCTTCACCCGCTCAGGATGTTCGCCGATGGTCTTGTCTGACGCGAGCACCATGGTGGCGTAGGAGGGGAAGCCCGCGTCGGCGAGGAGGAAGCTCTGGGGCTTGAAACCGCCGGCCTTCTCGATGGCGTAGGGGTCGCTGGTGCCGTAGCCCTGCATCACCGCGCGCGGGTCGGACAGGAACGGCGCGGAGCTCTGGCCCAGCTTGCGCACCTGGTCGTCGGTGAAACCGTATTTGGCCTTCAGCCAGGGCCAGAAACCGGTCAGGGAGGCGTCGGCCAGCAGGATCGGACGGCCCTTCAGGTCGGCCATCGACTTAAGCGCCGGGTCGGGATGGGCCATCAGGACCTGGGGATCCTTCTGGAAATAGGCGGCTACCGCCTTCAGCGGAATCTTCTCCCGCGCCAGGTTCATGACCACATAGCTGGAGGAGCCCATGCCGAAGTCCGCGGCGCCGGAGGCGATCAGTTGGGGCACGTTCACGCCCGGGCCGCCGGGGACGATCTCCACGTCAAGGCCGCGTTTGGAATACTCACCGGTCGCCAACGCCTGGTAGAAGCCGCCGTGTTCGGCCTGGGCCCGCCAGTCGGTGGCGAAGCGCACCTTGGCCGCGCCGCCGGCCCCCGGCTTGCGATCGCTGCAGGCGGCCGCGCCCACAGCCGCCAGACCCGCCAAGACCATCCGACGATGCATCGCCGCCCCCCAATCCATGATGGAGGCGAACCTAAGCGCGCGCAGGGCTTGCGCCAAGCCGGATCGGGTCTGAATTTCGGGGGGAGGGCAGGGCCCAAAATGGAGCGAGGGGCCAGCGCCCGGGGCGAACCCTGATGCGCTGTCCCCTCACCATAAGGTCCTGTTCGGACCTCAGGTCTCGGGTCCGGAGCCTTCTGCCCGGGTCGCCCCTGGCCTTTCGGCTGTCCGATCCGCCTTCCGCCTTCCTATTGGAGGGTCGCCCCTCGTTCGGTCCCGCGTCCGGCTGGGTTTCGCCCGCTTCGCCTCCGGGGTTTCCCCCGACCGCCGCGCCGCGATCTCCCTCGACAATCGAAGGATGACTCCGCCCCCCGGGACGCGCAACGGGCCCGGATCAGGGGCCTGTGCAGAACTCTTCCGGCCAAGGTGAATAAGCCTGTGACAGAACGGTGCGCAGCGCGCGATTGCGCCATCGGATCAGGGGCCTGCGGTTTTCAACAGGAAACCGCCGGCGGGGGGCTCAGTCGAGCCCGCGCTCGCGCATCAGGTCGGTGGCGGTGAAATCCAGGGCGTCTTCCGGGTCCTCGAGGCTGTCCTCGGAGATGGTCTGGCCCCGGATCGAGACCCCGGCGGCGTGTACGCTCTCCGGATCGCCGCTGATCAGCGGGTGCCAGTCGGCCAGGCCCCGGCCCTCATGGATCCGCCGGTAGGCGCAGCTCTTCGGCATCCACAACAGGTCGTCGATATTCCAGGGCGTCAGCTTGATGCAATCCGGAACCGTCTTCTTGCGGTTTTCGTAGTCCTTGCAGCGGCACGCATGGGTGTCGAACAGACGGCAGGAGACGCGCGTGGGGATGATCTCGCCGGTGTCCTCGTCCTCGAAACGGACCAGGCAGCACAGGCCGCAGCCGTCGCACAGACTCTCCCACTCCTGTACGCTCATCTGTTCCAGGCGCTTGGCTTCCCAGAACGGCTTCGAGTTCGGCCTGTCAGCCATGCGCCCGGGTTCCTGACCGCGAGAGGACGTAAGAGAAGCTCTTGAACGAACCGCCCGCCAGCGATGACGGCTTCGGCCCGGAGACCTTTCGGGCGGACCTTCTGCACCAAGGGGGGCTCAGCCTCAACCGTTGGCGCAGGGGTCTGATCGCCGCGGGCGTGGCCCTGTTCATGCTGCTGGGCGTCGGCGCGGCCCAGGTCTGGGGCTATTTCTTCGCCGATCTGCCGACGATTCCGGCGAGCGAATCCCTCGGAAGCATCGGGCGCCAGCCGGGGATCACCTTCCAGGACCGCTACGGCCGCATCATCGCCACCCGCGGCCCCAAGTACGGCCAGTCGATCCGGCTGGCGGAGCTTCCGGCCTATGTGCCCAGGGCCTTCCTGGCGGCAGAGGACCGGCGCTTCTACAGCCACGACGCCGCCGACCTGTGGGGCTCGATGCGCGCCCTGGTCGCCAATATCCGCGGCGGACGGGTGGTGGAGGGCGGCTCGACCATCACCCAGCAGCTGACCCGCAACCTGTTCCTGACCCGCGGTCAGAACCTGAAGCGCAAGGTGCAGGAGATCGTACTCGGCGAGAAGCTGGAACACCGGCTCGGCAAGAACGGGGTGCTGGAGCTCTACCTCAACCGCATCTATTTCGGCCGGGGCGCCTACGGCCTGGACGCCGCCGCCCACGCCTATTTCGGCAAGCCGGCCCGCAGCTTGAGCGTGGGTGAAGCTGCCTTTCTCGCGGCGTTGCCCAAGTCGCCGCTGCGTTATGGCCACGACACCGCCGCCGGTCTGCAGCGCGAGCGGCTGGTGCTTTCGCGCATGGTGCGCGAGGGCTGGCTCACGCCGAAGGACGCGGCAAATGCGGGCGCCTTGCCCCTGGTCATGGCCGGGCGCGAGCCGGAGGGCGACCTCAGCTGGGCGCTGGACATGGCGGCGGACCAGGCCCGCGACGTCGCCGGCCCCGCCGCCCACGATCTGGTGGTGCGCCTGACCCTCGATCCCGCCCTGCAGCGCCAGGCGGGCGACATCCTGCGCACGGTGCTGGACGGGGACGGCCGCAAGGTCGGGGCCGGCCAGGGCGCTGTGGTGCTGCTCGGACCGGACGGCGCCATTCGCGCCCTGATCGGTGGCCGCGACTATGCCCAGAGCCAGTTCGACCGGGCGGTGCTGGCCCAGCGCCAGCCGGGCTCGGCCTTCAAACCCTTCGTCTGGGCCGCGGCGCTGGAGACCGGCGCCCGGCCCGAGCAGTTCCGCTCGACCAAGCCCGTGGCCTTCGGGCCCTGGTCGCCGCGCGACCACGGGGCGGAGGGCGCTGCCGAATTGACCCTGGCCGACGCCCTGGCGCGCTCGTCCAACGGCGTGTCGGTGCGCCTGGCCCAGGAGGCGGGGCCAAGGCGGGTGGTGATGCTGGGCCGGCGCTTCGGCCTGAGCCGCCTGCCCGACGAGCCGGGCCTGTCCATCGCGCTCGGCGCCTACGAGACCAGCCTGCTGGAGTTGACCGGCGCCTACCAGGTTTTCCAGCAGGGCGGTCGATTCAGCCGGCCCTGGCTGGTGGAAGAGGTGGCGCGCTCGGACGGGACTGTCCTATATCGCCGGCCTCCCGAGCGCCTCGAGATCGTCTTCGAGCCGGCGCGGGCGAGCGCGATGGTGAGCATGATGAGTGGCGTGATCGATCACGGGACGGGGCGCAGGGCCGCCCTGGGGCGTCCCGCCGCGGGCAAGACCGGCACCACCCAGGACAATCGCGACGCCTGGTTCGTGGGCTTCACGCCGGACTGGGCCGCGGGCGTGTGGGTCGGCAACGACGATGGCCGCCCGATGCGCGGCGTGGCCGGCGGCGACCTGCCCGCCGAAATCTGGCGCCGCCTGATGACCGCCGCCCACCAGGGCCTACCGCCCCGGAGCTTCGACGAGGCGCCGGAGAAGGCGCCCGCGGGTCCGGCCGAGGAGACGGTGGTGTTCGAAAATCGCCAGGCCTTCTACGCCACCCTGGCCGCCGAGTTCGCCCGCGTGGCGGAGGCGCCGCGATGAGCCGCGCGCCGGCCCGGCCGCCGCTGATCGCATTGAAGGACGTCAAGCTGCAGGACGGGCCCGTCATGCTGTTCGACGGGGTCGACCTGGTGCTCGAGCCCCGGGTGCGGGCCTGCCTGGTCGGGCGCAACGGCGCGGGGAAGTCGACGCTGCTGCGTGTCTGCGCCGGGCTGATCGAGCCGGACGGCGGCGAACGGATCATCGCCCCGACGGCCAAGATCGCCTTCGTGCCGCAGGAACCGGTTCCGGTCGGCGCCACGGTGCGCGACTGGGCGGTCAGCGGCGGTGCGACCAGCTGGGCGGCGGACGCGGCGCTGACCACCTTCGGTCTCGATCCGGAGAAGTCGACGCAAGGCCTCTCCGGCGGCGAGACGCGGCGGGCGGCCCTGGCCAAGGCCTTCGCCGAGGAGCCGGAGCTGATCCTGCTGGATGAGCCGACCAACCACCTGGACATCTTCGCCATCGAGACGCTCGAGGCCGAACTCGCCCAGTCGCGGGCCGCGGCGCTGATCGTCAGCCACGACCGCGCCTTCCTGGAGCGGGTGACCAAACGCTGCTTCTGGCTGGCGCACCGCAAGGTGCGGACGCTGGACCAGAGCTTTTCCGCCTTTACCGAGTGGGCGGCGAAGATCGAGGACGAGGAAGCCGAAACGCTCCGGCGGCTGAACAAGGCCATCGAGCGCGAGACCTACTGGTTCTACCGCTCCATCACCGCCCAGCGCACCCGCAATGAGGGCAGGGCGCGCGAACTGCAGAAGATGCGTCAGGACCGCGCCCACCTGCTGCGCGACAAGCCGCGCGACCTGGAGCTGGCCATCGATTCCGGCGGCATGTCCGGCAAGCTGGTCGCCGACCTGAAGTCGGTGTCCAAGCGCTTCGGCGAGCGGGTGCTGCTCAAGGGTTTCTCCACCCGGGTGATGCGCGGCGACCGGCTGGCGATCGTGGGCCGCAACGGCGCGGGCAAGTCGACGCTGGTCAAGATTCTGCTCGGCGAAATGGCGCCCGACACCGGCGAGGTGCGGCTGGGGACCGGGCTCGACATCGTCTACCTCGACCAGGCCCGCGACGACCTGAAGGCGGAGATGACGCTGTGGGACGCCCTGGTGACCTCCGGCGCCGACCAGGTGATCGTGCGCGGAGCCCCCAAGCACGTGGCGGCCTACGCCAAGGACTTCCTGTTCAAGGAAAGCCAGCTGCGTCAGCCGGTCGCCAGCCTGTCGGGGGGCGAACGCAACCGCCTGCTGCTGGCCCGCGCGCTTGCCAAGCCCGCCAACCTGCTGGTGCTGGACGAGCCGACCAACGACCTGGACATGGACACGCTGGACCTGCTCGAGGACCTGCTGGCCGACTACGACGGCACCCTGATCCTGGTCAGCCACGACCGCGATTTCATCGACCGGCTGGCGACCTCGACCATCGCCCTCGACGGCCACGGCCAGGCCGTGGAGACGCCGGGCGGCTGGAGCGACTTCCTGCGCCAGAACCCCGGCTTCTTCGAGAAACCCAGGGTCGTCGCACCGGTAACCCCCACGGCGGCCCCGGCGCAGTCCCTGGACGTCCGCCGCCCGACCAAGCTCTCCTTCAAGGACCAGCACCGGCTGAAGGAGCTCGACGCCTTGATGCCGAAACTGCAGGCCGAGATCCGCGCCGGTGAAACCCGGCTGGAGGATGCGGATTTCTACAGTCGCGATCCCAAGGGCTTCGAGCGGGTCATGCAGGCGCTGGACGCCGCCCGAAAGACGCTTGCCGCCGCGGAGGAGGAATGGCTGTCGCTCGAGGAAAAGCGCGAGGCGCTGGAGGCGTGACACGATGGGCGTGGCAGAAATGCCACAAACGCCCTTGCTTCCGTGGCGGAAAGCCTTAACTCAGGCCCGCATCCGATCCAGCACCTGAAGGTTTGAAGAAAAGCGCGTGGCCAACGACCCCTACAAGGAACTCGGCGTCTCCAAGGGCGCGACCCATGAGGAGATCCGCAAGGCCTTCCGCAAGCAGGCGAAGGAGTCCCACCCCGACCGTCATCCGGGCGACAAGGCGGCGGAAGAGCGCTTCAAGCGGCTGAGCGCGGCCTTCGACCTGTTGGGTGACGAAGAGAAGCGCAAGCGCTTCGACCGGGGCGAGATCGACGCGGACGGACGCGAGGTATTCCGCGGCTTCCAGGGCGGCGGTCCGGGCGGCGGCTCACCCTTCGGCCCTGGCGGACCCGGCGGCTTCGGCGGCCGCTTCGAGGGCGTGGACCTGGACGATATCTTTTCGATGTTCGGCGCCGGCATGGGCGGAGGACGCGGCGCGCCGCAACCGCCGCCGCGCGGCGTGGACGTCAAGGCGCGCCTGGAGATCGACCTGGAGGACACCATCCTCGGCGGCGCCAAGCGCATCGCCTTTTCCGACGGGCGCACGGTGGACGTGACCATCCCCAAGGGCGCGGCCGAGGGGCAGGTGCTCCGGCTCAAGGGCCAGGGCGCCCAGGGGCGGGGAGGGGTCTTCGGTGACGCCCTGATCGAGCTGGTGGTCAGGCCCCATCCCACCTATCGCCGCGAGGGCGCGGACCTGCACATGGACGTGGCGGTCTCGGTCCCCGACGCGGTGCTGGGCGGCAAGGTC
>CAYSNW010000094.1:0-7994 GCA_964432415.1 uncultured Caulobacteraceae bacterium
CGGCCCGGGGGCGGAGGCCGCGGGCGCCGCGGCCACGGCGCCTTCGGTCACGCGGCCCAGCACCGTGCGCGGGGTCACAGTGGCGCCTTCCGGCGTCAGGATCTCCGCCAGGGTTCCGTCGGACGGCGAGGCGACCTCCAGCGAGACCTTGTCGGTCTCCAGCTCCACCAGCACCTCGTCCTTGCGCACCGCGTCGCCCGGCTTCTTGGTCCAGCGCGCGATGGTGGCCTCCGTGACGGACTCGCCAAGCGCGGGGGTTACGATGTCGGCCATGGGGCAGGCTCCAGAACAGGCGGGCGGTGGGCGGTGTGCTTTTAGGCGGAAGACGGGTTCAGGCGAAGGCTTCGTTGAGGAAAGTCTCGAGTTCTTTCAGGTGGCGGCTCATCAGGCCGGCCGCCGTGGAGGCGGAAGCCGGGCGCCCGACGTAGCGGGCGCGCTTGGCCTTGACGGTCATGCGGTCCAGCGTCAGCTCCAGCCAGGGGTCGACGAAGGTCCAGCCGCCCATGTTCTTGGGCTCTTCCTGGCACCAGACGACCTCGGCGTTGGGGAAGCGTGCGAGTTCCGTGGTCATCGACTTCATCGGCCAGGGATAGAACTGCTCCAGCCGCATCAGATAAACGTCGTTGATGCCCCGCTTCTCGCGGCTCTCCAGCAGGTCGTAGTAGACCTTGCCCGAGCACAGGATCAGGCGGCGAATCTTGTCGTCGGGGACCAGCTTGACCCCGGCCATCTCGGGCTTCCGCTCCGCGTCGTCGTGCAACATGCGGTGGAAGGACGAGCCTTCGCCCAGCTCCTCGAGCGTCGAGACCGCCTTCTTGTGGCGCAGCAGCGACTTGGGCGTCATCAGGATCAGGGGCTTGCGGAAGTCCCGGTGGATCTGGCGCCTGAGGATGTGGAAGTAGTTGGCCGGCGTCGTGCAGTTGGCCACCTGCATGTTGTCTTCCGCGCACATCTGCAGGAAGCGCTCCAGGCGCGCCGAGGAGTGCTCCGGACCCTGGCCCTCGTAGCCATGGGGCAGCAGCAGCACCAGGCCGCACATGCGCAGCCACTTGCGCTCGCCCGACGAGATGAACTGGTCGATCAGCACCTGGGCGCCGTTGGCGAAGTCGCCGAACTGGCCCTCCCACATGGTCAGGGTATTGGGGTCGGCCAGGCTGTAGCCGTACTCGAAGCCCATCACGGCCTCTTCCGACAGGGCCGAGTCGATCACCTCGAAGGGCGCCTGGCCCTGACGCAGGTTGTTGAGCGGGCTGTAGACCTGCTCGGTCAGCTGGTCGATGACGCCGGAGTGGCGCTGGCTGAAGGTGCCGCGCACGCTGTCCTGGCCGGACAGCCTGACCGGGAAGCCCTCGTCCACCAGCGAACCGAAGGCCAGGCTCTCGGCGGTGGCCCAGTCCAGGTCCTTGCCCGTCTCGATCGCCTGGCGGCGGCCGTCGATCACGCGCTTGAGCGTGCGGTGGATGTTCACGCTGGCCGGGATGTCGGTCAGCTTGAGCCCGATTTCCTTGAGCTTGGACACCGGCACCGCGGTCGCCCCGCGGCGCTCGTCGCCCTCGGGATGGCCCAGGCCCGACCACTTGCCGTCCATCCAGTCGGCCTTGTTGGGCTCGTAGGTCTTTCCCGCCTCGAACTGCTCGTCGAGGAACTTGTCGAAGTCGGCGATCAGGCCCTCGACCTCTCCTTGCGTCAGCACACCCTCGTCCACCAGGCGCCTCGAATAGATCTCGCGGGTGGAGGGGTGGTCCTTGATCTTGGCGTACATCAAGGGCTGGGTGAACGTCGGGTCGTCGCCCTCGTTGTGGCCGAAGCGGCGGTAGCAGAACATGTCCACCACCGAGTCCTTGGAGAAGGTCTGGCGGAAGTCCACCGCCAGGCGCGTCGCGAACACCACCGCTTCCGGATCGTCCCCGTTCACGTGGAAGATCGGCGCCTGCACCATCAGGGCCACGTCCGAACAGTAGGGCGAGGAGCGCGAATTGCGCGGACTGGTGGTGAAGCCGATCTGGTTGTTGATCACGAAGTGCAGGGTGCCGCCGGTGCGGTAGCCCTTCAGCCCCATCAGGGCGAAGCACTCGGCCACCACGCCCTGGCCCGCGAAGGCCGCGTCGCCGTGGATCAGCAGCGGCATGACCGAAGAGCGGCTGGTGGTCAGGTCGCCGCCGGCGCGTAGCTTGAACGACTGCTTGGCCCGCGCCTTGCCGATCACCACCGGGTTGACGATCTCCAGGTGCGACGGGTTGGCGGTCAGCGACAGGTGCACCGAACGGCCGTCGAACTCGCGGTCCGAGGAGGCGCCCATGTGGTACTTCACATCGCCCGAGCCCTCGATGTCCGACGGGACCGAAGAGCCGCCCTGGAACTCGTGGAAGATGACGCGGTAGGGCTTGCCCATCACCGCGGCCAGCACGTTCAGCCGGCCCCGGTGGGCCATGCCGATGGCGATCTCGTCCACGCCCGCCGCGCCGCCGCGTTTGATCACCTGCTCCAGCGCCGGGACCATGGCCTCGCCGCCGTCCAGGCCGAAGCGCTTGGTGCCGGGGAAGCGGCGGTGCAGGAAACGCTCGAAGGCCTCCGCCTCGATCAGCTTCTTCAGGATCGAGACCTTGCCCTCCTTGGTGAAGGCGATTTCCTGGTCGCGGTGCTCGATGCGCTCCTGGATCCACTGCTTTTCGGCGGGTTCGGCGATGTGCATGTACTGCACGCCGATATTGCCGCAGTAGGTGCGCCGCACGATCTTCAGGATCTCGGCGAGTGTCGCGTATTCCAGGCCGAAGGTGCCGTCCAGGAAGATGGGCCGGTCCATGTCCTCGGGACCGAAGCCGTAGAATTCCGGCTCCAGCTCGGCGTTGTGGGCCGGCGGCTCCAGGCCCAGCGGATCGAGCTTGGAATAGAGGTGGCCGCGGATCCGGTAGGTGCGGATCAGCATGAAGGCCCTGACCGCGTCGTGGGCGGCGGCCTTGATCTGGTCTTCGCTGAGGGCGGGCGCCCCGGCGGGCGCGGCGGCGACCTTCTGTTCCAGGGTCTTGGCGACCTTGGCCTCGACCGCGGGCCACATGCCGTCGAGGGCCGAAAGCGTGTCGGTGCGATTGTCGTCGGCGGCGCGGCCCCAGGAGCCGGCGGCGGCGGAGCGGTTCACCTGATCGGCCGAGTCGCGCAGCTGGTCGAAGAAGGCCCGCCAGGCCGCGGGCACCGAGGCCGGATCGGCCGCCCAGCGCTCGTGCAGGTCCTCGATGAAGGCCGCATTGCCTCCGTAGAGGAAGGAGGTTTCCGCGAAAACCTGGTTCAGCCGGCCGGCATCGTCCGCCATGGTCTTAAAAGTCCTTGCACCGGATGCGCCGCCCCCACGCGCGCTCCAGCCTTTAGATAGTCACTGTTTGCTAACCAAACATGTCGCGACGGGGTTCAGTCCTTGAGCAGCCCCATGAGGGTTTCGCCGAGCGCCGCCGGAGAGGGCGAGACCCGGATGCCGGCGGCCTGCATGGCCGCGGTCTTGGAGCCCGCGTCGCCCTTGCCGCCCGAGATGATCGCGCCCGCGTGGCCCATGCGGCGGCCCGGGGGCGCCGTGGCGCCGGCGATGAAGCCGACGGTGGGTTTCTTGCGTCCGCGTTTGGCCTCGTCCGCCAGGAACTGGGCGGCGTCCTCCTCGGCCGAGCCGCCGATCTCGCCGATCATGATGATCGACAGGGTCTCCGGGTCGGCCAGGAACATTTCCAGCACGTCGATGAACTCGGTGCCCTTGACCGGGTCGCCGCCGATGCCGACCGCGGTGGTCTGGCCGAGCCCTGCGTTGGAGGTCTGGAACACCGCCTCGTAGGTCAGGGTGCCGGAGCGCGAAACCACGCCGACCGAGCCCTTCTTGAAGATGTTGCCCGGCATGATGCCGATCTTGCACTCGTCCGGCGTCAGCACGCCCGGGCAGTTGGGCCCGATCAGGCGCGACTTCGAACCCGACAGGGAACGCTTGACCCTGACCATGTCGGCCACCGGGATGCCTTCGGTGATGCACACGATCAGCGGCACCTCCGCGTCGATGGCCTCGCAGATGGAGTCGGCGGCGAACGGCGGCGGCACATAGATCACGCTGGCGTCGGCGCCGGTGGCCTTCACCGCGTCGCCGACGGTGTCATAGACCGGCAGGCCCAGGTGCTGCTGGCCGCCCTTGCCGGGGGTGACGCCGGCCACCATGCGGGTGCCGTAGGCGATGGCTTGTTCGGTGTGGAAGGTCCCCTGGGCGCCGGTGATGCCCTGGCAGATGACCTTGGTGGCTTTGTTGACGAGAACGGACATGGATCAGCGATGCTTCCGGGAAGGAATTTTGCGCCCGTTCTTTGGCCTCCCTCGCGCGCGAACGCAACGGCAAGGGTGGCTTCACGGCCTATCTGCGGCGAATTATCGTTCCGGGAAGCGCCTCAGGACGGCGGCTTGCCCAAGGGCGCATAGCCCATCATCTGGGCCGTGCCTCGTGTCCCGAACATCACGAGTGCGATCCTGCCGTTGGCGAGGCCCTCCTGCAGCCTCGGATCGTCGATCCGCATCGCCACCGGCGCCGGGGCGCCCGCCAGCATCAGATAGGCGTCGATCCCATTGTCGGACCTGACCGGCGGCGCGGCCCCGATCCAGTCCTTCATCGCCGTGGCGCTTTCCGCCTCGGTCGTGGTCGCCACCAGCATGCACAGCGGAATCGTCCCCGCCCCGCTGGGCAGGTCGGCCAGGAACATCATCGACCCCATCGGCCCCCCGTCCGCGCCGGCGTGCGCGTACATCTTGAGGTTCTTGGCCATGGTGAAGCCGGCCGTCAGCGCCGGCGGCAAGGCGCCCTGATCCATCACGGTCCAACCGGGACCGGCAGCGGTGCGCGCCGCGGCGGGCTCGGCGCCCGTCTTCACGCAGATGGTCTGGAAGGCGTTGTACAGCGCCGGCGCGGCTGAGGCCGCCGCGGGACAGGCCAGCAGGCCCAGGGCCGCGAAGGCGGCGATCGGAAGTCTCATGGCGTTCTCCTACTTCGCAGGCTTGTTCAACAGCACGTAGCCGATCATCAGCGCCTTCCCGCGCGTGCCGGTCGCCAACAGCGCGATGGTCCCGGACAGGAAGGCCCCCGTGACCCGCGGATCCTCGTGGGCGACCGGCTCGACGCCCGACGCCGTGATCAGGGCCAGATAGGCGCGGACCGCGCCGTCGGACTGCATCGGCGGCGTCGAGCCGACCCAGGCCGCGAGGGCCGCCTCGCTCTCGGGGTCGGGGTTGGGCGAGACCATCATGCAGGCCGGCATGCTGCCGTCGTTCTTCAGGTCCGCGAGCAGCATGATCAGGTCCGGGTCCTTGGCGGTCCCCGACCGGCGGCCATATATCTGGACGTTGGTCGCCGTGCTGAAGCTCTTCAGCAGGTCCTGCGAGGTCGCGGAATCGGCGGTCAGGGTCCAGCCTGGGCCGGCGGCGGCTACCGCGGCGGTGCGGTCGGCGCCGGACTTCACGCAGATCGACTTGGCCGCGTCGTATAGCACCGGGGCGGCCTGCGCCGCCGCCGGACAGACCAGCAGACCCAGGGCCGCGAGCGCGGCGATCGAAAAGCGTGACACTGGAAATCCCCCCGCCCGTCCCGGGCTGCGCCCATGGGGCCCCATGGCAGGCGGGCGCGTCAAGCGCCGTCCTCGCTCTCGTCAGTCCGGCCGCGCTTCGCTGACGCTGTAGGTCACCACAGCCTGAGCACCCGGCTGTAGCCACAGGTGCACGCTGGCGCCCTGGCCCTTGGGCCAGGCGGCCTGTCCGGCGGGCGGCTTCAAAGTCCAGTGAATGTTGGTCGAGTCGGGACCGAAGGGCTGGCGCCAGGCCGGAACCAGCCGCTCTCCCCAGGTCGCCTTGACCAGATCCTCAGCCCAGCCCGCGGGGGTGGCTCCGAAGCTGACGCTGCACAGGGCGAAACGGTTGGGCTCCAGGGGAGCGTGATGGCGCCCTTCGCTGAACATCAGCCCGACGCGGCCGACGTTGGACGCGCCCGTGGCGCGCAGGACAATCTGATCGCGGCCCTCGGCGAACACCTCGTCCGGCGCATAGTCGTGGGCGGGATCGGGGTTGATGAAACGCGGCCAGCCCCGGGCCATGGCGCGGCGCATGGCGGCCCGCGCGTCGAAGCCGCTCAGGTCGCACTGCTGCACGGCCGCGGCGGCCAGGCCCTCCACCCGCGCCGTCAGGTCCTGGATACGCACCGTGGCCTCTAGGTCCCCCCATTTGTTCTCGACCAGGGTCTCGCCGCCTTCCAGGGCGGTGAGCGGTCTCCCATCCAGACTAACGGAAAGCGGGCCGTGGCCGCCATCCAGCACCACCACCCTCGGGCCGGACGGCCGCACCGGGTCGGCGGCCTGGGCGGAGGCGCCGGCGAGGAGCGCCAGGAGGCCCGCGAGCGCAACGCGTCTCATTGCCGGGCCCAGATCCCGACCTTGACCACCGAACGGCCGTCCTTCTCGCCGCTCATGATGAAGACGATGCGCTCGTCGGCGCCCAGCTTGGCGACCGAGCCCTTCAGGTCCTCGGCGGCCAGCATCTCCTCCAGGGTGGCCGGACGCACGGTGCGGCCGACCTGCCGCAGTTCGCTCATGTCCGCCTTGGGGCCGTAGCGGCGCTCCAGCTCGGCCTTCAGCCCGGGCAGCACACCGGGCCGGGAGACGATCTCGCATTCGTAGAGCAGCTCACCGGGCGAACCCATGGTGCGCACCATCAGGGTCACCGAGGGCGAGGTCTTCTCGTTCCCGCTCAGGGTCCGCACGCTCACCAGCCAGGGATCGGTTTTGACGTTGCGCGCCTGGAAGGCGGGCCAGCCCGCGGCGACCGCCTCGGCGGAGATCGCCTGGTAGTGCAAGCTCTCGCGCTTCTCCGGCGCGCAGTAGTCGAAGGCGGCGACGGTCTGGGCCGTGGCCCAGGCCAGGGCCTCGGGGGAGGGCGCCTCCGCGGCCGGCGCCGATCCGGCCAGGATCGAGGCGGCGCCGGTGACGGCCGCGAGCAGACGGATACGCATGACTGAACTCTCCCCAGGGGAAAGCATGGCGCATGCCGCGCGGGCGCCCGTCAAGGTTGGATCGCGTGGCCGGCCCCGGGCCGTTCACCGCCGCCGCCGCCGCCCGACCGGCGCGGCCTCCCTCGTCAGGGGTTGGTCTTGGGCGGGCTCGGCATGACGACCACCGGTCCGCCACGCTCCATCGCCGCGGGACGGAAGAAGAAGATTTCGACGAAACCGAAGGTCTGGCCCCGGCCCATGCGCAGGCTGATGGTGAACCGGTCCCACACGGGTTGCGCGGGCGCGTGATCCGCCTCGGACCTTATGTGTCTCTGACCTGCTTCCTCGACGAACTCGAAGTTTTCCCCGACCACACCGGCCGTCCGCCGGACTCCGGTCGCCTGTGCGACGTGTTCCGCCGCCCAATCCAGATCCGCGAGGGGGAAGGAAAATCCGCACCAGGAGGCCGGCCCGTCGGGGCCGTTGGGGTCGTTGATCAGTTCGACCTCAAGGGATGTTCCGATAGGCCCGGCTTCGCCCAGGATGGAAGTCCGGGATTTGGCCATGGACAGGTGGCCCTCGGGATGGGTGTCCCGGAACGCGGGCCAGCCGGCCGCCAGGAACCGGGCCTCCGTGGCCGCCACGCCATGTGGCGCCGCCAGGCATGCCTGCACGCCGTCGTCGAACCGCTTCTGAATGACCGGCGAGGGCGCCGTCTGGCTTCCCGCGGCATGCGCGGCGCCGGCGCCGAACACCGCCATCGCGGCCATGGCCAGCAGCTGCCGGCTCATCCCTTCACGGCCTTGACGATCTTGCGCGCCGCGTCGTCCAGGTCGTTGGCGGCGACCACGTCCAGGCCACTGTCGTTCAGGATCTTCTTGCCCAGCTCGACATTGGTGCCTTCCAGGCGCACCACCAGCGGCATGCGCAGGCCGACTTCCTTGACCGCCGCGATCACGCCTTCGGCGATGATGTCGCAGCGCATGATGCCGCCGAAGATGTTGAC
>CAYSNW010000095.1:0-7569 GCA_964432415.1 uncultured Caulobacteraceae bacterium
GGTGTGATCAACGAGGAGGCGCGGCGGATCGCACGCGGGGGCGGCCCAGGCGGGTGCGCTGGCCGCGACCGTCAGGATCACCACCCGCGCGGGAAGCAGCATGGCCAGGGCGGCGGCGGGAACCAGGCTCCACAGCCCGTAGGCGGCGCCGGCGCCGAACAGCCGGCGCACCGGCAGGCGCAGGGCCAACACCACCGCCGTGGCCGCGGCGGCGGCGAGGTTGATCCTGAGAAGGAGCTCCAGGACCTCAGTCATCCTCGAGCCCCGCGATCAGGGTCTTGAGCAGCTTGATGTCCTTGGGCGTCAGCGCCCGGTGCTCGGCGAAATGGGCGACCAGGGGCGCGACCTCGCCCCCGAACAGCCGGTCCACCAGCCCCTGGCTTTCGGCCTGGACATAGTCCGCCCGGGTGACCAGCGGCCGGTAGAAATAGCCCCCCGCCTCGCGCCGGCCTTCGATGGCCTGCTTGCGCAGCAGGCGCGTGATCAGGGTCTTCACCGTGCCGGGCGCCCAGCCGGGGCCGGGGCCGATCTCGGCGATGATGCCGTCGGGGGTCAGGGGGCCGCGCCGCCACAGGGCCTCCATGATCTGGCTCTCGGCGCCCGAAATCCTCACGGCAGACCATCTCCGTCCATTACCGAAAATACACGTGTACTTTCGATCAAAGTACGTCTGTATCTTAGCCGAAGCGGCCCGGAAATCCAGCGGCCTGTGTGCGGGAGACCCAAGACGATGCGCGCAGCCCCTGTCCTGCTGGCCTTGGGCGCGGCGTTCCCCTCGATCGCCGTCGCTCAATCCACCTCGGCGCCGGCGTCCGCGCCGGCGCCGTTGGCGGACAAACCCCCGGCGACGGTCAGCGAGGTAGTGGTCAACGCCAAGGCGCCGCCGGTGCAGACCGGAATCGACCGGCGCAGCTACAGCGTCTCGTCCGACCTGCACGCCCAGTCCGGCTCGGCCGCCGACGCGCTGCGCAACATCCCCTCCGTCGAGGTCGACCCCCAGGGCAATGTCTCCCTGCGCGGCGATCCCAACGTCACCATCCTGATCGACGGCAAGCCCTCCACCCAGTTCCAGGGCGACAACCGCGGCCCAGCGCTGCAGCAGATGCCCGCCAGCCGCATCGAGCGGGTCGAGGTCATGACCAACCCGTCGGCCGCCTCCGGCGCGGACGGATCGGGCGGGGTGATCAACCTGGTCACCGCCCACGCCAAGGGCCCGGGCCGCAGCGGTTCGCTCAGGGCCTCGGTCGGCAGCGGCCATCGCCAGTCCGTCTCCGCCGGCTTCGGCCTCAACGACGGACCCCTGTCCCTCACCGGCGACCTGGGTCTTCGGCACGACACCCAGAAGCAGGAGACCGGCGAGGACCGGCTGCGGCCCGACGCCCTGACGGGCGGATTCGACGCGACACGCCAGGACGGGGTGGTGCATCTGGAGGGCCGGTCGGCCAACGGCCGTCTTGGCCTCGACTATGACCTGGACCCGGCCCTGCGCCTGAGCGGCGAGACCCATGCGGTCGGGATCCGCTTCGTCCTGGGCGGGCTCAGCCGCTTCCGGCTGAGCGACCCTTCCGGCGCCACGACCCAGCTGTTCGATCGCGCCCTGGACATCCGCCAGATCCGCACGAACGCGGGCGCCAGCGCCGGCCTGCGCCGCCAGCTCCCCGGCGACGGCCACCAGTTCAGCCTCAACCTCAGCTACGACGCCAGCAACGACGACCGGATCCGTTCGGGCCGCACCACGGCCCTGTCGCCCATCGCCCCCGACGCCTTCGACCAGCAGCGCCTCGACTACCGGCTGAGCCAGGCGGACCTGAAGGGCGACTATGTGCGTCCGCTGGCGCAGGGCGCCGTGCTCAAGGCCGGCTTCGACCTGCAGCACACCGACAACGCCTACAACAACCGCGGCTTCCTGGGGGCCGCCCCCGGCGCCCTTTCGCCCAATGCGGCGCTCACCAACCTGTTCGAGTTCCGCCAGCGGCTGGACCAGGCCTATGTCACCTGGGAACAGCCCCTCGGCGCCGTGAGCGTGCTCGCGGGGCTGCGCGTGGAGGACGTGCGCATCGACCTGAACCAGGTGACCCAGGGGAGGGTCGACCACAACAACTATGTCCATGCCTATCCCAGCCTGCACCTGGCCTGGAAACTCAGCGACACGGACACGGCGAGCGCCAGCTACAGCCGCCGGGTGCAGCGGCCCCAGCCGGAGGAGTTCAACGCCTTCCGCTTCCTGCTGGACCCGCTCAGCTACCGGGCCGGCAACCCGGCGCTCAGGCCCCAGCAGACCCAGTCCTTCGAGTTCGGCTACGAGCGCCGCGCGGGTCCCTCGCTGTATCTGGCGACCCTCTACTATCGCCAGAACGAGGACGTGGTCTCCGACGTGGTGCGCGACCTGGGCGGCGGGGTGCTGCTGAACACCCGCGAGAACCTGGCGACCACCCGCAACGGCGGCCTGGAGCTGATCGCCAATCGCAAGCTCTCGAGGACGGTGAGCCTCAATCTCAGCGGCAACCTGTTCTGGAACGAATTCGACCCCCAGCCCCTGGCCGGATCGCCCCGGCGTTCGCTGGTCACCGGCTTCGGCCGCGCCAATCTGGACTGGCAGGCGACCCCCACGGATTTCGTCCAGTTCAACCTGCTGTTCAGCGGCCGGCGCCTGAGCGCCCAGGGCTACGCTGCGCCCACCGGCGCCCTCAATCTCGGCTGGCGCCACAAGCTCGATGACCGGGTCGCCCTGGTGATCACCGCCCAGGACGCGCTTGGCACGGCCAGGGATCGCTTCGTCATCGACACCCCACAGCTGAAGTCCGTCGTCACCCGCCGCACCGACTCGCGCATCCTGTTCGCCGGCTTCACCTGGACCTTCGGCGGCGGCCGCGCGCGCGATCCGGCCTTCGAGTTCGACCGCGGCACGCCTTCGCAGTAGGGGGCCTGCGCCCAGCGCCGTCCTGGCGACGATGAGCGGCGGTTGGCCCGGCTTCGGCCACGCTGTAGATACGCGCATGCCCCAGATGGACGTCGAACCCTTCCAGGCCATGGCCATCAGCCGCCTGGCCCAGAAGCTGAAGGCCCAGGGGCGCTCGATCATCCACATGGAGTTCGGCCAGCCCTCGACCGGGGCGCCCGCGGCCGCCATCGCCGCCGCCCACCGGGTGCTGGACACCGAGGCCATGGGCTACTGGGAGAGCGCGCCGCTGGTCGCCCGCATCGCGCGCCGCTACGGCGAGACCTATGGGGTCGAGGTCGAGCCCGGCCGCATCGTGCTGACCTGCGGCGCCTCGCCGGCCCTGGTGCTGGCGCTGAGCTCGGCCTTTTCGCCGGGCGACCGCATCGCGCTGGCCCGCCCCGGCTACGTCGCCTACCGCAATACGCTCAAGGGGCTGCACATGGTCCCGGTGGAGATCGGCTGCGGGGCCGAGACCCGCTTTCAGCTCAGCGCCGAACAGCTGGAGCGCGAGCCCGGGCCCCTGGCGGGCGTGATCATCGCCAGCCCGGCCAACCCGACCGGCTCGACCCTGCCGCCTGAGAAGATCGAGGCCATCGTGGCGGTCTGCCGCCGCCGCGGAATCCGCATCCTGTCCGATGAGATCTATCACGGCCTGACCTACGCCGAGCCCGCCCGCAGCCTGCTGGAGTTCGAGCCCGACGCCGTGGTGATCAACAGCTTCTCGAAATACTTCAGCATGGCCGGCTGGCGCCTGGGCTGGCTGGTGGCGCCGGCCGCGCTGGCGCCGCGGGCCCACGCCCTGATGAGCAACCTGTTCCTGACCCCGCCCTCGCTCGCCCAGCACGCCGGCCTGGTCGCCATGGACTGCACGGACGAGCTCGAGGGCCATCGCGCCACCTACCGCGCCAACCGCGAGCTGATGCTGGCGGCCTTGCCGGAGATGGGCCTGAACCGCATCGCGCCGCCGGACGGCGCCTTCTACATCTGGGCTGACATCGGCCATCTGAGCGATGACAGCCTGGCCTTCTGCGAAGAGCTGCTGCGCGACACCGGGGTGGCCACGGCGCCCGGGGTCGACTTCGACCCCGTGGAGGGGCGCCGCTTCATGCGCTTCAGCTTCGCGGTCTCCACCCCCGAGGTCGAGGAGGCCCTGCGCCGGCTCAAGCCCTGGTTCGCCGCCTGCGGGCGTTAGGCCCGCTTTGACTCAGCCGTGCGGCTTGCCCGCCGGCAGCTTGGTCGGCGCGGCGAGCGGCGCGGTCGGCTTGGGCGCGGGCTTGGCGGCCGGCCGGGCGCCGGGCCGGCGGTGGGTCTTGATCCAGGCAGCGCGCCGGTCGTGGGCGTCCTTGATCGCCTGGGCCAGGTATTTGGCGCGGGCCTTGGCCGCCGCCGCCTTGGCGGCGGTGTTGACGTCCTCGGCGGCCTTGACCGCGGCGGCGGCGCGGGCAGTGGAAGCATCGACCACGGCCTTGAACTGCTTGCCGAACTTGGGCCCGACCTGGCCCTGGATGTTGAGCGACGAGGCGTCCGGCTGGTTGGCCTGCAGGGCGTAGGTCTCCCAGCGCATGGCCGTGGCGGTGGCGGCGACCTGCTGCACGCACAGGGCGTCGGAGCACTTCTTGCCCCAGAAGGCCGTGAGCAGCGCCTGCCATGCGTTGGCGGTCTGGATCGTGGTCATCTTGGCGTAGGCGGCGGTGCGGGCCTTGGACTGGTCCACCAGGTCGCTCGCCTGGCTGTCGGCCAGCTGGATCGGGGTGAACATCAGGCCGAAGGGCAGCTTCGGATAGGCCGCGTGCGTCTGCTCGATCGCGAGGATCAGGTTCAGCCGCACGAAGCGGACGCCCGTTCGGCAGATGTCGTCGTCACACTGGCCCGGCCAGGCGGCGTCGAACTTGGCCAGGACCGGCGTCATGCCGTCCTCGACGCTGAAATCGACCACCGTCAGCTCCGCCTCGGCGTTGGCCGCGGCGAAGATCTGCAGCATCTGGGCGGGCAGGTTTCCGGTGTCGGTCACGCTCGCCTGCTGGGCCTGGGCGACGGCGTTCTGGCGGATAGAGACCACCTTGGCGCTGCAGGGGTCGCTGTGGCAGCGGACCAGCCAGGCGTTGTTGATATGCGCCGTCAGCAGCGGCAGGTTCGTAACGTAGTAGGCCTGGTCGTCGGCGAGCACCTTCGCGTGGGCCGCAGCCGCCTGTTCCTCGGCGGTGGGTTCGGGGGGCGGGGGCGGATCGTCGTCGCCGCAACCGCTGGTAAAGATGGACTCGATGGCGCAGCCGACGGCGCCCGCCACCTTCTCACCGGTGTTCAAGGCCGACTTCAGCGCCCCGTAGGTCGCGCCCGCCGCGCCTTCCACCAGCCCGCCCACGCCGTTGAACACCTTGCCGACGAAGCCCTTGCACACGCCGTTGGCCAGGGTTCCCAACACCGGCGTCTTGCCAATCAGGCCGCCGGACACCGCCTGGTCGACGATATCGCAGGCGATCGAGGCGTTGATTCCCAGACCGACCAGCAGGGCGACCCCGCCGCTGACGTCGCCGCCCTGGAAGTCGAGATAGGCGTTGTAGACTGTCTTGGCCGTGCCGCCGGCCACCGACTGGATGTCGGTCTCGGCCTGGAAATTGGTGTTGAAGGCGAAATTGCAGATGACCGGCAGGTCGCCGAAATAGGGAATGTTCGCAGTGAGCTGCTCGACGACCTGCTGCTTGGCCTGATCGGTCGCCGCCTGGGCGACCTGCTGCTTGGCCTGGCTGAGCATGGCGTTGGTGTTGGCCTTGCCGCCCGCGTCGCTGATGGTTCCCGCCGCCTTGTCCGCGACCGTGTCGAGGAAGGTCAGGGGCGCCTTGCACTTCTCCTCGGTGAACACGCCGATCTTGGGGAAGCTCTTGCCTTTCGCCGCCTTCACCGCCCCGACCAGGGCGAAGAACGGATAGTCCTGGGCCGCGGCGCGGGCGAACACGGTCGCGCCGTTGAAGGGCTCGGCGATGGCGTAGTTGGCCATCTCCATCTGGTCGTGCGGGATTTGGCCGGCGAGCTCGCTCTTGACCGTATCCCAGAGCTTGTCGGCGACGCCGGCCTGGGCCGCCGTGGGGGGTAGGGCGAGGGCGAGGACGAGCGCGGCCAAGGCCGCGACGCGCGCCGGCAAGGAATTCCACATGTCCTGAGCCCCCACTCGATGGCGGACGCTACGTCAGATCGCCGGCCGAGTCACGAAACGGCGCCGGCGGCGCGGGCGGCGGCGTCGAAATCGGCGCGGGAGATCTTTCCGAGATGGGTTCCCACGATCCAGTCGACCCGGGGCGTGCCGCGCCGCTCCAGCCAGGTCCTGAACGCAGCCGAAGTCGGGTTGTAGGCCGCCAGCTCCACGTAGAGATCGGCCTCGACCAGCAGCCGGGTCGAGGGCTCCCAGGCCACCAGCATGTCCTTTGCGTGGGGGCAGTCGGCGAGCCTGAAGACGGTGAGCAAGCGCCCGCCCGCGCCCTTCAGGTCCAGCCGGTCGCGGTCGACGAACAGGAAGTCCGGCGCCCGTCCCTCGGCCGGCAGGTCGGGGCGCAGCTTCGAGTCGACCGTGGCGTAGCGGGCCACGACCGGGGCGTTGGCCGCGACGGTGACGATGCGCGCGCCGTGATCGACCCAGTAGCCGATCCCGGCGATATGGTCGTTGTGGAAGTGGCTGAGGATCAGGTAGCGGACCGGCTTGTCGCCCAGCGCCTTCCTGATCTCCCTCGCCACCTCGGCCGAGCGGCTGCGTGAGCCGGGCGCGTCGAACACCGCCACCGCGTCGCCGAGGTCGAAGAAGATCACCCGGAAGGTCCCGCCCTCCAGGCCGGCGATCTCCCAGGCGCCGCCGCCGAGCGGCCGGGTCTGGACCGTCGCCTCGAGCAAGGGCAGCGACGGCGCGTCGAACAGGCCGGCGGCGAAGGCCGGATTGACCCTGATCTCGCCGAGTCGCGCGGTCCAGTCGTCCTGTCCCCGGCGGCGGACCACCACCTTTTCGGGAAACGCAACGCCCTCGACCCGTTGCTCGCCCAGGAACGCATAGGCTGTCGTGTCGTCGCCGATCAGCGGATCGACGCTCAATGCCTCCAGCGACACCAGGCGCGCGTCCGCGGCGGCGATGTGCAGGCGCAGGCGCGTGTTCGCGTCCCAGGACACCTCGACGATCTCAACCAGCGTCCCTTCGTCGTCGCCGGCGCCGATCCAGGTCGCGCTCGCGATGTCATCCAGCGCCCGGCGCAGGACCAGGGCCGGGACGTAGCGGGCCGCGCCATCGGTCTGGGAGGCCTCGGAGGCCGGCGCGCGGCTCATGCGTCCCCCGCCGGGATAGGCGGTGGTGACCTGGCCGTCGCGGAAATAGCTGACCGATTGCAGCCGGATGCCGCCGGGCAGTTGCTGGGTCCCGTCGCGGCGGTTCCGGTGGGCCGCGAAGTCGAAGTCGGAGGTCAGGGTCAGGCGGATGGTGGGCGCCCGGGAGGTCAGTCCGGCCGGATCATAGCCCTGCAGGCCATTGAAGCTGTCGCCATCCAGGACGAAATGCAGGCCTGTGATCGTGCGCAGCCGTTCGGCGCCGCCGGCGCGGCGCACGGCCGCCTCGATCAGGGCGCGGGCGCGCAGGGCGTCGGCGAGCAGGGTTC
>CAYSNW010000096.1:0-7481 GCA_964432415.1 uncultured Caulobacteraceae bacterium
TCTCCAGGAAGCCCGTGTTCGGCTACCTCGCCATGGCCTACGCCATGGTGGCCATCGGCTTCATCGGCTTCGTCGTGTGGGCGCACCACATGTACACGGTCGGCATGAACGTGAATCTGCAGGCCTACTTCCTGGCCGCGACCATGGTCATCGCCGTGCCGACGGGCGTGAAGGTGTTCTCCTGGATCGCCACCATGTGGGGCGGCTCCATCGACTTCAAGACGCCCATGCTTTGGGCGATCGGCTTCATCTTCCTGTTCACCGTGGGCGGGGTCACGGGCGTGGTCCTGGCCAACGCCGGCGTCGACTACTCGCTGCAGGACACCTACTACGTGGTGGCGCACTTCCACTACGTGTTGTCGCTGGGCGCGGTGTTCGCCATCTTCGCGGGCTTCTACTACTGGTTCGAGAAGATGTGGGGCGTGAAGTACAACGAGATGCTCGGCGCGCTGCACTTCTGGATCACCTTCATCGGGGTGAACCTGATCTTCTTCCCGCAGCACTTCCTCGGCCTGCAGGGCATGCCGCGGCGCTACGTGGACTACCCGACCGCCTTCACCCACTGGAACCAGGTTTCGACCTGGGGCTACGGCGTGACCTTCGTCGGCCTGGTGCTGTTCATCTTCATCCTGTTCGAGGCGGCCGTGCGCCGTCGCAAGGCCGAAGCCAACCCCTGGGGCGAAGGCGCCACGACGCTGGAGTGGACCCTGCCGTCGCCGCCGCCGTTCCACCAGTTCAACGAGCTGCCGGTCATCCGTTCCGACCACCACTGAGCGTGCGATCGTTGAATGAAACTGCTCGGGGACGGGGCGCGCCAGCGTTCCGTCCCCACCCGTTTGAAGGCCCCTTAACCCGCCCATGTCCGAGATCGCCGAACGCATGACCCCCTCGACCGCCCTGGCCCAGCCGCGGGACTACGTCCAGCTGCTCAAGCCCAGGGTGATGTCGCTGGTGGTGTTCACTGCGCTCACGGGCCTGGTCTGCGCGCCGTCGAACCCGCACCCGTGGCTGGCCGCCATCGCCATCCTGTGCATCGCGGTGGGCGCTGGCGCGGCCGGGGCGCTGAACATGGCCTTCGAGGGAACCACCGACGCCCTGATGCGCCGCACCCGGGGCCGCCCGGTCGCGGCGGGCCGGATCGCCAAGGGCGACGCCCTGGCCTTCGGGACCATCCTGTCGGCCTTTTCGGTGATGCTGATGGGCATGGCGGTGGACTGGTTCGCCGCCGGCCTCTTGGCCTTCACCATCGTCTTCTACGCCTGGTTCTACACCCTGGTTCTGAAGCGTCGCACGCCGCTCAACATCGTCATCGGCGGCGCCGCCGGCGCCCTGCCGCCGGTGATCGGCTGGGCCGCGGCCACGGGCACGGCGCCCTGGCAGGCCTGGCTGCTGTTCCTGATCATCTTCCTGTGGACCCCGCCCCACTCCTGGGCGCTGGCGCTCTACACGTCGGAGGACTACGCCAAGGCCGGCATCCCGATGATGCCGGTGGCCAGGGGTGCGAAATCCACCCGCCTGCAGATCCTGCTCTACTCCCTGGTCTTCGTGCCCTTCGCGGTCGCGCCGGCCTTCACGGGCCTGGGCGGCAAACTCTACGCCGTGGTCTCGGTCGCCGGCGGCCTGGGCTTCCTGGGCCTGGCCTGGCGGGTGTTCAGGAGCCGCGCGGGCGAGACGCCGGACGCGCCGGCCGCCGACCGTGAGGCCGCCCTCTACGACGTGCGCGCCGAGGCCAAGACCGCGCGCAACCTGTTCGCCTTCTCGATCCTCTATCTGTTCGCCCTGTTCGCCGCCCTGCTGGTCGAGCACGGCCTGGGGCTGGGCAAATGAGCGAGCCGATGATCTCCTCCAGCGAGATGGATGCGCTGAAGGCGCGCGGCCGGCGTAACCTGGCCATCGCCGGCGCCCTGCTGCTGTTCGTGGTCCTGGTCTTTGCGGTCACCATCCTGCGCCTGTCCGACGCGTCCCACCGCCAGGGCGAGGCGGTGCGCGCCGCCAACGCCGCCGCGCGCCAGGCCGAAAAGGCCGCACCGATCCGGCCGCCGGTGATGCGCCCATGAACAAGAACCTGCGCCTGGGTCTGATCTGCCTCGCCATCTTCGCCGGCATGGTGGGGGCGGCCTACGCCTCGGTGCCGCTGTACCGGCTGTTCTGCCAGAAGACCGGTTTTGGCGGCACGCCCCAGCGCGCGACCCAGGCCTCGGGCGTGGTGCTGGCCCGGACCGTGCGGGTCACCTTCGACACCAACGTCCGCGACGTGCCCTGGACCTTCAAGGCCGACCAGACCAGCCAGCAGGTCCATGTGGGCGACACGGCGCTCGCCTATTTCACGGTGACCAACACCAGCAATGTCCCGGTCACCGGCCGGGCCGCCTACAACGTCCTGCCCGAGAGCGTCGGAGCCTATTTCACCAAGCTGGAATGCTTCTGCTTCACCAACCAGACGCTGAAGCCGGGCGAGACCCGCAGCTTCCCGGTGGCCTACTACGTCGACGCCCACCTGGACTCCGACCGGGAGGTCAAGGACGTCAAGGACATCACCCTGTCCTACACCTTCTATCGCGTACCGGACGCGAAGCCGGCGGTCGCCGCCGGAGCCAGCGGAAAATCCGGCGTTTCTTCCTCCCTTTCCGGGGCCAAGCCCCTTGGCGGACAGGGATGAGCAGCGCTATAGCCGGGGCGAGATTCTATCGACGCGTCCCACACACAGGGACTTGCGGGGGTTTGAGCTAGAGACATGGCCGGACACGACGTCAAACACGACTATCATCTCGTCAATCCGAGCCCGTGGCCGCTGATCGGTTCGATCGCGGCGACCACCCTGGCGCTCGGCCTGGTCATCTGGCTCAAGGGCCTGTTCGGCCTGCCGGCCGGCACCTGGTGGGTGTTCGCCGCCGGCGCGGCGGGCGTGCTCTACACCATGCTCGCCTGGTGGATGGACGTGACCAAGGAAGCCAACCAGGGCGACCATACGCCCGTGGTGGCGCTGGGCCTGCGCTACGGCATGATCCTGTTCATCGCCTCGGAGGTGATGTTCTTCGTCGCCTGGTTCTGGATCTTCTTCGAGATGGCCCTGTTCCACGGCGTGCGCGCCCACTCGGCCATCGACGAGGTCTCCAAGGCCTGGCAGGTGTTCCCGCCCAAGGGGGTGGAGACGCTCGATCCCTTCCACCTGCCGCTGGTCAACACCATCATCCTGCTGCTGTCCGGCACCACGGTGACCTGGGCCCACCACGCGCTGCAGGTCGGCGACCGCGGCGCCGCCAAGCTCGGCCTGTTCCTGACCATCCTGCTGGGCGTCAGCTTCACCGGCATCCAGGCCTTCGAGTACAACCACATCATCACCGAGAAGCTGTTCTTCTCGCCCGACGCCCAGAACTCGGGCCTGTACGGCTCGTCCTTCTTCATGGCCACGGGCTTCCATGGCTTCCACGTGCTGATCGGGACCATCTTCCTGACCATCTGCCTGCTGCGCCTGATGGGCGGCGGCTTCACGCCCAAGCAGCACTTCGGCTTCGAGGCGGCGGCCTGGTACTGGCACTTCGTCGACGTGGTCTGGCTGTTCCTGTTCGCCTTCATCTACGTGACCTTCGGCGGCTCCGGCCCGCACGCGGGATGACGGGCGGAGGGCTGAAGCGTCCCAACCCGATTCTGGCCGGCCTGGCCTGCCGCTGCCCGAACTGCGGCAAGGGGCCCCTGTTCGCCGGCTTCCTGAAGGTCGCCTCGACCTGCAAGGCCTGCGGCTTCGATCTGAAGGCGGCGGACTCCGGTGACGGGCCCGCCGTTTTCATCATCCTGATCGTGGGCTTCATCGCCGCCTTCGGCGCGCTCTACACCGACATCGTCTTCCGCCCGCCCATCTGGCTGGAGCTGTCGATCTGGCTGCCGGTCGCGGCGATCCTGTGCCTGGTGCTGCTGCGCCCGTTCAAGGGCGTGCTGGTGGCGCTGCAGTTCCATCACAAGGCGTCCGAAGTCCGCAACGACGACTTCTGACTGGCCCAAGCCGGTTTCCGCGATATCCTCGCTTCAGCGGACAAAGATCCGCCGGGGAAACGCGCCGTGAACGAGCAGCTTGAAGCCGTCTCCGAATTCCTCGGCGCCCTGCGCCAGGACCTCGGCCCCCAGGCCTGGATGGTCCCGGTCGCCGGCGTTCTACTCCTGATCCTGCTGGCGGTTCCGACGCGCCGCAGCCGCAACGGCGAAGGCGGATGGTGGGTGCGCATGTGGGCCGGAGGCGCGGTGGCGGCGGGCCTCTGCCTGGTCGCGCTGATCCCGCGCTGAGCTTGCCGGTTGCCTAAATCGTCCCGGTGGTGGAAAGCGTCCGCGTGACCGTTCGCCGCCTCCCGATCCTGCCCGTCCTGGCCGCCCTCGTCGCCTTCGCCATCCTGATTGGCCTGGGCACCTGGCAGCTGCAGCGACGGGTGTGGAAACAGCACATCCTGGACCGTATCGCCGCCCTGCAGCACGCGCCCGCGCGCCCGCTCGCCGATGTCCTGGCCGGCGCCGCGCGCGGCCAGGAGGCCGAGTTCGCCCGCGCCTCGACCGATTGCCGGCCAGGTCCCGGCGGCCCTTCCGCCTACGTCTACGACCTGCGCGGCGGGCGCATCGCCTGGCGGGTGCTCGGCGTCTGTCCGCTGGCGTCGGGCATGGTGGTGATCGACCGGGGCTACGCCGAAGCGTCCGGCTCCGACACGGCGCCGCCGAGCGCCGTCTATTCCGCGCCCGTCCACGTAGAGGGCGTGCTGCGCGCGCCGCCGCGCAAGACCGCCGTGCAGGACGCCGCCAGCATCGGCGAGAAGGCCGGGGCCGGCCTCCAGGATCGCCGCGCCGCGGTCGCCTGGCTGGAGCGCCGGAGCGGGCTCAAGGCCGCGCCCCTGGTGCTCGTCGCCGAGCACGAGACCCCGCCGCCGGCCGGCGTCACGCCGTCGGCCATGCCGCCGGACATCCCCAACCGGCACCTGGAATACGCCATCACCTGGTACGGCCTGGCGCTGGCCCTGGCCGGCGTCTGCGTGGCCCTGCTGCGCTGCCGCTGGAAGGCGCAAGCATGAGCGTGCGCCAGCACCGCCTGCCCAATGGCGTGACCGTGCTCTGCGACCCCATGCCGGGGCTGCAGACCCTGGCCCTGTCGGTGGTGGTGCGCGGCGGTTCGCGCTGGGAGCCGAAGGACAAGGCCGGCTGGTCGCACCTTCTGGAGCACATGGTGTTCAAGGGCGCGGGCGAGCGCTCGGCCCGCGAGATCGCCGAGGTGATCGAGGCCGCCGGCGCCCAGATCAACGCCGCCACCGGCCACGAACGCACCAGCTTCCAGGTCCGCGCGCTGGAGGGCGCGCTGGAGCTCGGCATGGAGGTGATCGCTGACCTGGTGCTCCGCCCGGTGATCGACGCTGAGGAGCTGGAGCGCGAGAAGGAGGTGGTGGGCCAGGAGATTGCCGAGGCCTTCGACACCCCCGACGATCACGTCTTCGAACTGGCCCAGATCCGGGCCTTCGGCGACACCGGCCTGGGCCGCCCGATCCTGGGCACGGTCAAGAGCATCGCCAGGGCCGACCGGGATGCGCTGGACGCCTGGCGCGCGGCGCTCTACGCCCCCGAACGCATCGCCGTCAGCGTTTCCGGCGCGGTGGACGAGGATGAACTGCTGCGCCTGACCGAGCGTCTGTTCGGCGCGCCCGCCACGGTCCCGGCGCCGAGCGAACCCGAGCCCGCCGGTTTCCTCGGCGGCTCGGCGGCGCTCGCCCGCCGCATCGAACAGGCCAACCTGGTCTGGCATCTGCCCGGACCCTCCGGCCGCGATGACAGCTGGTACGCTGCGCGCCTGTTCGCCGAGATCCTGGGCGGCGGCATGGCCTCGCGCCTGTTCCAGGAGGCGCGGGAGAAGCGGGGCCTGGCCTATTCCATCGACGCCTGGACCGATTCCTACGAGGACGCGGGCTTGTTGGGGGTCTTCGCCGGGGCGGCCGCGGACAAGGCCGAGCCGCTGGCGGTGCTGGTCGCCGAACAGATCCTGGGCCTGGCCGAGGGGCCGACCGAGGCGGAACTGGCCCGCGCCAAGGCCCAGCTCAAGACCGGCCTGTTCATGGCCGAGGAGTCGCCGCTCAGCCGCGCCGAACGCTCGGCCTCCCACGCCTTCCTGTTCGGGCGGGTGCTGACCACCGAGGAGGTCCGTGACGGGGTCGATGCGGTCAGCGCGAGCGACCTGCGCGCCTCGGCCGCCTCCATGCTGGCTTCCCGGACCGCCGCCTCCGCCGTCCTGGGCCCGCGGTCCGCCGGCAAGGCAGGCGAGGCCTTCGCCCGCGCACTCTTCGGCGCCTGACCCCTCCCCGAGGGGCCGTTCGGAGGTTATGATCCCCCCATGGCCCTGCTCGACTGGATGGCGGCGGATGCGGCGCTCGTGATCGAGGGCGAGGGCGTGCGCCTCAGGCCGCCCCGCATGGGCGATTTCGTCCCCTGGTCCCAGCTGCGCGACCAGTCGCGCGAGTTCCTGCAGCCCTGGGAGCCGTCCTGGCCGTCGGACGACCTGACCCGCGCGGCCTTCCGCCGGCGCCTGGCGGCCTATTCGCGCGATATCGAGACGGGCCTGGGTTATCCCTTCTTCGTCTTCTCGCCCGACGACGAGACCCTTCTGGGCGGCATAACCCTGTCCAATGTCCGCCGCGGCGTGGCGCAGACCGCGACCCTGGGATACTGGGCCGGGGCGCCGCACGCCCGAAAAGGCCACACGCTCAGGGCGGTAAAGGCGATCTGCAACTTCGCCTTCACCCGGCTGAAACTGCACCGCGTCGAGGCCGCCTGCATCCCGACAAACACGCCTTCGCGCGATTTATTGCTCAAGGCAGGCTTTTCTCTCGAGGGTAAGGCCCGGGCTTATTTGAAAATTAACGGCGCATGGAGAGATCATCTCCTGTTCGGGCTCACGCAAGATGAGGCCGGGTGGGGTGACGATACGATGTCCGGGGGCTGACCCTTGAACGACAGGTCCAGAAGCCTGGCGTGGGATCCGACCACAGCGCTGGAGGCCCTCGCGGCCGCCGAGGTCGCGCTGTGGATATGGACGCCCTCCGAAGATCGGATGCGCATCACCGGCGCCACCCGCTCGCTGGGCCTTGGGCCTTTGGCGCCGGAGTGCACCGGCGCGGCCTTCACCGCCCTGTCCATGCCCCAGGACCGGGCCCTGGCCGAAGCCCTGCTGCGCCCGCGCGACGAGGGCGAGGAAGTCTCCATCCGTCTGCGCATGCGCAACGCCGAGAGCTGCCTCTGGCGCGGCGTCTGGCTCGAGGACGGAATCCGGGCCGCCGGGGTCGCGGCCCTGGAGAACAAGTTCGCCGGCGCCGATATCGACCCGCTCACCGGGCTTCTCGACCGCAAGGCCTTCCTGGCCCGCGCCCGCGAGGCCCTGGCCGAGCCCGGCGGCTACGAGCTGGTGGTGGCCGACCTCGACCGCCTGCGCCGCCTGAACGAGGCGCTGGGCCACGAGCGCGCCG
>CAYSNW010000097.1:0-7260 GCA_964432415.1 uncultured Caulobacteraceae bacterium
CGCCGGCGCCGACGCGGGCGCGCTCTGGGCCTTGGGGTGGAAGGGATTGACCCCCTTCAGCGCGGCGCAGCCGGCCAGGGCGGTCATCAGCAGGGCCGCGGCCAGCGCGCGCGGCTTGTGTTCGAAGATCAACTAATCTCTCCCACCCGGGACGGGCGGGGCGCAAACTGACCGGGTCGGGCGGCTGAAACAAGGCCCCAGGCGAGCGCAAATGCGCGCAAGCACCGGGTCAGGCGCGCGAGGCCTCCGCGCCGGCGCGCGCGGCTTCCCAGCGCCGGCGCAGGTCCGCCTTGACCTGGCGGCCGCCGAGGTGGGCGCTCAGCGCCCATTCCGGGAAACCTTCGGACTTGAGCGCCCGCCGTATCTCCATCAGCGAGCCGTACTGGCCCGTGGCGGCGATCTCGAAGGCGCGCTGCAGCACCGAAGCGTCCATGTCCGTCCCCCAAATGGTTCCCGCCGCACGGTCGAAGCGGCGCCGGACCGGACAACGCGCGAAACGCGGAAGGGTTCTGCGTGTGTGTGGATTTTATGCCACCTCAGGGGTCTTGCGACCCTCATTGGAACCTCAGGGCGCCCCGCCGGTTCGGTGTCGCAGGATCTTCTACCCGAAAGGAGAGGCGCCATGCCACGCGGCGACAAGTCGAAGTACACCGACAAGCAGGAACGCAAGGCCGACCACATCGCCCAGGGCTACGAGAAGCGGGGCGTTTCCGACAAGGAGGCCGAGCGCCGCGCCTGGGCCACGGTCAACAAGGACGACGGCGGCGGCAAGAAGCCCGGCGGTTCGGGGCGCAAACACACCCGCCACTGAGGCCGGCTCCCCGTCCAAAGCTTGACTTTCGGCCAAATGTTCTCTATTTGTTCTCGACGTTTCGAGGTCTTTGACATCGTCAGGAAACAGCCGCCGGCGCGCCCTCACCAGGCGCGGGCCGCCACCGTTATCTACGGCGAATCTACGGTGAAATCGCACCTGAGGGGTGGTGGTGCGGGCTGCGCCGTCCACCGGCCCCCCGGTCACCGATAATACGGTCGATTAACGGTGGTTTTACGGGCGCGGGCGGGCCGCTTCAGTGCGGCGTGGTCACGAAGAAGGTCGCGCTGTTGCCCACTGCATTGGCCGTGGAGCTGACCGAACGGTTCGAGCCGGCGATGCTCACTGTCGAGGTGGCCTCGACCCCGTCGGTGTTGGTCTGGTGGTTGTTGATGCGCATGGTCGCCTGGCAGTCGGAGCAGGCGTAGCCGGTGGTCGCGTTGCCGATGGCGATGGAGGAGGCGCCGGCGTCGAAGCCGTCATGGCCCGTGAAGGTCGAGAACACCTGCACCCCGCCGGTGGTGGACTGGGTGTTGTCGAAGTCGAGGAATCCACCCGCCTCGCCCGCCTGGGACGAGTTGCCGATGCCCACCGCCGAGGCCGTGCCGGCGCCGAACTCATAGGCGTTCACCAGGCTCTCGGAGCGGACGTAGTCGCCGTTGGTCTGGTTGACGGTCATGGCCAGGGATCCGCCCTGGTTGCCGATATTGGCGTTGTTGGCGGTGGCCACCGAGGCGCCGATCACATTCCAGGCGCTGCCCGACTCCACCTCGACCGAGGCCTGGGTGCGCGCGCCGGTCATGGTCTGGGTCACGCTCGCCGTCTGGGTCGAGTTCAGACCGCCGCCCGAGACATTGTTGGCGACGGCCGAGGCGGACACCGCGCTGTCGCCCTGCAGGTACTGCACCTGGGCGCCGGCCAGGGCCTGGACCAGGGCGTCGTTCGACTGGGTTGTGCTGTGGGTCGCGGTCCCGTCGGTGACGCCATAGGCCTGGGAGTTGCCGAGCGCGGTCGCCGAGATGTTGCTGGAGGTGAACATCTGGCCCGTGGGGGCGTCCACCACGGTCGAGGCGTTGATCGCGGTTCCGTGCACGGTCTGGTTCACCGTGGCGTTCATCGTCCCGCCGGTGACCGAACCCTCGCCGGTGTTGCCGGCCGCCTCGGTGATCAGGGTCACGCCGTCGCCGGCTGAGCCCGCCGCCGTGACCTGGGTGGTGGCGGTGACATTGCCCTGCATGGTCTGGCTCGAGGTCATGTTCATCGAGCCGTTCTGGACGGCGGCGGAGAAACTGTTGCCCGTCGCGGTGGTCGCGGCCGTGGTCGAGCCGGACACGTCCACGACGTTCAGCGTCTGGGTCGCGAACACGTCGCCCAGCTGGACCTGGATGTTGTCCGCCGTCGAGGGCGGCGGCGGGGTCTGGCTAGTAGCGGCCCCGGCGCACGTCATCGTCGCGACGATCGTGCCAACGAGAAGGATCTTCACGCGTGCGGCCATTGTTACTGCCCGTATTGTCGTAAGCCGGGGTGTAGGACCCCGTGATGCCGGAGGAGCCCAGCGGGTCGCGTCGTGCGTCGAGACAGACCTGCGGTCCCGGCGCGCCGTAGAGATTGGCCATGATCTCGAGCACCGAGCGCTCGACGGCGGAGCGGACCGCCAGCTGGATGGGCTCGAGGCCGCCTTCGCCCACCGACAGGTCGAAGCCATTGTTGTTCAGAATCTTGAAGAAGCCGACCGACACCTGCTTGGCCACGATCTGCTTCTGGAAGGAGACCACGTCGACCACTTCCAGGGTGCGGGTCTCGACCAGCCGGATGTCGACGCCGACGTTCATGACATAGACGTTGCCGCCGATGTCGCCCTTCAGGTCCTTGGTGGCCAGTCCGCCGCCGGCCAGGTCGCCGCCGGCCGAGCGGATGTTGTAGTTCAGCTCGGTGATGCCCCCGACCAGGTAGAAGTCCGATCCCGGCACCTGGCCCGCGGTGATCTTGCGATAGGCCTGAGGCTGGCCCGGATGGGCCTCGGCCTCGTCGGTGATCAGCTTGTTGTTGGCGTACTTCAGTTCCAGCTCGGACACCGAGGTGTCGTAGCGCTCCACCAGCCGGGCGCCGGACTTGGCCAGGGCCGAGATGGCCATCAGCGACGCGCCCTGCGTCACCTTGCGCCCGCCGTCGGGCTCGTCCTTGCCGGTGTAGTCGCTGATCCGGCCCACCGCGATGCGCGGGGAGGGCAGGTTGTGGGCCCGCGCATAGTCGCCCAGGCAGACCAGGGCGGCGGAATAGGGGGTCGGGTTGGGGGTCACCGGCGCATTGCCGATGGGGGTGGCGTACATGCCGCGCGGTCCCGCGACCGAGGAGACGCAGCCGGACAGGGCCACGGCGGCGGCGGTGACCAGCATCGGGATCCGCCGGCGCCGGCGCCGGAGGGCGGCGTGCTCGGCCAGAGTCGTCCGTTCGGTCGGCTCAGTGCGGTCCATCGAGGGAGATCTTTCCATTGAGCGTGGAGTCGGCGGTGACATTGCCGGTGTTGGTCTGCACCGAATTGACGATGACCGTGTTCCAGCTGCCCTGGGTGATGACGACGAGGTTGTTGCCGATGGCGGTGGCCCCGCCCAGCGCGCCCGCGCCGGCGAAGACGTCGCCAACTCCGAACACGCCGCTGCGCGAGATGCTGCTCTGGTCCGCGCCGGTCTGGATGATGCCGTCCAGGATGACCCGGTTGCCGTTGGCGTCGCGGGTGCCGGCCTGCACGGCCTGGTTTTCCTGGCCCATGGTGCGGCCGTAGCCTGCATTATATTGGGCGGCGCTGGTGTTCATGGACTGGGCGTGGACCGGGCCGGCCAGCGTCAGGGCGGCCGCGGCCGCCAGCGTGATCAGGCGCATTTTGGTCATTAAAGCAGCCTCCGGCCGATTAACCCTGTCCGTTAGCCAAGCAACAGACGTGCCAAACTCGGACAGTTTCCTTAAGGGAGGCTTGAGATTTGAAAGGATTGTCCGCATCTGGGAGGGAAGGCCGCACGTTGGAGCGGCCCACGAAGGACGCGGATTTGAACGGCGAACGGCGAAGCGAACCGGTTTTCAATGCGCCGTGGCCGGCGATCGCGGTGATCGTTTCGATCCCGCTGCTGAATTTCGTGCAGCAGAAGTACCTGGACCCCACCGGCCTCAGCGACGCCTTCACCCTGGTCCCGGCCGAGGCCCTGGCCGGACGCTGGGAGACCTTTCTTACCTATATGGCGCTCCACGCCGGCTGGACCCACGCCCTGATCAACACCACCGGCGCCCTGGCTTTCGCGCCTGCGGTGGCCAAGCTGCTGGGCGGCCGCGCCGGCGGCGTTTTCGGCTTCTTCCTCTTCTATATTGTCTGCGGCGTCGCCGCGGGCCTCGGCTACGCCCTGCTGCACCCCCATGCCGGCTATCCGGTGGTCGGGGCCTCCGGCGCCATCTCGGGCCTGATGGGGGCGGCCATCCGCCTGCTCAATCCCGAACGGCGCCTGGCGCCGGTTCTATCCAGGACGGTTGTCGCTACCACCGCCGCCTTCGCGGTGCTGAACGCCGTGCTGGGCCTGACCAGCCTGACCCCCATGGCCGGCGGCGGACCCGTCGCCTGGGAGGCCCACATCATCGGCTTCCTGGCCGGACTGCTCCTGATCGGACCCTGGGCGGCGCTGTTCGGGCCGCCGCGCACGCAGACGTCACCGGCGGATGAATTGATTCCGCCGCACGATTGAGCGACGGTGACATTGTTACGTCGGGCGTCCGTACACACTCATTGAGAGGGAGACGCGCGTGCTGGTGGCTCAGATTCTTCAGACCAAGGGCTCACAGGTCTATTCCTGCGGGCCGGACGACACGATTGCGGCGGTGGCCACGGCCCTGATGCAGAATCGGGTCGGCGCCGTGGTCGTCATGCAGGGCGAGAAGGTCGCCGGCATCCTCTCCGAACGCGACATCGTCGCCGCCGTCGCCGCGGAAGGCAGTTCCTGCCTCGGCCAGGCGGTGAAGGCCTACATGACCGCCGACGTGGTCTTCGCCCGGCCGCAGGAGACCGTGGACGCGCTGATGGAGCGCATGACCGACCGCCGCATCCGCCACATGCCGGTGTGCGAGGACGACCGTCTGGTCGGAATCGTCTCCATCGGCGACCTGGTGAAGTCCAAGATCGCCGAGACCACCCACGAGGCCGAGACGCTGAAGGCCTATATCGTCAGCGGCTAGACCCGCGCCGGAGCTTGAGCCAAGCTCGCCGGCGTACAGAAGGCGGGGGGTCGCGTGCGTCCAATCCTGTTCGGGCTGATGATCTCCGTCGCCAGCCTGGCCCTGGCCCCGACCGATGTCGGCGCCGCGCCGCGCAGGCATGCCCCGACGAAAGCTTCCGTCTTCGCGCGGGCTCCGAATGAGGCGCAGCTGCTGGAGACCCTGCCGCTGCGGGCGCGAACCGAGAAGGTGTCTGGCCATGTGCGCGTCCGCTGCGTCGTGCCTCCCGTCGACACCGAAGAGCCCTGGAGCCTTTACCTGTGCGAGAGCCTTGCGGAGGAGCCGAAGGGATATGGCCTCGCCGACTCGGCCCGGATCGCCGCCTCCACGCTCTTCGCCTTGCACGCTGACACCCGGACCTGGCCCTGGCGCCGGGTCGAGCTGGACCTCCACTGGAGCCTGCGCGATTCGACGGAGCGAGGACCCCACGGCGAACGGGCATGGTTCGACGCGGCCCGTCCCAGTCTCATTCCCAAGGGGGAGCAGGCGCTGGCGCCCCCGCCGATCCAGGTCCGTCAGGCCGTCGCTCCGGACCCCGACGCAACGCCGGATCCGGTCGACCCCAAACTGGAGCGCCTGGGCGCCTGCGTCTGGGACGCCATCGGCGCCGCCGGGCAGGCTGAGGTGGTCGACTATGCCGCGTCCTGGGCCCGGCCACGGCCGGACAGCTACTGGACCCAATGGCCGCAACAGGTCCGCGCCTGCGATTCCTGGACGCCGCCTCAGGATGTCGAAGAGCACGAGGCTCTGAAGCGGGACATCGCCATCGACTATGTCGTGATGCGCGCCCGGGGCGTGCTGCTCGAGCGGGCAGGGGGCGATGTCGGCCGTGCGGCCCAGGCCTATGACGACGCGCCGGTGTCCGTCTGGGCGGTCCTGAAAGGCTATCACCGCCCTGGCCCGGACGACGGCGTCTGGTCCCCGGTCTACCGCCGACTGGGCCTTACCCCCGACCAGGTGAAGGCCCAGGGCGCCCTGCTGGGGGCCTGGCTCGCCGCCCGGCGCGACTACCAGCACGAGCTGCTGGAGGCGCTGGGAGAGGGAGGCGACTACGGTCAGACCTACTATGGCATGCGGGCGCCACCCCTTTCGGCGCCGGAGATCGCCGCCCCCCGGTTCGCGCGCACCCCTTCCAAGGCTGAACTGGCTGCTTCCTTTCCCGCCACCGCCCTCGATCGCCACATCAGCGCCACCACGGTGGTGGACTGCCTGGTCACCCCCTCCGGAAAGCTGTCGGGCTGCCGCGTGCAGAGCGTCAGCCCCGCGGAAAAGGAGGTCGAGGACGCCGGCCGGGCGATCGCGGAGTGCTGTTACGGCCTCGACCTTGAAAGCGCGAAGGACCGCCAGGCGATCGGGCGGGTGGTGCGAGTCGTGGTGAGCTGGCCGTTCGGGGACTGATCCGCGCCTCGGCGCCAGCGTCACCATTGGCGTGTCCGCGATCGCCGTCGCTGATTCCACAGGGCTTTTTCGTCCGCCTTCAGAAAGAACCGCCTGCCACGAAAAAGCCGCTTGCGGCCCGTGAGGGTGCTGGCTATACCCCGCCCCTCGCCGCGGGGCGGGACATACTCCGGAACGAACGGAGGGCCTTAAAAACCCTCTTGTAAAAGCCGGGTCGTTCGAATATAAACCGCGGCCTCAACCGAATCTCTGGACCTTGAGGGTTGCCCTCGGCGGCCTTGGGACAGTTTTTGCGTCAACGTTTCCGGCTCGCCGGGGCATTCGCGAAAAGCCTCGAAAGAGGCGGTTGACTCGGGATCGTCGCCTCCTTAGAGACGCCGCTCCCCGCCAGCCCGGTTCGTCCGGCACGGCGGACGGAAAGACCGGAAGTTTCCTTGGAAATGGCCGGTTGACACGGAAAAACGGGGCGACTAGATACGCCGCTCCTCGCCGCCACCGGGCGCTAAACGGTGGGGCCGGAACTCCCGGTCGGGTCTTTGACATCGTTGAATTGGAAAGAGAAACGCAGGCGGCGGCGTCCTTGTGATAGTCCTAACCAGACTATCTTAGACGCTGATCGAATGCGGTCTCTTGAAAACAACCATGCACCGAAAGTCTTCGGACAATCGGTGAATGGGAACTCGTCAAGATACTATGCAAACGAACGCCCGGGTCCTTAGGGATCCGGAAACGATGTCAGAACGTCAACTCAACCTGAGAGTTTGATCCTGGCTCAGAGCGAACGCTGGCGGCAGGCC
>CAYSNW010000098.1:0-7226 GCA_964432415.1 uncultured Caulobacteraceae bacterium
GACCTCGAACCCATCGCTGAAACCACAAGGCCCCGCCAGCGCAAGCCGGCGGGGCCTTTTCTTTGGACGCGTAACGGGCCGGATTGATCTTTGAAATCTTGCCAGATGTTTGAGTAAACCTTCGCCGATTGTGGTCTCACAACGGTTTCCGCGCCGTCATATTGCGGCGGAAACATGACGAGGGTGTCATGACCTCGATTTAAGCTGACATCGGCGCCCGTCCCGATAGCTTCCGGCTCAACAGAACACGAGGAGGACGCCATGAAGTCCCAGATGCTTATCGCCGCCGCTGCCGCCGTCGCCGCCCTCGGCGCCGCCGGATCGGCCTCGGCCGCCCAGGTCGAGATCAAGAACGCCGTCGCCCGCGTTGTGGTGATCCCCGAGAACCGC
Source organism: uncultured Caulobacteraceae bacterium (assembly GCA_964432415.1). Classification (GTDB taxonomy): domain Bacteria; phylum Pseudomonadota; class Alphaproteobacteria; order Caulobacterales; family Caulobacteraceae; genus JAFECT01. The sequence continues at coordinate 391 of CAYSNW010000098.1, forward strand.
AGCGACGTGAAGGTCGAGATCAGCCCCGGCTCCGCCGCCCTGCCGCGACTGGAAATCCGTACGGCCATGGACGGCAAGACCATCATCGACGGCGGCCTGGATCGGAAGATCCGCGGCTGCCACAGCTCGGGCATGGAGCATCACTCGGCCGACTTCCTGCCCACCAGCCCGCCCGAGAATGTGGTCATCCAGATCCGCGACCAGGGCGACGTGAAGCTGAAGGACGCGCCGCTGGTCACCATCCGCACCCCCATGGCCGTCTCGGTGCACGCCGGCGGCGCGGTGTTCGGCGCCATCGGCCGCTCCGACAGCGTCGATTTCGCCAACGCCGGCTGCGGTGACTGGACCATCGCCAACACGAAGGGCTCGCTGAGCATCTCCGAGGCCGGATCGGGCGACGTGCGCACCGGCAGCGCGGGCGACGCCCGCATCGCCATCGCCGGCTCGGGAGACGTTCATCTGACCTCGGTCGGAACCCTGAAGGCCTCGATCGCCGGTTCGGGCGACGTCACTGCCGAAAGCGCCAACGGGATCGTCCACGCCGACATCGCCGGTTCGGGCGACGTGAAGGTCAAGGGCGGCCGCGTCGACCGCCTCGAAGCTTCGATCGCCGGTTCGGGCGACGTCGCGGTCGCCTCGGCGGTGGCCGATGTCAGCGCCCGCATCATGGGCTCGGGCGACGTGCGCGTGGGCGCCGGCTCCGGTCACATCTCCAAGATGGTGATGGGCTCGGGCTCGGTGGTCGTCGGCAACTGAGTTTGACGCTTCGCCGCGGGGCGGTGCATCCGATCGCACCCCTCGCGGCCTCTTAGCTGCAAGCCCGCAGAGCCGGGCGGATGTTTGAAGCCGCCGCCGCTCCGCACGGGCGAGCCGCGGCCGTCAGGAGATGATCATGAAGGCCAGCCTCGCCACCCTCGCCGCCAGCCTCGGCGCCCTCATGCTGCCGGGCCTTGCCCAGGCCGGGACGGTCCGGCTGGACCATCTGGCGGCCCGCGTGGTCGTGGTGCCCGAAGATCGCGCCAACATCACCGCCGAGGTGCGCGGCGGCTCGGGCAAGGTCGCCAGGCCGGTCCTGCACGTCTCCGGCGCCGACATCACCGTCACCGGCAATCTGACCGAAGGCCAGATGCGCGACTGCCACTCCACCCGCTCCGGCGGCATCAAGTTCGGCTGGTTCGCGCCCAGCTATCAGGCCTCGGATCTGCCGGTGGTCACCATCCGTACGCCTCGTGACGTTGTGGTCGTCGCCGACGGCGCCATCGTCGGCCAGATCGGCCCGGCCAATTCCGTCGACCTGTTCCAGAAGCACTGCGGAGGCTGGACCGTGGGCGACGTGGCCGACCGCTTCATGCTGCGGCTGGAGGGCCGCGCGGACGTCGACGCCGGAGCCGTCGGCCGCGCCGAGTTCGATCTCGATGGTCTGGGTGATGTGAAGGTGCATTCCGCCGGCTCGATCAAGGGCCAGATGAACGGGTTGGGCGACCTCACCTTCGGCTCGGTCAACGGCCCGGTGGACGTCACCCTGGACGGCCTGGGCGATATCCGTATCCGCGGCGGTCACGCGACCAGCTTCCGCGCCCGGCTGGCCGGCATGGGCGACATCCACTTCAACGGGACCGCCGACAGTGTGGACGCCAGCGCCGACGGCATGGGGGACATCACCGTGGCCCACGCCACCGGTTCGGTGCGCAAGAGCATTTCGGGCCTGGCCTCGATCAAGGTCGGCAAGTAGCCCCCGCTTCTCCGTTTCGATCATCGGATAACAAAACGCCCCGGGACCGAAATCCCGGGGCGTTTCGCGCTCACGCGCGGCTGGAGGGGGGAGGGGCCACGCGCAGCCCGTGACGGTCTCTCCTAGAAGAGGCCGCCGAACACGCGATCGACGCCGCCGAAGTCATCGCCGGAGCGGTTGGCGTCGTGCAGGCTCTTGCCGCCGAAGCGGTAGCGGACGCCCAGGGTGAAGGCGTCGGACTTCACGTGGAAGTCGTTCACTTCCGAGTGGTCCCAGGCCGCGAACAGGCTGACCGGCTTGGCCGCGAACTGGTATTCGCCGCCCACGCCCGCCGTCCAGGCGTCGGCATGGCCGCCGGCGACTTCGACGCGATCCCAGCCGGTGGTGGCCGAGAGGCGCACGTTGTCGGCGGGGAAGTAGTTCAGGTCGCCGCGGACGTTCCAGATCTTGGCGTCGACGCTGTCGATCTTGCCGTAGCCGACCGTGCCCTGCAGCGAGGTCTTGTCGAAGGACTTCTGGGCTTCCACGCCGCCGGCCCAGGCGTCATCGCCCGAGACGTGGGTGCCGCCGACGAAGCCGCCGACGAGCCAGCCCTGGCCGGTGTTGGCGAAGGCGTGGGCCGTGCCGGTCACCTGGGTGTCGCTCGAGCCGTCGGACTTGGCGATGGAGAGATCGCCCTTGACGGTCCAGCGGTCGCTGATCGGCGCGTTGACCGAACCGGAGACGGCGTAGCCGTCGCCATTGGCCTTGGCCGAGCCGGACTTGGCTTCGGTGTGGACGTAGCCGGCGTCGACATAGCCCGAGGGAGCTTCAGCCGCCCAGGAGGGCGAGACAATGTAGAGAGTGGCCGCCAGGGCGGTGGTCGCAAAGAGAACGTGCTTCATTGGTCTTCTTCCTTGTGGCCGCCGGCTCGTTGAACCTGTCCGGCGGGAGGAGGCGCACCTATGCCCCGACCTGGCGCCGGACAAGGGCGGTCGGCCAAAACCGTTGCCGTTGGCATGCAATTGCGCTCTGCGTGGTTTTCGCGCAACGGATCACGGCGAGAATACGGCAACGGTGGGTCGAACTCGCCTCAGACCTTGCCGGATTGTCATGTTTCTTACCGCGCCGGCCGTGGTGGATCGACGCTGGCGGGCCGCGAGTCGGAATGGTATTGCTAAGCGCCTTAGCGGATGGAGACCTTCATGCTCAGGTCAGTCGCGGCGCTCATCCTGGTTCTGTTATCCTCGCCGGCGGTCGCCGCCTCGCCGACCCTGACTCCGATGTGGACGCTCAGCGGCCTGCAGGACCCGGAAAGCGTGGCGCTCTCCGAAGACGGCTCCTTTCTCTATGTCTCCAACGTCAACGGCGAAGGCGACGTCAAGGACGGCAATGGCTACATTTCAAAGGTCTCGCGCGACGGACAGATGCTCGAGGCGCATTGGGCGGTGGGCATGGATGGACCCAAGGGCCTGAGCGTGACCCCGGGACGGGTCTGGGTCGCAGACATCACCGCCCTGGTCGAGATCGAGGCCGCCACGGGCAAGGTGCTGCATCGCTATGAGGCGCCCGGCGCCCGGTTCCTCAACGACACCGCCATAGACCGCAGGGCAGGGTGCTTGTCTCCGACTCCGGGACGAAGCGGATCTACAGGCTGGAAGACGGAGTCATGAGGGTCTGGACGGAAGACCCGCTGCTCGCCGCGGTGAACGGCATCCTGGTGGAACCCGACCGGCTCGTGATCGCCACCATGAGCGGCCGCGTGCTGGCCATGGACCCGTCCACGCGCAAGATCATCGTGCTGGCCCAGGGCGTGGCGGACGGCGATGGCGTCGCTGGCTTGGGCGACGGGCGTTACCTGGTCAGCGAGTGGCCGGGCCTGCTCTATGTCATGGCCTCCGACGGCGCCCCGACCACCCTGATCGACAGCCGCAAGGCTGGGAGCTACATCAACGACATCCTGCTGGTCGGCGACGTCCTGTATCTGCCGCATATGAAGCCCGGTTCGCTGGAAGCTTTGCGGGTAGGGCGATGAAGCGTCTTTGGGCGCTTGACCAAATCGGAATCGGACGTCATAACCCGCGCCTCTTGTTGGACCGGCTGTAACGCCCAGAGCGATCTGGGAGTTAGACGCGGTTCGCAGGAACGCCCTGGACGAGTTGCTCCGCTTGAGCAGCCCCGGGGAAAAGGGCCCACGCGGATGTCTGCGCGGGCCTGTCGTTTTTGCGGGCTTTCGCGTTACCCGAACCTCTCCTTGGAGGGTTTCGGGGTTGGTCTTTGAAATGGTCAAGGAACGCGGGCGTTCGCGCCTATAGGAAACACGAGCGATATGGATCGTCAGAACATCCGCATCCGGCTCAAGGCCTTCGATCACCGCGTGCTGGACCATTCCACCCGCGAGATCGTGAACACGGCCAAGCGCACGGGCGCCACCATCCGGGGGCCGATCCCCCTGCCCACCCGCATCGAGAAGTTCACCGTGAACCGCTCGCCCCACGTCGACAAGAAGTCGCGCGAGCAGTTCGAAATCCGCACGCACAAGCGTGTGCTCGACATCATCGACCCCACCCCGCAGACCGTGGACGCGCTCATGAAGCTCGACCTGTCCGCCGGCGTGGACGTCGAGATCAAGCTCTAAGGGCCGACCCATGCGCACCGGCGTTCTCGCCAAGAAACTGGGTATGACGCGCTTCTTCGCTGAAGATGGCGCCCATGTGCCCGTCACCGTGCTGGCTCTGGACGGCTGTCAGGTCGTCGGCCACCGCACAGAAGACAAGGACGGCTACGTCGCGCTGCAGCTCGGCGCCGGCGCCAAGAAGGCCAAGAACACCTCGCAGGCCATGCGCGGTCACTTCGCCAAGGCGCTGGTCGAGCCCAAGCGGGTCGTCACCGAGTTCCGCGTCTCCCCCGACAACCTGATCGACGTGGGCGCGGAAATGACCGCCGACCACTTCCTTCCCGGTCAGCGCGTCGACATCCAGGGCGAGACGATCGGCAAGGGCTTCCAGGGCGGCATGAAGCGCTGGAACTTCGGGGGCCTTCGGGCGACCCACGGGGTTTCGGTCTCCCACCGTTCGCTGGGCTCCACCGGTCAGCGCCAGGATCCGGGCCGGACCTTCAAGGGCAAGAAGATGGCCGGCCACCTCGGGGTCGAGACCGTCACCACCATGAACCTGACCATCGTGCGCGTCGACGTCGAGCGCGGCCTGATCATGGTCAAGGGCGCGGTTCCGGGGGCCGAAGGCTCCTACGTCAAGATCCGCGACGCCATCAAGAAGGCCCTGCCGGCCGATGCGCCGAAGCCCGGCGCGTTCAAGACCGCCGGCGGCTCCGCCTCCAAGACCAAAGAAGTCGCCGCGGCCCCGGCCGAAGACCAGGTCGTCGACCAGGTCGCCGAGACCCCGGCTGAAGAGGCGCCCGCCGCTGACACGACCAACGGGGGCGAAGAGCAATGAAACTGGACGTCATCAAGCTCGACTCCTCCAAGGCGGGGTCGATCGAACTGCCCGACGCGGTCTTCGGCATCGAAGAGATCCGCGGCGACATCCTCCAGCGTTGTGTCGCCTGGCAGCTGGCCAAGCGCCGCGCCGGGACCCACAAGGTCCAGACCCGCAACGAGAACTCTCGTACGGGCAAGAAGATGTACAAGCAGAAGGGCACCGGCGGCGCCCGTCACGGCTCGCGCCGCGCGCCCCAGTTCGTGGGCGGTTCGCGCGCCTTCGGCCCGGTGGTCCGCAGCCACGCCTTCGACCTGCCCAAGAAGGTCCGCAAGCTGGCGCTCCGCCACGCGCTGTCCTCCAAGGCCAAGTCGGGCGACCTGATCGTGCTGGACACCGCCTCGCTGGACGCGCCCAAGACCGCGGCGCTGAAGGCCAGCCTCACCAAGCTCGGCCTGACCAACGCCCTGTTCATCGCGGGGCCCGAAGTGGACACCAACTTCGGCCTGGCCGCGCGCAACCTGATCAATATCGACGTGCTGCCTGACGCCGGCCTGAACGTCTACGACGTGCTGCGCCGCCACAAGCTGGTCCTGACCCGCGCCGCGGTCGAGGCCATCCAGGCGCGTTTCGCTGAAGGGGAGGCCGCCTGATGGTCGCCGCAGCTCGCCATTACGACACCATCCTGGCGCCGGTGATCACCGAAAAGTCGACCGTGCTCTCCGAGCAGAACAAGGTCGTCTTCAAGGTGGCCATGAACAGCTCCAAGGACGAAATCGCCGCCGCCGTCGAAGCGTTGTTCAACGTCAAGGTGACCAAGGTCAACACCGTGGTCGCCAAGGGCAAGACCAAGCGGTTCCGCGGGATCCTGGGCAAGCGCAACGACGTCAAAAAAGCGATCGTGACCCTCCAAGAGGGCCAATCGATCGACGTGACGACCGGGCTCTGAGGACGTAACCGATGGCTCTGAAACAATTCAATCCGACCTCTCCGGGCCGCCGCGCCCTGATCCTGGTCGACAAGTCCGAGCTGCACAAAGGCAAGCCGGAAAAGTCCCTCGTCGAAGGCCTGACCAAGTCCGGCGGACGTGGCGGCGGCGGCCGCGTGGCCGTGCGCTTCCGTGGCGGCGGCGCCAAGCGCCTCTACCGCGTCGTCGACTTCAAGCGCCGCAAGTGGGACACCCCCGCGACCGTAGAGCGCCTGGAGTACGATCCGAACCGCTCCGCCTTCATCGCCCTGCTGTCCTACGCGGACGGTGAAAAGGCCTACATCATCGCGCCGCAGCGCCTGAAGGCGGGCGACACGGTGATCGCCGGCGAAAAGGTCGACGTGAAGCCCGGCAATGCGATGCCGCTGCGCTCCATGCCGATCGGCACCATCATCCACAATGTGGAGCTGAAGCCGCTGAAGGGCGCCCAGATGGCCCGCTCGGCCGGCGCCTACGCCCAGCTGGTCGGCCGTGACGCCGGCTACGCCCAGGTCCGCCTGGGTTCGGGCGAGCTCCGCATGGTGCTGGACAGCTGCATGGCTTCGGTCGGCGCCGTGTCCAACCCCGACCACATGAACGAGAACCTCGGCAAGGCCGGCCGTTCGCGTCACATGGGCCGTCGTCCGCACGTTCGCGGCGTGGCCATGAACCCGGTCGACCACCCGCACGGCGGCGGCGAAGGCCGCACCTCGGGCGGCCG
>CAYSNW010000099.1:0-6746 GCA_964432415.1 uncultured Caulobacteraceae bacterium
ACGCACGCGCGCCTCGAGCGCGTCGAGCAGGGCCGCGTCGGCGGCGGCGCGGTCGGCGCTCATGCTCAGAAGATCTTGGGCGCCGGGGCCAGCTTGACGGGGCCGAGGCGGGAGGCGCCCGGCTCGAACACCAGCTTGACCTTCGCCTTGCCGCCGTTGAGCACCCCGCCCACGGCGGTGGCCGCGGCGGCCGCGGCCGCCGGTCCCTGCTCCACCGCGCCGGACCGGCCGAGCGCCATCAGGGCCGCCGGCCCCTGGGTCAGCTCCAGGTTCGCCTCGCCGAGCAGCCGCCCGTCCGGACCGAGCGTCAGGCGCGGGCTCTGGGCGGTGACGCCCGCATCGCCGGCCTTGGCCTCCGCCTTCAGCTCGAGGACTTCGCCGCCGTGGGTGCTCCAGTTGCGCGCCGCCTCGGGCCAGCTCGAGCCCTTCAGGGCGTCCATGTGGCTGAGCCGGGCCGACCAGGCGGTGGAGAAGGGCGCGCCCCCGGCGATCCAGTCCAGCATGCCGTTGGGCCGCGCACGGCCCCCCTCGACCCCGAACACCAGGCGTCCGACAGCGGCGTCGTTGGGATCGCGCTCGAGGTGAAGTTCGATGACGTCGGCCGAGGCGAGCGGGAAGGGCTCCGCGCCGTTGGCCGGGGCGAAGGTCGGCTTGAGCAGTTGCACCGACACGCGCGGCGGCATGGAGGCGACATCAGAGAAGCTGGCGCGGATGGCCGAGCCGTAGATGCGCAGGTCGCCCTTGGCGCCGCGGGTGAAGATCAGGTCCTTGGGCGCGACCACGACCCATTTTCCCAGGGCGAAGGTCTCGGCCTCCGCGCCCAGTTCCGGGGCGTAGAGCTTGTGGCCATCGGGCTCGGCGATACGGAACTCGTCGAAGCGGACATAGGTGCGGAAGGGCCAGCCGGTGATCTGCCGGCCGCTCCAGCTAACCGTATAGCCGGCCTTGCGCAGGCCGTCGGCGGCCAGGTCGGTCTCGTGCTCGATGCGCACGGCCACGACGAACCACCAGACGCTCCAGATCGCGAGCGCGACGCCCACGATCGCAAAAGGCAGGACAAGACCGATGCGTTTGGCGCGTTTGGGGGGGGTGTCGTTCATTGGCCCTGTCGAACCCGGCGTGTATGGGCTTGACCGGGAATGGAAGCCGGGAAAGCCGCGATGGAAACGATCGATGCGCGTGTGGCGGAGAGCTTCGCGCGACAGGGCTTTATGCGCAATCTCGGCGCGCGTCTTGTGGAAGGTTCACAGGGCCGCTGCGTGATCGAGACCGACTGGTCCGAAGGCCTGACCCAGCAGCACGGCTATTTCCACGCCGGGGTGACCGCCGCCATCGCCGACAGCGCCGCGGGCTACGCCGCCTTTTCCCTGATGCCTGAGGACGCCTCGGTGCTGACGGTCGAGTACAAGATCAACCTGATCAATCCCGCCGACGGCGAGCGGCTGCGGGCGACAGGCGTGGTGATCAAGCCCGGACGCACCCTGATGGTGGCGCGCGCCACGGTCGAGGCGATCCGGGGCGACAGGGCCGTCCAGTGCGGAGAGTTCCTGGCCACCGTCTTCGTCCTGGCCGGCAAGCCGGACGCAAAGCTCGACGTCAGGCGTTGAGGAAGGCGGCGGCCGCCTCGACCGCCTCGACCAGGCCGACGCGCTGGATCTCCACGCCCGGCGGCAGGCTGGCGAACAGGCGGGTAGGCGCCGCCGCATCGAGCAGGACGAACACGCCCTTGTCGTCGGCGCGGCGGATCAGGCGGCCGAAAGCCTGGGCGATGCGTCCCCTCGCGATGGCGTCGTCATAACCCTTGCCGCCGAAGCGGGTGCGGCGGGCCTTGTGCAGCAGGTCCGGGCGCGGCCAGGGCACCCGGTCGAAGGCGATGAGGCGCAAAGCCCGGCCCGGCACGTCGACCCCGTCGCGGATGGCGTCGGTGCCGAGCAGGCAGGAGTGCTCCTCGGCCCGGAACACGTCCACCAGGGCGCCGACCTCCAGCGGATCGACGTGCTGGGCATAGAGGGACAGGCCCTTCTGGGCCAGCGGCGAGGCCAGCAGGTCGTAGACCGCGCGCAGGCGCCGGATGGCGGTGAACAGGCCGAGCGCCCCGCCGCCGGAGGCCAGGAACAGCTCGCGCATGGCCGCGGCGATCTGGCGGGGATCGTCCCTCGCCACGTCGGTGACCACGAACACCCGCGCGTGGGCGGCGTAGTCGAAGGGCGACTCGACCTTGATGGTGTGGGCCGGGTCGGGCAGGCGCGCGGCGCCGGAGCGCAGGCGGGCCAGCTCGAAGGGATCGTCCAGCGCCGGATCGGTCAGGGTGGCGCTGGTGATCAGCACCCCGTGGGCCGGCGAGATCACCGCCGCCTCCAGCGGTATGGTGGGATCGACCCAGTGACGGCGCAGGGCCGCGTCCACCACCCGGCCGAACATCATCTCCGCCGAGATCCAGTCCACGAAGTCGGGATCGTCCTCGGCCCCCTCCTCCGCCAGGCCCTGCAGCATGGAACGCCAGGCCGGGAGCGTCATGCGCGCGCGCCGGTCGAGGCCGCGCAGGGCCCCTTCGATGCGGGCGCGCTCGCTGGAGTCCAGCTCCGCCGCCTCGTCGTCGAGCAGGTCTTCCAGCGCGCGGGCCAGCGCCAGAAGCGGCGCCTCGACCGCCGCGAGCGCCCGGGCGGCCGGCGGGGCTGAGGCCAACAGGCCCTCGGTGGCGGGGCGGGCGGCGCATTCCCCGCCCTGGTCGAAGGCGCGGCTGTCGGCGCGGGCCTTCAGTTGCTCCAGGGCCGCGGCCAGGAAACCCTCGACGGGGCCGATGGGATTGATCTCGCCGGACGGCGGCGCGATGCGCCCCGACCAACCCTCGCCCGGCAGCTGGGCGGCGGCGCGCAGCACGTCGTTCAGCGCCTTGTGCGCGTCCTCCCGGTCCCCGACCAGATCGCCCAGGCGCTGCTCCAGGCCCCGGCCGCGGCGGCCGCGGCCCTCCGGCCCCCGGATCCAGCGGCGCAGCTCGGCGGCCTCCTGGCCCGACAGGCAGGCGGAAAAGGCGCTGTCGGCGGCGTCGAACAGATGGTGGCCCTCGTCGAAGATCACGCGCTTGAGCGCGGTGGTCTCGCCGTCGGTCTTCAGGCCGCGCGCGGCGCGGGCGCCGTCGAAGGCCGCCTGGGTCAGGACCAGGGCGTGGTTGGCGATGACGATGTCGGCCTTGCGTGAGGCGCGGATGGCCTTCTCGACGAAACAGGTGCGGTAGTGGGTGCAGCCGGCGTGGACGCACTCGCCGCGCCGGTCGACCAGGTTGGCCGCGGACGCCTGAGCCTGGGCCCCGACCGAGAACAGGGTCGGCAGCCAGGCGGGGAAGTCGCCGCCGGTCATGTCGCCGTCGCGGGTGGCGCCGATCCAGCGCGCGGCCAGAGCCACGCCCACGGTGTCGGCCGTCCCCATGGCCGAGCCCTGGGCCAGGTCCTGGAAATTGAGCAGGCAGAGGTAGTTTTCCCGCCCCTTGCGCACCACGGCCTTGCGAGCCCGCACGGCCGGGTCCGGGAAGACGGCGGCGCTCTCGCGGTCGATCTGGCGCTGCAGGGCGCGGGTATAGGTCGAGATCCACACCGATGGCCCGTTCTTCTCCGCCCAGAGCGAGGCGGGCGCCAGGTAGCCCAGGGTCTTGCCGACCCCCGTGCCGGCCTCGGCCAGCAGCACCCGCGGCTGGCCCTCCTTGTCCCGCGGCGAGAAGGCGTAGGCCACCTCGGCGGAGAAGTCGGCCTGGGACGGGCGCGCCTCGTCCAGGCCCGCGCGGTTCAGCAGCTCCACCAGCCGCCGGCGGGTGGCCTCGGCGTCGACGGTCTGGGTTCCGGGTTCCCCGGCCGGCGCCTGGTCCTCCCATTCCGAGAGGCGGGACCAGGCGTCCAGACCCGAACCCCGGTAGCGGCGCTCGGTCATGGGCTTCGAACGCAGGGCCGCGATCACCCGCGTCGCCCAGCTCCAGCCGGCCCGCGCCAGGGTCTCGGCCACCTGCAGGGCCTCCTCGCGGGTGGGCGTGGGCGTCTCGGCCAGCTCGTCCAGCAGGGCCTGGCAGGCGCGGCGCAGCTCCCAGGCCTGGGCCTCCGCCCCGGCCGGCTCGGGAAAGCCCAGGGCCAGGGCGACCCCGGCGGCCGAAGGCGCGCAGAACCGCGCGGGGCGCACGAAGGCGTAGAGCTCCAGCGCGTCCAGCAGGTCGGGCGAACGCGGCGGCGGTTGCAGGCCCAGGCGCCGGGCCGAAAGGCTGGCGTGGGCGACGATCACGGGTCCCGACGTGAACAGCCGCTCCGCAGCGGAGCGGGGGATGGCCCGCGCGCCCTCATCGTCGGCCACCGCCCCCGCACCCGGCGGCACGGCCAGGGCCGGCGGCAGGGTGAGCGAGACGGGCTCGGCCGTGGCGATGGGGCTCAGACTCGGATCGTCGTGGGACACGAGGTCCAGATAGCGTGTTCGCAGGTGAAACGGAACGGGAACATGCTATAGGCGCCCGGTGCACGCCGCCGCTAAAGCCCCTCCCCTGCCCGAGCGCTTCCAGGCCTGGTTCGAGAGCCGGGGCTGGGCCCCGCGCCGTCACCAGCTGGAGATGGCGGCCAAGGGACGCGAGGGCCGCCACACCCTGCTGATCGCGCCCACCGGCGGGGGCAAGACCCTGTCCGGCTTTCTGCCCAGTCTGATCGACCTGACCGAGCGGCCCAGGCCCAACGCCCAGCCGGGGGTGCACACCCTGTACCTGTCGCCGCTGAAGGCGCTGGCGGTGGACGTGGAGCGCAACCTCTACCGGCCGGTCAAGGAGATGGGGCTGGACGTCCGCATCGAGACCCGCACCGGCGACACCCCAGTCTCCAAGCGCCAGCGCCAGAAGATCCACCCGCCCGACATCCTGCTGACCACGCCCGAACAGCTGGCCCTGTTCTGCGCCTGGGAGGGCGGCCGCCACTGGTTCGCCGACCTGAAGACCGTGATCATCGACGAGATCCACGCCGTGCACGGATCGAAGCGCGGCGATCTGCTGAACCTCGGCCTCGCGCGCCTGCAGCAGTTCGCGCCGGCCATGCGCCGGGTCGGCCTGTCGGCCACCGTGCAGGACCCGCCGATGCTCCGGCGCTGGCTGGTCCCGCAGCCGGCGAACGGCGAGGCCATGGCCGATCTGGTGCTGGGCGATCCCGGAGCGCCGGCGACCATCGAGGTGCTGCGCTCGACCCGGCCCACGCCCTGGAGCGGCTGGACCGCCGAGCACGCCATCGACGACGTTTACGAGATCATCAAGACGGCGCAGACCGCGCTCATCTTCGTCAACACCCGCTTCCAGGCCGAGATGGCCTTCCAGAAGCTATGGGAGCGCAACGACGACGGCCTGCCCATCGCCCTGCACCACGGCTCGCTCGCGCCCGAACAGCGGCGCAAGGTCGAGGCCGCCATGGCGAGGGGCGAGCTGCGCGCGGTGGTCTGCACCTCGACCCTCGACCTCGGCATCGACTGGGGGGCAGTCGACCTGGTCATCCAGCTAGCGGCACCCAAGGGCTCCGCGCGGCTGATCCAGCGGGTGGGCCGCGCCAACCACCGGCTGGACGAGCCTTCGCGCGCCCTGCTGGTGCCCGCCCACCGCTTCGAGGTGCTGGAATGCGAGGCGGCGCGTGAGGCGGTGGAGGCCAACGACCTGGACGGCGATCCCGAGCGCGTCGGAGCCCAGGATATCCTGGCCCAGCACGTCATGGGCTGCGCCTGCGGCGAACCCTTCGACGCCGATGATCTGTATACGGAGGTTCGCACCGCCTCGCCCTACCGCGACCTCAGCCGCGAGGACTTCGACCGGGTGCTCGATTTCGTCTCCACCGGCGGCTACGCGCTGAAAGTCTACGACCGTTTCAAGCGCATCGTGCTGGGCCGCGACGGCCTGTGGAAGGTCCGGAACGGCGAGACCGCCCAGCGCCATCGCATGAACATCGGCGCCATCGTCGACATCCCCATGCTGTCGATCCGGGTGGTCTCCCCGGGCGGCAAGCGCATGGTCGGGCGCAAGGTGGGTGAGATGGAGGAGAGCTTCATCGAGCAGCTGACCCCCGGCGACACCTTCATCTTCGCCGGCCAGACCTGGCGCTTCGAGGGGGTCGACGGACTGGACGCCTTCGTCAGCCGCGCGCCGCCGGGGTCCGACCCGCGGGTGCCGAGTTGGGGCGGATCGAAGTTCGCGCTGTCGACCTTCCTGGCCAAGCGGGTGCGGCGGATGATCGCCGACGAGGACGGCTGGGACCGGCTGCCCGGCGACGTGCGTGAATGGATGGAGATCCAGCGCCGCCGCTCGATCATCCCGCGCGAAGGCCAGATGCTGGTGGAGACCTTCCAGCGGGGCTCGCGCCACTACCTGGTCTGCTATCCCTTCGACGGGCGCATCAGCCACGGCACCCTGTGCCAGCTGCTGGCGCGGCGGCTGGAGCGGGCGGGCAAGCACCCGCTGGGCTTTGTGGCCAACGATTACGCCCTGGCGATCTGGGGCATGCGGCCGCTGGGCGACCTGGATTTCGACCAGCTGTTCCAGGAGGACATGCTGGGCGACGACCTGGAGGCCTGGCTGGACGAAAGCGTGCTGATGAAGCGCGCCTTCCGCCAGTGCGCTGTGCTGTCGGGCCTGATCGAGCGGCGCTACCCCGGCCAGGAGAAGTCGGGGCGGCAGGTCACCTTCTCCACCGACCTGATCTACGACGTGCTGCGCCGCCACCAGCCCGACCACCTGCTGCTCAGATGTGCGC
>CAYSNW010000100.1:0-6721 GCA_964432415.1 uncultured Caulobacteraceae bacterium
GCGGGTCTGCTGCGCCGGGGGCGGCGGGGACGGCGGCGTGGTCGCCGGGTCGCCGCCGGCGATCGCCAGGGCCAGCAAGGGGGCCAGGGGCGTGGCCGGTCCCACCGCTACAGCCCCTGACAGACGTTCTGCGTCGTGGTGTCGAGGAACGGCGCGAACGGACAGCTGACGTAGCGCAGGCGCGTGCCGCCGATGACCAGCTGATCGGCGCGGATGGCCGCGTCCGCCTGCTTGATCGACCCCAGGCGGGTCGCCCCGTTGGACAGGCCCAGGAACGAGATCATGTCGTCCTGGTCGATGCCGTCGCCGGAGACCCCGATGGCGCCGACCAGGGTCGTTCCCCGATAGATCGGCACGCCGCCGGCGAAGATCTGGGCGCCGTTCTGCATCCGGTTATGGCCGGGGTTGGTGTCCGGCAGGAAGGAGCAGCGCGCCGGGGTGTCGGACCCGCCGCCGGCGACGAAGGCCAGGTGCTGGCCGATGTTGGTGATCACCAGGGCCGACTGCAGGCCGGTGGAGAAGGGGCTGAACTGGGTGATCGGGCGCGACAGGGGCCCGTTCGGCTGGCCGATCTGGCCGTCGGGGAAATAGGGCCGGGCCAGGTTGCCGATCGAGCGCACGGCAAACGCCGTATGGCCGGTGAGCGCGGTGGCGTCGGACAGGAAGGTGCGGGTCTTGCCGACGAAGCTACGCACGTCGGCGCTGGGATCGCCGTTCAGGTCATTGGCCGTGAAGGTGCCGGAGAAGAAGGCGGCGGTCCTGGCCTTCTGCAGCGAGACGTCGATCCCGAACACCGGCGCGTCGGGAGAGCGCACGACGCCCAGCACATTGCCGCGGGTGTCGACCACCGAGATGGTCACCTGGGCGCGGCTGTCCAGGGGCTGGCGGATCTGGGCCCGGGCGTGGGCCATGACCTTGAAGGCCTCCTCGAGCACGGCGCGGGATTCCGCGGCCGAGAGCGGGGTTCCGACGTCGGCGCCGTCCGATCCGGCCGCGGGCGGGAAGCGGTTGGCGCCGGAGCCGTCGCTGAGCAGGTATGCGTCCGGGTCGTTGAACTCGGCGATCGAGGCCTTCCTCACGCCTGAGGCCTCGGTCCCGAAGGTCTGGCCGGCCAGGACGGACGAGCCCGCGTAGTAGCCGTTGACCGGCGTCAGGGACCCGACGCCGGCGCCCAGCGATCCGAAGGCCGGGGCGGAGGCCGGGTTGGTGCGCAGGCCGGCGGCGGTGGCGTCGCTGTAGCGCAGGGTGGTGCCGTCGATGGAGACCCGGTCGGCCTGGATGGCGACCGGGGCGTCGAAGCCGGTGGTCGCCGCGAGCGCGATGAACTCCTCGGCGTCGTTGTCCGTGTCGAGCACATTGGGATCGAAGCCGTAGTCGCCGTCGGCCATGATCCCGACGCCGCCCACCAGCACCCCGTTCTTGTAGAGGGGGAAGCCGCCCGGATCGGCGGCCAGGCCCAGCGGCGAGCGCTTGGGGCCGATGAAGGCGTCGGGCGCGGCGGTGCCGGTATAGCGCCGCACCAGGTCCGAGCACGGCAGGCTGGAGAACTGCACCCCGAACAGCGGCCCGCTCTCCAGGCCCGAGGTGGCGGGGCTGGGCGGGAAGGCCGGCTGCACGATCATGCTGGCGGTGCGGGTGGAAAAGGCGTTGCCGGCGCTGGACAGGTAGGCGCCGGTGACTGCCTTGGCGATGGCGGCGGCGGATGCGGGAGCGACCACCCCTTGCGCGTCGATGTCGGTTCCGGGGCCATGGCGCAGGGTCGCGGTCGTGCGCGCCCCGGTCATGGAATAGACCGCCAGCACATTGCCGACCCGGTCGGTGACCGCGATCACGGCCGGCAGGGAGCGGGCGCCGGCCTCGGCGATGGCCTGGGAGAGCACCTTCTGCACGTCGGCGGCAGTCAGGGCTTCCGAGCCCGGCGCCGAATAGACGCTGGAGGGCGGCGAGGTGGGCGGAGGCACGCTGGTCCCGCCGCCGCCCCCACCGCCTCCGCCGCAGCCGGCGAGCATCAGGGACAGGACGGACGCGAACACCGACGCGGGACGCCTACGGCTCACTTCAGCCTCCGGATGGCGGCATGGACCCGTTCGAGCGCCGCGCGGAAGTCGGCGACGCGGAAGCCGTTCGGATCGCGCACGGCGGCGTAGGCGGCGTTGATGTCGGGCCGGATGGCGGCCGCCGCCGCGCGGTCGGCCTGGCCGGAATTGACCAGGGCGCTGAGCAGGGTGTCGACCGCCATGACCGCCTGCACCCCGCCCTGGTAATCGGTGTAGCGGCCGGCCTCCGCCTCGTTCAGCACGGCCTCGAGCATGGAGAAGGTCTCGGCGCGGCCGAAGCCGTGAGACGCAAACGAGGTCTGCAGGGAGCGCGAGGTGGCGGCGAGCTTGTCGGCGGCGCGCACGGCGCTGGGCCGGTCTTTCGCGATGGCCAGGTGGAAGGCGCGCACATCGGCGTCGAAGCGCGGCGCGATGTCCGGCGCCGCCGCCTTCGCGGCCGCCGAAAGCAGGATCATGTTCTCGTCGTTGTAGGGCGCCATGCCGTGGGGGATCGGCCGGCCCGGATTGGGCTGGAACTGGGGCCGGGCGTCGGCCGCGTCGCTGATCGGGCGATGGCAGGAATGGCAGTCGAAGAAGTAGGGCTCGGGGAAGGAGCCTTCCTGGCCGTGGGCGGCGTCGCCGTAGAGGGTCAGCGAACGCTCCAGCGCCATGGATTGGCCCACCGCCCAGGTCTTGACCCCGCCGGCGATCTGTTTGCGCTGGGCGTAGTCGGCGTCGGTGTCGTGGTGGCGCTGAAGCTCGGTGAACAGGTCGAGCTCGAAGGACAGGCGCGGGTGGCCGGCCGACATTAGCCGGTGGCTGACGAACTGGCCCGGCCGCGAGGAACCGAAGTGGCAGTCCAGGCATACGGCGGCGCGGGCGCGCGGATTGTCCAGCGGCACCATGCCCTGGGCGACGTTGGAGGCGTGGCTGGCGCCGATGGCGTAGTGGCTGGCCAGCCAGCCGCCGGACCCGCCATGGCAGGCCTCGCAGCCGACGCCGTCCGAGAGGTGGAACTTCTCGCCGCGGTGGTTGGCCGGGACCGGGTCGGCGTGACAGCCGAGGCAGGTCGGGGACTTCTGAGCGGGGCCGAGGCCCAGGCGGTCGGCGATGGCCTGGGCGCGCGGTTCGGTCAGCACCCGCCAGGCGCGGCTGTGGGCGCCGGCGGAGGAGGAATAGTCCTGCCAGGTGACCAGTTCCGACTGGCGCACGATCAGGCCGGAGGAGACCTGGCGGCCGTGGCAGGTGGAGCCGGCGCAAGAGGCCACGCCCTCGTGGATGCCGGCGATGGCCGTGGATTGACGGGCGGGCTCAGCCGACGGGGCCGCGACTCGGGCGAGGACGAAAAGCATCGCCGCCAGCCAAAGGCCCAGGTTCCGCCAGAGGTTGACCCCCGCCACCGTTCGCCCCTCAGCCCCCCTGCGACTACTCGGTCCGCAAAGACTAGCAGCAATGCCCAGGCATACAAAGATTTCGCGGGTCTTCGAACAGGTCGTGGCGGACTGTGGCTTTCACACAGCGGGTCGGTCGCGAGGCCGCGACCGCATTCGAATTCGGGAGGCGCCCGCAGTCCGGCTTCCCCTCAGTCCTCCCAGGGGTCGCGCAGGATGTCCTTCCACACCTTGAAGACGAAGACCCGCGCGACCACGAACAGCACCGCGACCGCCAGGACGAGGCCGCCAAGCACCCACGCGACCACCTCGGACATGTCATCGACGGTCATGGCGTCGCCGCCCCTCAGTCGTCCGCGCCCAGCGCCTTCATCAGCCGGTAGGCGTACTCGACGCTTTCGTCGAAGGCCTTGATCTGGATGCGTTCGTCGCGGCCGTGGGCGCGGTTTTCGTTGGCCTCTTCCCACTGGCCGGCGATGTCATAGGTCGGGATGCCGGCGTTGCGGGTCTGGCGGCCGTCGCTGAAGCCGGTGGCCATGGTCGGGATGATCGGCACGCCCGGCCACATGGAATGGATCACCGGCGCCAGACGCGCCATGACCTTGGGCGTCGGTTCGGACTCCGGGCTGACGATGGCGGGCGTCTCCACCGCGACGCTGATCTTCGGATCGTTCAGCACGCGGATCAGGGTCGCCTTGACGTTCTCGGTGGTGTCGTTGGGCATCAGCCGGCACTGGATGGTGGCGCGGGCGTGCTGGGGAAGGGCGTTCTCGGCATGGCCGCCGGAAATCAGGGTGGCGACGCAGGTGGTGCGCAGTTCCGCGTTGAGGCGCACGGTCTTGCTGAGCCGCGCGGCGGCGGCCGGGTCGGGCGTCTCGGCGGCCACGGCGCGCATGTCGGCGCTGTCGGGACCCGGCGCCAGGTCGGCGAAGGCCTTGAAGCTGGCGCGGGTGGTGGCCGTGGTCAGGGTCGGGAAGGTGTAGGCCTCGATCCGGCCCAGGCCATCGGTCAGGCGGTAGATGGCGTTGTCCGGGCCCGGCAGGGAGCCGTGGCCGCCGGGGCTGGTCGTCTCCAGGGTGAAGGTCAGATAGACCTTCTCGCTGGTGCCCAGGTCGTAGAAGGACCGCTTGCCGTCCACCAGCTGGCCGCCGCCGCCGTCGAAATTGTAGGCGGTCGCGGCCTTGATCAGGTCGGGGTGGTTCTTGAGCAGCCAGGCCGGGCCGTTGGCGTCGCCGCCAGCCTCTTCGTCGGCGGTGAACATGACGATGATGTCGTGGGCGGGGACGTAGCCCTGGCGCTTCAGGCGCATGAGCGCCTGGGCCATCACGGCGTCGCCGTCCTTCATGTCCTCGGTGCCGCGGCCGTAGAAGTAGCCCTCGTCTTCGGTGAGCTTGAAGGGATCGAAGCTCCAGTCCTCGCGCCGCGCCTCGACCACGTCGAGGTGACCCATGAACAGCACCGGCTGGCCGGTTTTCTTGCCGTGGTAGCGCACGATCAGGCTGGCGCTGTTGGGATGTTCCGCCGGGGCCAGGATCTGCAGGTCGGCGTCCGCGAAGCCGGCCTTAAGCAGGTGCGCCTTGATCGCCTGGGCCGCGACCAGAGTGCCGTGGGCGTGGGTGGTGTTGATCTCCACCAGCTCCTTGAGCAGGGCGCGGGCCTCGGCCTGGTCGGCGGCGGGCGCCAGCGGGGCGGGCGAGGACGGCGGCGGCGGGGCGGCGGAGGCCACGCTCGCCACGGCAAGGCACAGGGGCGCCAGGGCGGCGCCGAGCAACAGTCGCTTCATGTCTTCGATCTCCCCGATCGCCGGGATGTTCGCCCTTGGAGCTGCGTCTGTCGATAGCGTCGGCTCCTCAGCTTCTCTGCGACCGGGCGCGAGGAAATTTGCGCGCGGTTTGAGCGCCTTGACGCTGGCGCTGTGAGGATGAAGCCCTAAGTTCTGGCGCGCGGCCTTCAGGCCAAGCTGGTATGGGTTCGCGCCCGCCATCGTCGAAGTTGCAGGAGCGTCTACTTGCCGGCCACGCCTGATCTCGCGCCTGAACGTCTGACCCATCTTCAGCGTCTGGAAGCCGAAGCCATCCACATCCTGCGCGAGGTGGTCGCCGAGTGCGAGCGGCCGGTGATGCTCTATTCCATTGGCAAGGACTCGGCCTGCATGCTGCATCTGGCGCGGAAGGCCTTCTATCCCTCGCCCCCGCCGTTCCCGCTGCTGCACGTCGATACGACGTGGAAATTCAAGGACATGTATGCGCTGAGGGACCGCATGGCCGCGGAGAGCGGCATGGATCTGATCGTCTACAAGAACCCCGACGCGGAAGCCCAGGGCATCAACCCCTTCGACCACGGCTCGCTGCATACGGATATGTGGAAGACGGAAGGGCTGAAGCAGGCCCTGGACAAGTACGGCTTCGACGCGGCCTTCGGCGGCGCGCGGCGCGACGAGGAGAAGTCCCGGGCCAAGGAGCGGGTGTTCTCCTTCCGCTCGACCAACCACCGCTGGGACCCCAAGCGCCAGCGGCCCGAGCTCTGGCGGCTCTACAACGCCCGGAAGCAGAAGGGAGAATCCATCCGGGTCTTCCCGATCTCCAACTGGACCGAGCTCGACATCTGGCAATACATCCAGCTGGAGACCATCCCGATCGTGCCGCTGTACTTCGCCGCCGAGCGTCCCGTCGTGGACCGCGACGGGACCCTGATCATGGTCGACGACGCGCGCATGCGGCTGAAGCCCGGCGAAGTTCCGATGCTGAAGAAGGTCCGGTTCAGGACACTCGGCTGCTACCCGCTCTCGGGCGCGGTGGAGAGCGAGGCTGAGACCCTGTCGGAGGTCATCCAGGAGATGCTGCTGACCACCACCTCGGAACGTCAGGGGCGGATGATCGACCACGATCAGGCTGCCTCCATGGAGAAGAAGAAACAGGAGGGCTATTTCTGATGGCCCACATCTCAGACCTGATCGCCTCCGACATCGAAGGCTATCTGAGAGCTCACCAGCACAAGTCGTTGTTGCGCTTCATCACCTGCGGCTCAGTGGACGACGGCAAGTCGACCCTGATCGGGCGGCTGCTCTACGACTCGAAGATGATCTTCGAGGACCAGATGGCGGCGCTCGAGGCCGACTCCAAGAAGGTCGGGACGCAAGGCGGCGACATCGACTTCGCGCTTCTGGTCGACGGCCTGGCCGCGGAGCGGGAACAGGGCATCACCATCGATGTGGCCTACCGCTTCTTCTCCACCGACCGGCGCAAGTTCATCGTCGCCGACACGCCGGGCCATGAGCAGTACACGCGCAACATG
>CAYSNW010000101.1:0-6269 GCA_964432415.1 uncultured Caulobacteraceae bacterium
CCCGACCTGCGGCTCGTGCTCGGGCATGTTCACCGCCAACTCCATGAACTGCCTGGCCGAGGCGCTGGGCCTGGCGCTGCCCGGCAACGGCTCTGTGCTCGCCACCCACAAGGCGCGCGAGCGACTGTTCGTGGAGGCCGGCCACCTGATCGTCGACCTGGCGCGGCGCTGGTACGAGCAGGACGACGCGACGGCCCTTCCCCGCGGCATCGCCACCCTCGAGGCCTTCGAGAACGCCATGCGCCTCGACATCGCCATGGGCGGCTCGACCAACACCGTTCTGCACCTGCTGGCCGCCGCCCACGAGGGCGAGGTCGACTTCACCATGGCCGACATCGACCGGTTGTCGCGCTCCACCCCCTGCCTGTCCAAGGTCGCCCCCGCCAAGGCCGACGTGCACATGGAGGACGTCCACCGCGCCGGCGGGGTCATGGCCATCCTGGGCGAGCTGGAGCGCGCGGGGCTGATCAACGGCGACGCGCCCACCATCCATTCACCGACCATGAAGGCCGCGCTCGAGCGCTGGGACACGGGCCGCACCAACAGCGAGGACGTCATGGCCTTCTATCGGGCGGCCCCCGGCGGCGTGCCCAGCCAGACCGCGTTCTCCCAGGATCGGCAGTACCCGGACCTCGACACCGACCGGAAGGGCGGCGTGATCCGCTCGGTCGAACACGCATTTTCCCTGGATGGGGGCCTGGCGGTGCTGACCGGCAACCTGGCCCCCGACGGTTGCATCGTGAAGACCGCGGGCGTCGACGACTCCATCCTGAAGTTCACCGGCCCCGCCCGGGTCTGCCAGAGCCAGGACGAGGCGGTCTCCTTCATCCTGACCGGCAGAATCGCGCCCGGCGACGTGGTGGTGATCCGCTACGAGGGACCCAAGGGCGGCCCCGGCATGCAGGAGATGCTTTACCCGACCAGCTATCTGAAATCGAAAGGCCTGGGGAAGGTCTGCGCCCTGGTCACCGACGGCCGCTTCAGCGGCGGCACCTCGGGCCTGTCCATCGGCCACGTGTCGCCGGAGGCGGCCGAGGGCGGCCTGATCGCGCTCGTGCAAGACGGCGACCCGATCGTGATCGACATTCCGGAGCGGACGATCAGCCTGGACGTTTCCGACGCTGTCCTGGCCGAGCGCCGCAAAGCCATGGAAGCGAAGGGCGCCGACGCCTGGAAGCCGGTCGGGCGGGAGCGGAAGGTGTCGAAGGCGCTGCGGGCCTACGCTTCCATGACAACCAGCGCGGCGCGTGGGGCTGTCCGTGAGGTCAGGTAAGCGCCTGGTTCGTCCTGCGGCCTGGACGACTTACCTGCCCGGACGCACCAGCCGTATCCAGTCAGTGACCGCCGATACGTCCAGCGGCTTGGGGATCAGGCCGTCGAAGCCGCAGCCTTCCAGCAGGCAGAACTCGCCCTGTGAATAGTGGGCCGTGACGGCGACTATGGGAATCGTCGTGCCGCGTTCGCGCAGCTGGCGGGTGGTCTCGATGCCGTCCAGACCGGGCATGGCGATATCCATAAACACGAGGTCAAAGCCGCCGTCGCCGAGCGTCTCGAGCGCCTTCTCCCCATCCGCCGCCACCGCCGCCGTGGCGCCGGCCGCTTCGGCCACCCGGGTCAGAAGCAGCCGGTTCAGCGCGTGGTCGTCCACAACCAGAACATGGGGCCGGTCACGGCCGGACACTCGGTTCGACGGCTTTCCCTGCCAGGACAAGTAAGATGATCTCATGACCCAGTCGGCGCTCCATCTGTCTCCGATCCGACACCATTCGAACAGGCGGGATCCGCACAGAAGTCGCCGGCCGGATTCAGTCGCCGAAGTCTGTCGAATGCTTTCCAACGAGCCGGCGTTTCTCGTCTGCCGCGCCGCCTCGAATCATCTTCACCTGCGAGTATGGGCGGCAGTCGGAGAGCCTGGACGCCCTGGGGGGCCCAATTTGGGCCCCCTCGTGATGGCGCGCGGGCGCCATTGCACACAGGGGGCGGGGTCATGTCAGGGTCAGAGCTCGATCAGCTCGAGCGATGCTATCCGGCGATCGCCGAGCGGCTGATCACTGGTGTGCTCGACTTCGCTTTGCAGGTCCGGCGAGACATGGGCGACGTCGATAAATGGATCGTCTTCACCGAAATTTCGCTTCGCTTTTACAATCGCCCTGACGTGCGGGGCCTGACCATCGAAGCCCTGCACGCCCTGGACGACATGGCCATGCGCATCGCCGGCACCAACGTCCGCTCGATCGCCGAAGCCAGCGGCATGGCGCGCGAGACCGTCCGACGCAAGGCCGCCGAACTTGTCCGCGACGGCTGGGTCGATCAAACCGGGAGCAGCCTGTCCCTGTCGCGCCTCGGCCTGCAGAATGCGGGACTGTTCCGCCGCGAACTGATCCGCCTAGCCCAGTGCAGCCATGCGGCTGTGCAGTCCTGCCGCCACGGCCGTTGCCCCTAAGCGCCACGCAGTCCAGAAGGCCCGCCCCTCCTGCCGGTCCTGTGCGGAGCCTCACAGCCGCCGTCCATGCCGCGCCCTACGGTCACCTCATCGCGCCACCCGGCGCTTCCATGAGGACCCGACCATGTTCTGTTCGATGATGATGGCGGCCACGGTCGCCGCGACGCCCCTCCCCGCCGCCCCCGCGCCCTCGCCGACCTACGCCCCGCCGATGGACATGAGCTGGGCCATCAGCCCGGGCATGTGCCCGCCGGCGACCTACGTCTCGCCACAGCTTCAGGCCCAGGCCGATGCCCGGCTCAAGGCGGCCTACGCCGCTTACTACGAGCTCATGAAGCGGCGGCGCCCGGTCACCCCGGCTCCGGCGCCCTCACCGGCCGCCACGCCGGCTCCCCCGCCGATGGATATGAGCTGGGCGATCCGGCAGCAGATGGAAGCCCGCGACTCCCTCATCTGGTGCCCGAACGACACCCCTGCGACCCCGACCGTCTCTCACGCCGGCGAGAAGGGCTGGGTCCTGGCACGCTGCATCACCGGCGACTGCTTCAAACATGACGACCTGACAGAGTGCATCAAGCGGGACGGCCGCAAGGTCTGGTACAAGCCGTACGTCGCCTGCGGTCCGAAGGAGGACAGCGACGATGCGCCTGCGAAGGTCGCCCGCAAGTCGCCGGCCTGCTGTGGCGGGGGTTCCCCGTACGACTACCTGCGCCGCGCACGGGAGAACGGCGGCCGGTACTGGTGATCGCGCCGCCGCGGGCCCGGGTTTCGGGCCCGCTCAGTTCGACGGCGACTGGAACAGGTCCGCGGTCTCCCGGAAGAGGCCCTGCGACGTGGTGGCGTGAGTGCTCAGGCCGGAGAGGAAGAGGTCCTCGAGCGCCGGCCCTCCGACCCCGATGCTGTATTGCGGGGCGCGGGTCCGCACCGCGCCAGGTCCGGGGGCGGCCGCCGGGGCCATGCCGGCGGAGACCGGACCAGCTGACTGAACGCCGGATCCCGGGAGCACGGCCTGGGGAACCAGGGCTGCGGGGTCGCCGGCGACCTGCGCCCCGTCGGCGGACGCCGGACTGTTCAGGGCGTTGGCCAGCCCGCGCTCGAGCTTCTTCAGGCTGAGGCCGTTCTTTCCGTGCGCCGGAGCGGCGACCGCCGAGCCGTCCGGAATCGCCACGGGATCGGTGACCGTCGTGACCGCGGCCGGGCTCTGAGGCGCCGCGACCGTCGCCGTCGCCGTCGCCGTTGTCTGGGTCTGCAGCCGGGATGAGTCGAGACGGCCGTGATGGTTTGGCCGCGAGGCCTGGGGCGGAGGCGCAAAGCGATTGGCGAAGGACGACGGACCGGCCCGCAGGGCCTGGCGACGCCGCTCCTCATCGCCGTTCGGGGCCTGCGGCGCCAGGCGGCCGGCTTGGCCGCCCTGATAGGACTGACGGGTCCGTGCCGGGGACGTCGACGAGACGCGGCCGGGATCGGCCTGGGGGCTGGAAACAGCCGGGCCCTGGGGCGCGCGACCGGCGAGCCCGCGCGAGGGCTGCCACTGGCTCCTCGGGTCCGCAGGAGCTCGCGGTGAACCGGGGACCTGCGGCTGCGCGGGCGCCCGATAGACCTGCTGGGGCTGGTACTGGGGTTGGGGCTGCGGGTGGTACTGCGGCCGGACCTGGGGCGCCTGCTGCGCCTGATATTGAGGCTGATATTGCGGCCGCGGCGGCGTGGCGGCCTGGACCTGCTGACGCTGGGGCGGCTGGTATGGCGCCTGATACGGCTGTTGGTAGGGCGCCCGCTGCGGCTGGGCGCCGGGCTGCGCCGCCGGACGTTGCGGAGGCTGATAGGGCGGTTGGTACTGCGGCCGCTGCTGGCCGCCCGGCTGGGCTTGGGGCCGCTGCTGCGCCTGATATTGAGGCTGGTACTGAGGCCGCTGCTGAACGCTCGGTTGAACCTGCGGACGCGGCTGCTGCTGAGGCATCGCCTGGGGCTGGTACTGCGGGCGCGGCTGGATCGCGGGCTGCGCCTGCGCTCGCGGCGGCTGCGGCCTCGCCTGCTGTTGCTGGGGCTGCTGCTGAGGCTGCTGCTGCTGTTGCTGAGCCGGCTGCTGCTTCTTCGGCGGCGGCGGCGGCGGCGTCTGGGCCGCCGCGCCGGACGCCGTCAGGGCGAACAGGATCACGAGGTTCGCGAACGCCTTGCGCATGGTGAATTTCCCTCCCCAGGGCGGGCGTCAGTCAAATCCTCCGCAGGCGAACGAGTCAATCTTCGAAATCTTTGGTTGCAGTCCACAACCTTTTCGGGAAGGTTAACGCCTCGTTCCTTAGGGGTGGGGGGCAATCATGATGAAACGTCCGGGTCCCGGGCTGGGTATCGCGTTGCTTGCGATGGCGGCCGTCTCGGCTCCGCCGGCGACGTACGCGGCGCCTCTGAGCGCACAACAGCTCTACGCCATCTGCAGCGCGACTGACGCCAACAGCAAGTCGAGGGCGACGAACCGCGGCCTCTGCCAGGGCTATATCGTCGGCGTCGCCAACGCCTTCGTCACGCTGGAGCCCTTCGCCCGCAAGGGCTCGGACGATCCCAACTCGCCCCTGCTCTGCCTCGCGCCCGACGCAGGCCGCGTCGAGCTGCAGGGCGCCGTCACCAAATACCTCTCCGAACATCCGCAGGAGCTCAGCAAGGAAGCCAGCTCCGTGGTCATCGACGCCCTGATGGCGGCCTACCCCTGCGCTCCGGCGAAATAGCCCGCCCGGACCCCAGCGTCCGATCCGAACAGTTCGCGTTTGTCCGGCGTCAGCCGCCCTCGAAAACGGGAAACCGAACCATGACCAAGGCTACAGGCTTGAGCGGGCGGCAGGCGCCCCCGCGGTCGCCGACAATCGCCGCGATCGCGACCCTGACCCTGGTGGCGGCGCTGATGGGCGCCGCGCCGGCCCTCGCCGACTGCTGGCGCGCGCCGAACGGCCGGCTGATCGTGACTGACGGCTCCTCCAGGGTCCCGATCCCGCCCGGTTCGGTTCGTATGGCCTGCCCGGTCCCCGCCCCGCCGCAACGGCCCCAGCCCCAGCCGCAGCCCCAGTTCGAGCGCCGCGGCCAGATCCAGAGCCAGCAGCAGCAACAGCAGGCCGCCGCGATCGAACGGCAGCGGCAGCAGGCTCTGGCCCAGCAGCAACAACAACAGCAGCAGGCCGCGCTTCAACGCCAGCGCCAACCGCAACCGCAGCCCGCTCCCGCCCCCTGGCAGCGTCAGCAACCCGTCGCCCAACCCCAACCGGCCCAGTCCGGCGCCTTTCAACGGCAGGGCCGGGTGCAGCAGCCCCCGCCGCCACCCCAGTGGCAGCGCCAGCAACCGGCGGCGGTCCAGGCCCCCGCGCCACAACCGGGGCCCCTGCAGCGGCGCCTCCAGCCCCAGACCCAGCCGGTCCAGCCCCAGCGGCAGGCCCAGGCGCCTTTCGTCCAGCCGCAACAGCCCAGCGCCCTGCAGCGCCGCGCGCCGCTCGTGGCGCAGCCGCGGCCGACGACGCCGGCCCGTGACCAGACGCCCCTTCGGCGTGGCCAGCAGCCCGCCCTCCAGTCCCAACCGCAGCCGAATATCGCCGCGGGCCAGGACCAGGGCGGGCAGGCCCGCACCCTGGCGGGGCGCCGGCGCCTGGCCCCCCCTCAGGCGGACATTCAGACGGCCCAGTCGCCCCAGACGACGGCCGCGCCCCAGACAACGGCGACGGTCCAGACCCCGCCAACGGGCCCGGCCTCCCCCCGGCGCCTGTCGCGCGTCCCCGCACCCGTTTCGACGCCGGCGTCCACGACCGTAACGCCCGCAGCCGTCCAGGACGCCTCGCCCGCCGCCGCG
>CAYSNW010000102.1:0-6254 GCA_964432415.1 uncultured Caulobacteraceae bacterium
CGGCGGGCGGCCTGGCGGCGAAGCGGGCCAGGAACTCGGCGCTCCCCTCGCGCCGCACGACCAGCTTGGGTGGGGCCGGACGGCAGTTCTCGCCCGCGGCGCGGCCGTGTTTGCCCCGCTTGCCGCCGGACTTCCGGCCGCCGGAGGCCTTGTGTCCCGACGCCTTGTGCGAGGACTTGCCGGAGCCCTTCGCCGGCGCGGCCTTGCCATGACGGCCCCTGGCGGCCTTGCCGTGGGCGGCGGGCGCCTTGTCCTCATCGTGGCTCGCCGCGTGTTCCGGTGTGCAATCCTCGCCGCCGGAACGGCCGCCGCTCGCGTGACAGGCGGCCTTGGCCGGCCTGGCGTGGCCGTGCCGGCCCTTGCCCTTGCGGGCCTTCGGAGCGGGCGCGCAGTCGGCGTCGCCCTGATCGGAGGTCTCGGACTTGCCGCCCTTCTTCGTGCCGCCTTCGCAGCGGGCCTTGGGCGCTGGGTGACGACCCTTGCCCTTCTTGCCATGGGAGGCCTTGGGCGCGGGCGCGCAGTCCTGGCCGCCGCCGCCGCCCTCATCGCCTTTGTCGGCCTTTGCGCCCTTCTTCGGCGCGGATTCGCAGTGCGTGGGCTTGGCCGCGTGCTTGCCCTTGCCGTGGGCGGCCTTCGCCGGGGCGCAGGCCGCGGGCTTTTCCTCGTCCGAGGCCCTGCCCTTCTTGCCCTTGCCCTTGGCCGCAGGCTTTTCCGCAGCGGCCTTGCCGTGCGCCGCCTTCTTGCCCTTGGGCTCGGCCTTGGTCTTGCCGTGCGCCGTCTCGGCGGCGTGTTTCTTCGGCGTCGCGGCGGCCGCCAGTTCGGGCGTCAGCGCCAGCGACAGGACCGCGAGGAGGGAGATCAGCAGGCGGAGGGCGTTTCGGATCATGACCGGCGGTTAGGCGCTCCTTCCGGCGCGTGCAAGCGACCCGTTGTCCCGGTCCCGCTTAAGCTGATACCAGCGCAGGCCGCCGCATGCATCGGGCGGACCTTTCAGAGCCCTGATCCCATGTCCACGCCTTCGAAACCCGCGACCTACGACGTCGCCGCCATCGGCAACGCCATCGTCGACGTCATCGCGCCCTGCGAACCGGGCTTTTTGGAGGCGCAGGACCTCAGGCCCGGCGCCATGACCCTGATCGACGACGCCCGCGCGGTCTCGCTCTACGCCGCCATGGCCCCGGGCGTGGAGACCTCCGGCGGCTCGGCCGCCAATACGGTGGCGGGCGTGGCTTCCCTCGGCGGCCGCGGCGCCTTCATCGGCAAGGTCTCGGCCGACCAGCTGGGCGAGGTCTTCGGTCACGACATCCGCGCCATCGGCGTGCGCTTCGACACCGCGCCCCTGACCGAGGGCCCCGAGACCGCCCGCTGCCTGATCAATGTCACCGCCGACGGCGGGCGCACCATGGCGACCTTCCTGGGCGCGGCCACCGAACTGGCGCCGGCCGACGTCGACGAGGCGGTGATCGCCTCGGCCGCCATCACCTATCTCGAGGGCTATCTGTTCGATCGTCCCACCGCCCGGGAGGCTTTCGTCAAGGCGGCGGGCGCGGCGCGCAGGGCGGGCCGCAAGGTGGCCATCACCCTGTCGGACGTGTTCGTGGTCGAGCGCTGGCGCGACGAGCTCAAGGCCTTCATGGACCGCATCGACATCGTCTTCGCCAACGAGAACGAGCTGAAGGCCCTGGCCGAAACCGACGACTTCGAGACCGCGGTCAAGGCGCTCACCTCCCGCGTCGAACTCAGCGTCATCACCCGCGGCGCCCTGGGCTCGGTCATCGTGCGCGGCGCCGAGCGCCACAGCGTGCCGGCCTTCCCCATCGAACACGTGCGCGACACCACCGGAGCCGGCGACCAGTACGCGGCGGGCTTCCTGCTGGGCCTGG
The DNA here is from genome assembly GCA_964432415.1 of uncultured Caulobacteraceae bacterium. Lineage (GTDB taxonomy): Bacteria > Pseudomonadota > Alphaproteobacteria > Caulobacterales > Caulobacteraceae > JAFECT01. Next base: position 1,884 of record CAYSNW010000102.1, read on the forward strand.
CCCAGGGCAAGCCGCTGGACGTCTGCGGCCTGTTGGGCTCGCTGGCGGCCTGGGAGGTGATCGGCCACTTTGGCCCCCGGCCCCAGACCTCGCTGAAGGCGCTGGCCGAAGCTCGGGGCTTCCTCTAACCCAAGCCCGACAACGGCTTGCGCTTGATCGTCACATAGATCGCGCCCTCGCCGCCGTGGCGGCGATGGGCTGAGCTGACGCCGGCCACGATATCCCGCAGCGACGGGTCGGCCAGCCATTCCGGCGTCCGGCGGCGGATGATCCCGTCCCCGCGGCTGCCCTTGCCGGTGATCACCAGCACCGCGCGGTAGCCGCGCGCCTGGGCGCCCATCAGGAAGGCCTTCAGCCGGTCCTCGGCGGCGAACTGGTCGAGACCATGCAGGTCGATCCGCGCCTCGATCGGGTCGCGCTCGCGGGTGATGCGGCGCTTGCGGCCCGGCTCGATCGGCTCCGGCTCGGGGGCGATGGCGCGCCGGCGCGGGGCCGGTTTGGCCGAGACCTTCGATCCGATCTCGAACGGCGCCAGGGCCAGGGTGGGTTCAGGCTTCGGCGGCAGCGGCTTCGTCCGGGCCTTGGCGGCCGGCGCCGGCACCGCCTCCTCCGCCTCGTGCGCGGCCTTGCGGCCGGGCCGGGTCCGAACGGTTTTGGCCACCTGCGACCACAGCCGCTTCTCCTCGGGACGCAGCGGCCGTTTCATCGCCGTCTCAGGCGAACAGGCCGCGGATCGCCTGGGACAGCTGATCGGCCTGGTAGGGCTTGCGCAGCATGGGCCAGCCGTGGGTCGCCGCCGGATCCACCGACTCGCCGGAATAGCCGGTGGACAGCAGCACCTTCAGGCTCGGCCGCTTGGCGCGGGCGGTCTCGGCCAGCTCTACCCCGCTCATGCCGCCGGGCATGACGATGTCGGTGAGCAGCAGGTCGAAGTCCGCCGCCTCGTCCAGCGCCGCGAGCGCCGAGGGACCATCGGCGGCCACGTCGACCCGGCAGCCCAGCTCCAGCAGCAGGTTCTCCACCACCGTGCGCACGCCTATGTCGTCCTCGACCAGCAGCACCCGCTTGCCGGCCTCGGAAGCCTCTTCGTGGCGCGGCGCGGCCGCATCCGGCTCGGCGGCCTGGTGGCCCGCCTGCAGGGGCAGGTAGATGGCCACGGTCGTGCCGCGGCCGGGCGCGCTCTCCAGCTTCACCCCGCCGCCCGACTGGCGCGCGAAGCCGTAGACCTGGGCCAGGCCCAGGCCCGTGCCCTTGCCGATCTCCTTGGTGGTGAAGAAGGGCTCGAAGGCCCGCGCCGCCACGTCCGGGCTCATGCCCGTCCCCGTGTCGATCACCGCGATGCGGGCGTAGTCGCCCGCAGGCGTGTCGGCCAGTTCGTCGGTCTCCAGCCGCGCGCGATCCGCAGTCACCGCGATCGTTCCGCCGTGCTGAACCGCGTCGTGGGCGTTGACCACCAGGTTGAGCAGGGCCGCCTCCAGCTGCACCGCGTCCAGCTCGGCGAAGCCCAGCCCCGGCTCGGCCGTGAAGGTGAGCGGCGTGTCCTCGTTCACCGCCCGGCGGATCATCGGCTCGAAGCCGCGGATCAGGGTCTCCAGGTTCAGGACCTCGAGCTTGAATTCCTGCCGGCGCGAGAAGGTCAAAAGCTGGCGGGTCAGGCGCTCGCCGCGGCGGCTGGCGGCCAGGGCCGCCTCGGTCAGGCGGCGCACCCGGTCGGGGCTCTCGGCCTGGCGCAGCACCATGTCCAGCGCCCCGATCACCACGGTCAGCAGGTTGTTGAAGTCGTGCGCCACCCCGCCGGTCAGGCGGCCCACGGTCTCCAGCCGCTGGGCCTGGGCCAGGGCCTCCTCGGTCTTGCGCCGCTCCTCGATGCTGGCCTCCAGCGCGCGGGTGCGGTCCTCGACCCGGGCTTCCAGGTCGCCCACCAGGTTGCGGTATTGCTCCTCGCTGGTCTTCAGCGCCTCGGCGGTCTGGCGCTGCTCGGTGACGTCGATGGCGGCGCCCACATAGCCCAGCGGCTCGCCCGCCGCCCCCGGACGCGGCGTGCCAGCCTCGTCGATCCAGCGCCATTCGCCGTCGGCGCGGCGCAGGCGGTACTGCAGGCGGAAGGGCTCGCCCTCCTCGTAGGCCCGCTCATAGGTCGCCTGACAGCGTTCCAGGTCGTCGGGGTGCACCTGGCCGGTCCAGCCGTCGCCGATCTCCTGTTCCAGGGCGCGGCCGGTGAACTCGAGCCAGGGGCGGTTGAACCAGGCGCGCTTGCGCTCCGCGTCGGCGATCCAGATCAGCACCGGGGCGGCGTCGGCCACCTCGCCGAAACGGTTCTCGCTCTCGCGCGCCGCCGCCTGGGCGGTCTTCAGCGCGGTGACGTCGTAGTTGACGCCGCGCAGGCCGACGGTCTTGCCGGTCTCGTCCAGGATCGGCTCGCCCTGGCCCACCAGCCAGGCGACGCGGCCGTCCGGCTTGATGACGCGGAATTCGCTCTGGTAGGTGCTGGAGGCGCCGTCGCGCACCGAGGCGATGGTGGCGTCCACCGCCGGCCGGTCCTCGGGATGCACCATGTCCAGCTGGCGCATCACCCCGTCCATGTCGACGGCCTTCAGGCCCCAGACCTCGGCCATGTTGTCGCTGTTCTGCACCTCGCCGGTGACCCGGTTGACGCTCCAGACGCCCACGTGGCCGGACTGCTGGGCCAGACGCAGGTTGTCCTCCACCTCCTTGGCCGAGCGCTGGGCCTGGCGCACGTCGGTGACGTCGCGGCCGGAGCTCAGGGTCGCCACGATGCGGTCGCGCTCGTCGCGCAGCACCGAGCCGCGCCAGGAGATCAGCCGGCGCTGGCCATCGCCGCGCACGATCCAGCCCTCGCCGTACTCGGGCATCTCGCGGCGGCCCTCGACGATGTCCTCGAAGATGGCGCGGGCCTCGACCCGGTCCTCCTCGGGCAGGAATTCGCCGATCCAGTCGCGGCCGATGGCGGTCTCCACCGTCAGGCCCAGGGTCTCGGCGCCCAGGGGGTTGATGTCGCGGATGCGGCCGTCGCGCCCCAGCGCCAGCAGCATGACCGCGGCGATGTCGAAATAGCGGGTGCGCAGCAGGTCCTCGGCCGTCGGCTGCGGCGTCGACAGGCTCTCGGTCTCCACCATGGCGGAAGACGAGCCGATCACCTCGCCCATCTCGTCCAGGATGGGCTGGGCGGTGACCGAGACCAGCATCTTCTTGTGGGTGTTGGGATTGACCATCAGGTGCTGGAAGCCCTTGACGGTCTGGCCCCTCAGCGCGCGCGCGGCCGGCAGCAGGTCGGGCGGGATCAGCCGCCCGTCCGGATAGGTGATGCCCCAGGTCGCGGAATGGAAGCGCAGGCCGATCAGTTCGGCGTCCTTGCGGCCCAGCAGCTGGTGCGCGGCGCGGTTGGCGAAGGTGAACTTGCCGGAGGTGTCGGTCTCGACGATGGCCACCGGAATGGCCTGCAGGATGTTGAACAGCCGCCGTTCGGTGCGGTCGGCGCCGACCTCGGTCTTGGACAGGTCCTCGGTGGTCCGGTGCAGGGCGCTGGCGGCGCGGACCCACAGCCACAGAAACAGGATCGTAGACAGGAGGAGAACGCCAGCGATGGCGCCCAGCGCCAGCTTCAGGTTCGTCTCGCTTTCCAGCAAATCGCCCAATGCAACCGTCCTCGCCGCCCGGGAAGGTGACTGCAAGAGCCGGACCGCTCAGGGGCCATAGCGCAGGTTCAGGCCCGACGCACGCGGCCTCTCGGAAATGTCAGATCGGACCTGTGGAGAGGCTGCCGGGCGCCGCGATCCGGCGCCCGATTCCCCGCCGCGGACTCAGCGGCCGGAGCGCTTGGCTTCCTTGCGGGCGCGGGCCTCGGCCTTGGCCTGGGCCTTGCGGTCCTTGCGGGCCTGGCGGGCGGCTTCGATCTGGCCCTGCTCGTCCAGGACGGCGGCCAGCTTGGCGGCTTCCTCGGCCTCGATCTGGGCCAGGCGCTGGGCCTCCTTGGCCGCGGCGCGGGCGGCGCGCACGCGGGCCAGTTCGGCCTCGCGTTCGGCCTGGCTGTCCACCTTCACGGGGGCGGTGACCATGGGCTTGGGCTTGAAGCGGGCCAGCATGGCCTTCTTCGCGGCCTGCTGATCCTGCAGGCGGTCGGTAAAGGTGGTTTTCAGCAAGACATCTCTCGTCGGTGGCTAGGGCCGGTGGCGGATGGCCGCTTCGGTCCCGCGAGGGAGAGACGGCCTGCAGGGGTTACGGCAAAAGGCCGCCCGGGGCCAAACGGCCTCGGACCCTGTCGGTTTCATTCGAATTTGGAGCGGGCGATGAGATTCGAACTCACGACCCCAACCTTGGCAAGGTTGTGCTCTACCCCTGAGCTACGCCCGC
>CAYSNW010000103.1:0-6189 GCA_964432415.1 uncultured Caulobacteraceae bacterium
CCGCTGGCCGCCGCCTCGGCGCTGGACCGCCGCAAGCTGATCAAGGGCGCCGCCGTCCTGTCGTTCGTCGCCTTCGCGCTGGCGCTGTGGGCCGGCCTGACCGGCCAATCCGCCATGCCCGCGCCGGCGGTCTCCGCCTGGCTGGGCGCCCTGTCCGTCGGGGGGGCGCTGGCCGCCTTCAGCCTTTCCATCAGCCTGTCGGCGGGTCGCCGGGCGCGGCGCGCCGTCACCGCCGAGGACAAGGCGCGGCGACTGCAGGCGGTGCTGGCCGAGCAGCCGCACCTGATCGTCACCCTCGACGCCCAGGGGCGCCTGGCCTCGGCCTACGGAGCGCCGCCGCCGGGGCTGGACGCGGAGGCGCTGTTCGCCCAGGGCCTGATCGCCGCGGTGAACCATCCCGACCGGCCCGTGGTGCAGACCGCGCTCCTGCGCGCCGCCACCCACGGTCAGGCCGAGGTGAGCTTCACGCCGCGCGCCGCCTTCGACCGGCACGCCGCCATTGCGCTGCGACGGCTGGAGGATGGCCGCCTGATCGGCGTGATCCGCGACGCCACCGCCCAGGCCGCGCGCGAGGCCGCGCTGGAGGCCGCCCGCGGCGAGGCGGAAGGTCTGAACGCCGGCAAGTCACGCTTCCTGGCCAATATGAGCCACGAGCTGCGGACACCGCTCAACGCGGTGATCGGCTTCTCCGATGTGATGCGCCAGAAACTGTTCGGGCCGCTGCCGGACCGCTACGCCGAATACGCCCAGATGATCCACGAGTCCGGGGGCCACCTGCTGGACCTGATCAACGACGTGCTCGACATGTCCAAGATCGAGGCCGAGCGTTACGAGCTGCACCGCGAGGTGTTCGATGCGCGCGAGCCGGTTTCCGCGGCCCTGCGGCTGGTGCGGCTGCAGGCGGACGACGCCGCCATCGCGCTTCGGGGCGTGCTGCCCGTCGACCAGGTCCTGATCGACGCCGACCGGCGCGCGATCAAGCAGATCGTGCTGAACCTGCTGTCCAACGCCCTGAAGTTCACCCCCCAGGGCGGCTCGATCACCGTCACCCTTCAGGTGCGCGGTCCGCTGCTGGAGATCGTGGTGGCGGACACTGGCGTCGGCGTCGCGCCCGAGGATCTGGACCGGCTGGGCCGTCCCTTCGAGCAAGCAGGAGACAGCCGCTCAAAGTCGCTGGGTACGGGCCTCGGACTGTCGCTGGTCAGCGCCTTCGCCCGTCTGCACGGCGGCGAGATGACGGTGGAGAGCACGCTCGGCGAAGGCACTGCGGTCGCCGTGCGCATGCCCGTGGCCATCGCCGCCGAGGACGCGCCGCGTCACGGGGCGGAGGTCATTCCGCTCGACGGACGTCGATAGCAATTCAGGCTAGCGGCTGCCCAGCCGCAGGAAGGCTCGGCCAGCGGCGAAATCCCCGACCTCGAAGCTGGCGGTGCGCACCCGGTCGCCGGGAAAGACGAACTCGACGGCGAAGCGCTCGCGCGGATCCAGGGCGCCGATGGCCTCGCCCGCCGTGGCGGGGAAGCGGAAGATCACCGCGCCTTCGCGGCCCGTGGGCGACAGGCTGACGTCGGCCGAGCTCTTGTCCTGGGCCAGCACCACGCGTGAGGCCGAGCGCGGGGGCAGGGGCCGCGCCTGGGGGGCGCCGAGCCAGGGACCGGGCGCACGGCTCTGGTCGCGGTAGATCAGGCGCGCGGCGTAGGGCTGGGCCCCGTCGGCGAACACCGCGACCGTGACGAGCGCCTGGTTGTCCTGCTGACCGGCGACGCCGAAGCGCACGGTGTCGGCGCCGGCGTGGGAGGCCTGCATCAGCCGCCAGCGGGCCGAGCGGTAGGCGGTGCGATCGGCGACCCACGGTGCGGCCTCGCCCGGGAAGGTCATGCGGGTGACGTGGCTCCAGCCCTCGAAGGCCTGGCGCACGCGCTGGGCGGCGGTCTGCAGGTCGCTGGAGTCGCAGGCGACCGAATAGGCCTTGTTGTAGGCGCGTCCGCCGACGTCCTTGACCGTGGCCATGTCGCGGCCGCCGCGCAGGGCGGCGCCGCGGGCCTGGGCGGCCGAGGCGTCCAGCGCCGCACCGATGTCGCTGCTGAACAGGCCGCAGCGGTGGTTGGCCGCCGCCATGAGGGAGCGCTCATAGTAGAGGTCCAGCGCCGTGCCGGCCTCGGCGATCGCCGGCGCAAAGGTCGCCACGCACAGGGCGGCCATAACAGTCTTCTTGCCGACTCTGCTCACGCGACCGCATTCCTCTATGCTGCGATGAAGCCTGCACCTTAACCGCCGGGCTTTTCGGTTCCGTTTCGAGACAGGGTTAACCCTTTGCTGCTCTCAACCGACCTCTGGACCGGCGCCCTGATCCGCCGCGCCGAACTCGGCGGCGCCTTTGCGACCGTCGTGCGCAAGGGCGATGCGCGCGCGGGCACGGTGCTGGTCAAGGTGGTCGACCGGCGAGCCGGGGTGGCGCGGCTCTACGCCGAGGCTTTCCGAGGCGGCGAGGGCGAGCGGGTCTGGATGCAGCCGGTTCCTTCCACCGAGGAGACGGACCTGGACGCCTATGTCGAGCGCCAGGCGCGCATCGATCCCGACCTTTGGCTGGTCGAGATCGATGACACCCGGGGCAGGCACTTCCTCACCGAGCCCGTGGAAGGCGAACGAAGCGCCTAGGCCAGGCCGATCATCAGCATGGTCCCGTTGGCTCGAAAGCCGGCCCGCTCGTAGGCGCGCCGGGCGGTGTCGCCGCCGGGCGTCAGGAAGGCCAGCTCCACCCCCCGCTCGAACGCGAGCGCCGTGAGGCGAGAGGTCAGGGCTGTCGCCACGCTTCGCCGCCGCCAGGCCGGGCGCACGCCGATCCCCGCCACCTCGCTGACCCCGCCCGCAGGCGGAGTGAAGCAGCCCGAGCCCACCGGCTCGCCCGTGGCGTCGCGAGCCAGCACCACACCCGTCCCCCGCGCAACCGCCTCGACCAGGCGATCGGGATTTTCGTCGCCCAGGCCATGCTCGGCATAGGCTTCATTCTGCACCGCCGTGGCGGCGCGCAGGTCCGCCGACGCGGTGACCGCCGACAGGGTCAGGCCCTCAGGCGGCGGCGTCAGGATCAGGTCGGCTCGGGCGCAGGTCATGATCGGCGGTTGCATCTCAACGGCGAAGCCGGCCGCCTCGAGCAGGCCCTGGAGGCGGGGCGCCGCCGCCGGCGCATATTCCAGCCGTGGCCTTCGCCCTCTCGCGCGGGCGGCCGCGATGAAACCGTTCAGCTCGGCGGCGGTCGGTTCGGATCCATCGTCGGGGATGGCGTAGCTCAGAAAGGGATTCTCGCTGCCCGGATCGAAGGTGGCCAGCAGAGGGCCGCACCTCAGGGTCTCTCGGCCCTGGGGCGCGGTCAGGCGCAGATAGCCATTCAGGCGGGCGTCCAGCGCCGCGCGCAGAGTGTCGTCGTGGTTCATTGGAAGGATGTCTCGTCGTGGTTTGGGAATTGGGGCGAAGTCAGCCCCGCGTCACGACGGACGCTCAGGCGCACCCGATCGTCACGCCGCGAGGCGGGCGAGTACGGAGCGATCGGCAGACAAAGGCGCCTCCTCAGGCGTTGGCCGCGCGCCTGGATGGCGGGGCCGGGACCAGACTTATTCGCGTGCGCGGGGCGACGCAACCGGAGGCGAATTGTTAACCGCGTTCCTCAACCGGACCTTCAACCGCCTCGGCTAGGGTGAACACAGTTTCGAGTGTTCAAAGGTCGCCTGTGCTCTTCCTGCTCAATGACGCCGTGTTCGAGATCGACGCCCGCGCGGTGATCCCGCCGCTGGACGCCTCGCGTTTCAGCGCGCTCAGCCTCAACTACGTCATTGGCCTGGGCAAGGAGCTGTTCTCCGAGGAGCCGTTGCTGCATCGCGTGGCGCCCGAGCGCGCGCGCCGGCTGGCGGTCCTGATGTCGATGAAACAGCCCGAGATCAACGCGGCCCTGTTCGTCTCGCCGGGGCGCAACTGTCCGCCCGAGCAGGTGGCTGCGCGCTTCTGCAACCTCTCCATCGAGGTGATGGCCAGCCTGCACGCCAAGAACGAGGCCGGCGCGCTCGACGCGGTGGCCGCCGACCGCGAGGTCTGGCGCCGGCTTGCGGCCTGAGGCGTCACCCGCCCGCCCTGGCGGGTTGTCGAACGTCGGTATGCAACTGACCCGCTTGCATTGAACATGTTCACTGAGGCATTCTCGGTCCGGAGACGAACCGAGGGCTGTGGTGGGCAAGACTGTCTGCGTCATCGATGACGACGAGATCGTGCGGGTGCAGCTCGCCGATATCCTCAGGAATGCCGGTCACACGGCCCTGGAGGCTCATTCTGCCGACGATGGCGTGAGTCTGATCCGCAAGCACCGGGCCGAGGCCGCCATCGTCGATATCCTCATGCCCGACCGCGACGGCCTGGAAGTCATCGGCCAGCTGCGCCGCGAGGCGGCCCAGGTGCGCATCGTCGCCATTTCGGGCGGCGGTCGGCTGGGGCCGCGGGCCTATCTCGACATCGCCCGCCAACTCGGCGCCGACGTGGCCCTGGCCAAGCCGGTCACCGCCTCCGACCTGCTCGAGGCGCTGAACGGCTGAACTCCCCGGTTTGCATCGCCGCCCCGGTCGCGCTAACCCCCCGGCCGCATGTCCATCGTCAAGTCCTCCCCCGCCGCCGAGGCCGCCCGCCGGCGCACCTTCGCCATCATCTCCCATCCGGATGCGGGCAAGACCACGCTGACGGAGCATATCCTGCTGGCCGGCGGCGCCATCCGGGCGGCCGGCGCCGTGCGTGCGCGCGGCGAGAACCGGCGCACCCGTTCGGACTGGATGAAGATCGAGCGCGAGCGGGGGATCTCGGTCTCCGCCAGCGTCATGACCTTCGATTACGACGGGCTGATGTTCAATCTGCTCGACACGCCCGGCCACGAGGACTTCTCGGAGGACACCTACCGCACTCTGACCGCGGCGGACGCGGCGGTGATGGTGCTGGACGCCGCCAAGGGCATCGAGCCCCAGACCCTGAAGCTGTTCGAGGTCTGCCGCCTGCGCGACATCCCGATCATCACCTTCGTCAACAAGATGGACCGCGAGGCGCTGGACCCGTTCGAGCTGCTGGACGAGGTGGCCTCGAAGCTGCAGCTGGATCCCGCGCCGCTCTACTGGCCCGCCGGTTCCGGCAACCGCTTCCGCGGTGTCATGGACCTGCGCAAGAACCAGTTCCTGCCCTACGCGAAGAAGTCGTCCACTGACGAGGACCAGGGTCATCCCGCTCCGGTCGCGTTCAAGTCCAATGCGCTCTCCCAGTATCTGGAGCCCGACGAACGGGACGAGCTGGAGGAGAACGCCGAACTGGTCACCGGCGCGTCCAAGCCCTTCGACCCCCAGGCCTTCCTGGAAGGCCACATGACGCCGGTGCTCTACGGCTCGGCCCTGCGCCATTTCGGGGTGGAGGAACTGTTGGCGGTGCTGGGCGCGTTTGCGCCGCCGCCCAAGACCGTGGCGGCCGTGCGCGGCGGGGCCGAGACCCATGTGGCGCCGGGCGACAACGAGGTCACCGGCTTCGTCTTCAAGGTCCAGGCCAATATGGACCCCAACCACCGCGACCGCATCGCCATGCTCAAGCTCTGCTCGGGCAAGTTCCAGCGCGGCATGAAGCTGAAGGTCCAGAACACCGGCCGGCAGCTGTCAGTCAATGCGCCGATCATGTTCTTCGCTGCAGACCGCGAACTGGCCGAGGAGGCCTACGGCGGCGACGTCATCGGTATCCCCAACCACGGCGTCCTGCGGGTCGGCGACAGCCTGTCGGAGACCGGCCTGGTGCGTTTCGCGGGCCTGCCGAACTTCGCCCCGGAAATCCTGCAGCGGGTGCGGGTCAAGGATCCGCTCAAGGCCAAGCATCTGAAGAAGGCGCTGGAAGGCCTGGCGGAGGAGGGGGTCACCCAGCTGTTCCGCCCGACCATGGGCGCGGACTTCATCGTCGGCGCCGTGGGCCAGCTGCAGTTCGAGGTCATGGCCGACCGGCTGAAGACCGAATACCAGCTCGAGGTGATCTTCGAACCCTCGCCCTTCGCCGAGGCGCGCTGGATCGACGGCGCGCGCGCCGATCTCGAGGACTTCATGGACAAGTACAAGTCCGCCATGGGCGTGGATATCGACGACCAGCCCGTGTTCCTGGGCAAGTCCGCCTGGGAGATCGGCTACGTCG
>CAYSNW010000104.1:0-6139 GCA_964432415.1 uncultured Caulobacteraceae bacterium
CCCCCGGCGGGCGTTACCCGCCGCCTTGTCGCCGTGGAGCCCGGACTTTCCTCGACCGCCCCGAGGGGCGACCGCGACCGCCCGGCCGTCTGATCCGCGCGGAACATGGGCCGGGGCCGCTCCGGTGGCAAGCGCCGTGACCTGTTGGCTCAGGGCCCCTTGCCGATGAAGGGCGGTTGCCCGATGTCGGCGCCGGCCGGTTCGATCAGGCCCTTCTCCCGGTCGAAGCCCGTGCCCCACCAGTTGCGTCCGTTGGGCTCCAGGGCCTGGACCACGATCGCGTCGAAGGCCTCGTCCCAGTCCGGGTGCGCCTTGCGGAAAGCCTCGATCGTCGCGCGGTTGATCTTTTCGGCCGCGGCGGCGTCCTTGCCGTCCCAGTCGGCCGGCCGGTACTGGAAGACCAGGGTGTAGCGATGGCGCCAGGACAGGGCGTTGGCCCCGAACACCTGGTAGGGCCGCCCATCCAGGGTCCAGGTCCACGGCGGAGGCCCCGCCAGGTCCGGCATGGGCGCGGCCAGGGCGGCGGCCACCTCGTCCAGCACCGTCTTCGCCTCCGCGGTCTGGAACTGGTCGCCCAGCGCCGAGGCGCCGCGCGCCGACAGGTAGAGGAAAGTCGCGTTGAAGGCATGTCCCTTCGCGGCCTGGGCGCGGGCCAGCTCCAGGAAGGCCTTGACGTCGCGCCCCGCGACCGTGACTGCCTGAAAATGCAGCCCGATCACCTCATGCCCATGCTCGCCCGGAAGCATCCACAGCGCCACCCGCATGCGGTAGTTGGGCGTGTCGGCGTGTAGCAGCACATGGTACTGCAGCGGCGCGGACAGGGCCTTGGCGAGGGCCGTCCCGACCTTGTCTGTATCGGTGTCCGGGCAGACCTGGGCCGGATCGCCGCTGCGCTGGTCGCGAATTTCGTAGATGTGCTCGAGGCTGAACGGGCCGTAGGGCTCGTGGCTCTTCATGCGCGCCAGCATGCCGCCCAGCTGCTCGAAGGTGACCGACTGGCGAAACAGCGGCGAGGTCCGCGACCAGGCGCCCGCGGCGTCGTCCGCCGCCATCCGGGTCACGAATTCGCGCGCGGCCTTTTCCACTTCGGCCCGCACGCTGGCGGGGATCTGGGTGTCGACCACGCAGGTCGGGCCCGACAGCTTCTTCAGAAGGGCCGCGCCCGGTGTCGGAGGCGCGGCGGCCGCGCCGCCGCCCAGCGCGAGCGCGCAGACCAGCCCCAAGATCAATGGTCGCAACGCCAGGCCCCCCTCAAGCCACGAACGATGTGACATGAGCGGGGCCGGCCGTGCAACCGGGGCCTACCAGATGCGCACGCGCTCCTCGGGCGCCAGGTACAGCTTGTCGCCGGGCTTGATCCCCCAGGCGTCGTACCAGGCGTCGACGTTGCGCATCACCAGATTGACGCGCGCCTGGGGCGGCGAGTGCGGGTCGGAGACCAGCTGGCGGCGCATGGCCTCCTCGCGGCCCTTGGCGCGCCAGACCTGGGCCCAGCCCAGGAACACCCGCTGGTCGCCGGTCAGGCCGTCGATCACCGGCGCGGGCTGGCCGTGCAGCGAGGCGTGGTAGGCGTCCAGCGCCAGCAGCAGCCCGCCGAGGTCGGCGATGTTCTCGCCCATGGTCAGCTGGCCGTTGATGTGGGCGCCGGGGAAGGGTTCGAAGGCCGAGTACTGGGCGCCCAGGCGCGCGGCACGGCCGTCGAAGGCGGTCCCGTCCGCCGCCGTCCACCAGTCCCGCAGCTTGCCCGTGCCGTCGTACTTGCGGCCCTGGTCGTCGAAGCCGTGGGTCATCTCGTGGCCGATGACGCCGCCGATGGCGCCGTAGTTGATCGCGGGATCGGCGTTCGGATCGAAGAACGGCGGCTGCAGGATGGCCGCCGGGATGGTGATGGTGTTCTGCGAGGGGTTGTAGGAGGCGTTCACCGTCTGGGGCGACATGCCGCCGCCGCGGCGGTTCACCGGTTGATGCAGCCGCCGGAGCTGGCCCTGCCACTGCGACTGGCGCGCGCGCTCGACGTCGCCGTAGAGGTCGTCGGCCTTGATCTCGATGCGCCGTTCCCGCTCCGGGCTCGGATAGGCCACGTGGGTGGTGAACTTCGACAGCTTGTCGAGCGCCTGGGCCTTGGTCTCCGGCGTCATCCAGGTGTTCTTCTCGATGCGCGCCTTCATCGCGGTCTTGATCTCGCCGACCAGGGCCTCGGCCTTGGCCTTGGCGTCGTCGGTGAAGTAGCGCTTCAGATAGATGCGTCCCAGCGGCTGGCCGAGTTCGCCGTTGACCAGCGCCACCGCGCGCTTCCAGCGTTCCGGCTCCTGGTCCACCCCGGTCAGGCGCCTGGAGCGGAAATCGAAGCGCTCCTTCTCGAAGCGCGCCGGCAGCAGGCCCGAGGCCTCGTCGGCGATGTGGAAAGCCTCCCAGGCCTTGAGCGTCTCGAGCGAGGTCTTGTCGTAGATGGCCGCGAACTTCGGGATCGCCGTGTTCTGGATCGCGATGACCTGGGTGACATCCGACAGCTGCGAGGCGGCGAAGAAGGCCTTCCAGTCGAAGCCGGGGGCGAGCTTGGGCAGGTCCGCGACTACGGTCGGATTGTAGGCGTGATTGCGGTCGCGCATCTCGACCCGCGACCAGGAGACCTGGGCCAGCTCGGTCTCGAAAGCCACGATGGCCTTGGCCGATCCCGCCGGGTTGGGCCATCCCGCCAGGGTCAGCATGTGCTCGACATAGGCTTCGTAGGCGGCCTTCTTGTCGGCGAAGGACGGCTGCAGATAGTAGTCGCGGTCGGGCAGTCCGAGGCCGCCGGTGCCCAGCGAGACCACGTTCTTGTCCGGGTCCTTGGCGTCCGCGCCGATCCTCAGGCCGAAGATGCCGGCGCCGAAGCCGTCGTGGCTTCCCATCAGGGCGGCCATTCCCGGCTTGCTGGTCACGGCGCGCACGCGGGCCAGGTCGGCGTCCAGCGGGGCTGAGCCGCGGGCCTCGATGCGGGCCTCGTCCATATAGGCCTTGTAGAGGTCGCCGATGCGCTGCTCGGTCGGGTCGGTGGTCGGGTGGGTCGCGACGTCGACGATGATGGCGCGCAGCCGGGCCTGGGACAGGGTGGTGAGCGTGTCGAACATGCCGATCCGCGCCCGGTCCGGCGGGATGACCAGCTTGTCGATGTAGGTCCCGTTGGCGAAGGCGTAGAAGTCGTCGCCCGGCTTCACCGCCTTGTTCTGGCCGTCGAGATCGAAGCCCCAGGCCCCGTAGTGCGGCGTGGCGTCGGCGGCGGCCGAGGCGGTGGCGCCGGCCGGAGCCGGTTGGGCCGGCGCATTGCCGGCGGCGAACAGCAGCGCGGCGACGGCCGCCGAGGCGATCAGGCGAAATTTCATGTCACAGGTTCCCCACGGCGCTTCCCCGGCGCCGAACTGATTTAACGCGGGACGACGGCAGGACCCGTCGCTCAGAGCACGCCGGTGACCGTCTCCACCGAGGCGAGTCTGAGGATCGCCATCAGGCGGGCGCGGGTGTCGCCGTCGGCCACCCCGTCCACGCCCTCGGGGCGCCAATGCCGCTGGAAGGCGCGCACCACGGTGGCGGTCTCCTCGTCATAGGTCCCGGACGGCAGGGGCTGGTAGCCCAGCCGGTGCAGCCCCGCCTGCAGCAGGAACACGCCAGGGCCGGTGTCGCCGAGGCCGAGGTCGGCGCCGGGCGCCGGGTCAGGATCGAACCACAGGCCGTGGCCGCGCTCGGCCAGCTGCCGCCACGGGAACAGCTCGCCCGGGTCCTCCTTGCGGTCCGGCGCCACATCGGAGTGGCCCAGCAACCGGGCGTCGGAGATCTGCCAGCGGCCGCGGATGTCGGAGATCAGGGCGATCACCGCCTCGATCTGGCTGTCGGGAAAGGCGCGGTAGCCCCACTCATGGCCCGGATTGACGATCTCGATGCCGATCGAGCAGGCGTTGATGTCGGTGTCGCCCTTCCAGAACGAGCGGCCCGCGTGCCAGGCGCGGCGCTCCTCGGGCACCAGGCGGAACACCCGCCCGTCTTCTTCGACCAGGTAATGGGACGAGACCTTGGCCTCGGGATCGCACAGCCGTTCCAGGGCCGCCTGTCCGGTCTGCATGCCGGTATAGTGCAGGACGATCATGTCCGGCGGCGCGTGGCGCGCGTTGAAATTCGGAGACGGGGCCTCGATCGGTTCGAGCGGACTCACCTTGGGGTCGCTTTCGGGCTCAGCGGCCGCCGCGGTCCCAGCCGTAGGCGACCCAGGCGTGGCCGACCTTGCGGGCTTCGATGATGTCGGCGTCGGCCGCGCGCACCCGGATGCGGCGCCGGGCCCGCAGCGCCAGGCCTGCCAGGAAGACCGTGACGCTGGCGAACAGGGCGATCACCGCAACGGCCACCGTGGCGAACACCGCCAGCACCGCGCCGATGGCCAGGGCCGCGCCGGTGGCGATGAAACCGCCCAGCCAGACCAGGGCCGGCCCAAGGCCGCCACGGCCTGAACTCGAGGCCCCCAGGGTGAAACGCGGGTTGGTCTGCATCAGCGCACCTCGTCCACGCCGCTTCCGGGCGTGTCCTGCCAGACTATGTTGTCCCGCCATCGGTCGGCGTCAATCGCAACGCGACAAGATGGCGAATTGTTCATCCCGACGTGAACGCCCGACGCTCGTCCATCGCCGTGTCGAAGGCGGCGTTCACGGTGGACGCCTTGGCGTTGAACACCTCGACGAATTCCTCGGGCAGGCCGCGCGCACGCACCGTGTCGGGATGGCATTCGGCCAGCAGCCGCCTGCGTGCGTCCTTCAGGGCCGAGTCGCTGGCGTCGGGGGCCAGTCCCAGGATGGCGTAGGGATCGTCGGCGGCCAGGCCCATGTGGGTGGCCTTGATCCGGCGAAAGGTCAGGGGCGACTGGCCGAACAGGCCCGAGACCGTCTCCAGGTAGTCCAGCTCGTGGGTGGTCACGACCCCGTCGGAGACCGCGATGTGGAACAGGCCGTCCAGCACGTCTTCCAGCAGCTGCGGGCAGGCCCTGTAGCGCTTGGCCAGGCGCTTGGCGTAGCTCTCGTAGCCGCGCGTGGTCTGGCGCGCGAGGTCGTAGAGCATCTGGACGTTCTTCTCGCTGCCGGCGCCGGGCTGGAACACCTCGGAAAAGGCGATGTACTCCGCCTCGTCAGCGCTGCCGTCCGCCTTGGCGAGCTTGGCGCCCAGCGCTGTCACCGCGGTCGAGAAGGCCGGATCCTCGCCGGGCAGACCGGGCGGACAGGTCTCGCACTCCGCCCCGTCGGGGCGGCGCGCGGCCAGTCCAGCGATCTTTTTCCAGAAACCCATGGCCTCGAACCCAAACCAGAAAAGCGGCGTTCGCATGACGCCGGAGCCCTGTCCACTATTCCGCGACGGAGTGAAGACGGGGTTTGCGCCAAAGGGCGCCGTTGGCGCGCCATAATCCTCACTGTATGAAGGGGCGGGCGTTTTCTCCACCGGATCGTCGCGCAGGGGGCGCGGCCTCCGCCTAGTCGAAGGTCTTACGCCGCATGGCGCTGTCGCTTCTCTTCTCGCTTCTGCTGGCCGCCGAGCCCACGGGCCCGATCGCCACGCGCACGCCGCCGCCGGTTTCGGCGCCGGTAGCCGCCCCCGCCCCCGACATGGTCTCGACCCGCGACCCCGACCGCGACGCCCTGCCCTCGGGCGCGCCGGCGGACGACTACGCCTTCGTCGCCTGGTGCGACGGGGTGCTGTCCGGCCACATGGATCTGGCCGAGCGGGTCAAGGACGTGCTGCCGCTGGACGACATGACCCAGAAGATCGGCCACGCCTATCTGCGGGCCTATTCGAAGGCGCTCGCCGTCTCGCCCGAGAGCAAGACCGCCAAGGGCAAGGCCCGCGCCGAGGCCGCCCGCGCCGACGGCTGGGCCAAGTGGGACGCCGCGCGCAAGGCGCCGATGAAACTCGCCGCCGACACCTACCTCGGCTACCAGCTGCCGGCCCGCTGCGAGCACGCCGCAGTGCGCCTGTCGCACGATCCCCGGCTGTTCCACCTGGCGCCCACCGTCGAGGAGGTCGCCGCCATGGCGCCCTCGGAAGGCATCGGCGACGGCGCCATGCCCGGCCGTGCGGTGGCCAAGCCCGCGGTGACCAAGGCCGCGATCGCCGCCCCGGCGCCCCT
>CAYSNW010000105.1:0-5793 GCA_964432415.1 uncultured Caulobacteraceae bacterium
ATCGACGACCAGCCCGTGTTCCTGGGCAAGTCCGCCTGGGAGATCGGCTACGTCGCCGAGCGCTATCCGAACGTGCGTTTCCTGAGGACCCGCGAGCGCGGGTGAGGCGTCAGGCCTTGCCCTGGCAGCGGACCGCCGAGGCGCCCGGCGCCGTCCAGGTCGGGCTCATGCCCGGGCCGCTGAGGTCGAAGCCGTCGCCGGAATAGGCGACCGATCCCCAGCCGGCGTCGCGGCGTTCCAGCAGGTGCACGGCGCCGTCTGCGGTTTTGGCGTCCGCCCATTCGCCCACATACTTGACCGTGACCGTCTGGCCGCCCTCGCAGGCGTAGTCGACCCACAGCAGGTGGCCGTCGAAGACCGCGACCTGGTTGTCGAAGCCTGCCGACTGGCCGGTTCCGGCGTGCGAGCCGCCGAACCTGTCCCGCATCGAGGCGCAGCCGGCGAGGCCGACGGCCAGTCCCACCACCAGGACGTCCCTGATCGAATTGCGCGAAGCCATGGCGTGATCCTCTTCCGCGCCTGAACGCCCTGGAGGCGCAGGCCGTTCCGCCACGCCGGCGTCGGCGGTGGAGCGCAACCCCGCCCGCGGCGCTGCGTTTGCTCTGTCCCCTGTGAAACCCGCGCGGACGTCCCGCGATGGGACGGGGAGAAGGCCGCCATGTTCGAGTTCGGTCGTGAGCTGAAACGCATTCTCGGCGGCGCCGTCACCCGTGACGAGGCCGATCTGAGCCTGCTCGAGCTGCTGGACACCGAGCAGCTGGAGCACCAGGCCAAGACCTGCAACGTCAACGCCGGCCGCGTTTCGACCCGCGATCCCTATCCCCACTGGCTGGCCGCCTCGGCCGTCTGGCGCGAACAGGCCCGCCGCACTGGCGATCCCGTGGCTCTGAGGAAGGCCGCCTCGGCCGCCGTTTCGGCCATCTCCTGCGCTCACAACGAGGCCGCCCGCGCCCGCGCCGCCCTGGACCAGGCCTTGGCCAGCCTGACCGGCGCCGACCTGTTCGGCGACCCGGCCCTGCTGGACGCCGCCCGCGAGATTCTGCGCTCGATCGCCGACGTGCAGGGCGACAGTCTGTTCGAGGCGCGGCTGGAGGCCGCCTGGGCGCGCATCGCCTCGCGCGAGGCCTTAGCCCGGGACGACGACGCCCGCGCCATGGAAGCCGCCGCCCTGTTCGATTCCGCCATCCACCACCTGCGCCAGGCGTCGCGCGACCACAGCTCGCCGGCCGTGCGCCTGGAGGCCGCCGCCGCCCAGATCGAGCGCGAGGACCTGCTGGCCGGCTTCGGCGTGCGTCGGCACGACACTCGCCTGATCGAAAACGCGGTCGCCGGTCTTGAGACCCTGCTCGCCAGCCTCGACGCCCTCTACGAGCCCCTGAGCTGGGCCCGCTGCGCCGAGGTGCTGGGCGCCGCCAAGGTGTCGCTGGGCGAAACCGAAGGCCGGGTTGAGCGCATCGCCGAAGGGGTCTCGCTCCTGGCTCTGATCGAGGAGACCGTCAACGCCGACCAGGCGCCGCTCGACTGGGTGCGGGTCCAGCACGCCCTGGGTCTGGGCCTGCAGGCGCTGGGGGAAACCTGCGACCAGGACCAGGCCTTCGACCAGGCCGAAGCCGCCTTCACCCGGGCGGTGGAGCGAATCGGCGCCTCGCCGGTGACCCTGCGCGCCACGGTGGCCAACAATCGCGCCTCGTGCCTGGCCCGCTCGGCGGAGCTGCGCGGCGACATGGTCGCCCTGGGCCGCGCCGAGGCCGCCTTCAAGATCGAGCTCCAGGCCACCGAGGCGGCCGCCGATCCGGTGTCCTGGGCGGTGCTGCAGCTGAATCTGTCGCGCCTGTACGAGACCCGCGCGGATCTGCTCGGCCAGTTCGCCCAGCGCGAAGCGGCGGTCTATGCCCTCGAAGAAGCCTTCGAGGTCTTCTGCGACCATGGCATGAAGTCCCTCGCCGACCAGGCCTCGGCGGCGCTAGAGCGGGTGCGCGGCGCGGGCTGAGCCCGCCGGCAATTAAGCGTGACGATTGTGCCCGGCGCCCCTAGGGTTAATTGTGGGGGGACCGAGCATGCACAGGCTTGTTCTGGGGGCGTTCGCGCTTGCGCTTTGCACGGCGGCGGATGCGCCGCCAGATGGCCACAAGCACACTGAACCGGCCTGGATCAAGCGTCCCACCGGCGACGACCTGATGGGCGCCTACCCGAGGGATGCTCTCGAACAGGGCATCGGCGGGACGGGCCTGGTCGAGTGCGAAGTCGCCCTCGACGGTCTCCTGCGCAAATGCGTCGTGGTCTCGGAGAATCCGCCTGGTTCAGGCTTTGGGGCGGCGGCGCTGCTGGTCATGCCCCAGATTCGTATGAAACCCGGGACCGTGGACGGCAAGCCGGTGGTCGCCAAGGTGCGGATTCCGATCAACTTCTCGGTCGACGGCGGGGTCAGCAGACGGCCGCAGAAGCCGATGACCGGCCCGCCCCGTGCCGGGGGCGTGACCATGTACGTAAAACCGGTCTGGGAAACGGCGCCCACCAGCGCCGATGTCGCGCGCGTGCGGCCCAGGGCGCCGGTCGAAGGTCGGGTGGTGCTGCAATGCCCGTTCAGCAGCACGCGGACCCTCCGATACTGCGACATCATCCAGGAGGAGCCGCACGGGAAGGGCTTCGGCGCGGCCGCGCGTGAGCTCAGCCACAGTTTCAGGGCGCTGGCTCTGCCGGGCGGCAAGCCTGCGGCGGGGGACCTGACGCGCTTTGCGGTGCAGTTCGACCTGCCCGCCGCCAATCCCGACGCCGCGGGGGCGATGGTGATCACCAAGCCTGAGTGGAAAACGCTTCCCGAACTGACGGATTTCGATGCGGTGTTTCCCAAGGCGGCCAAGGCGGCGAAAGTCCGCGAAGGTCGAGGCGTGCTGGACTGCGAGGTCGCCGTCGGCGGCGCCCTGGTCGGTTGCAGGTTGGCCGGTGAAACGCCCGAGGGTCTGGGATTCGGCGAGGCGGCCCTGAAGCTCTCGGCGCACTTCGCCCTCAACCCCTGGACCTCGGATGGGCGCCCGGTCGATGGCGCCCGCATCCGGCTTCCGATCCACTTCATCGATGCGGACGCACCCGCGCCGGCCAAACCCTGAGGGGCTCCATGAAGCGATCAATCCTGGCCGCTTTGGCGCTGAGCGCCCTGATGTTTGGCGCGGCGCCCGCTCCGGACGGGCACGTCTATGTCCCGCCGACCTGGGTGAAGAAGCCTGAGGCGAAAGATATCATGGCGGTATGGCCGGCCCGCGCGTGGGCCGCGGGCGTGGGCGGCAAGGTGGTGATCGACTGCGAGGTGGAGGTCGATGGCGTAGTCGACCATTGCACCGTGATTTCAGAGGAACCCGCGGATCAGGGCTTCGGCGCCGCCGGCCTGGCGCTCACGCCGCAGTTCCAGATGAAGCCGCCGACGATGGACGGTGTTCCGTATGTCGGGCACGTGCGCATTCCCCTCACCTTCACAATCCCCGGCGGCGCCGCCTCGCACCTGAGCAAGCATGCGCCGATCGACGCGGTGGCCTTCTATCCGAGCATGCTCTGGGAAGCGGCGCCGACCCGCGCCGAGGTGCAGGCGGCGCGGCCGCAGGGCGTCGGGTCCGGGCGGGCGGTGCTGCACTGCTCGTTCGGGAATGACCGCACCCTGTCCGGCTGCGACGTCGTGGCGGAGGCGCCCGAGGGCAAGGGATTCGGGCGCGCCGCGTTCCGCCTGCACGGGAAGTTCCGCGCCGCCGAGCTGGCCGGCGGCAAGCCCCGGCCCCACGACCAGGTGAGGTTCGCCATCCAGTTCGACGAGACGGCGCAGGAACAGCCGCTTTCGCGGCCGGAGTGGCGCCTGTTCGCCGACCCGGCGGCCGTGTCCCAGGCCTTCCCGGCCGCGGCGCGCGCGGCGAAGTTCTCGAAGGGATCGGCGAACCTGATCTGCCGGGCGACTGCGGCGGGAGGTCTGGCGGACTGCAAGATCGAGGGGGAGTCGCCCTTTGGTCTGGGCTTCGGCCCGGCGGCGCTCGGTCTGACCGGGCTCTATGCGCTCAACGTCTGGGGAGACGACGGCCGCCCGGTCGAGGGCCGGCCGGTGCGCTTCCGCATCGACTTCGCAGCGCCCTAGGCCGCCAGGTCCGTGGCGCGGCGCATGCGCCAGAAGCGCAGGGTTCTGAGCGCCGTCTCGCGGGGCAGGTCGCCGTACAGGCGGGCGTATTCCTGGGCGCGGCCCATGGCCTTGGCGTCGTCGCCGAGCAGCACCAGGGCGTAGGTCAGGAACAGGGCGCGATCGAGTTCGGCCGCCCGGCAGACCACCGCCAGGCCGTCCAGTTCCTTGCGCTCCACGATCCGCTTGGCGGTGTGGAAGTCGATGTCCGCCAGCTGGGCGAGAGCCACCAGGAAGTGGGTCATGCCGCCCGAGCGCAGGAAGCGCGCCAGCACCCGCGGCGTCAGTTCCCCGGCCGCGCGCAGTTCGCTGACATAGGCCTCGGCCTGGTCGTAGTCGGCGGGCAGGGCGCCGTCCTTGGTCGCCACCCGCTTGCGTCCGGCGCTGAGCGCCTGTTCCAGGAGAGCCGGGTCGAGCTTGGCGTTCTCGTCGAGGATGCGCTGGCGCAGCCGGGCCTCGACCACGAAGTACATCTCGTTGAGCAGGTCCGGCGGCAGGTTGGGCCGCTGGATCACCGCCTCGTGCAGATCCTGGTTCTGGCTGTTGCTGGCCCGCTCGACCACGGCTTCGGAGGCATTGCGCGACAGGCGCGCGCCGTCGTTGCGCAGCAGCACTCCGAGCGTATCGTCGTCGCCGCGGTCGACGATGACTTCCGAGACCGCCTCGGGCACCTCGGCCCGGCGCGAAACCGCGCGCAGGTGGTCCTGGCCGCGGGTCTTGACCACCTCGAGCAGGAAGTCCTGGGTCAGGACCGGGGAGCGGGTCAGGACCGGCTCGGCCACCTGGAAGGTGTCGCTGGCCAGGGCGTGCACCAGCCGGCCCGGCGCATTGGAGGCGTCGGCGAAACGGGCGGCCAGTTCGGCGCGAACCGCCTCCTCCATCTCGGAGGACAGCTGGGTCAGGACCACGTCGAAAAGCGGCAGTTCCGGGCCGTCGGCGCTCGGGGTCTGGCCGAAGAACAGTCCGGTCACCTCGCGCAGGAGCTCGCGTCGCTTGACGCTCGAGGTCTCCTTGGCGAGTTCGATCAGGTCGGTGAGGCGGGAGCTGCTCATTCTGAGGCTCTTCAACGCTTACGGTTGCGGACTGTCGGGATCGCCGGGGTCGGGCCTGACCGGCTTTCCGTTCTTGTCACGGCGGGGCTCGTCCGGAGGCGGCGCGGCCAGGTCGATCGGCAGGGCGTCCAGATAGAGCGGGGGCGGGATTTCGGTACGGTCCGGCTGCTTGCCGTATTCCCGGTGCAGGGAATAGAGCCGCGGCCGGTCATTCGCGGCCGCCAGCTGGCCGGCCTGTACGGGCGCGGCGGCGGGGGCCGGCATCGAGACCGGCGCCGGAGGCGGCGGGTGTAGAGGGACAGAAGGTCTTTGAGTCCCGGGATAGGGCGGGACCATGGGGGACGGAATGGGATGAAACTCGGGCTTCTGGAACGTTGCCGCCGCCTCGACCCGGCCGTGGACGCCATGCAGATTGGGCAGCGCCAATTCGGCGCCCGCTTGGCGGATGAAGGCCGCCTTCTTGGCGACCGCATCGACACAGGTCACCTGCCACCCCGGGTTGAGCATCGCAAGGATCACGCCCGGCAGGCCGGCGCCGCTGCCGACATCGAGCACCTGAAGCGCGCCCTGCCCGGCTTCGCCCGTCGC
>CAYSNW010000106.1:0-5625 GCA_964432415.1 uncultured Caulobacteraceae bacterium
CGTTCGCTCCCGGCAGCGTCGCCTCCAGCCGCTCCCGCTTGCGTCCGAACCCCGGCTGCTTGGCGACCTCGAAACCCCGCGCCGCCAGCCCGCGGCGCACTACCCCCGCCACCGTGAAGGTCGCCGCCCGCGCCCCCGGCGCGGAGCGCGCCCGCAGCCCGTCCAGCACCGCGTCCGACCACATCTCCGGATTGGCCGCGGGCGCGAAGCCGTCGAGGAACCAGGCGTCCACCGCCCCCGACCAGCGCTCCAGCGCCTGCGCCACATCCATCACCGCCAGGTCCAGCGTCGCGCCCAGCTCGGGCAGATCGACCCGGTGAAATCCCGGCGTCCGCCCGGGCCAGCGCTCGAGCAGCAGCGCCGAAAGCTCCGCCAGTTCCGGCCAGGCCGCCAGCGCGCGCGCAGCCTCCTCCCGCCGCATCGGAAAGCCCTCGACCGAGAAGATGTGCAGCCGCCCACCCTCGGGCCGCGTCCGGCGCCACAGCTCCAGCAGGGCCAGGATGTTCAGCCCCGTCCCGAACCCCAGCTCCCCGACCACAAACCGCCGCCGCCCCGCCCAGGCCTCCGGCAGGCCGCACCCTTGCAGGAACACCGCCCGACTCTCCGCCAGCCCGTCCTCCGCCGAGAAGTACACGTCCCCGAACCGCCCCGAGCGCGGGGCGCCCTCGTCGGTCCAGGTCAGCTGCGGGTCGGCGTCGCTCATGGGGGCGTGTTTGGACCAGGGCGGGCGTCGAATGCAAAGCATTGCCCCGGGATCGGCATTCCCGCGCTGAACGGGGGCCGCCCTTCCGCTCTCAGCGGATCCAGGACCGAAGTGAGAGCCAGGCGGAAACAGCGAACAGCAGGACGGCCCCGATCCACCAGGCCGTGGGGCCGAGTCGACCGGAGGTTTCCGACGAGAGGCTGTCGAACGGACCGGCCGTGAAGGTGCTGACGGTCGCGGTCGGGTCGATCTTGAGGCCGGCCTTGTTGGCCGCGCACCACTGTTCGAGTTCCGCCTTGAGCTCGGGCCAGAACGCGACAGCCCAATCCGGCGCGATGGTCGGCCAGACCTCTTCTGTCGGGAGATAGACCGCCAGCACCAGTTCGAGGATGAAAGAACCGCCCGGCCCGGTCACGACCAGTTCTTCCTTCCAGCGCGGCGCAAAATCAAACACGGGCGAAGCCATGGTCGAGCTTCGCTTCTCAAGGCCCGAGGCGCAACGGCTGTGGCCCTGACTCCGTCGCCTCCGCTCTGGCGCCCCCCGGCCAAGCTGCTAGCTTCGCCGCACGCTCACCCTCGAAAGGCCCGCGCCATGCCGCCCGCCACCCGCCGTGATCTTCTCCTGCAAGGCGCGGCCCTCGCCGCCGCCGGCGCCGCCGTATCCAACCTCGCCGCCGCCCAGCCCGGCTTCACCGACGCCGACTTCCGCCGCGCCATCGTCATCGACGGCCTGGGCGGGGTCGACGATCCCTACAGCGCGCCGGACGCCACGGTGATGGACCCGCGCGCCATAGCCGACCTCAAGGCTTCGGGCCTGACCATGTCTCACTTCACGGTCAACACGGTCGGCAACGCCCCCGACGTCTGGGAAAAAACCATCGCAGCCATCGCCCAGATCGACACCCTGATCGCGTCCAACCCCGACATCCTGATCAAGGCTGACAAGACCGCCGACATCCGCCGCGCCAAGGCCGAGGGCAAGTCCGCAATCCTCTACGGCACCCAGGACACCAGCCTGGTCGGCGCCGACCTCGACCGGCTGGCGATCCTGAAGGGCCTGGGCGTGCGCATCGTCCAGCTGACCTACAATCTTCGGAACCTCTCCGGCGACGGCTCGCTGGAGCCGGCCAACGCCGGCCTGTCCAAACTGGGCCGCGCCACCATCGCCCGCATCGAGAAGGAGCGGATGCTGGTGGACTTCAGCCACGGCGGCCAGCGCACCATCGCCGAAGGCATCGCGGCGACCACCCGCCCGCCGATCATCAGCCACACCGGCTGCCGCTCGCTGCACGACAATCCGCGCAACGTCTGGGACGCCGAGATGAAGTCCTGCGCCGACAAGGGCGGGGTCATCGGCGTCTACTGGATGCCGTTCCTGGTCCCCAACTCAAAGCCGACCGGCGCCGACCTGATCCGCCACATGGACCACGTGAAGAACCTCTGCGGCGAGGACCACGTCGCCATCGGCACCGACGGGGTGCTCAGCAAGACCACGATCGACGACAAGGCCCGCGCCGCCCAGAAGAAGTTCTACGAAGACCGAACCGCGCAAGGGATCGCGGCGCCCGGCGAGGGCCCCGACATCTTCAACATCGTCGCCGACTTCGACGACCACATGCGCTACCGGCGCCTGGCGGACGGGCTGTCCAGGGCGGGGTGGACGACGGGGCAGGTGGAGAAGGCGCTGGGGGGGAATTTGATGCGGGTTTACGGGGAGGCGTTCGGGTAGGGGGTATCCCGCACCTTCACGTCGCCGGTCGACTTCGCTCCGGAGCTAGAGGCGGTTGCCAGCCTGCGACGGGACCGACGTGGGCGGGAATCCTGTAGGCATATTGATTCTGATGGTGCGGTGCGCCTCGATAGAGAATGGCTGAGCAAGTCTCCGCTAGCTTCCGATAAATGTCGTTCGAGGTGGCGCAACTGAAGAGCAGCGCCACGCCGAAGCTTTGCCCCTCCGCGGCGGCAACAACTGTCATGTAGAGCCCGGTCGCTTCTGGATCGCTGACTTCCACACTCCAACCTGCGTTGCGCAAAGGGCGAACAAGATCTTTGATGCAATCCTCCGAGAGAATCGCCCTCCGAAGTGTCGCGCCGTCATCCGTCGGCATGGCAGGGACGAGTTGACCATGCTCCTGATAATGTTTCTGTTCTAAGAGTTGCATTGTCATCTGCGTGTGGCCACGCAGTAGTGCCTGTTGATGCAGGAGAGTGCTGTCATCATTCATCTTCGGAAGAAATAATGAGACCTTGTGTGACTCGTCATGCCAAGACTCGATCAGGCCGACCGTGGCCAGAGCGACGACCAGTCGGCCGAAGTTTGACGACTGCTGCCACTCAGTCGTGCCGCCGTGGGCGAACAGATGCCTATTGAGCCAGGTGACCCCGTCATATTCTCCAGTTTTCCGGAAGAATGATCGGTGAAGCCAACGTCGAAAGGTCTCGAATCCAAAAACACGCTCATCCTGTCCGAACAAAAACTTCTTGGTCCGATACTCGGCCGGCGTCCACATCCCCTCGAAATGCAGGCTGGCCGCAGTCGCGATGGCGCGCTCGATGGCGCGATCGACCTTGTCCAGAATTGCGAGTGAGCCATCGCTGTCTGGCAGAATTTGTGAGATCGCGCCTTCAATGGCCGGAATCAACGCTGCTATGCTCGACGCGCGGTAGCCACTGTAGAATGCGAGGTAAGCCTCCCGCGCGAGAGGGCAAGCGGCTTTGAGGCTGCGGGCGTTGGGCATGATCTGCGCAATGCACACGGCTTGAAAAGCCAACGTGTAGTTGGTCGACATGTGATAGTCGAAGAGCTCGATCGCCCTATCTTTTGGGACGTGACGCACGGACTCCAACACCTTCCGCGCCTCGCCCATGGACACCCAAAAGGGTGTGAACCATTCAACCTTTTCCCACAGTGCTGCATTGGCATCCGCAGCTTGCCGTCTGATGAGCCAGGTCGGATCGTCGCTCGGAGAGATTTGCGGAAAGAAACCCTTCTCTGCGCCATGAGTGAGGACAATTCCGTCGATCGGATTGAAGAGGCCAACCGGGCGTGACTCTGCAGATGCATCCTTCAGGCCGCGCTCCACAGCCCAGGACAGCAGCATCTCCGGTGTAAGTTCAACGAGTGAAGGGATGCCTTGGGCTCTGCGCCAGAGCCCTTGGAAATGACTGTCGGAGGTTGAGGGGGACATGCTGACAGCTTGAATGGTTCGGGCAACGGTTTCCTTGGGTGCAATCAAGTTGATCCCTCAGGCCTCCCAGACCCAGCCTATCAAACAATCGAGGGGCAAATATCGAGACGATTTGCCTGGAGGGTGACCGAGTTGAGGCTGCCTCGCCTCACCGACCGCGCACTAGCGAGCGGAGTAGCGTCCGTGACGCCGAAGCGATGATAGTGCTCTGTTCGAAGAGCGTGAGGTTGATGTGCCGCACTTGGTCAACAGTGGCGCGGACAAGTCGTTCCGTCCCAGGACCGGTGCCGAGGCCCGCGGCCACGTCCTCAGCGACAGGGAGCCACATCTCGACCTCGGGGTTCCGGAGATCGCCCCGGCCCGGCAGGCTAAACTTGGCAACAGGCCGGCTCGCCAGGACGAAGCGCTTGCCGGGCGGGCAGCAGACAATGCCCAGACCCCTTGCCAGCAAAGCCTGTTTCACGTCGCCGCCTATTCTTTCCAGGGAACTGACGCGGGCATTCTGGACGGTTCGGCGGATCGCGTTGGGAGCCTCCAAAGCGTCAAGCTCGGCGCCGCGATTTGGGAGCACCTGCCGTAGTTCAGCGATTAGCCGGCGTATGTCCGCCTCTGCCTCGGCGTCCGTCGTGATGGTGAGGTGTAGGTCAGGTACACGCTTCCATTGGATCACGAAGTACCTCAGCCAGATGGCCAGCTCGGTGGCGGTTAGACTTGGTGTTTGGTTGCCGCGCGCCGCTTCGACGATCCGGTTTAAGACCGTTTCTGCCGCGCCCTCTAGCCTCGATAGCCTTCCCTCCAGCGCCGGGTCTCGGGAGCCATCGGGTCGGATTGCACTGTAGCGATGACCCTCGACAAAAAGGTTGTTCGGTTGGTCGCGGCGTATGCCTTTTTCCGGCCGGCTCTTGTCGTAGACGTAAAGCATGCCGCCCTCATCGACGAACCGCTTCTGGTGCGTCTCAGCGATGTAGTGATGGCGCTTGGGAGTGCTCATCGGGGTGACTGGTTCGAGCAACGACGAGATAGCTGGCTCTCTATTTCCATTCCATCGCTCGCTCTTCGAGAGAGATGGGGTCCGAGGTAAGCTTGAACATGATCGATTCTAGCCAGAGCCTGCCGGCCTGCCCACTCATCGAGGGTGATCGGGTTGAACATGCCAAGTTCGGACTTGGTACTGTAACGACTATCGGAGATAGGTCCGTCTCGGGCCCCTCTGATCCGACTCGTGTGTGGATAGTGGAAGTCGTGTTCGACGACGGCGTGGGACCCAAACGCCTAATCCACACCGTCTTGACCAAGGTCGGTTCGCCTGAGGTTCGCCCGTTCATTTTCTGGGACAAACAGTGGCAGGTGCTGCGGCGTGCTTGGCTCGATGCACGGCGCCGCCATGAGGAAGCGCTTGCGGCCTTCCGACCACCACCTCAACAGAGTGATGTTGAGCGTCTTCGAGCAAGCGAACACTTGGCGTTAGAGGCGCTCGACGCATTTGTTGCCGCGGACGCCGAAAGGCGAAACGTCTGACAGCAGACGACTCTCATCGTCCGCAACCCCCAAAGCAAAAGGGCCGCCCCTTGCGGAGCGGCCCCTTCCTCAAACCCTATCGGGCGTTGAGCTTACTTCTTCTTCGGCGCGTCGGCGGCCTTCATGTCGCCGGCCGGCTTGGCGTCGGCGGCGGGGGCGGCGGCCTTCATGTCGCCCGCGGGGGCGGCGGTGGCCGGAGCGGCGGTCGCGGCGGCG
>CAYSNW010000107.1:0-5587 GCA_964432415.1 uncultured Caulobacteraceae bacterium
CTCGACGCCCGCGCCGCAGCCGGCGGTCGCCGCGGCCGGCGCCAATCCGGGCGCGGCGCCGGTTCCGCTGGTGGCGGCCGGCAGTCCGGTCGGCTGGTGGTTCGCCTACAAGTTCTCGAGCGGCGAGTTCCAGACGCCCAACAACGCGCCGGGCCGCGCCTGTCCGTTCGGCGGGACGCCCCAGTCCTATGCGCTGGGCCAGAAGTACGCGGTGGCCACCGACCAGGCGCCCGCCCTGGTCGACGGTCCCGGCCTGATCGGGACCAGCACCGCCGATCCCCTGGGCGCGACCTTCTCGGAGATCTACAGCGGGCGGTACTATTTCGTGGTGTGGAACGACCAGTTCTACAACGATCCGGTCCGCTCCAGCCCCGGCTGCGACGCCCAGCAGTGCGGCAGTCCCTGGGGCCACTCCAAGGGGGTGCTGGCCTGGAACCAGGCGGGCGAGGGGGTGGTGGTGCAGGTCTCCACGCCCAACTGGCCGGGCGCCGGCAGCAGCGGCCATCCGCGCACGGTGGGCAATACGCTGGGCTGCGTGGACCTGCACGACAACGTGTCGAACGCCCAGCACTTCTTCTCGCTGAAGCTGTCGCCGGCGGACGTGAAGGCGGTGCTGAGCGGCCTGGCCACGGCCAGCGTCTCGACCGACGTGAGCAATCCGCAGGTGGTCAACACCGTGGCCAATGGGGTTCCCCTGGCGCCGGACATGGCCGCCCTGGTGGCGGCGCTGGGCAAGGTGTCGACGACCAAGACCTATCTGGACCTGCCCCTGTCCTCGGGGGTGCGGCTGGTGGTCAAGCCCTCGGCCCTGCACGTGCCGCCCTGGCAGTTCCTGTCCTCGGTGCTGGAGGGCGAGCCGCTGCTGTCGGCCACCTGGTGGGCGACGCCGCCGATCGCCTCGACCCGCTCGGCCGCCGACGTGCACTGCTGGGATCCGACCCTGGCCGGCAAGGCGCCCGGCGAGGTGGACGTGGCGCTGCAGTCGAGCTGGGAGGGGACCCAGCTGGCCTTCACCGGCGGGCCCAACCACGCCAAGATCGGGGTGTCCCTGCCGAGCGGCAAGCACCACTACGCCATCTTCGGCGACCTGAACCAGCAGGGCCAGCTGGGCGACCCCAAGGCGCCTAACGGCAAGATCTGCGGCAGCAGCCAGAACGGGCGCGGGGGGATGTTCTTCGTGGTCGACAATCCGACGCTGGCCGCCGGCGTGGCGAAGCTGATCACGGGGAAGATCGCGCCGTACCCGGCAAGCTGAGGGCGGCAAGGGGGCGGCAGCGTTTGGGAAGATTCGCTGTTGGGTCCTCGGGTCTCCGCCCCTGCGGGGCTTCGCTCCGAGGATGACGTACATAGTAGAGAGGAATACTCCCCCCTTTGGTCGTCATCCTCGGGGCGCGCGTAGCGCGAACCCGAGGACCCAACAGCGAATCTTGGCCAACGCCGCCGCCCTTCACTTCACCTTGGCGTACGCAATCTCCAAGGCCGAGCAGCGCAGGGCGAGCTCGGCGCCGGCCAGCGCGCCCTTGGCCTTGATCTCGCCGGCGGCGTCGCGGCGGGCGGCTTCGGCGATCTCGCCGACGCGGCGCATGGCGTCGGACTCGGACAGGCCCTCGTCGACCTTGAGCCGGTCGACCGCCAGGCCCTGGTAGAGGGCGACCCCCTCCTTGGCGTCATTGGCCCGCCCGCCGTCACGGGTAGCGCGGGCGTCGTCGTAGACGGCGGCCTGGTAACCGCTGCAGGCCGCGAACAGCCGCCACCACGCCTGGCCGTCCCAGGGCTTCAGCGCGGCGCCCTCTTCGGGCGCGCGGCGGTAGACGAGGTCGCCGGCGAAGGCGGGAGTGGCGAGGGCCAGGGCCGCGAGGATGAGCAGGCGTTTCATGGGGCGGGAGCATGCCATGGCGGCGGGCGGATGTCCTGCAGCCGATCTTCCCTGGACGTTGCCGGAATCAACCTTCTCCCCTTGCGGGAGAAGGTGGCCGCGGAGCGGCCGGATGAGGGGTCGAACCGCGAGTGGGGGATTGGCCGCTGGCAGATTGCTGAGCCGTCCGTGCGACCCCTCATCCGGCGCCTTCGGCGCCACCTTCTCCCGCAAGGGGAGAAGGTCACCACGCCTCGACCGTCGACGCCCCCACTTGCTGTGCGCCACATACTGTGCGATATACAGTGTATGACGCACAGGGACGAACTCTTCGAAAACCTCCGCCAGGAGCTCCGCCGGGGCAGCCTGACGCTGGCTGTGCTGGGGCAGCTTCGGACCGAGCGCTACGGCTACACCCTGCGCAAGGCCCTGTCCGACCTGGGCATGGAGATCGACGAAGGGGCGCTCTACCCGATGCTCCGCCGGCTCGAGAGCCAGGGGCTGCTCCACAGCGAATGGCGCGAGGAGGAGCGGCGCAAGAAGCGCTTCTACCGCCTCTCCGCCGAGGGCGAGGCCATCCTGGCGCGCCTGCTCGACGAATGGCGGGGCCTGAACGCCTCGCTCGACCGCATCATCTGAGGGGGACCGGCCATGGACCTGGTCGAACGCTACATCAACACCGCCAAGCCTTTCCTGCCCAGGGCCCAGCGCGACGACATCCTGGCGGAGCTGAGCGAGGCCATCCACGGCCGGCTCGACGAGCGGGCGGCCGAGCTCGGCCGCAAGCTGACCACCGCCGAGCAGGAGGCGGTGATCCGCGAGTTCGGCCATCCGGTGACCCTGGCCGGCCGCTACGGCCCGCAGCGGACCCTGATCGGGCCCAAGACCTTCCCGCTGTGGTGGGTGACCGTGCGGCTGGTGGTGGCCTTCACCTTCATCGGCTTCCTGGCCCGGGCGGTGGCGACGGGGATCGCGGCCTGGTCGACGAGCACCAGCCACATCCTCCACGTCTACGGCGAGGCCTGGAGCGGCTTCTTCGCGGTGTCCCTGACCCTGATCGGGGCGGTGACCCTCACCTTCGGGGCGATCGAATGGTTCGACCTCGACATCTTCAAGGACTGGCAGGTGAAGGACCTGAAACCCATGACCATCAGCGGCCCGAAGCCCAAGGGGCGGATCGAGAACGCCTTCGGCCTGATCTTCGTCCTGGCCTTCACCCTGTGGTGGGGCGCCCTGCCGTTCCTGCAGGAGCAGCTGCCGGGGGTCTATGGGCCGCTGCGCGCGCTGCACGGGGCGGGGCTGGAGGTGGCGCTGGCCTGGTATCCGATGATCTGGGGCCTGGTGCTGGCCTCGGCGATCGCAGAGGCCATCGCCCACCTGATCGGCGTCATCGATCCGCAGCGGCGCGTGGGCCGGGGCGTGTTCCGGATCCTCGCCTCGGCCGGAAGCGGGGCGGCGGCGGCGGTGGCGCTGCAGAGCGAGCATCTGCTCAGCGTGGCCACCGAGAGCGCCCTGGCGTCCGCCTCGTTCGGGGTGGAGAAGATCGACACCGGCCTGCACATCGGCGCGATGGCGATGGTGGTGTTCAGCGTGCTCAGCGTGGCGTGGGAGCTGTGGAAGCTGGTCAGGAAACCCTGACGTAATCCTTCTCCCATGCGGGAGAAGGATGGGCCCCGGTCGCGCAGCGACTGGGAGGATGAGGGGCTTCGGGAGCTTTCTGTAACCCCTCACCCTCCCATTGCTGCGCAACGGGTCCCGCCCTCTCCCTCAGGGAGAGGGAAAATATCAGCCGCGCCGGGCGTGATAGGCGTCGTTGACGTCCAGGCAGAAGCTGCGCTCGACGTTCCACTGGGAGTGGTCGTCAGTGCCCATGGCGATGATCTGCTGGGCGTGGGCGCGGCCGACGTTGACCTGGGCGCCGGCAGCGGCCATGGCGTTGTCGCCCTCCAGACCCCGGTCGACCCGCAGGCGGGCCAGGGAGTCCTTCATGAAGGCCACGCCCTGGGCCTTGGCCTGCTCGGCTTCCGCGGCACGGCCGCGCGAGGCCTGGTAATTGGACATGGAGCCGAACAGGCCCGCGCACTGGGCCTGCAGCACCCAGTAGGGCTGGCCCACCGCATGGTTGGTGATCGGATTGGCGTCGCGACTGGAAAAGGTGAGATCGCCCGCGAAGGCGGGGGCGGCGATGGCGGCGACGGCGGCCGCGACGGCGATACGGCGAATGGCGCCTGACATATGGACCCTCCCTGAACAGCCCCGAGACATTGCAACGATTGGGAGACGACCTCAACCATAATGGGGCGCCGCTCACCGCATCGCCGAACGACCAACCCGGCGTCTTTTCAGGCCTCCTGTCAGTAAGGCCACCAGAGGTCGATGGTCTCCAGCCGGCCCGCGGACGCCAGGGCGGCCTGAACCTCCGGTCGGGCGATGACGGCCTTTTCCGCGCGGCGGCGCGCCTCGTGGAGCGGGGTCGGATGCGGACCCGGCCGGTAGTCGGTGAGGTAGAAGAGCGCGTCGCCGGCCGTTTCCGGATCCTTCAGCAGGCGCACGACCGCGGCGGCGGCGGTGTCGAGGTCGCCGGCGCAGAAGGCGGCGTCGAGCACGCTGGTCCCGGCGTCCTGCGGGTGGGCCTTCAGTTCGTCCATGGCCGCCTTGAGCTCGCCGGCCTGGCCCGACTGGGCCGCGGCGCAGGCGACGGTGGAGGTCAGGTGCAGGCGCCCGGACAGGGTCAGGCGCTGGTCGGCGGCGGCCCGGAGCGCGCTCACGGCCTCCAGGGCCTCGCGCGGACGGCGCAGGTCGTTCAGCAGGTCCCCGAGCTCGAGCACGGCGTCCGGGTCTTCGCCCTCGGCGGCGGACTCGCGCGCCGCGGCCACGGCGTCGTCGAAGCGCCCGGCGAAGCGGTAGGCGCGCGTCCGCGCCGACTGGAAGTCCTTGAAGGCCTGCTCCCGGTCGGCGAACGCCGGCTCACCGGCCTTCAGGCGCGCCTGGACGGCCTCGACCAGGGAGATCGCCTCATCGCCGCGGCCGAGCAGCAGCAGGGTGTCCGCGAGCGGCGCCACGGCCGCCAGGCGGTCGGGATTGGCGGCCATGGCGGCGCGGTCGAGCGGCAGGCGCCGTTCCGCCGCCCCGTGCGGGTCGAAGCGGCCGGGGTCCTGGGCGACCAGGGCGAAGAACCGACGGTCGAGGCGGGCCTGGACCAGCAGGTTGATGGTGGTCACGCGGCTCCAGGCGTGCGCCGCGCCGGCGGGATCGGCGTCGACGATCTGGGCGGCGTAGAGGGCCCACATCCAGTCTGCCGGCCGGAAGGGGTCGGGCTGCCAGTGGGCGAGGTCCAGGGCCGCCATCATCCGGCGCCGGCCGGCCGGGTCGGCCCGCAGTTCGGCGAACAGGCCGCCCAGGGCCTCGTCCAGGCCGTTCAGACCGTCGGGTTCGGCCCCGGCGAGGAATTCCAGGCTGGCCAGGGCGTCGTCGCGCCGCCCGGTCGCCATAGCCAGCAACATGCGCAGGCGCACATAGGCGGGCTCCCGCAGGATGTCGGAGGCGCGCACGATCGCCGCGTAGGCGCCCTTGAGGTCGCGGGCGTGGGCCCGGCCGATGGCGACGGTGGCCCAGGCGCCGGCCCGCAGGCGCGGATCGAGGGCGGCGAAGTCGGGCCGCGCCGTGGCGATCTCGGCCAGCATCGCGGCGGCCTCGTGGCGCCCGTCCCGCTGGGCGGCGATGGCCTGCTGG
>CAYSNW010000108.1:0-5560 GCA_964432415.1 uncultured Caulobacteraceae bacterium
ATGCCGTCCCTGGCCGCGGCGCCGGCGGACGGCGCCATCGCCGCGGCGGTGGCCGATCCCAGCCGCCCCGCCGCCGACACGGCGCGCGACGCTAACCGCAAGCCGGCCGAGGTGCTGGCCTTCGCCGGGGTCAAGCCCGGCGACAAGGTCGGCGACTACGCCTCGGGCGCCGGCTATTTCACCCGCCTGTTCTCCAGCATCGTCGGGCCCCGGGGCCACGTCTACGCCAGCGTGCCGAGCGGGCTCTACCAGTACGCCAACATCGTCAAGGGCACCGCCGAGGTCGAAGCCTTCATCACCACCCATCCCAATGTCAGCCTGACCTTCGGTTCGCCGATCGACGCGGCGCGCTATCCCGAGAAGCTGGACCTGTTCTGGATCTCCCAGAACTATCACGACCTGAAGGACCCCTTCATGGGTCCGGTGGACATGGCCGCGTTCAACCGGGCCGTTTTCGCCGCGCTGAAGCCGGGCGGAATCTACATCGTGCTCGACCACGTGGCGGCGAAGGGCTCGCCCGCGGACGTGACCGACACCCTGCACCGGATCGAACCCTCGGTCGTGCGGCGCGAGGTCGAGGCCGCCGGGTTCAAGTTCGTCGGCGAGAGCCCGCTGCTGGCCAATCCGGCCGACCCGCACACCGCCGGTCCCTTCAACGCCTCGATCCAGGGTCGGACCGACCAGTTCATCTACAAGTTCCGCAAGCCGTGAGGCGCTGAGGGCTCGCGGGGTCGGCTGCGGGCGCGGTAGTCCCCTCCACCGCGTTCCGCGGTCCCCCTCCCCTGAAGGGGAGGAATGAGGTCGCGCGTCCCAAATCCTCCCCTTCAGGGGAGGGGGACCAAACGAAGTTTGGTGGAGGGGCCTTGGCCGTCGCTAGGCGATGATGTCCGGCAGAATCTGGTCTTCGAGCTGGACGATCTCATCGCGCAGCGCCAGCTTCTTGCGCTTGAGCCGCGCGATCATCAGCTGGTCGGGAAGCGGCAGGATCTCCAGCGCCCGGATCGAGGCGTCGAGGTCGTAATGTTCCTGCCGCAGGGTGGCCATGCGTCCCTTGAGGGACGGATCGATCGTGGCCGTGGAGGGCTCGTCGTCGTTCATCACAACAGCTTGCTTGTTGCGGGCGCGCCCGAGGGCGTGCGGAGTGAGGGCCATTATACGAAAAATCGGGTCAGGTCGAAAGCTTCACGGTGAGAGCTTTTGCGCAAGCGCCTCCAGGAGGCCGCGCGGGACCACCCGGCTCCAGGTCCGGGCGGCGGCGATCAGGGCCGGCGCCGTCGGTGCGGCGGGCCCGGCCGCGGCCGGGGCCAGGGCCTCGAGCTGCGCCAGCAGCAGCCGTTCCGCCTCCAGCTCGTCGGCCTTGATGCGCGCGTGCAGGGTTTCGCGGGCTCCGTCGTCGATGTCGGGGATGGGCGCCTTCAGGGTCCGGCGGATGGCGCGCAGCGGGGCGATGGCCGCGCCGGACCAGGCCCGGGCGGTGTCGGCCCCGGCTTCCAGCGTTTCGGCGTCGAGCGGGCGTCCGGTCTCCGCCGCCCAGGCGGCCCAGAGCAGGTAGGGGATGTTCTGGTCGTGGCCGTCCTGCAGGGCCAGGCAGGCCTCGGCGGAGCCCTCGCGGGCATAGGCGGCGACGGCCCAGTCCCAGAGGTTCAAGCTCACGACTCCGCGATCGGGCCGATGTCGCGGCCCCAGCGCTTCACGCCGGACCAGTCCAGGCCGAACAGGTCCAGCACCCGCCCCACCGACTGGTCGACCAGATCCTCGATCGACTGGGGCTTGGCGTAGAAGGCGGGCAGCGGCGGGGCGATGGTCGCGCCCATCTCGGCCAGGCGCACCATGGTCCTGAGATGCCCCAGATGAAACGGGGTCTCGCGCACCATCAGGACCAGGGGGCGGCGCTCCTTCAGGGTCACATCGGCGGCGCGGGTCAGCAGGGAGGAGGTCACGCCGGTGGCGATCTCGCTCATGGTCCGGACCGAACAGGGCGCCACCACCATGCCGAGCGTGCGGAAAGAGCCGGAGGCGATCGAGGCCCCGATGTCGCCGACGCGATGGGTGACCGAGGCCTTGGCGGCCAGGTCCGCCGGTTTCAGGCCGGTCTCCTGGTCGAGGGTCAGGATGGCCGACTTGGTCATCACCAGGTGGCTCTCGATCCCGAGCTCGGCCAGGGCTTCGAGCAGGCGCACGCCGTAGGCGGCGCCCGAGGCGCCGGACACGCCGACAATCAGACGTGGGGTGTCTGTGGGGAGGGCTCCGGCCAAGCTTTCACCTCAGCAAAGTGTGAACAGACGTAACCCAATTTGATTCAACAGTCCGCAGCCAAGGGTGTGTTGTGCTCCTGCTGTTCCAACAGGAGACGCTACCCATGGCTCTCGATGCCCGCATCCGCGAACTCGGCAACCGTCACCGCTCTCTCGAGGCGGCGATCGAGGACGAAATGTCCAGGCCCGCCGTGGATTCGCTGCGACTGTGGGAACTCAAGCGTCGAAAGCTCAGGCTCAAGGAAGAGATGGAACAACTGAAGACGTCGTTCCAGACCCACTAATTATCGTGGGGTGACAGGGGCCGGGCCCCCGGTTTCCCGGGGGCTCGCAGGCCTTACTGGAACTCGTCCGCGTCCTCTTCCACGGCGTGATCCGCCTCGACCGCGGCGACATCTTCGTGCGCCTCGGCGTCTTCGACCTCGACCTCATCCGCGCCCGTTTCGGACGCCGGCTTCAGGGTGGCGCCGCCGCCCTTGCGGGCATCGTCCCGGGCCTTTTTGTCCGCGGCCTTCCTGACCACGTCGTCCAGCTCCAGCTGGCCGACCAGGCCGAGGGTCACCGGATCGACCGGCTTGATGTTGGGCGCGTTCCAGTGGGTGCGGTCGCGGACCTGCAGGATGGTGGCCTTGGTGGTGCCCAGCAGCTTGGCGATCTGGGCGTCGGTCACTTCCGGGTGATGGCGGATGAACCAGGCGATGGCGTCCGGCCGGTCCTGGCGGCGCGACACGGGCGTGTAGCGCGGCGCCTTGCGCTGGGGCTTGAGCAGCTCGGCGTGGCGGCTGACCAGGGCCTTCATGCGGTACTTGGGATCGGCGCCGGCGCGGTCCAGCTCCTCGCGCGACAGCTGGCCGTTGGCGATCGGATCGGCGCCGCGGATGTCGCGCGCGACCTCGCCGTCGGCGATGCCCTTCACCTCCAGCGGATGCAGGCCGCAGAAGTCGGCGATCTGCTCGAAGGTCATCGAGGTGTTGTCGACCAGCCAGACGGCGGTGGCCTTGGGCATCAGGATGTCGGACATGGGCTTGGTCTTTCGCCAGAGGTTCGAAGGTCGCACGGCCTTTTTGGGCCGGGCCGGAAACAGCGGCGCCCGGCCTTTCGGCCGGGCGCGTGGAAGTGCGTCCTATAGGCGTCTTCGCGTGTAAAGTGAACAGCCTATGGGCGGACAGGCCCTACTTGGTCAGGCTGGCGGCCTTGTGGCGGCTTCCGCCCTGGACCACGAACACCTCCGCCTTGGTCCCGTCGGCGCTGACGTCGACCACGAACATCTCGACCTTGCCCGATGCGGGCTTCAGCATGAATTCGGTGCCCCCGTCCGGCAGGGCCTTGCGGTCGGCGACCTTGCCCGAACTGAAGATGGAGGCCTGGGTCTCGATATCGGTGATGGCGACATCGAAACTGCCGGCCTTGATGACCACCGCATCCCCGGCCGCATTGCCCCAGTCGCCGCCGGAGCTGGCCTGGGCCGCCGCCGACCCGGCCGAAAACACTAGAAACGCTGTAACAAGCAACGCACGGGCGCAACCAGCCGCACGCCCTCCGACCCATGAGTTCATGGTCGTCCCCTTCGTGCCAACGCTGGGACGAAGCCTAACAGGTTTGTAATATTTTGCGACGGTCCAGATGCGCCGTTCAGACGCTCAGGATCACCTTTCCGAGGTGGTCGCCGCTCTCCAGACGTCGGTGGGCGTCCGCTGCCTGGGCCAGGGGGAACAGCCTGTCGATCGGCGGCCTGACCTGGCCGGCGGCGACCCAGGGCCAGACCACCCGCTCGACCTCGGCCGCCAGTCGCGCCTTCTCGTCCGCGCCCCGGGGACGCAGGGTCGAGCCGGTGATCACCAGCCGCCGGGTCATGATGGCCCTGAGGTCCAGCTCGACCGTTGAGCCGGCCTGGAAGGCGATCTGCACGAGCCGCCCGCCGGGCTTCAGGCATTTCAGGTTCAGGGCGGTAAAGGAGCCGCCGACCATATCCAGGATCACGTCGGCGCCGCCGAAGGTTTCGACCGCGGCGGTCCAGTCGCCGGCGGCGGAGTCCAGCGACAGGTCCGCGCCCAGCGCCCGGGCCTGTTCGGCCTTGGCCGCGCCGCGGGAGGTGGCGATGACCTTTGCGCCCGCGGCCCGGGCCATCTGGATCGCGGT
Organism: uncultured Caulobacteraceae bacterium; assembly: GCA_964432415.1. Classification (GTDB taxonomy): domain Bacteria; phylum Pseudomonadota; class Alphaproteobacteria; order Caulobacterales; family Caulobacteraceae; genus JAFECT01. Next base: position 4,395 of record CAYSNW010000108.1, read on the forward strand.
CACCCCGATGCCGGAGGTGGCGCCATGGACCAGAAACGTCTCTCCGGCCTTCAGCGCGCCCGCCTCGAACACATTGGCGAAGACAGTGAACACCGTCTCGGGCAGGGCGGCGGCCTGGGTCATGTCGAGGCCGTGCGGGACGGGCAGGGCGTGGCGGGCGTCCGCGACCGCCCATTCGGCGTAGCCGCCGCCGCCCAGCAGGGCCGTGACCCTGTCCCCCACGGCCCAGCGGCCGGCGCCGTCGCCGAGGGCGGCGACCTCGCCCGCAACCTCCAGCCCCAGGGTGTCCGGCGCGCCCGGCGGCGGCGGATAGGCGCCCATGCGCTGCAGCAGGTCGGGCCGGTTGACCCCGGCGGCGGCGACCTTGATCAGGATCTGTCCCGGTCCGGGCGTGGGGCGCGCGATCTCGCCCAGGGTCAGGGCCTCGGCCCCGCCGCGGCCGCCCTCGACCACGATGGCCCGCATCGTCTGGTCGCCCATGCTTGCATTCCTTCGGTCAGGGGCGTTCCATAGTTGAGGAAACGGAAGCGAGCAAAAGGAAGGTCCCGTCATGATCGACGAAAGTCTTCCCCGCCCCTCGGGCCGCGGCGCGGCGCTGGCGGAACTGTCGCGTGAGGACCTGGACCTGTTCGGGGTCGAGGAGCTGGAGGAGCGGATCGAAGGGCTGGAGGCCGAACTGGCGCGGGTCCGCCGCGCCATGGAGAGCAAGAAGGCGCGGCGCAACGCCGCCGACGCGCTGTTTTCGTTGAAGGGGTCTTAACCCTCGGGGCAGACAAGAGGATGAGGCGGATCGTGCCCGCGTTTGTCTTGCCTGGGTTTTTGGCACGGCCGTTGCAGTTCGAGGGTCGAGGCGCGCCAATTCGCGTCGGCCTGGCATAGGGGCTTTGAGTTTGATGATCGAACAGGTGGCGGAAGTGTCCCCCGCGCAGGCCGAGGTCGTGCGCGACTTCGCACGATCGGAGCTGTTCGACCGCACCTTCCAGGAAGGCATGGCCATGGTCGAGGAGACCGCCGCCTATCTGGACGGCGACGGCCGCCGCGATTCCAAGCTGCTGTCCCGCTCGGCCGCCCTGGCCTACGCCGGGGAAAGCATGCGTCTGACCACCCGGCTGATGCAGGTGGCCTCGTGGCTGCTGGTCCAGCGCGCGGTGCGCGAGGGCGACATG
>CAYSNW010000109.1:0-5265 GCA_964432415.1 uncultured Caulobacteraceae bacterium
GCGCCCGCCGAGCCGCTGCCGGCCGCGCCCCTGGCGGGCATCTCCCAGCCCTCGCCGCAGGGGCCGATGCCGATCATCGCCGCCGACGGCCGCACCGCCTTTTCCGCCTACGCGCGGCCCTTCAGGCCGGACGGCCGCCCGCGCGTGGCCCTGATCGTAGGCGGGCTCGGCCTGAACCCGGTCGCCACCAAGGCCGCCATCGAGCGCCTGCCGCCGGAGATCACCCTGTCCTTCGTGCCCTACGCCGAAGGCCTGCAGGGCTGGATCGACCTGGCGCGGGCCAACGGGCATGAGGTCATGCTCGAGATCCCGATGGAGCCGAAGGACTATCCGGACAACGATCCGGGCCGCTACACCCTGCTGTCCTCCGACACCCCGGCCGAGACCGGCCGTCGGCTCGACTGGCTGCTCACGCGCGCCACCGGCTATTTCGCCGTGACCAACTATTTCGGCGACAAGTTCGTCAATTCCGACGCCGGCATGGGCGCCTTCATGGGCGCGTTGAAGGCTCACGGCCTGGGCTTCATCGATGACGGCACCGCGCGCCGCCGCGCGGGCGCCTGGGCGCGGGCCAGCGCCGACTCGGTGATAGACGACCAGATGACGGCCGAGGCCATCGCCGCCCAGCTGAACGGCCTGGAACAGACCGCGCGGGTCAAGGGCATGGCGCTGGGTTCGGGCTTCGCCTACCCGGTGACCGTCGAGGTCGCCGCCCGCTGGGCCGACAGTTTGAAGGCCAGGGGCTTGCAATTGGCCCCGGCTTCCGCCATCGCGCGGCGGTGAAGACCAGAGACCTCTCCCGATACCGCGACAACGTCGGCGTCCTCCTGTTCAACCGGCAGGGCAGGGTCTGGCTCGGCCGCCGCGCCGGCTCGGCCGGCGACACCGGCTGGCAGTTCCCGCAGGGCGGCGTCGACAAGGGCGAGGACGACTGGGAGGCTGCGGCCCGCCGCGAGCTCTGGGAAGAGACCGGGGTCAAGAGCGTCGCCCTGCTGCGCCGCACCGAGGACTGGATCGTCTACGACTTCCCCCCCGGCTACGGCGGCTCGAAGGCCGCGCGCGGCTACCTCGGCCAGAAGCAGAAATGGTTCGCCTTCCGCTTCGAGGGCGAGGACTCCGAGGTCGATCTGAACCATCATCAGGAGGTCGAGTTCGACGCCTGGCGCTGGGCCGACCTCGAGGAGGCGCCGGAGCTGATCGTGCCGTTCAAGCGTGAGGCCTACCGGAAGGTGGTCGAGGCGTTCCGGGACCTGGCCCGGCCAGGGGCGGTGGGATGAGGCTGGACTATCCAGCCCTGAGCGGAAGCCATGTCCGTCTGGAGCCGCTGACCCGGGAGCATGCCGCGGCGCTGGCCGAAGCGACCGCCGGCGACCACGGCCTCTATTGCTGGAGCCCGGTTCCGCTGACCCTTGCGATGGCCCGGACCTATGTGGACACCGCCCTGGCCTGGCGGGAGGCGGGGACCGCCATGCCGTTCGCCACCGTGCGCCTGGAAGACGATGCGGTCATCGGCTCCACCCGCTTCTTCGATGTCGAGCGCTGGGCCTGGCCGGACGAGCATCCCAGGCGCGCCCCCCACATGATCGACGGGTGCGAGATCGGCTACACTTGGCTCAGCCCCTCGGCCGTGCGCACCGCGGCCAATACCGAGGCCAAGCTGCTGATGCTGACCTACGCCTTCGAGGCGCGCGAGGCGCTGCGGGTTTGTTTCCACGCCGACGCCCGCAACCAGCGCTCGGGCGCCGCGCTGGAGCGGATCGGCGCGCGCTTCGAGGGCGTGCTCCGCTCACACCGCATGGCCATCGACGGCGGCGCGCGCGACTCCCTGCGCTACGCCATCACCGCGGCAGAGTGGCCGCAGGTGAAGCTGCGGCTGGAGAACCTCCTGCGGACAGGGTGAGGATCACGATCTCCGGCGGCGCGCCCAGGCGCGCCGGGACAACGCTCGTGCCGATTCCGCCGGTGACGTAGAGTTGCTTGCCGGCCTCTCGGTAGAGGCCGCAGGGCCAGCGCCAGGCCCCATGGGATGCGGCGACCACCTGGCCGATGATCGGCAGATTGATCTGGCCGCAATGGGTATGACCGGCCAGCATCAGGGCGACGCCTCCCGGCGTCTCAGCGAACAGGTCCGGTTCGTGCGCCAGCAGAATGGCCGGCTCGCCCGGAGCGACGCGCCGGAACGAGCGGGTCGGCAGGGGCGGTTCGGTTCCGTTGACCAGGTCGGCGAGGCCGGCCACCCAGTAGCCGCCCCCGGGACGGTCAATCCGTACGGCGTCGTTCGACAGCACGGTCGCCCCGGCCCGGCGCAGGGCGGCGGCCACCAGCGGCCCGCCGTGGGCGCCGTCGTGATTGCCCAGGACAGCCGCCAACCCGTGCGGCGCCTTGAGCCCCTTCAGCCGGCTGATCCCGACCAGCACCTCGACCGAGCGCGGCGCGTCGCGGCCGCTCAGCGAGAAGACCGTGCCCACATAGTCGCCGAGCAGGACCACGATGTCGGGGTGTTCGGCGTTCATGCGCTCGACCACCGCCTGGACCCGCGCTGAGTCCACGTGGGGCGAGCCGATGTGCAGGTCCGAGATCACCCCGATCCTCAGCGGCGGGCCGCGCCAGTCGGGGCTTTCGACCGCGACCCGGCGCACCACCAGGGTCTCCGGCTCCACCAGGAAGCTCCAGCACCAGAGACCCCAGCCCAACGCTCCGATGGCGGCGAAGGCCAGGGCCAGGCGCGGGCGCCGCGCGGCCCACCGGCGGGCGGTCAGCAAGACCAGGAGCGGACCGAGGACAGCCCCGGCCCAGGCCAGGATCATCACCCTGCGTCGCCCCACAGGCGGTGCAGGGAGGAGGAGACGTAGGACAGCCGCGTGCGGTTCTCCCAGTCCATCTTCTCACCTTCCAGCGCCAGAACCTCGTTGATCTGGTAGAGCAGTTCGCGCCCGACCTGGTCGACGATCATGCTCTCGATGAAGGTGATGCCGGTCAGCCGCTCGCCCCGGGTCACGGGCCTGACCTGATGCAGGGTGGTGGAGGGATAGATGATCGCGCCCCCGGCCTGGGGCTTGAAGTCGATCTCACGGGTGCCGAGCCTGACCGACAGTTCGCCGCCGTCGTAGCTGTCCGGATCGTTGAAGAACATGGTGCAGCTCATGTCGCTGCGGAGCGGCCGGTTTCCCAGCGGCAGGAAGGCCGCGTCGGCGTGGGCGCCGTAGTTCATGCCCGGCGTGTAGCGGGTCAGCAGCGGCGGGGCCATGGACTTGGGAAAGACGAAGTTGCGGAACTCCTCGCAGCGCAGCAGCGCCTCGCGCATCATCTGCGAGGACTCCTTGTAGCCGGCGTCGGCGTAGTCGGCCTGCAGGTTGTTCTTGATCTTGGAGTGGGGGTTGGTGACCCGCCCGTCCTGGAACTTCAGCGACCTGGCGATGACCCGCATCCGCTCGACCTCGGCGGGGGTGAACAGGTCGGGGATTTCCAGGAACATGGGCGGGCTCTCGAAGATGCGGGGCGACGTTAGCGGTGGTCCCGCTCCGCTTCAATCAGGGCAATCCCTTACGGCGCAGCACAAGCCGGATCAGGCCGTAGATTGCGATCAGGGCCCAGGCTCCCTCGAGCAGCGCGGCGCCCAGGTTGAAGCGATAGAGCAGCGACAGCAGCACCAGCCCCGCGCCCGCCAGGTTCAGCAACAGGGCGGGCGCGGCGTGCGGGTTCAGTTTCTCCAGCTGCACCCCGGCATAGGCCGCCAGGATCAGAAGGGCGCCCAGGAGGCCGGCGAGGTCGGTCGGGGTCATGTCCATCTCCCCTCTTCCCCGCGAAGCGGCCCCAGATCAATCCACCAACACGGAAGCTCGTGCTCCATTCGTGTGGTTCGTGTGGTTCGTGGACAAAATTCTTGGTCCGGTTCAGCCGCCGCTGTCGAAGAAGATTGGTCCACGAACCACACGAACCACACGAACAAAGGAAGGATGGCCGCTCCGCGGCAAAGAAAAGCCCGCCCAGGCGAACCGGGGCGGGCTTTGATCTTGTGCGTGGAGGAACCGGATCAGACGATCGGGATCGCCGGCTCGGCCTTTTCGGCCAGGATGGTCAGGCCTTCCGGCGTGACCTCGGCGAAGCCGCCCTGGACCTCGTAGGCGATGCGCTCGCCGTTGTTCAGCACCGTCACGCGGCCCGGGCGCAGGGTGGTCATGAACGGTGCATGGCCGGCCAGCACCCCGAAGTCGCCCTCGGAGCCCGACGCGTCGACCTGGTCGACCTCGCCGGAGAACACCTCGCGCTCGGGCGAGACCAGGGAGAAGTGCAGCTTGGCCATCAGGCTTCCGACGCCATCTTCTCGGCCTTGGCGACCGCTTCCTCGATGCCGCCGACCATATAGAAGGCCGCTTCCGGCAGGTGGTCGTACTCGCCGTCGCAGACCGCCTTGAACGACTTGATGGTCTCTTCCAGCGGCAGGAACTTGCCTTCCTGACCGGTGAACTGCTCAGCCACGAAGAAGGGTTGCGACAGGAAGCGGCTGATCTTGCGGGCGCGCGCGACGGTCAGCTTGTCCTCTTCCGACAGCTCGTCCATGCCCAGGATGGCGATGATGTCCTTCAGCGACTTGTACTGCTGCAGGATCTCCTGGACCCGGCGGGCGACCTGGTAGTGCTCGTCACCGATCACCAGCGGATCCAGGATCCGCGAGGTGGAGTCCAGCGGGTCCACGGCCGGGAAGATGCCCTGGGCGGCGATGTCACGGGACAGAACCGTGGTCGCGTCCAGGTGGGCGAAGGAGGTGGCCGGCGCCGGGTCGGTCAGGTCGTCGGCCGGGACGTAGATGGCCTGGACCGAGGTGATCGAGCCCTTGGCGGTCGACGTGATGCGTTCCTGCAGGTTGCCCATCTCGGTGGCCAGCGTCGGCTGATAGCCCACGGCCGAGGGGATGCGGCCCAGTAGAGCCGACACTTCGGAGCCGGCCTGGGTGAAGCGGAAGATGTTGTCGATGAAGAGCAGCACGTCCTTGCCCTCCTCGTCGCGGAAGTACTCGGCCTGGGCCAGGCCGGTCAGGGCCACGCGGGCGCGGGCGCCCGGAGGCTCGTTCATCTGGCCGTAGACCAGGGCGCAGCGGCTGTCGCCGCCGCCGCCGGCCTGGTTCACGTTGGACTCGATCATCTCGTGATAGAGATCGTTGCCCTCGCGGGTGCGCTCACCCACCCCGGCCAGAACCGAATAGCCGCCGTAGGCCTTGGCGATGTTGTTGATCAGCTCCTGCATGGTCACGGTCTTGCCGACGCC
>CAYSNW010000110.1:0-5256 GCA_964432415.1 uncultured Caulobacteraceae bacterium
CCCGCGACCACGACCCGGCGCAGATCGCCCCGGTCAAGGCTCGCTTCGACGCCATCCTGGCCGATCCGCCGCACGCGGACCTGAAGTTCATCGACGGGACCGAGGACCGGCCCTGCCAGGTCCGCTGGTGCTGGAGCGACGCCCTGTTCATGGCCCCGCCGGCCTGGGCGCGGCTCACGACGGTGACCGGCGATCCGCGCTATCTCGACCACGCCGACCGCGAGGCCCGCGCCACGGTCGAGGCCCTGTTCGATCGTGGCGAGCACCTTTTCTATCGCGACAGCCGCTTCCTGGGCCGCGTCGGTCCGGCCGGCCACAAGGTGTTCTGGAGCCGCGGCAACGGCTGGGCCTACGCCGGGATCGCCCGGATGATCGCCGCCATGCCCGCCGGCGACCCGCGGCGCGAGACCTGGATCGCCCTGTTCCGCGAGATGTCCGAACGGCTCGCTACGCTGCAGGGAGCCGAGGGCTACTGGCCCGTGTCCCTGCTCGACCCCGGCGGCCCGCCCGAGACCAGCGGCACCGGCTTCTTCGTCTACGGCATGGCCTGGGGGGTCAACGCCGGCCTGCTCGAGCGCGCCCGCTACCGCTCCGCCATCGACCGGGGCTGGACGGCGCTGGAGCGCGCGGTGCAGCCGGACGGGCGGCTGGGCTGGGTGCAGCAGGTCGGCTTCGCACCGGACCGGGTGGCCGCCTCCGACACCCAGCTCTACGGTTCCGGCGCCTTCCTGTTGGCCGCGACCGAGGTCGCGCGGCTGCGCTCTGGTCGGACCAATTGACATTTGGTCTGACCAATTTAGGATACCCACTCTGCTCCTCCCCAAGAGAAGCAGGTCTACCTGGGAGCGGCTGCCGCAGCGGCCGCTCCCGTCCTTCCCCCCGGAAAATCGGCCCGGAGTTGCGCATGAGTCGGCTGTTCGCGATCCTGGCGGCGGCGCTTCTCCTGCTTGCCGGGGTTTCGGCCCGCGCCGACCCCCGGGGTCCGATCTACCATCAGGCCCCCGCCATGGACCGCACGGTGCGGGAGCGGATATCGCCCCAGGTCGAGCGCCTGCTCGATCGGCTGGCCTCCGAGAAGCGCCGGTTCAGACTGGACGGGGTCGAGGTCTTCGCCGCCCAGGACCGCTTCCTGCCCGGCAAGATCGCCATCGCCATGGCCGACCTGATCGTGGCCACGCCGAAGCACGATCCGCGCCTCGGCCGCCGCCTTGAGGACTTCCGCCGCCTGGCGCGCCTGACCCTCGACGACCCCAACGACAGCTGGGGCGTCTACTACTACCTGTCGGCGCTCTACGAACTGCGTCAGGCCGGCCTGCTGGAGCGGGCGAGCGACCCCGCGACCCTCTCGCGGCTGCGCGCCCAACTGGACTGGCGCCGTTTCGTGCGCCCCGACGACCTGACCCTGATCGACCTGCCCAACAACTACTATGGGGTGGCCTTTTCCATCGCGCGGCTGCGCACGCTGCTCGGCTGGGAAGACAGGGGCCCCGGCGAGGCGTTGCTGACCAGGACCCTGCAGCACTTCCGCGACTATTCCGGCGCCTACGGCTTCGCCGACGAGACCAACGGCGAGGGCCGCTTCGACCGCTACAGCGTGCTGCTGGTCGGCGAGATCGCCCAGCGCTTCATCGAGATCGGGGAGGCGCCGCCGCCGGAAGTTCGGGCCTGGCTGCGCAAGTCGGTCGACCTCGTGCTGCCGCGCCTGAACCTGCGCGGCGAGGGCTTCGAATACGGGCGCAGCATCGGCGCCTATGGCGAGACGGCCCTGGTCGAGGTGCTGAGCGCGGCTGCGGCGCTGGACGTCCTGAGCGAGCGGGAGAAGGCCATGGCCTACGCCTTTTCCTGCCGCGTCGCCGCCCGCTACGCCGACGTCTGGCTCGATCCCGCGACCGGCTCGGTCAACCTGTGGGACAAGGGGCGCAAGACCGACGCCTACCGCGGCAAGAACCGGATCCTGGGCGAAAACCTCAGCCTGGCCCATCAGTTCGCCTACACCAACGCTTTGTGGAGCCGCCTGGGCTTCGCCGGCCGGGCGCCCGATCCCGGCTTCGAGGCATGGCTCGCCACCCTGCCGCGCGCGACCGTGACCTGGTTTTCGCGCGGCGAGAGCGACCGGCTGCTGTTCACCTGGCGCGACGGCGCCCGGGTGGTCGGCCTGCCCCTGATCAACGGCGGCCCCGGCCAGCACATGAACAACCCCTACTTCCCCGCGCCCTTCTCCCCCGGCGTGCTGGCGGGCGCGGCGGACGAGACCTTTCCCCAACTGGTTCCGCGGCTGACGCTCGACGACGGTTCGGTGCTGGCCCCACTGGCCTGGTTCCGCGACGTGAAGGTCAGCGCCGAAGGCGACCACGCGGCCGTCGCCTGGCGTCAGGACAGGACCGACCGCCTCGGCGAGGCCTCCCCCCGACCCGACAGCCGGATCGCGGTGGAAACCCGCTACGACTTCGAGCCCGGCACGATCCGCCGCAGCGACCGCTTCCAGCTGGCCCCCGGCGTCGACGCGGCGGAGGTTTCCCTGGAATTCGCCACCTTCTCCGGCGGCGTCCACGGTTCGGCGACAGAGATCGTGTTCGACCGGGGGGAGGTCAGCGGCTTCGCCGTCGAGGGCCTGACCTGTCGCGCGGCGCCCGCGACATCGGCCGCCTATCGCTCGCCGGTGGGGGCCTTCGTGACCGTGGTGCGATGCCGTGGCCGGCTGGATCGGGCTTCGGGGCGGGTGAGCTGGAGGCTGTCGTTCCGGGCTCCGGCGCCCTGAGCCTGATTCTTCTTGAGTTTATCAAAAAGTTCCCTATTTGTTCTGGGGGATCACGAGTCTTGCAAACCCGGACACCCACCGCAAGAACGGTGATCAACGGTGCAAATTGCACCTCAGGTGTTGTCATGCGACGCTTCCTCCTCACCCTGTGGCGCCATCGAGCGACGGCATCGCCGCCCTGCCGCGTCTAAGCATAGGTAGCCCGGTCCGCCGGCGTTCGGCCCCGTCTGTGGATTGTGATGAAGCTTCTGCCTCCCCTTGCTTGCGCGCTGGCAGCCCTCTCAGGCGCCTCCGTGGCCGCCGCCCAGGCTCCGCCGCCGCCCCGGCCCACGCCGCCCAAGGCCGCGCCGCCCCAGCGCACCACCACCGTCGAAGGCGTCGAGATCACCGCCAAGCCGCGCGGCTCGGTCGAAGGCGATATCCCGCCGGAGCTGACCATCACGGAAGAGGACATCAAGTCCTACGGCGCGGCCACCATCGAGGACCTGATCACCCAGCTCGGCCCTCAGCTGCGCTCGGGCCAGGGCCGCGGCGGCGAGCAGCCGGTGTTCCTGATCAACGGCCTGCGCATCTCCGGCTTCCAGGAGCTGCGCGGCATTCCGCCCGAGGCGATCGAGCGGCTGCAGATCCTGCCCGAGGAGGTGGCGCTCACCTACGGCTATCGCCCCGACCAGCGGGTGGTGAACTTCATCCTGAAGAAGCAGTTCAAGTCGGTGGCGGCGGACACCAATGCGGGCATGGCGACCCAGGGCGGCCATTTCGGCGGCGGCATGCGCGACGACGCCTTCAAGGTCAACGACAACGGCCGCATGACCCTGGACCTCAGGCTCCAGCACACCGACCGTCTGCTGGAGAGCCAGCGGTCCATCGTCCACAGCCAGCCTAACGCCCCCTTCGACCTGCAGGGCAACGTCACCGGTTCGCCGCTCGGGGCCCAGGTCGATCCGGCGCTCTCGGCGCTCGCCGGAACCCCGGTGTTCGTGGCCGGCGTGCCCACGGGGATCGCCAACCCGACGCTTTCCGACTTCGCCCACACCGCGGGCGTCGCCAACACCGACGATCTGGGTACGGGGCGGACCCTCACGCCCTCCAATGACGAGGCCCAGCTGCGCGGCGCCCTTACCCGCAGCATCAACCCCCAGACCACCGTGACCTTCAGCGGCGGGGTGGAGGACACCCGCGGCCGCAGCCTGCTGGGCCTGCAGGGCGTGACCATCGGCCTGCCCTCGGGCAGCCCCTTCTCGCCCTTCTCCGACAATGTCCTGCTGTTCCGCTACCTCGACGCCGGCGGCGGCCTGACCCGCTCGACCGAGAGCCAGAGCGGCCAGGTCGCGGCCGCCTTCAACGGCACGCTCGATCGCTGGCGCTGGAGCGCCACCGGCTCCTTCAACCACGCCCAGTCCACCACCTCGACCACCCGCGGCTTCGACACCTCGGCCTGGACCGGCGCCATCGCGGCCGGAACCCCCGGGGTCAATCCCTTCGGCCCGGCGCCCTCGAACCTGCTCACCGCGCTCGCCCCCGACACTGCGCGTTCGACCTCCGATACCGGTCACGTCGACCTGGTGCTGATCGGCGAGCTCCTCCGCCTGCCGGCGGGCTCGGTCGGTTCGACCCTGAAGTTCGGCGGCGACAGCCTCTCCCAGGGCTCGGTCACCGAGAACGCGGGCTTCCACGCCGAGCGCAGCCTCACCCGCAGGACCGGCAGCGTGCAGTGGAACGCCAATGCGCCCCTGACCGGCGCCAAGGCGCCGGACCTGCCGCATCTCGGCGAGCTGTCGGCCAACTTCAACGTCAACTACCAGCAGGTCTCCGATTTCGGCGGGCTCTCCACCCTCGGCGGCGGCCTGCACTGGCGCCCGGTCGACAGCCTCAACATCCTGGCCAGCTATACCGATGAGCACGGCGCCCCCAGCGCCAGCCAGCTCAACGATCCGATCCTGCGCACCCCCAACGTCGCGGTCTTCGACCTGACCACCGGCCAGACGGTGTTCATCACCCGCACCACCGGCGGGACTCCGGACCTGCGCGCCGACAACCGGCGCGTGGCCAAGCTCGGCCTGTCCTGGAAGCCGGCCAAGCTGCAGGACTGGACCTTCAACGCCAACTGGGTGAGGAACGAAATCCGGGACGCGATCGCGCCCTTCCCGACCCTCAACCCCGCCATCGAGGCGGCCTTCCCGGGCCGGGTGACCCGTGACGGTTCGGGGCGGCTCATCGCCATCGACGCTCGCCCGGTCAATTTCCAGCGCACCGATCACGAGGAGCTGCGCATCGGCTTCGACTACTTCCACGCCATTGGCGGTCCTCCCGGCGGCTTCGGCGGCGGCGGCCGTGGGGGCGGCGGTCGCGGCGGTGGCGGTGGCGGAGGAGGAGGCGGCGGCGGCGGCGGAAAAGGCGCCGATTCGCGTGGCCTGGACGCGGCCGGCGCCGCGAAGCCGAGCGCGGGCGTCTTCTTCAAAGACGCGAAGGACGGTCGCGTTTTCGGACTGATGGAG
>CAYSNW010000111.1:0-5154 GCA_964432415.1 uncultured Caulobacteraceae bacterium
GTGGGGATGCTGGCGGGCGGAGGGGGCGCGGCGCCGGTGTTGGGCCGCCCGCCGCCAGGGGCTGAACCCACGCGCGGCGCGCCGCCCGCGACGGTGAAGGTCTCCGACCAGACCGGGTCGGCGCAGGCTGAGGTCTCGTCCTCATAGACGGCGTCGAACACCCCGCCCTTCAGGTAGTCGCTCCGTATACGGATTATGTCGCCGCCAGCCTCGTCCTTGTACACCCAGGCCTTGCGGCCCATCCAGGCGTCGAACTCGGCGCGGCTCTTCCAGGCGCCCCAGGTGCGTGGGCCCGCGCACAGCCAGCGCCGCCACAGCCGGTCGACATTGGCGTGGTGAGCCCAGAACACCGGGTCGAAGGCGGCGGTGGAGGTGTCGCCCATCAGCCCGTCGTCGCCGCCGACCGCGTCGTGCACCGAGCCGTGGGGCAGCATCTCCATCATGCCGGTGCGCCCCTGGACGTGGCCGCCGCCGAAGCCCCAGCCGGAGTTGCGCCCCAGCGGCTTGTCGCCCCGGAAGCCCTCGACCCGGGCGAACCAGCCGATATCGACCGTGGCGGCGCTGAGCGCCCCGCCCTGCTTCATCGCCTGGCTGCGGGCGGAGCAGTAGAGCGGGTTGTCGCGCACCTGGCCGTCGGGGGTCTCGCGCCAGTCGGCGTCGACCTTGACCGTGGGGGCGGCGAAGATGGCCGGGAGCCTGCGCTGGGCCGGGTCGGTGTAGTCCCAGTAGGGCACCGCGAAGGCGGCCAGGCCCGACTCCTTGCGCGCGATGCGCTCGAAGGCTTCGAGGTAGCCCCGGTGCCAGCCCAGGAACTCGTCGGCGCCCTCCTCGTGTAGGTGGTGGGGGCACTGGTTCCAGTAGCGGTCCTGGACGGCCTGGGAGGGGAGCGGCTTGTCCTTGGGGAAGCCGGGGATGATCGAGACGTCGTCCGGGCGCTGGTGCACGGCGGCCTGCCACCACCAGCTCGACGGATCGTCGGGGGGCAGGGCCTTCATGCTTGCGACCGCGCGGCGCAGACCGGCGACCAGGACAGGGTCCTTGCTGAAGGTCTGCAGCGACAGGCGTTTGATGTCGCCGCGGGCGGCGTGGGCGGGGAGCGCGGCGGCGGCGGCGAGCAGCCCCGCTCCCATCAACAGACCGCGCCGATGCATGCTTGCCCCCGGGTTGCGTTCGAGGCGGAGCGTAGCGGGAGAGGGTGGGGGTGGCTACCGGCTAGCGGCGGTGGCGTCGGGGGGGGAGAGAGAAGAATTGGTCCACGGAATACACGGAAGGACACGGAAAGAAGATGTCTCCGCGAAGCGGACCAATCCCGAAGGTCGCGCCAGCCTCATCGCTTTTTGGCCCGCTGCGCGGGAAGGAAAGCATCCCCTTTTTCCGTGTCCTTCCGTGTATTCCGTGGACAATTTCTTCCTTCGCCGGCAGCCTCGCTAGCCTTGAGAGCCCTTCCCTTCCGCCAGCCACCGCGCGCAGTCCGGGCCCAGCTCGGCCAGGGCCCTGGCCTCGTAGGCCGCGACCTCGTCGGCGGTGAGCACGTCGCGCCAGCGGCCGTTGGTCCCCTTGTTGATGAAGTCGCCCGCCCCGCCCTCGAAGATGGCGCCGCCCAGCGGTGAGACCCGCTCCGCATTGGCCTTCATCCATTCGAACGAGCAGTGGGTCAGGATCGCGGGCCAGGCCTCGGCCGGGACCTCGCAGCCCAGGAAGTCGGCGATGGCGCGCATCTCGCCCTCCAGGTCGGCCTTCAGGTCGGCGAAGTGGACCAGCTTGACGTTGGGAAGGTCGCGCACCGCCCACCAGCTGCGGATGTTCTCGAAGAAGGGCCAGAAGGGGGCGCCGTTCTGCTCGACCCAGGTGCGGAAATAGCGGTTCAGGTCCGGGTCGGGGCGCTCGATCGGGGCGCCGACCAGGCCCGGGGTGTTGTTCAGCGCGTCGTACCAGAGCTGGTTGGCCTGGGCGTGGTGGTTGCGCATGGAGAACAGCACGTCGCGCCCATCGCGGCCGATGTAGAGGTATTTGGCGCGTGGCGAGAAGTTCAGGGCGTCGACCGGCAGGTGGGTCTTGATGATGCGGCGGTGCTCCTGGGCTTCCAGCAGACCCAGGATCTCGGGCGGGATGATGCGCAGGTCGAGCCAGGGCGAGATCTCGTGGATGGCCAGGTCCTCGCGCCCGGCGAACAGCAGCTGGCCCACGATCTGCTGGGTCCAGGTGGTGCCCGACTTGCCGTAGGTGGCCACGATCACGTCGTCGTCGCGGAAGGCGAAGCCGTCCCAGCGGGTGGAGTCCATGTGGTGGTTGTGGATGTCGCGGGTCTTTTGCGGCCAGGCGATGGTGTCGAGGGACATGGGGCGGGTCCTGTGATGCCGGTAGCGGGGCTATACGCGAGAGCGACTGTGACGGATCAAGCTGGGGGAGCAAGCAAGGAAGAATTGTCCACGGAAGGACACGGAAAGACACGGAAGCGAGAGCGAAACCTTTCCCGCGCAGCGGGCCAGAAAAGGCGGACGCCACCGCGACCCTGAATTCGGTTCCGCTTCGCGGAGGAGGCATCTTTCCGTGTCTTTCCGTGTCCTTCCGTGGACAAACTCTTGTTTCGCAGGCGGCCTCGCGACGCTCCCGGTTTTGAGCGCCGGTCTCAATCCTGTAGGGTCGCCCCAGAGTTCGGCTCTCCGGGGGGACAGCGTGATTGCAGCAACCACCGCCACGCCTTTGCGCGTGCGCGCATGAGCGCTCCGGAGCCCGGCCCCGAGACGCCGCTGAGGATCCATCGCCTGCAGGGGCGCCGGTCCAGGTTCAGCATCAATCCGGGCTGGATCATCGGCGCCGTGCTGCTGGCCATGGCGTTTGCCGGCGCGGCCTATGTGATGATGGGGCCGCGCGTCGTGCCCCTGTCCCTGATGCCGCCGGGCGTGCCCAGCGTGTCCGAGGCCCGCGCCTGCTGGCGCTCCGGCGACCTGGGCTGCGCCGAGGCCGACTACCTGGCCTATCTGAAGCGCTACCCCAACGACCTGCACGCCAACGCCAGCCTGGCCCTGATCCTGACCGAGGACGGCCGCCACCGCGAGGCGCTGCCCTATTACAAAAAGGCCCTGGACGGGGGCGAGTCCACCTACGACCTGCAGGCCGGCTATGCCCGCAGCCTGGAGGCCACCGGCGACCTGGACGGCGCCATCAAGGCCAACCGCGCCTCGCTGGAGCTGGTGCCCCAGCTGGTCGACGTGCGCGGCGCCCTGGCCCGCCAGCTGGTCAAGAAGGGCAAGGCGCAGGAGGCGGTGGACCTGCTGGAAAGCTTCGACCACGACCTGGTCGAGAAGGGCGAGCAGCCCTACTTCGCCGCCCAGATCCGCGAGATCAAGACCGGCATGGGCGGCGAGGCGGCCAGGCAGGTCCAGGCCGAAAAGGACAAGGCCTCAGCCGAGGCCAAGGTCCGCGACGAGGCGGCCGCCAGGGCCCGCGCCGAGGAGGCGGCGACCGCCGCCGCCCCGCAGGAGCCGGCCAAACCGGGGATCACCCAGGTGCTGCTGAAACGCGGGCGGGGGGTGATGTACGTGCCCGTGCTGCTGAACGGCAGCGTGATCGTGGAGAACTTCGTCGTCGACAGCGGCGCCACCCACGTGGTCATCACCCGCCAGGTGGCGACCGAGCTGATCGCGCGCGGCAAGCTGAAACGCTCGGACTACCGGGGCCAGGGGTTCGCGGTGCTGGCCGACGGGTCGCGCGTGCCCTCGCAGATGATCATTCTGCGCTCGCTGACCGTGGGCGGGCGCGAGCTGCGCGACGTCACCGCCGTGATCACCAACGGCGACGGCGCCTCCCTGCTGCTGGGCCAGAGCTTCCTGAAACGCTTCAAGAGCTGGTCGATCGACAACCGGCGCGGCGTGCTGAAGCTGGAGGACTGAGGGCGCGCCTCAAGGCCGTCCCTGCAGCGCCCGGGCCTCGGGGCTGTGCAGCTTGACGGACACCCGCACCGCCTTGTCGGTGCGGCGGCCGATGTGCTGGCCGGCCGCGATCAGCATGTCGGCGAAGACGGCGCGCAGGTCGGAGCCGGAACCGGTGGAGGTGATCGTGGTGCGCCAGATCTCCAGCCGCCGTCCCCCACGGAACTCCCGCGCGTCGAAGGCCTGCAGCACGATCAGGCGCTCGTAGCTGGTGGAATAGCTGGTGTGCACATCCCGGCCGGTGACCCGGTAGCCACCGGGAATCTCCACCTGGCTGGTGACGGGACGCGCATAGCTGTCCCGCCCGGTCACGGTGACGGTGCGCGAGGGCACGTACTCCTCGTGCGGGCTGCTGGTGGTCGTGGATTCGGTGAGCGGCGGACCGCGCCGATAGCTGAGCAGGATCACGACCTCGGCGTCCGCCTCGTTCGCGGCCGGCTGGAAGCCCTGCTGGTCGAGCTCGCGGCCGACCTGGGCGGCGTATTCGGCGAACTCGATATCATCGGGGTTGCGGTTCGGATCGGCCGGAAGAATCCGGTAGCGGCGCGCGCTTTCCGCCCCGGGCCGCGCCAGGGTGCTGATCTCCGCGTAGAGGCATCCGCCCTGGAACATCCCCGTGAGCGGCGAGCAGCCGAGCGCCGACATCATCATCATCATCATCATGGCGACCCCCCCGCGCCGCAACGCAGGGGGATGAAATCACGCCATGGGGGGAGGCTCAAGCCGGAGCGCGGGCCTTGTCCGGGTCAGCCCCGTCCGCCGTCCGCGACCAGAGCCGCCAGCACGGCCAGGCCCCAGATGGCCACCGGCAGGACGACCAGCATCGCCACCGCGACCGGCGCGGAGTTCTGGCCTAGCAGCGACGGGCGCTCGGCCACGGCGGCCTTGGCCGCGGGTTTTGCATCAGTTTGGGTCATGGAATTCGCCTCCGCACGCCACTGAGCAGGAAGCAGGCCTGAGATCGGTCGCCGCGGCGATGGGGTCGGATGTCACATGGGGGCCAAAATCCGGGCGGCCTATGGTCGCCTCGGGGCGCCTGAGACGAGGCCTTCAGTGATCGCTTTGCCTAACCTGGCCGGGGCGCGCCCGTGAGCGGACGCACCAGCCTCTCCGCCCTGGCCCTGGCCGCCCTGGTCGGCGCCGGCGGCATGTGGGCATGGCTGCACGCGGCGCCCATCCTGCGCTCGCCCGACGGACCCGCCGCGGCCCTGGCCGCCCAGGC
>CAYSNW010000112.1:0-5038 GCA_964432415.1 uncultured Caulobacteraceae bacterium
CGCGGCCCAGCCGGCGCCGGCGCCCGCGGCGCCGGTGAAGCCTGCCGCCAAGGCCCCCGCCGCCTCCCCGCCCCCCGGCTATTCCGCGGCCCACATCGAGGTGCTGGAAGGCCTGGAGCCGGTGCGCAAGCGGCCCGGCATGTACATCGGCGGCACCGACGAGCGCGCCCTGCACCACCTGTTCGCCGAGGTGCTGGACAACGCCATGGACGAGGCCGTGGCGCTCCACGCCAAGGTCATCCGCGTCGACCTCGACCGCGACGGGGTGCTGAGCGTTCACGACGACGGCCGCGGCATCCCGGTCGACCCCCACCCCAAGCACCCCGGCAAGTCGGCGCTGGAGGTGGTGATGACCGTGCTGCATTCCGGCGGCAAGTTCTCGGGCAAGGCCTACGAGACCTCCGGCGGCCTGCACGGCGTGGGCGTCTCGGTGGTCAACGCCCTGTCCGACAAGCTGGAGGTCACCGTCTGGCGCGACGGCTTCGAATGGCGCCAGGACTTCAGCCGTGGCGCCCCCCTGCACCCGATCAAGCAGGTGCAGCCCTCGCGCAAGAAAGGCACCCAGATCCGCTTCCATCCGGATCCCGAGATCTTCGGCGTGGGCGCGGCCTTCAAGCCGGCGCGCCTGTACCGCATGGCCCGCTCCAAGGCCTATCTGTTCCGCGGCGTCGAGATCCGCTGGACCTGCTCGGCCGACCGCATCACGGACGCGACGCCCTCAGAAGCCACCTTCCACTTCCCCAACGGCCTGGCCGACTACCTGGTCGAGCGGGTGGGCAACGCCGAGACCGTCACACCCGAGGCCTTCTCCGGCCGGGTCGAGCGCAAGGACGACGGCGGGGCGGTGGAATGGGCCGTGACCTGGAGCCCGGCGGGCTTCGGCGAGGCGGACGGCTTCATGCAGTCCTACTGCAACACGGTTCCCACCTCCGAGGGCGGAACCCACGAGGCGGGCTTCCGCGCGGCGCTCACGCGGGGCCTGAAGGCCTACGCGGAGATGACCAACGAGAAGCGCGCCGGCATCCTGACCGCCGAGGACGTGGTCGCCTGCGCCGGAGCCCTGGTCTCGGTCTTCATCCGCAATCCGGAGTTCCAGGGCCAGACCAAGGAGCGGCTGTCCTCGTCGGAGGCCCAGCGCCTGGTCGAGGCCGCCCTGCGCGACCCCTTCGACCACTGGCTGATCGAGAGCCCCAAGAACGCCGACAAGCTGCTGCAGTTCGTCATCGAACGCGCCGAGGAGCGGCTGAAGCGGCGCAAGGACAAGGAAGTCAGCCGCGCGTCGGCCACCCGCAAGCTGCGCCTGCCGGGCAAGCTGGCCGACTGTTCCTCCAATTCCGCCGAGGGCGCGGAGCTGTTCATCGTTGAGGGCGACTCGGCCGGCGGCTCGGCCAAGCAGGCGCGCGACCGCAACACCCAGGCCATCCTGCCGCTCAGGGGCAAGATCCTGAACGTGGCCTCGGCCACCGGCGAGAAATCGAAGAACAACGCCGAGCTGTCGGACCTGATGCTGGCCCTGGGCGTGGCCGGCGGGGCGCGCTTCCGGCTCGAGGACCTGCGCTACGAGCGCATCGTGATCATGACCGACGCCGACGTGGACGGCGCCCACATCGCCTCGCTGCTAATCACCTTCTTCTACCGCACCATGCCCGAGATGGTGCGTGAGGGCCGCCTGTTCCTGGCCCTGCCCCCGCTCTACCGGCTGAGCCACGGGACCACCGTCGCCTACGCCCGCGACGACGCCCACCGCGACGAGCTGCTGGAGACGACCTTCAAGGGCAAGAAGCCCGAGATGGGCCGCTTCAAGGGCCTGGGCGAGATGAACCCGTCCCAGCTGAAGGAAACCACCATGGACCCGAAGAAGCGCACGCTCTCGCGCGTGACGCTGCCGGAGTCTGAGGAGGAGATCGAGGCCCTGGTCGAGACCCTGATGGGCCGCCGCCCCGAGCTGCGCTTCCGCTTCATCCAGGACAACGCCCAGTTCGCGGGCGAGGACCTGGACGTCTAGGCGTCCCTCGCAACGGAACCATTCCCCAGCTTGACCGTTCCGCCCCAACGGGGGCGAGTATGGGTCGGCAGGTTCGCTGAACAGACTCAAAATCCCGTGGTAGGAAGCGATAGGACAATGCCGCCGGGTTAGTTTCGTGCATGCAACTGTCGATTGGATTTAGGAGGCGGATGCAGGGCTCCGAACAGCCGCCTGGGACCGGGTGGATTGGTTCGTCTGACGCCGGAGGGCGCCATGTCCTCGGGCCCCTGATGGCGTGCGCGCTCGCCCTTACCTGGCCCGGCAGTCCACGCGCCGAAAACCTCGAGTACGCGGTCAAGGCCACCTTCCTCTACAAGTTCGCGCCTTTCGTGGACTGGCCCCGCGGGCCGGCTCCCCCGGCCTTCATCCTCTGTGTTCAGGGCGACGATCCCTTCGGCCCAGTGCTCGACCGGGCGGTCGAGGGCCAACGGATCGAGGGCCGTCCGGTGGTGGTGCGCCGCATCGAGGTCGTGGCGCCGGGCTCCGGCTGCCAGGTCGCCTTCCTGGCTGGCTCCCATCGGCAGAGCGTGCTGGACGCGCTCAGGGCCTTGCGCGGCGCTCCGGTCCTGACCGTGACCGACGGCGAGGCGCCACATGGCGTCATCCACTTCCGGATCAAGGACAACCGGGTCCGCTTCGACGTCGACCAGGTCGCCGCCGACGAGGCCGGCCTGGGCCTGTCCTCCAAGCTCCTGAACCTGGCCCTTTCCGTGCGGGTACGCCGATGATGCGCCTGACCCGCCTTATCTGGCCGAAGATCTCGGACCGCTGGGGCCTGGTCCTGGTCCTGATCGCCGCCTTCTCCCTGCTGATCGTGGGTGTCGGGGTCGCCGGCTACAGCGAGCGGCTCTACCAGGACCAGAAGACCCGCGACACCGCTGTCCAGGCCCAGATCCTGGCCGGCAGCGTCAGCGCCGCCCTGGCCTTCGACGACCGCGCCTCGGCCCAGGAATACGTCAATGCGCTCAGGGCCAACCCCGAGGTCGAGACCGTCGCCGTGCACAACGACAAGGGCGTGTTGGTCGCCAGCTACGAGCGTCCCGGCTACGCCCCCGGCGGCGCCCACATCACCGTCACCCGCCCGGTGATCGAGGCCGGGACCCAGCTCGGCCGGGTGACGCTGCGCGCCGGCGCCGAGCCCCTGTCGCGCCGGCTGGTCCGCTTCGGCGGCCTGGCCCTGCTGTTCATCATGGCCTCCATGCTGGTGGCGGTCCTGGGCGCGGCCCAGTCGGCGCTGCGGCGCGCCAACCGGGACCTGGAGAACCACGCCGGCGACTTGATCCGCGCCAACGAGCAGCTGCAGGTCGAGATGGCCGAGCGGGCCAAGGCCGAGGAGGCCCTGCGCCAGTCCCAGAAGATGGAGGCCATCGGCCAGCTGACCGGCGGGGTCGCCCACGACTTCAACAACCTGCTGATGATCGCCTCCTCGGGCCTGGACCTGCTGGAGCGCACCACCGACCCCGTTCGGCGCGAGCGCCTGAAGGATGGCATCCGCCAGGCGGTCGATCGCGGCGCCAGCCTGACGCGGCAGTTGCTGGCCTTCTCCCGGCGCTCGGCGCTCAAGCCCCAGGTGATCGACCTGGCGGCGCAGATCGAGACCATGCGCGAACTGCTGGACCGCTCGCTGCGCGAGGACATCTCGGTGGAGATCGACCTGGCGCCGAACCTGTGGCCGGTCGAGGTCGACGCGAGCCAGTTCGAGCTGGCGCTGGTCAACACAGCGGTCAATGCGAGGGACGCCATGCCGCTGGGCGGTCACATCGTGATCTCGGCCGAGAACCTGGAAGGCTTCGACGACGGCGACCTGAAGGGCGACTACGTGCGCCTCAGCGTCGGCGACAGCGGTGTGGGCATGGCGCCGGACGTGGTCGCCCGGGTGTTCGAGCCCTATTTCACCACCAAGACCGTGGGCAAGGGCACGGGCTTGGGTCTCAGCCAGGTCTATGGCTTCAGCCGCGCCTCGGGCGGCGAGGTCCGCATCGCCAGCACCCCCGGCCAGGGCGCGACGGTCAGCTTCTTCCTGCCGCGCTCGCACAAGCCGATCGCGGTGGCGGCCGTCGAGGCCGCGCCGGTGCGCGCCAGCGCCAGGCGGCGGGAGCGTATCCTGCTGGTCGAGGACGACGACGCGGTCGCCGGCGCGGTCACCGAAATGCTGTCCGAGCTGGGCTTCGAATCGGTGCGGGCGGTCAACGCCGACGCGGCGCTGACGGTGCTGGAACGCGACCCGCGCTTCCAGCTGGTGTTCTCCGACATGGTCATGCCGGGCGAAATGACCGGCCTGGACCTGGCGCGGGAGATCGGGCGGCGACGCCCCGACCTGCCGGTGCTGCTGACCACCGGCTACAGCGAGGCCGCGGCGGCCGCCGCCGACGAGGGCATGCGTCTGCTGCCCAAGCCCTACCGGCTGGACACCCTCGCGGCCGAGATCGAGGCGATCCGCAGGCGCTCTACCCACTAGGTTTCGCCCGGGCGCCCTTAAGTCGCGTTGACTTGAGGCCGTCTGACCTTATGTTCGCGCCGCAACGGCCGGGCCCGCACGCGCGTCAGCGCCTCGGGCCGCAGTATTCCCGCCGGCCGTCCTCTTTCAGATCAAAGAATGACCTCGTTCTCACAACTTGGGCTCAGCCCTGAAGTCCTCCAGGCCGTCGCCGACACCGGCTACGATACGGCCACCCCCATCCAGGAGCAGGCGATTCCCGTCGCCCTGGCCGGCCGTGACGTGCTGGGCATAGCCCAGACCGGCACCGGCAAGACCGCCGCCTTCACCCTGCCGATGATCGACCGCCTGGCCGCCGGCCGCGCCAAGGCGCGCATGCCGCGCTCGCTGGTCATCGCGCCCACCCGCGAACTGGCCGACCAGGTCGCCGGCTCCTTCGAGAAATACGCCAAGTACCACCGCCTCTCCTGGGCGCTGCTGATCGGCGGCGTGTCCTTTGACGAACAGCTCAAGAAGCTCGACCGCGGCGTCGACGTGCTGATCGCCACCCCCGGGCGCCTGCTCGACCACTTCGA
>CAYSNW010000113.1:0-4846 GCA_964432415.1 uncultured Caulobacteraceae bacterium
CCATGATCAACGGCCTGGCGGTGCTGGGCTGGGGCGTGGGCGGCATCGAGGCGGAGGCCGCCATGCTCGGCCAGCCGATCCCGATGCTGATCCCGGAGGTCATCGGCTTCCGCCTGGACGGCTCCATGCCGGAGGGCGCGACGGCGACCGACCTGGTGCTGACCGTCACCCAGATGCTGCGCAAGAAGGGCGTGGTCGGCAAGTTCGTGGAGTTCTACGGCCCCGGCCTGCTGAACCTGACCATCGAGGACCAGGCCACCATCGCCAACATGGCGCCCGAGTACGGCGCCACCTGCGGCTTCTTCCCGATCAGCCAGGCCACCATCGACTACCTTCGCGCCACCGGCCGCGACAAGGACCGGGTCGCCCTGGTCGAGGCCTACGCCAAGGCGCAAGGCCTGTGGTCGGATGAGACCACCGAGGCCCCGGTCTTCACCGACACCCTCGAGCTCGACCTGGGCTCGGTCCTGCCCTCGATCGCCGGCCCCAAGCGACCGCAGGATCGCGTCCTGCTGTCGGAAGCGGCCACGGCCTTCGCCTCGGCTCTCGCGGGTGACTTCGGCAAGGGCGAGGAGGCCGACAAGCGCGTCGCCGTCGGCGGCGAGAAGTTCGACGTCGGCCACGGCGACGTGGTCATCGCGGCCATCACGTCTTGCACCAACACCTCCAACCCCTCGGTCCTGATCGCGGCGGGCCTGGTGGCCCGCAAGGCCAAGGCGCTGGGGCTGAAGGTCAAGCCGTGGGTCAAGACCTCGCTGGCGCCGGGCTCGCAGGTGGTCACCGACTACCTCGACAAGGCCGGCCTGACCGCCGACCTCGACGCGCTCGGCTTCAACCTGGTCGGCTACGGCTGCACCACCTGCATCGGCAATTCCGGTCCCCTGCCGGTGGCCATCTCCCAGGCGATCACCGACGGCGACCTCGTTGCAGTCAGCGTTCTTTCTGGAAACAGAAACTTCGAAGGCCGGGTGAACCCGGACGTACGCGCCAACTACCTGGCCTCGCCGCCGCTGGTGGTGGCCTATGCCCTGGCCGGTTCGATGAAGGTCGACGTCTGGGCCGAGCCGCTCGGCGACGGCAAGAAGGGCCCCGTCTACCTGAAGGACATCTGGCCCACGACCGCCGAGATCGCGGCGATCCAGAAGGCCGTCGTCACCAACGACCTCTTCGCCAAGCGCTACAAGGACGTCTTCAAGGGCGACAAGAACTGGCAGGGCATCGAGGTCGCGGGCGGCCAGACCTATGCATGGGACCCCGAGTCCACCTACGTCCAGAACCCGCCCTACTTCACCGGCATGACCATGGAGCCGGCCAAGGTCGTCGACGTGGTCGAGGCGCGGATCCTGGGCGTGTTCGGCGACTCGATCACCACCGACCACATCTCGCCTGCCGGTTCGATCAAGAAGACCTCGCCCGCCGGCCAGTACCTGGTCGAGCACGGCGTCGATCCGCTGGACTTCAACTCCTACGGCGCGCGCCGCGGCAACCACGAAGTCATGATGCGCGGCACCTTCGCCAACATCCGCATCAGGAACCGCATCACCCCGGAGATCGAGGGCGGGGTGACCAAGCACTTCCCCTCGGCCGAGGTCATGCCGATCTACGACGCGGCCATGCGCTACCAGTCCGAGGGCCGGCCGCTGGTCGTCTTCGCGGGCAAGGAGTACGGCACCGGCTCGTCGCGCGACTGGGCGGCCAAGGGCACGCGCCTGCTGGGCGTGCGCGCGGTGATCGCCGAGAGCTATGAGCGCATCCACCGCTCCAACCTGGTCGGCATGGGCGTGCTGCCCCTGCAGTTCAAGGTCGACGGCTGGCACAAGCTCGGCCTCACCGGCGAGGAGATCGTCACCATCCGCGGCCTGGAGGACGTCAAGCCGCGGCAGGAGCTGTGGGTCGAGATGTTCCGTCCCTCGGACGGCAAGATGGCCCGTTTCCCGGTGCGCTGCCGCATCGATACGCCCACCGAGCTGGAATACTTCAAGGCCGGGGGCGTGATGCCCTTCGTGCTGCGCAACCTGGCGCGATAGACGTCGGAAACGGGCGGCGTTCCGGTCGAGCGGTCGGAACGCCGTCATCTCCTCACGCTAAGGTGAGGCGCGCGTGGGCGCGGGAAAAGGTTATCAGCGAACCCATGCGTCTTACTGCGCTGCTGATCGGACTGGCCCTGGTTGTGGGCGCCCCTGCCCAGGCCAAGGGCCACAAGCCGGCCGGACCCGCGCGGGAACCGGTGGTGGTGGAGCTCTACACGGCCCAGGGCTGCGCCGACTGTCCCAAGGCCAACGACCTGCTGATCAAGCTGTCGGAAGAGCCGGGCGTCATCGCGCTCACCCTGCCCGTCGACTACTGGGACTACCTGGGCTGGAAGGACACCTTCGCCAAGCCCGAGTTCACCGAGCGCCAGCGCGGCTACATGAGCGCCATGAAGCTGCGCGACGTCTACACGCCGCAGATCGTCATCGGCGGCGCCCAACAGGTCTCGGCGCTGAAGACCGAGGAGGTCGAGGCCGAGGTCAAAAAGGCCCAGGCGGCGCATCTCACCCACCCCTCCATCGGCGCCGTCCAGCGCGGGCGGGTGCAGCTGGGCTCGGGCCGGGTTCCCCGCGGCGGGGCGGTGGTCTGGCTGGTGCGCTACGATCCGGCGCTGCACGAGGTCGAGGTTAAGAAGGGCGAAAACAAGGGCCAGACCATCCGCCACGGCAATGTGGTGCGCGAGCTGGTGAAGCTCGGCGACTGGAAGGGCCAGCCACGCACCGTGCGACTGCCGAAGTCCGCCAACGGCAAGTGGAAGTCGCTGGTCCTGATCCAGGCCCGCACCGGCGGCCGGATTCTGGCGGCGCGGCGGCTGTAGTCTTCCAGGCCGTCCCTCCGAGGCTGTCCAATCGCCCCTGTGCGGCTATAGTGACCCCACGTTGTAGGCGGGGGGCGCATGTGGCGGATGGTGTTGACGGCTGCCGCGGCGGCCGGCCTGACCCTGGTCGCCGCGCCGGCGCGGGCCGAGGAGGATTCGGCTGTCGTCGCCAATGGATCCTGTGAGTTCCACGCCGGGACCGACAGCAACAACTGCTACCACGTCACCCGCTACATCCGCGTCGACCAGGGAAGGACGACCTTCTTCGTGGACGCCCTTGGGAAGCTGAGCTTCACGGGGACGCGATTGAGCAGCACGGCCGGGCGCCAGACGCTCGAGGTCGATGGCGTCAGCAACGGATACAAGGGCGCGGACCCGGTCGAACCGGCGCGCGGCGCCTGCGAGGCGAGCCTGTCCGCGGACGGCCGGACCTTTCTCAAGGTGACCTGCCACGCCAGGAGCGCGGCCGGCGTCAGCTACGATTTCACCTTCACCGGCGATGGGATGCCGACCTTCGCGGTCCCGACTCCTCGCCACGACCCCGCCGGCGAGGCGGCCGCCTTCGCCGCCCTGAAGGCGTCGGCCGACGGCGGCGACCTGACCGGTCAGGTCCGGCTTGCGGTCGCCTACGAGACCGCCGACAGGACGCCCGAAAACCTGCCGGAGGCGGCCCGCCTCTTCCATATCGCCGCCGACCGGGGATCGCCCGAGGCCATGCGCCGGCTGGGCGACCTTCACCGCTACGGCCTGGGCGTGAAGCGCGACCGTCGCGAGGCGCTGCGCTGGTACCGGCTCGCCGCCGACCACGGAGACGCGGAGGCGATGTTCCATCTAGGCGAAATGATCGGCGAGAACGACGCCGACGAGGACGAGGCCCGCGACTGGTACCGCAAATCGGCCGAGGCCGGCTTTGTCCGCGCCATGACCCAGACCGCCCATGACGCCCGCGACTTCGCCGAAGCGCGGCGTTGGCTGGAAAAGGGGGTGTCGCTGGGCGACGCCTCGGCGATGAAGGTCTTGAGCGAGCGCCTGTATCACGAGGGCGGCTTGCCGGGCGACACCGCCGAAGCCGAGCGGCTGTCGAAGCTGGCGGATATCCGTAGCTGGGACACCCGGATGACTGACGCCGCATCGGGAGACGAGGGCGCCATGTATCTCGTGGCCGCCGCCTATGACGGAGCTTTCGAATTTCCCAGAGACGCGGTCCAGGCGGTGCGCTGGTACCGGATGGCGGCCGAGCGGGGCGATGGCGTCGCGCAGAGCGAGTTGGCGAGGATACTTGAGGAAGGCAGGGGCGTCCCCAAGGACCCAGTGGAGGCCAAATACTGGCGTGACCAGCCCGACGCACGCGAGGCGGAGCCCGACCCGGAGCCGGCGGAAGCCAAGACACCGCCGCCGCCGCCGCTGGCGGCGGGCGATCCGATGACCATGCCGCTCGAGCGCCTGATCGCCGATGTCGAGCACCAGCATCCGGGGACCTATTTCATCCTCGCCAAGCGGCTGATGGACGTGGGCCGGGCGGACGAGGCGGTGTTCTGGTTCTATGTCGGGCAGCTGCGCTGGGGCGCGTACCTGTCCAGGCATTCCTCCGAGGCCCAGGTCTTCCTGGCGATGAAGGAGACCCTCGGGCAGCCCCTGAACGAATACATCGGCGGCGACATCCAGGCCTGGGTCGCGATGATCGACAAGGTGCTGGCCTGGGATGCGAGCCATCCCGACAACTTCACCAGGAGCCGCGACGCTCGCGAGCGGACCCGCGCCGCCCTGATCGACCTGCGCCAGCAGATCATCGTGCAGCAGGACGACATCCGCGCCGCGCGCGCCCACAAGGGCCTGCCCAACCGCAACCCGGCGCGGGTCGAACAGGGCGCCGGACCCGGCCCTGCCCAGGCCGAGCACAGCGTCGGCGGCAAGACCGTGGCGGAGGTGTTCCAGGACCCCCGGGTCGCGGCCCTGGCCCGGGCGGCCTGCGCGCCCGACGCGGCGGCCGCCGTGCCG
>CAYSNW010000114.1:0-4807 GCA_964432415.1 uncultured Caulobacteraceae bacterium
GGCGGCGGTGGCGCCCCCGGCGTTAGCGGGAACCGCGGCGGCGCCCGGCGCGCGCTTGGGATCGGCCGGCGGGATCGGGTAGCCGGTGGAGCCCTGCGAACGCAGGTAAGCGATCAGGTTGACGCGGTCCGGTCCCGGCTTGACGCCCGCGAAGGTCATCTTGGTGCCGGGGACGTAGGCGCCGGGGCTCTTCAGGAATTGATAGAGCTGGTCATAGGTCCAGTTGGCCGACTTGCCGGCCTGGGCCTTCATGCCCGCCGAATAGTCGAAGCCCGGGTGCGAGGCGGTGGCGCGGCCGACCACGGCGTAGAGGTTCGGGCCGATCTGATTCGGGCCGCCGCTGGCGTTGTTGTGGCACGAGGTGCACTTGGCGAAGATCTTCTCGCCGGCCGCCACGTCGGCGGTCGGCAGCACGGTTCCCCAATCGGGCAGGGCGTCGGGCGCTTCGGCCGCGCCGCCCGCGGCGTCCTCGACGCCGGCGACCTTGAAGGCGTAGTCGTCGCGCTTCAGAGGCTCCTGTTCGAAGGTCCGCATGGAGACTTCGCGCACGCCCAGAATGAGCAGCGCGGTGGCCAGGCCGGCGCCGAGAATCTTGTTGAGTTTGAGATCGTCGCTCATGCCCGCTCGAAAGTCCTCTGGATGGGGCCCGCGAGCGCCCCGATTCTTGCGCCCGGCTCTCTTACACGCTACCGCCGCCAGCGCAACTGGCGCACGGGTTTGATGCGTCTTCCGGAGGCTGTTGTGAACCCGATCGTCCTAATACCGGCGCGCATGGCCGCCACACGCCTGCCCGACAAGCCGCTGGCCGACATCGGCGGGACCCCCATGATCGTACGGGTGCTGCGCCGGGCCGAGGCCGCGGGCGTGGGCCCGGTGGCGGTGGCGGCGGGCGACCAGGCCATCGTGGATGCGGTGGAAGCCGCGGGCGGACGGGCGGTGCTGACCGACCCGGCCCTGCCCTCCGGTTCGGACCGGATCCGCGCGGCGCTGGAGGCCCTGGACCCCGAAGGGCGCCATGACGCGGTGATCAATCTGCAGGGCGACATGCCCTTTGTGCAGAAGGAGGTGGTCAGCGCCTGCGCCCGGCTGCTGGAGGCGGAGCCGGGCTGCGATATCGCCACCGTCGTGGCCGCCGAGAGCTCGGCCGCCGACCGCACCAACACCGACGTGGTCAAGGCTGTGCTGGCCTTCCAGGACAGCGCCCACCGGGCGCGCGCCCTCTACTTCACCCGCTCGACGCTCTGGGGCGAAGGGCCGGTGTGGCGCCACATCGGTATCTACGGTTACCGGCGCGAGGCGCTGATGCGCTTCACCGACGCCCAGCCCTCGGCGCTGGAGCGGCGCGAGAAGCTGGAACAGCTCCGGGCTCTGGAGATGGGCATGCAGATTTGGGCGGCGGTGCTGGACGAGGCGCCGATCTCGGTGGACACGCCCGCCGACCTGGAGCAGGCAAGGGCGGCGGCCAGGGGCTGACGGAGAGCGCGGGTGGACGAGCGATTCGAGACCGCCTGGCGCCTGCTTCCGGAATACCTCGGCTGGCACGTGGTGCTGAGCGCCTCGGCCCTGGCGCTCGGCCTGGTCATCGCGGTTCCGCTGGCGGTGCTGGCCAGCCGCAACGCCATGGTGCGGGTGAGCGCCCTCGGTCTCGCCGGCCTGATCCAGACCATTCCCTCCATCGCGCTTCTGGCCCTGTTCTATCCGCTGCTGCTGCTGATCTCGGCGGCGACGCGAAAGCTGTTCGGGATCGGGTTTCCGGCCCTGGGCTTCCTGCCCTCGCTGCTGGCGCTGACGCTCTATTCCATGCTGCCGGTGCTCAGGAACGGGGTGGCGGGCCTCAAGGGCGTGGGCCAGGGCCTGCGCGACGCGGCCCGTTCGCTGGGTCTGAACCCCCGTCAGACCCTGGTCCTGGTCGAGGCGCCCGTGGCCGCGCCGGTGTTCATGGCCGGGGTGCGCACCGCCGCGGTCTGGGTGGTGGGGACCGCGACCCTGGCCACGCCTGTCGGCCAGACCAGCCTGGGCAACTACATCTTCACCGGCCTGCAGACCGAGAACTGGGTCTCGGTGCTGTTCGGCTGCGGGGCGGCGGCCGCCCTGGCTCTGATCGCCGACGGCCTCCTGGCCCTGATCGAGGCCGGCGCCACGCGCGGCGACGGACGGCGCATGCTGATGGGCCTGGGCGGGCTGATCGCCGGCGTGGCGGTGGCGGCGGCGCCCCTGATGGCGGCGGGGCCGGTGAACTACACGGTCGGGACCAAAAACTTCTCCGAACAGTTCATCCTGGGCGAGGTGATGAGCGAACGGCTGCGCTCCGCCGGGGCGGGGGTCCAGCGCCGCGACGGCCTGGGCTCGGCGGTGGCCTTCCGTGCGTTGGCGGCGGGGGAGGTCGACGTCTATGTCGACTACACCGGCACGCTGTGGACCACGGTGCTGGGGCGCAAGGACACGCCGCCGCGCCAGGTTCTGCTGCAGCAGCTGACGGCCGAGCTGAAGCGCCGCTACGGCGTGCGGGTGCTGGGCCCGCTGGGCTTCGAGAACGCCTACGCCCTGACCATGACCGCCGAGCGCGCCCGGGCGCTGCATGTGACAACGATCGAGGACCTGGCGCGCGTGGCGCCCGACCTGACCCTGGGCGCCGACATCGAGTTCCTGTCGCGCCCGGAGTGGCTGGCCATCGACCATGCCTACGGCCTGAACTTCCGGGCGAAGAAGTCCTACCAGCCGACCTTCATGTACCGGGCGCTGGAGAGCGGCCAGGCCGACGTGATCTCGGCCTTCTCCAGCGACGGACGCATCGCCGCCGACCATCTGGTGGTGCTGGGCGACCCCAAGGCCGCCATCCCGCCCTACGACGCGGTGATCCTGATCTCGCCCAAGCGGGCCAACGATCCCCGTCTGATCAAGGCCCTGACCCCGATGCTGAACGCCATTCCGGTCGAGGCCATGCGCAAGGCCAACTACGCGGTGGACGGTCAGAGGCAGACCCCGGCCCAGGCGGCGAGGCTGCTGCCGCGCTAGGCGGGGAAGCCCTCGCTCCACGCCTTGACCAGATGATGGGCGATGGCCAGCGGCGGGGCGCAGTTGATCCCGTCGAAGCCGCCCTCGGCGATCATCCGGCGCGCCTCTTCGCGGGTGAACCAGCGGGCCTCGGCGATCTCGCCGCCGTCCGGGACGATCTCTTCGGAATCCACCTCGGCGATCAGGCCGATCATCAGGGTAGAGGGCCAGGGCCAGGGCTGGCTGGAGTGGTAGGTGACCTTCACCGGGGTCAGGCCGACCTCCTCCTTCAGCTCGCGCGCGCAGGCCTCCTCGATCGATTCGCCGGGCTCCAGGAAGCCCGCGAAGGCGCTCATGCGGTTCGGCGGATAGTTGACCCCGCGCCCCAGCAGGCAACGCTCACCCTTCACCGGCAGCATGATGGTGACCGGGTCGGTGCGGGGAAAATGCTCGGCCTTGCAGGCGGGACAGACCCGTTTCCAGCCCCCATCGGCGTTCTCGCTCTCCTGGCCGCAAGCGGAGCAGTAGCGGTGGCGCAGCCGCCAGGCGAACAGGGACTTGGCGGTGGCGATGATGCCGGTCTCGGGACCGGGCAGGGCGAGCGCGACGCCGCGCAGTTCCTC
Source organism: uncultured Caulobacteraceae bacterium (assembly GCA_964432415.1). GTDB lineage: Bacteria > Pseudomonadota > Alphaproteobacteria > Caulobacterales > Caulobacteraceae > JAFECT01. Next base: position 3,618 of record CAYSNW010000114.1, read on the forward strand.
GAAGCGCCCCAGGCCTGCCAGCGCCCCCATGGCTGGGTCGGCCGGGCCGTCGAACTCGACCGCGAAGACCGGGGTGTCCTTCCAGCGGCCCAGGAACAGCCGCCGGTTCTCCGAACCGCCCACGGCCTCGAAGGCCATCTTCGCCTGCAGATAGGCCAGCCGGGCGCCGCCGTCCGGCGCATCCTCCACCAGCGGCTTGCCGTCCCAGAGCGCAATGGCCAGCGCTTCGGGATCGGTGGTCCGGGCGGCGATCCAGGCGGGGTCGGTGCGGCTGTCGCCGCCCCGGTCGAGCGGGTTGCCGGCGAAGGTGTGGGTCATGCGGGGAGGCGACATGAGCGCTGACATAGTCCCGGCGGCGGCGAAACGACACCCCCGGACGCGACTCGGGCGACCCGGCTTGCACACCGCGCCCGGACTCGCGATATAGGGGACGGAGGCTGGCGCGGGCGAAGGCTTCGCCAACCCGGTCAGGTCCGGAAGGAAGCAGCCGTAACGAATTCCCCTTCGGGTCGTGTCCAGTCTCCACCCAATCCCCGAAGAAGCGATGCCCGACGCCGACGTCACGCTCGAACCCGAAGCCGAAGAGCGTGAAACCGCCGAGCGGGACCCCGACACCTCCGACATGTTCGGTGCGGCCGCCGCGCCCTCCGCTCCGCCGCCCGAGCCGACCGCCGGCAATCCCACATTGGATGGGGGTGCCTATACGGTGCTGGCGCGCAAATACCGGCCGCGCACCTTCGAGGACCTGATCGGCCAGGAGGCCATGGTCAGGACCCTGACCAACGCATTCAGCGCCAATCGCATCGCCCACGCCTTCATGCTCACGGGCGTCCGGGGCGTCGGCAAGACCACGACGGCGCGGCTGCTGGCGCGCGCGCTCAACTACGAGAGCGACACGGTCCACCAGCCCTCGGTCGATCTCACGGTTGATGGCATTCACTGCAAGGCCATCATCGAGGGGCGGCACATCGACGTGCTGGAGCTCGACGCGGCCTCGCGCACCAAGGTCGACGAGATGCGCGAGCTGCTGGACGGGGTGCGCTATGCGCCCGTCGAGGCGCGCTACAAGGTCTACATCATCGACGAAGTGCACATGCTGTCGACGGCGGCGTTCAACGCGCTGCTGAAGACGCTGGAAGAGCCGCCGCCGCACGCCAAGTTCATCTTCGCCACCACCGAGATCCGCAAGG
>CAYSNW010000115.1:0-4688 GCA_964432415.1 uncultured Caulobacteraceae bacterium
CACGCGCACGAGATAGCCGCGTGGATTGGCGATCGCGCCATGGACCAGGCCGAGGACCCGGACGCCCTGCAGGCCGACCAGGCCCGCTGGCGCGAGGCCCGCGACCGCGCCGCAGCCCGCGGCGACACGGACGCCCTGCGGTCGCTCTACGAACGGCGCCAGGACGAGATCGACCCACAGTAGGGCTTTGATCCGTCTACGGACTTTCTGTCGCACAATGTGAAGAAGCCGACTCAAAAGCTTCAAGAAACTGTCGCGGCCCGCTCCTAAGAGCGGCCCCGGGGGCGGTCTGCCGATCGCACGAACCCGTGGAGACATCGATGTTCAAGAAAATCGCGATCGCGGCCGCCGTGACGCTCACCGCCGGCGCCGCCCTGGCCCTCGACCTGAACGGCGCGGGCGCCACCTTCCCGGCCCCCGTCTATCAGAAGTGGGCCGAGACCTACGCCGCGTCCGGCGCCGGCAAGGTCAACTACCAGCCCATCGGCTCGGGCGGCGGCATCAAGCAGATCCGCGCCAAGACCGTCGACTTCGGCGGCACCGACAAGCCGCTGACCCCCGCCGACCAGGCCGAGTCGGGCCTGTATCAGTTCCCCACCGTGATCGGCGGCGTGGTGCCGGTGTTCAACATCGGCGGCCTGAACCCGGGTGAGCTGAAGCTCTCCGGCGCGGTGCTGGCCGACATCTATCTCGGCAAGATCACCAAGTGGAACGACCCGGCCATCCAGCGCCTGAACCCGGCCAAGAAGATGCCGGCCTTCCCGATCACCGTGGTGCACCGCGCCGACGGTTCGGGCACCTCCTTCCTGTTCACCACCTACCTGTCCATGGTTTCGCCGGAGTGGAAGACCAAGGTCGGGGGCAATGACGCGGTCAACTGGCCGGCGGGCGTGGGCGGCAAGGGCAACGACGGCGTCGCCGCGGCCGTGGGCCAGACCAAGGGCTCCATCGGCTACGTCGAATACGCCTACGCCAAGCAGAAACACCTGAACTACGCCGCCATGCAGGCGCACGACGGCGGCTGGGTCCTGCCCACCGCGTCCGACTTCGCCGCTGCGGCCGCCAACGCCAAGTGGGCCCAGAGCCAGGGCAACTACGTCCTGCTGCTCAACCAGCCCGGCAGGTTCGCCTGGCCGATCACCGGGGTGACCTACATCCTGGTCCACAAGAAGCAGGACGACGCGGCCAAGGGCGCCGCCGTGCTGAAGTTCTTCGACTGGGCCTACCGGAACGGCGACGCCGCCGCGGTGCAGCTCGACTATGTGCCGCTGCCGGCCACGGTGAAGGCCCTGGTGCGCAAGCAGTGGGCTTCCCAGGTCACGGGCGCCGACGGCAAGCCGGTCTACGTCCCCGGCAAGTGATGCGCCGAGCGTCGCTGTAAAAAACCGTCACACTCGCGTCGTATGGGGGCGGGGGGCCGATGCCGGTCCTCCGCCTACGGCGTTTATTGTCCTTCGACGAGCCCAAGCCTCGACCCATGGCCGACATCGCCGTCCGACGACAGCCGAAAGGGGCCGCGCTCGACCCCCTGTTCCGCGCCGCCTGCTTTTCGGCCGCCACCCTGCTGCTCGTCGCGCTGAGCTGGGTGCTGGTCTCGCTGGTGCTGGGCGGCTGGCCGGCGCTGAAGACCTTCGGCTTCGGCTTCTTCGTCAACGCCACCTGGGATCCGGTGCGCGACGTCTACGGCGCCGCGGGACCCCTGGTCGGCACCCTGATCTCATCGGCCCTGGCCCTGGCCATGGCCCTGCCGCTGGCCATCGGAGCGGCGGTGTTCCTGACCGAGTTCTGCCCGCGCCTGATCGAGCGACCCGTTGCCATAGCGGTCGAGCTGCTCGCCGGCATTCCCTCCATCGTTTACGGCATGTGGGGCCTGTTCGTGTTCGGGCCCTTCTTCGCCGAGCATGTGCAGGTCCCGCTCAGCATGGCCGCGCCAGACGGTTCGATCTGGGCCCGGCTGGTGGCCGGCACCCCCAACGGCACCAACATCTTCACCGCCTCGGTGATCCTGGCGGTGATGATCCTGCCCTATATGGCGGCCGTGTTCCGCGAGCTGTTCCTCAGCGTCCCCGCGCCCGTGCGCGAGAGCGCCTACGGCGTGGGCGCCACCACCTTCGAGGTGGTGACCCGGGTGGTCATGCCCTACGTGGCGCGCGGCTCGGTCGGGGTGATCATGCTGGGGCTGGGCCGCGCGCTCGGCGAGACCATGGCGGTGACCTTCATCATCGGCAATTCGCACAATTTCCCGAAGTCCCTGTTCGACTCCGGCTCGACCCTGGCCTCGACCATCGCCAACGAGTTCAACGAGGCCCAGGGGATGCACGAGGCGGCCCTGATTGCGCTGGGCCTTGTGCTGTTCCTGATCACCTTCTCGGTGCTGGCCATCGCCCGCGCCCTGCTTTCGGCCCAGCGCTATGACTAGGCCCCCCGTCTCCGCCGCCCGCCGCCTTCGCCGCAAGGCGGTCAACGCCGTCTTCGTGATGCTGAGCTCGGCCGCGGCCGGGGTGGCGCTGACCTTTCTGGCCCTGATCCTGTGGACCCTGGCAAGCAAGGGCTTCACCGGGCTGGACGCCAACATCTTCCTGCACGACACCGCCGCCTCCGGCACCGAGGGCGGCGGCCTGAGGAACGCCATCATCGGCTCGGTCGTGGTCTGCGCCATCGCCATGGTTATCTCGGTGATCGTGGGAATCCTGGCCGGCACCTGGCTGGCCGAGCTCGGCGGCGAGAGCCGCTACGGCCACGCCATCCGCTTCCTCAACGATGTCCTGCTCTCGGCGCCCTCGATCCTGGTCGGCCTCGCCGTCTATGTCCTGATGGTCAAGCACGGCCTGCACCACTACTCGGCCCTGGCCGGGGGCGTGGCGCTGGCGCTGCTGGCCACGCCCGTGGTCACCCGCACCACCGAGGACATCCTCAGGCTCCAGCCCTACGCCCTGCGCGAAGCCGGCTCGGCGCTGGGCGCCCCCAACTGGGTGGTGATCCGCAAGGTGGTCTGGCGCGCGGCCGGCGGGGGCCTGCTGACCGGCGCCCTGCTGGGCTTCGCCCGCATCGCCGGCGAGACCGCGCCGCTGCTGCAGACCGCCTTCGGCAACACCTCCGGCAGCGACTGGAGCCATCCGCTCACCGCGCTCACCCAGCCGATCGCCGCCCTGCCGCTGGTCATCAACAACAACGCCCAGTCCGCCTACGACGACCTCGTGCGGGTGGGCTGGGTCGGGGCGCTGCTGATCGCGCTCGCCGTCCTGATCATCAACATCGCCGGCCGCATCCTGGCCGCCCGGGCCGCCCGCCAATGACCGACACCCTGACCGCCCCGGCCCTCGAAGGCCCCTTCCTGAGCGAACCCCCCGCGGACCAGGTCAAGCTGCGCGCGCGTGGCCTGAACTTCTTCTACGACCGTCACCAGGCCCTGCACGGGGTCGACATGGCCGTGCGCCGAAACGCCGTGACAGCCCTGATCGGGCCGTCCGGCTGCGGCAAGTCCACCCTGCTGCGCGCGCTGAACCGCATCTATGCGCTCTACCCCGGCCAGCGCGCCGAGGGCGAGATCCTGCTGGACGGCGAGAACCTGCTGCGGCCCGGCGTGGACCTGTCGCTGCTGCGCTCGCGCATCGGCATGGTGTTCCAGAAGCCCACGCCGTTTCCGATGTCGATCTACGACAACGTCGCCTTCGGGGTCCGGCTCTACGAGGGCCTGGGCAAGGCCGAGATGGACGAGCGGGTGCACACCTCGCTCAAGCGCGCGGCCCTGTGGGACGAGGTCAAGGACAAGCTCCACACCTCGGGCCTCGGCCTCTCGGGCGGGCAGCAACAGCGCCTGTGCGTGGCGCGCGGCATTGCGGTCAAGCCCGAGATCCTGCTGCTGGACGAGCCCGCCTCGGCCCTGGATCCGATCTCCAGCGGCAAGCTCGAGGACACCCTGGTGGAGCTGAAGGCCGACTACACCATCGTCATCGTCACCCATAACCTGCAGCAGGCCAGCCGCATCTCCGACGACACCGGCTTCATGTACCTGGGCCGGCTGATCGAGTTCGGGCCGACGCGCGAGGTGTTCGAGCAACCGCGGGCGGAGCGTACGCGGGACTATGTTGAGGGCAGGTTCGGCTAAAGCACCCATAATAGTCCGAACAGCAATCGCCGGAATATTCACAATAAATCAGAAGCGTTGCCGGTATAATGGCCGGAATGTGGCGGGGCTTGACCGTGCGATGGTTCCCTCAGCATCACGATAAACTGAACCAAATCGCCGGATAGTCGTTTCCTGTGTCCAGCTAGACACACAGGGACGCGGCCAACAGTCCGCGAAAACGCAATGTCTGACACGCCCCTCAACCAACCCAATGTCTGGGGTTCGCGCCCCTCGCGCCCCGCCGCCATCACCCCGGGCGGTGACTTCAACACGCCCGTGGGCGGCCCCGCGCTCGCCATCGATGACGACCCGCTGATGAACGGCGGCGGCGCGCTCGGGACCAATTCGGTGCTGGCGCGCTCCAACGGCGGCCGCAGCGCCGCGGCGAAGGGCCGTCCGTCGACCACCGCCATCGTCGGCGGCCTGGTGCTGCTTGCCGCCGTGGGCGGCGCGGCCGCCCTGCTGCTGGCGCCCAAGCCGGCGACCAACCCCCTGACCACCACGACCACCGAGACCACCACCACCAGCGACGCCGCCCCCGTCGGCAGCGCCACGGCGC
>CAYSNW010000116.1:0-4634 GCA_964432415.1 uncultured Caulobacteraceae bacterium
GCGCCGACTTGCCGCAGACCGCTCCGCAGGGCGTGCGCACCCGCCTCACCCTGGCCGCGGTCGAAGACCGCGCCGCCCTCGGGATCGCCGCCGAATGACCCCGCTCCCCGACCTGATGATCGCGCCCGTCGTGCGCGCCGCCCTGGCCGAGGACCTGGGCCGCGCCGGCGACATCACCTCACAGGCCTGCATCGCGCCGGACGCGCGCCTGTCCCTGGCCTTCGCCGCGCGCCGGGAGGGCTGCGTCGCCGGTCTCGACTGCGCGCGGCTCACGATCCACGCGCTGGACCCGGACGCCCGCTTCGAGATCCGGACCCGCGACGGCTCGGAAGCGCACGCCGGCACGGTTCTGGCCACGGTGGCCGGCAACGCCCGCGCCCTGCTCGGCGCCGAGCGGGTGGCGCTGAACCTGGTCCAGCGCCTGTCGGGGATCGCGACCCTGACCCGCGCCTATGTCCGCGCGGTGGAGGGCACGGGCGCCCTGATCGCCGACACGCGCAAGACCACGCCCGGCCTGCGGGCGCTGGAGAAATACGCTGTGCGCTGCGGCGGCGGGATCAACCATCGCTTCGGTCTGGATGACGCCATCCTGATCAAGGACAACCACGTCGCGGCCTGCGGCGGGGTGGCGGCGGCGCTGGAGCGCGCCCGCGCGGCGGCCGGCTGGCTGGTCAAGATCGAAGTCGAGGTCGACAACCTGGCCCAGCTCGACCAGGCCCTGCCCTTCCGCCCCGACGTGATCCTGCTCGACAACTTCGCCCTCGCCGACCTGCGCGAGGCCGTGGCGCGGGCGAAGGGCGCAGCGAAGCTGGAAGCGTCGGGCGGCGTGACCCTCGAGACCGTGCGCGCGATCGCGGAGACCGGGGTGGATGCGATTTCGGTGGGCGCCCTGACGCATTCCGCGCCGGCGCTGGATGTGGGGCTGGATGAATTCCCTCTCCCATAGGGAGAGGGCGGGGCCCATTGCGCAGCAATGGGAGGGTGAGGGATTACAGAGGGGCTCCCGCAGCCCCTCATCCTCCCCGTCGCTACGCGACCGGGGCCTATCCTTCTCCCGACCGGGAGAAGGATAGTTCCGCCGCCGCCCGGCGCTTTTCCAGCAGTTCGTCCAGACGCTTCCTCACGATCGCGACCACCTCCGCGGGCGCACGCTCGGGAGAGCCGGCGTCGAAGGGCGGGTGCGGATCGTATTCGAGCATCAGCTGGATCGCCTTGGCGGTGGTCTCGCCCGCGACGGCGGCGGCGACCACCAGGCCGAAGTCGATGCCCGCCGTCACCCCGCCGCCGGTGAAGGTGTTTCCGTCGCGCACCACCCGCTCGGCCACCGGCTCGGCGCCGAACAGGGGCAGCATGGCCCGGTAGCCCCAGTGGGTCGCCGCCCGCTTGCCCTTAAGCAGCCCCGCCGCCCCCAGGATCAGCGAACCGGTGCAGACCGAGGTCACCCATTTCGCCTGCCCGCCCAGGCGCCGCACCCCGTCCATGTAGGCGGGGTCGACCATGGCCTCGGTCTGGCCCGCGCCGCCGGGGATGCAGATCAGATCGCAGGTTCGAACCTCCGCGATCGGCACGCTCAGGAAGGTCAGGCCCTTCTCGGCTGTGACCGGCCCGCCCGCGCCGGAGGCGATGACGACCTGCGCGCCCGGCAGGCGCGAGAGCACCTCATAGGGACCGGTGAAATCCAGCTGGGTGACGCCTGGATAGACGGCGAAGACGATGACGAAGGGATCGGCCATGGCGGGGCTCCGGGGAGGTCGGAGCCATCCTGGGGCCAGGGCCGAGCCGGGGAAACGACAAAGTCCCTGCGTTTAGGGACAGATCTCAGGCCTCGGCCTTCACCCCGGACGTCCGCGCGCCGCCGCCCATGGCCGCCTTCAGACCGCGCTGGATCGGCTGGTCGACGAAGCGGTCGAAGGTCCAGGCCACGGCGAAGGCGAAGGCGAAGGCTCCAAGGAAACCGGCCCAGCGCAGCGGCTCGGCCAGGGTCCAGCGCGCCTCGACCGCCCCCAGGGCGCCGAACCAGACGGCGGCGGACAGGGTGTGGGTTACGAACAGGGCGAAGGACAGGGTCGCGCCCCGCGCCGCCAGGGCCGAGCGCGGCCCCGAGGCGCTGCCCGCCGCCAGCACCACGAAGGCGATGGCGACCATCGAGCCCAGGTCGGCCAGGTCGTTGTGTCCCGAGGCCTGGAACAGGATCAGCGCCAGGGCGCCGGCGCCCGCGACCCACAGCGGCTCGCGGCCCTTCAGCTTCAGCCCGGAGGCCGCGCGGGCGAGCAGCAGGCCGCAGAGGAACAGCGGAACCGCGCGGACCATGGCCAGGCCCAGCCCCAGGTCCCAGGGCGCGTGGCCGAGCGTCAGCCGCGCGGTCAGGGCCGCGAGCGCCAGCACGTCGAGCGCGCAGAACAGGGCGGCCGGACGGCCCTCAAGCCCCTTGGCCGCGCGCCAGGCGAAGGGGAAGGCGGCGTAGCAGACCACCAGCGCCGACAGGGTCCAGCTCGGCGCGTTCCAGCTCAGGTGTGAACCGAAGCCCCAGGCCTGGATCAGAGCGGCCTGGGCGAAGAAGTCGCCGGGCTCGAACCGCTCCGGATGGTGGGGCTGAACGCCCGCCAGGGCGCACAGGCTGACCAGGGCCAGCAACGCCACCAGCACGATCAGCTGGCCGGGCCAGACCCGCGCCAGGCGCCGGGCGAAGAAGGAGACGGACGGCATGCGGCCCTGGTCCAGCTTCGGCCCATAGGCGCCGCCCAGGACGAAGCCCGACAGCATCAGGAAGAAGTCAGTGGCCAGCCAACCGCGGCCGATCACGGGCGCCAGGCGGTCCAGCGCCACCGGCGCGTGCTCCGCGAAGTGGTAGAGCACCACAAATCCCGCCGCGAGAAAGCGCAGCATATCGAGCGGCCCGCCGCGCACACTCGTGTCAGGGGAATTTGTTCCGGACTGGGCCATGAAACGCCTCGAACCGAGCCCGAACCGGCTCTCGAGGCCTTTCACTGCAACGCGCGCGCCGCCGTCAGCTGGCGGGCGTGGTCTCCGCCTTCGCCGGTTCGGCCGGCGCCTCAGCCTTGGCGGCCGGCTTGTCCTCGGCCTTGGCCGGGGCGGCGGCTTCGGCGCCCTTGAACAGGATCTGGTACGGCTTGGGACCGTCGCCGGGGCCGAGGTTGGGCGCGAAGCCCGCGATCACCGGCCGGGCCAGGCCCGCGTCCATGCCGCCCGAGGAGGGCTTGGGCGTGTAGCGGAAAGCGTCCGGCGCGCCCGAGGAGCCGCCGAAGCGGTAGAACACATGGCTGCCGACCTGGGCGATGCGCGTCAGGTTCGAGCGCCAGTTCGGCGAGACGGCCGTGGTGTGGAAGTGGGTGGCGTTGCCGACCTCGGCCATCACCCAGCCCGAGAGGGCCTTGGAGGCGATCTGGCGCGCGCGGCGCCAGGCTTCGCTCTCCGAATGCTGGCGGGTCGAGCCGTCGCAGGCGAAGGAGAACTGGCAGGTGCCGGATCCGGCGCCCTGGTAGACCACGCTGCACACCGACTTCGGAAAGGCCGGGTGGCGCACGCGGTTCAGCACCACCTGGGCCACCGCCTGCATGCCGGCGGCGCCTTCGCCGCGGGCCTCGTAATAGACCGCCGAGGTCAGGCAATCGAGGTCGCGCGAGGCTTCCAGCGCCTGGCCATAGCGGTAGGGCGCCGCCGCCGGGGTGGCGGCGAAGTCGGCCTTGCGCAGGCCAGCGGCCAGCGCCGCGGACCGCAGCAGGGTGGGGTCGCGCTCGGCGATGTGTTCGGCGGAAAGGGTCGACTGGCGGTCGCGCTCGGCGAAGCCGGCGACGGAATAGGGGTCGAGACGGTTGGCGATCAGGCGCGCGCTCTCGTCCACACCGGAGGCGGCGAGCACGCGCTGGTCCGACAGGCCGGCCTTCTGGGTTCCGGCCAGGCGTTCCGCCTTGGCCTGCACCGTCATGGCCTTGGCCATCGTCCCACCCAGGTAGGCGCAGCCCATAGCCAGACCCACCAGGGATCCGAATGCGGCGGCGCCGACCAGGGCGCGTACGGGGGCACGCGCTGGTGTGTTGATCGACAAGGCTTCAGTCCTGTGCGGCGAGGGCCGATGCGCCCCCCAAATCCCTCGAAACCCCCGGGCTCTTTCGCCATGCCGGTTGCGGGCTTCGAAACCCGGTCGAGCCTCGAGGGCCCGCGCCGGGGACGTGCTTTAGCCATCCAAATATGGCGGCAATGTGTTTGATTCGCAACCCTGTGGTTTCCCGTGGAATTTCAACGAGACCGAAGAGATGTGAATCAGACGACCTTGAGCTGATCTCGCAAGTAATGAATTCTGTTAAACCTATCCTGCTCTACAGATATTAACACGACCTGTACGGCGTTCTGAAGGCTCCGGCCATTTCCGGAAAGTAAACAGCGCGACACGCGCACTCTACCGTGCGGAGACCGCCCCAGGCGACTCGCCCTCCCACGCCCGCAAACCCAAAATCCACACCCTTCCCCTCCGGCGCGAACCCGCCCTCGCGGCCCTTGCGCCGCCTCGCCTTCCCCGTGCATGGTCGGCTCCGGCGTTCGGGGGGATGAGCCATGGTTCGCGTTGCGGGGTTTGCGGTCGTGGCCGCCCTGCTGGCCGGCGCCGCGCCGGCGGA
>CAYSNW010000117.1:0-4252 GCA_964432415.1 uncultured Caulobacteraceae bacterium
CCCGCCGCCCCCGGCGCAGCAGACCCGCCCCGCACCGCCGCCGCCCGCGGGCGACGAGCCCATGGGCCGCCGCCGTCCGGGGACGCTTCCGACCTATCCCGAGCGCGCCGTCCAGGTGAACAAGGGCGCGGTCGAGGCCCCGCCGCCCGACGCCTTCCCCGCCGACCACATCCCGATCAGCGACCGCTGGCGGCTGGTGGAGACCTTCGGCGTCCATTCGCGCTGGTTCGACCCCTACCGGCAGAATACCTTCAAGGGCGACCGGCCGATCAAGGGGACGAAGGACTGGTTCGTCGCCTTCTCGGGCATCTCCGACACGGTGATCGAGCCGCGCTCCTTCCCCCTGCCGGTCGGGGTGCAGACCACCACCCGGCCCGGCAGCCTGGACCTGTTCGGCCGCCCGAACAGCCTGGGGGCGTCGCAGACCTTCATCACCGGCGTGTCCCTGATCAAGGGCTCCACCGCCTTCAAGCCGCCGGAGATCGAGCTCCGCCTGACGCTGGCCTACAATTTCAACTACGCCGAGGTGCAGGAGAAGCGGATCCTCTCGGTGCAGCCGTCGAAGCCGCCGCACCGCAGCGACCAGTTCCTGGGGGTGCAGGAGGCCTTCCTCGACTACCACCTGAGGAACGTCTCCGACCGCTACGACTTCGACTCCGTCCGGGTCGGCATCCAGCCCTTCTCCGCCGACTTCCGCGGCTTCCTGTTCCAGGACAACCAGCTGGGCGTCCGCCTGTTCGGCGACCGCGACAACAACCGCTTCCAGTACAATCTGGCGGTCTTCCAGCGCATCGAGAAGGACACCAACTCGGGCCTGAACGATCTGGGCCAGCCGCTGCGGCGCGACACCGTCTTCGCCGCCAACCTCTACCGCCAGGACCTGCCGGTCCCCGGCATGACCTCCCAGCTGACCGTGGTCTACAACAGGAACCGCGAGGCCGGTCAGATCCACTTCGACGACAACGGCTTCCCGGTCCGCCCCGCCCTGATCGGCAACCTGCGCGCCCGCGACTACGACGTGGTCTATCTCGGCTACAACGCCGACGGCCATCTGGGCCGGGTCAACCTGACCGCCTCGACCTACGCGGCGCTGGGCGAAGACCGCAACAACATCTTCACGGGCAAGCCCGCCAAGATCCGCTCCTTCTTCGCCGCGGTCGAACCGTCGATGGACTTCGACTGGACCCGGGTGCGCCTGTCGGCGCTCTACGCCTCGGGCGACCGCAACCCTTACGACAACAAGGAGACCGGCTTCGACGCCATCGTCGAGAACCCCCAGTTCGCGGGCTCGGACACCTCCTACTGGATCCGCCAGTCGGTGCCCTTCGTCGGCGGCGGCCGCGCGGTGGGGGTCACGGGCAGGAACGGCGTGCTCAACTCCCTGCGTTCGTCCAAGGACGAGGGCCAGTCCAACTTCAACAACCCGGGCACGATCCTGCTGGGCGCCGGCGCCGACTTCGACCTGACGCCGCACCTCAGGCTCACCACCAACCTGAACCACCTCTGGTTCGACAACACCGCCATCGTCCAGGCGCTGAGGCAGGAGGGCTCGATCCCCAAGCCCTTGGGCTGGGACTATTCGCTGGCCCTGACCTGGCGGCCGCACATGACCCAGAACCTGGTGTTCCGCGCGTCGGCCGCCGTGTTCGATCCGGGCGCCGGCTTCGGCGACCTGTTCGTCGCCAAGGGCAGGGACCAGCGCTACTATTCGACCCTCCTCAACGCTATCCTGACGTTCTGAGGGGGCCGGAATGCACAGGGGCGCGGCCAACAATCTGATCCTGGCGGGACTGGCCCTGCTGGTCCTGGCCCTGATCGGCCCAGCTGGCTCCCGCGCAGGCGAGGGGCCCAAGCCTATTCAGCGCGCTTACGTCACGGCGCCTCCGGCCCAGAAGGATCAGACCCCCGACCAGGCCGAGGCCAAGAGCGCCGGCTGCAAGTCCTGCCACACGGCCGGCGACGCCCTCTCCATGCACCGCTCCGACGCGGTGGTGCTGGGCTGCGCCGACTGCCACGGCGGCGACGCGCGGGTCATGGCCTCGCCCGGCCTCGACCCCAAGGGCGTGGAGTACATCCGCCTGCGCAACCAGGCCCACGTCCTGCCGCGCTATCCCGAGGCCTGGGGCTTCCCCTCCGCCGCCAATCCGAAGCAGAGCTACACCCTGCTCAACCGCGAGGCGCCGGAGTACATCCGCTTCGTCAATCCGTCCGACTACCGGGTGGCGCGCGAGAGCTGCGGCGCCTGCCACATGCCGGAAATCCAGGCAGCGGAACGCTCGCTGATGGCCACGGGGGCCATGTTCTTCGGCGGCGCCACCTACAACAACGGCGTCCTGCCCTTCAAGAACTACCAGCTGGGCGAGGCCTATACCCGCAACGGCGAGCCCGCCCGCGTCCTGTCCCCCGGCTCGCCTCCGGGCACGGTCACCGAGGCCGAGAAGAAGCGCGGCGCCATCTCGACCCTCTATCCGCTCCCGACCTGGCAGGTGGTGCCGCCCGCCGACATCTTCCGCGTCTTCGAGCGCGGCGGCCGCAACATCGGAACCCAGTTCCCGGAAATCGGCCTGCCCGACGCCACCGGCGAGATGCAGCGGCTGGAGGAGCCCGGTCGTCCCGATATCCGCCAGTCCAACCGCGGCCCCGGCACCGGCCTGCGCGTCGCCATTCCCGTGCTCAACGTCCACAAGACGCGGCTCAACGACCCCTTCATGTGGTTCATGGGCACCAACGACCAGCCCGGCGACTATCGCCAGTCCGGCTGCGCCGCCTGCCACGTGATCTACGCCAACGACCGCGAGCCGCGGCACTCCCTGACCTATGCGAAGTTCGGCCGCGACGGCCAGAGCGCGACCGCCGATCCGACCATCGACAAGACGGAGTCCGGCCACCCGATCAGGCACGAGTTCACCCGCGCGATCCCGACGTCGCAGTGCATGAACTGCCACATGCACCAGCCCAACATGTTCCTGAACTCCTACCTCGGCTACACCATGTGGGACTACGAGTCCGACGCCCCCTTCATGTGGCCGGAGCAGCAGAAGTACCCGACCGCCGCCGAGGTCCGGAAGGTGCTGGACAGGAACCCCGAAGGCGCCGCGCCGCGCGGCCTGTGGGCCAGCCTCGACTTCCTCAGGAACGTCTTCGACCTGAACCCGAAGCTGAAGGACACCCAGTTCGCCGACTACCACGGCCACGGCTGGAACTTCCGCGGGGTCTACAAGCGCGACCGCGACGGCAATCTGCTCGACGCCGACGGCAAGATCGTCGATCCGGACGATCCGGAGAAGTGGCGCCGCAAGGGCGAGGGCCCGTTCCCCGGCCCCGGGGTCAATCCCGGCAAGGCCGTGCACCTGATGGACATCCACGCCGAGAAGGGCATGCAGTGCGCCGACTGCCACTTCGCCCAGGACGCCCACGGCTCGGGCCTGATCATGGGCGAGGTCGCCAATGCGGTGGAGATCGGCTGCCGCGACTGTCACGGCACGATCGCGGCCTATCCGAACCTCAGAACCTCCGGCCCCGCTGCGCGGCCCGACGGCACGGACCTCAGCCTGCTCCGCAACGCCGACGGCCACCGCCGCTTCGAATGGGTCGAGCGTGAGGGGCGCCGCATCCTGATCCAGCGCTCCTCCATCGATCCGAAGTTGGAGTGGAAGGTCTCGCTGGTGAAGGACTCGGTCGACCGCTCCAGCCCCGACTTCAACGCCAAGGCCGCCCGCGCCAAGCTGATGTCGAAGTCCGGCGCGGGGCTGAAGCCCATGGCCTGGGGCTCGGGGGTGGCGACCAAGGATCTCGCCCACAAGGACAGCGAGATGGAGTGTTTCGCCTGTCACACCTCCTGGACCCCGTCCTGCGGCGGCTGCCACCTGCCGATCGAGGCCAACTGGAAGACCGAGGCCCACAAGTACGAGGGCGAGACGGCGCGGAACTACGCCACCTACAATCCCCAGGTGGCGCGCGACGACATGTTCCAGCTGGGCCGCCATTCCAGCGGCAAGGGCTTCACCATCGCTCCGGTCCGGTCGTCCTCGGCCCTGGTCCTGTCATCGACCAACATCAATCGAGACCGGATCTATGTGCAGCAGCCGCCGATCTCGGCCTCGGGCTTCTCCAGCCAGGCCTTCGCGCCGCACTTCCCGCACACGGTGCGCAGGACCGAGACCAAGACCTGCACCGACTGCCACCTGTCGGCGGCCAACGACAACAACGCCATCATGGCCCAGCTGCTGCTGCAGGGGACCAACTTCGTCAA
>CAYSNW010000118.1:0-4178 GCA_964432415.1 uncultured Caulobacteraceae bacterium
TTGCGGCGGGGATCGGCGCAGGCCGCGCGGTCGCCCTCACAGCGGCTGACGGCCTCGCCCACGGCGGCGAGGCGGCTTTCCAGCACTTCGGCGGCGGCCCGGCTCACGGCGGCGGCGCGGCTCCGGGCGCTGAGCTGCTCCACCGCGGAGGCGAACTCCACGTCCTGCAGCTGAAGGGTCTGGCTCTCGGGCGCCGGGGGAAGGCGATCTTGCGCGACCGGGTGGATCCGCGCGCCTGACGCGGGGCGCGAGGCCGGGGCGAACAGGCCGAGCGCCAGTGCGGAAAACAGTTCCTCCGCGAAGATCTCGGCGTCCGCCGCCTGGTCGAAGACGCCGGCGGCGAAACCCCAGGCGCCCAGGCGACGCGCGTAGCGGTCGGGGCTGCCGCCCAGCAGGGGATCGAAGGCGCGGGTCGGCGACAGCTTTTCCGGCTCCAGGGCGGGAAAGTCGGCCGCCAGGGTCTGGCCCCAGTCCAGCCAGGCCTCGACCCGGGCGTCCGGCCAGGCGCGCGGCGCCTCGACCTCGACGATCGCGTCGGCGCGCTCCAGGCGGCGCGTCTCGCGCGCGATGTTGCTCCGGTCCTTGACCGAGAAGCGCCGTTCGAAGCGCATGGTCCGCCTCCACACTCGCTGACCCCGCCGCAAGGCTAGGGCGGGCTTGGGGCGCCTTCAATAGATGTGGCGGTTTCCGGCCATCTTACCCACAACATCTTGCGGTCAGCGCGGTTCTGGACGCGCCGGGGCCGGATCGCTATGGTCCGCCCGCGCCGGGCCCGCCGGCGCAAGGCTTTTCGTCCCTCGAGACCTGGTACGCGCACGTGCTCACGAAGATCTTCACCTGGTGGAACGGCGCCACGATCGGCACCCTGTTCACGGTCGGCCGCAAGGGCGCGCTGGTGGGGACCGACGAGATGGGCAACCGCTACTACCAGGCGAAGAACAACAAGGATTCCTACGATGGCCGTCTGCGCCGCTGGGTGATCTATAACGGCTATGCCGAAGGCTCGAAGGTGACGCCGGACTGGCACGGCTGGCTGCACCACACCTTCGAGGAGCCGCCGACGCGCGAGCCCCTGAAGCGCCAGACCTGGGAAAAGGACCACATGCCCAACCTGTCGGGCACGCCGCAGGCCTGGAGGCCGTCCGGCTCCCTGGCGGAGAGCGGCGAGCGTCCGCCGGCCACCGGCGACTATCAGGCCTGGCGTCCCGGGGAATAGGCTTGGACGCGCGAAGCGGGTAGAGTGTCGCCACCATGAAGCGTTCCCGTCTCATCGCCATTACCGGATCGGCCGCCGCGGTCGCGCTGTTGGCCGCCGGCCTCGTCAGCGCCCAGAGCGGGCAGCCGACGCCCGACCAGGCGACGCCGGAACGTCCGCCCGTCCAGGTTCCGCCGCCGCCCGCGAACACAGTGCCGCCGAGCGAACCCCTGCCCACGATCGTGCCTCCGGCCGAACCGGCGCCGGTGATCAAGGCGCCGACTGAGGACAAGAAGACCGACAAGAAGGACGCCGCCGCCGACGAGGAAGCCCGGGTCGAGGCCACGGCCGCGGCGGTGGCGCCGGAAAAGCGCCTCAGGCACGGCTCCGCCATCGTCCAGGCCCTGGACAAGATCACCACCGAGACCATGCGCTTCGAGGTCAAGATCGGCCGCCCCGTGCGCTACAAGGGCCTGGTCTTCACCGTGAAGGCCTGTGAGACCTCCGCGCCCGACGAGGCCATGCCCGACGCGGTCGCCTATATGGAGGTGCGCTCCGAACCCAAGACCCAGGGCGAGGAACAGGTCTCGCGCCAGGTCTTCCACGGCTGGATGTTCGCCTCATCGCCGGGCCTGAACGCCTTCCAGCACCCGGTCTACGACGCCTGGCTGATCGCCTGTAAGGCCTGAGCCCCGCTCAAAGCCCTGGGCAGGGCGAAGAAGTCTCCATCCGTTTCCAGCGCCAGCGCCAGCCGTTCGCGGTATTCGCGGCGCAGGATTTCCTCGGCTCCAAAGCTGGCCAGGTGGCCGGTCATGAACTGGGCGTCGAGCAGGCGGAAGCCTCCGGCGCGCAGCCGCGCCACCAGATGGGTCAGGGCGACCTTCGAGGCGTCGCGCTCGTCGGAAAACATGCTCTCGCCGAAGAAGGCGGCGCCCAGCGAGACGCCGTAGAGGCCGCCGACCAGCAGACCTTCGCGCCAGCATTCCACGCTGTGGGCGTGGCCGCGGACGAACAGCGCCGTGTAGAGCGCCTGGATCGGGGCGTTGATCCAGGTGTCCTCGCGCTCGGGGCGCGGTTCGGCGCAGGCGATGACAACCTGCTCGAAGGCGGTGTCGACGCGGACCTCGAAACGATCCTGTCGCACGGTGCGGGCCAGGCGGCGGGACAGGTGGAAACCGTCCAGCGGTATGACGCCGCGAAGATCCGGATCAACCAGATAGACCCGCTCGTCGTCGCGGGCGTCCGCCATGGGGAAGACGCCCCGGGCGTAGCAGCCGATCAGGTCATCGAGGGTGAAGGCGGGCACGGGGCGGGCAGGGGGGCGGGTCGGTGCGGACGCTAGCCCGCGTGCCGTTTCATCCAGTTCTCGAGCCAGTGGATGTTGTAGTCGCCCTTGATGATGTCCGGCTCGCTCAGCAGTTCCTGGAACAGCGGAATGGTGGTGTCGATGCCGGCGACCACCATCTCGTTCAGGCAGCGCCGCGTACGGGCGATGCACTCGGCCCGGTCGCGGCCGTGCACGATCAGCTTGCCGATCAGGCTGTCGTAGTAAGGCGGGATCGAATAGCCGGCGTACATCGCCGAATCCAGCCGCACGCCCAGGCCGCCCGGGGCGTGGAAGTCGGTGACCATGCCCGGCGAGGGCGTGAAGGTTCGCGGGTTCTCCGCGTTGATGCGGCACTCGATGGCGTGGCCTTCGAACACCACCTCGTCCTGGGTGAAGGACAGCTTCTCGCCGGCGGCGATGCGGATCTGCTCGCGCACGAGGTCGATGCCGGTGATCGCTTCGGTGACGGGGTGCTCGACCTGCAGGCGGGTGTTCATCTCGATGAAGAAGAACTCGCCGTCCTCCCAAAGGAACTCGATGGTGCCGACGCCGAGGTAGCCGATCTTGCGGATGGCATCGACCACGGTCTTGCCGATGGCGGCGCGGCCGGCGGCGCTGAGCGCCGGGGAGGGCGCCTCTTCCAGCACCTTCTGGTGGCGGCGCTGCAGCGAGCAGTCGCGTTCGCCCAGGTGGCAGACGTTGCCGAACTTGTCGGCGATCACCTGCAGTTCGATGTGGCGCGGGCGCTGGAGGTAACGCTCCATGTAGACCGTGCCGTCGCCGAAGGCGGCCAGGGCCTCGCTCTGGGCCGTGGAGACGGCCTCTGCCAGGCTGTCACGGTCCTTGGCGACCTTCATGCCGCGTCCGCCGCCACCGGAGGCGGCCTTGATCAGCACCGGGAAGCCGATTTCCTCGGCCGCCGCCATGGCTTCCTCAATGGTGGCCACGCCCCCATTGGAGCCGGGGACGACCGGAATTCCGGCGTCGATGGCGGTCTGCTTGGCGCTGATCTTGTCGCCCATGACCCGGATGTGCTCGGGCGTCGGGCCGATGAAGGTCAGGCCGTGGGCCCCGACGATCTCGGCGAAGCGGGCGTTCTCGGACAGGAAGCCGTAGCCGGGGTGGATGGCCTGGGCCCCGGTGATCTCGCAGGCGGCGATGATCGAGGGAATGTTCAGGTAGCTCTTGGCCGCCGAGGCGGGGCCGATGCAGACGCTCTCGTCGGCCAGGCGCACGTGCATGGCTGAGGCGTCGGCCTCGGAATGCACCGCAACGGTGGAGATTCCCATCTCCTTGCAGGCGCGGATGACGCGGAGCGCGATCTCGCCCCGGTTTGCGATCAGGACTTTTTCAAACATCGAAGCGCCCGATCACTCGAGGATGACGAGGGGCTCGCCGAATTCGACGGGCTTGCCGTCGGCGACCACCACCTCGAGCACCACACCGTCGCGGGGCGAGGGGATCGGGTTCATGGTCTTCATGGCTTCGATGATCAGCAGGGTCTGGCCGGCTTTCACCTTGGTCCCGACGGTGACGAACGGATCGGCGCCCGGAGACGGCTGCAGATAGACCGAGCCGACCATGGGCGACTTCACAGTCTCACCGCGGGCGGATTCGGCGGCGGCCGGAGCAGCGGCGGCGGGCGCAGCCGGGGCG
>CAYSNW010000119.1:0-4140 GCA_964432415.1 uncultured Caulobacteraceae bacterium
GCCTGGATGGCCGCCAGCATCGACAGCACCAGGTTCAGGAAGATGAAGGGATAGGGGTCGAAGGCCCGCTTCATCGGCCCCAGGATCGCGGCGTTGCCGATGATCCAGACCGCCAGCACGGCGCCGAAGGCGAAGATGAAGCCCCAGGAGCCGCCGACCGCGGCCACCTTGTCGGCCAGGCCCTCCCAGAAGGCCGGTTCCGGCTCGCGCGACCGGCTCGGGCCGTCGATGGTCGGCGATTCCTCGCAGATGGCCGTGATGACGTCGCGCTGCGCGGCGGTCAGCTCGGCGAAGGGCTTGCCGATCAGGGTCGTGGCGAGGTGGTCGTGGAGCGAGGGCTCCTGGCCATCAGACGGTGGGGCGGCGGGCTCGGACATGGCGAATCACCGGAATGTCCGGGAGGCTACCATGCCGCTCGCCTTCAGGGTGTCGGCGGGTCCCCGTCGTCGTCCAGCACGCAGTAGACCGAGCGGCCCAGCCATTCGCGGATGAAGGCGAAGCCCGGAATGTGCCGGTCGAACACCTCCAGCGACTCGCCGTCGATGTAGTCCTTGACCAGGCCCCGCCAGTCGCCGCCGCCGGGCGCCGGCCCGTCCACGCTGGAGGCCCAGATCCGGTAGGCCAGGGGCTCGCCGCTGAAGCGGCCGACCGCCAGGCGCATGCCCTTCAGGTCCCGACGGTGGGGGGTCAGGATCGAGCCGTGCACCGGCTTGGCCACCGGCATCAGCATGGCGTTGCGGATCTGGCAGGTCTCCAGCTCGCGCCCGACGCTGAACAGCACCCCGTGGGCGGCGTTGGCCTCATAGACCTTGCCCTCCACCACCCGTTCGTCGCGCCCCGATCCGGCGCCGATGGTACGGAAGTCGCCGGGCAGGTCGCCGCCGGGCGAGGGCGTGAGCGTCATGTGCGAGACGATCAGAGCCGGACGCGCGCCGGCGCCGGCGCGCTGTTGCCAGCGGAAGATCAGGTACTCGCCGGCCAGTTCAGCCAGCAGCGCCTGCTTCTCGCGCCAGGCGCCGCGATAGATCTGCGCCCAGCCGGAGGCGAGGGCGGCCTCCGCCGGATTCATTTCCGTCGTCGGGCTGCGGGCGCCCGGCTGGTGGCGGGCGCGTTCGATCGCGCGGGTCTCGAGCGCCGCGGCCTCTGCGGCGGTAAAGCCGTCCAGCAGGTGGTTGGCGATCAGGGTGAGGGTCTCGACCTCCTCGCGCCTCAGCTCGGCGTTGGGCTTGGCGATCAGCATGTCCAGCCGTTCGCCATCCAGCGGCGTGAACTTCAGGCCCCGGGCCTTCAGCGCATCCTCGGCGTCGCGGTAGGCGCGCTTGTAGCGGCCTTTGACCGAGCCGCCGGAACCGACCCGGCGATCCACCGCCTCGCGCACCAGCCAGCACAGCGCCCGGTGCGGACTGACACCGCAATCGGCGAACACCGAACAATCGACCACGGTCCCGCGACTCCCCGGATGTCTCGCCCCAGCCTAGCCCGATCTCTTCCGGAAGGAACGGAATATTCCACGGAAGCGGCGGCGGGCCGAACATTCCGGAGTCATCGGGAAGCACACGCCCGGTTGCATCAGGGGCGCCTCAGGCGCACCACAGCGGCGCCCAAAGAAGCTCGTAAGGAGCGGGCGACATGAAACACAGCCTACCTCCGCCCACCGTCCCCCCAATCGTCCCGGCGCCCTACGTCGATCCGCACCTGGCGCCCGAGCACATCGCCGCGATCGACGACGATCCCGAGACCTTCCTGCAACCCGTGCTGGACAGCTTCCGCCTGATCGGACGCGCGGTTCTGGTCCTGCTCGCCGGTGTCCTCCTGGCGGATCTCGCGGCCCTCGCCGCAGCGCTGAAGGCGGCGCCCTGGCTGTGGCTGGGCCTGGCCATCGTCGCCGCCGGACCCGTGATCGCGGCGGTCGCCATGCTGGGCTCCATCCAGGTCCGCTACACCTTCGAACACGCCCACATGCACAAGCGGCACTTCTATGCGCTGAAGCTCGCCCGCTTCCGCGAAGCGTGCGCGGCGCTGCAGTCTCTGGCCCTGAACGAGGCGGTGCCGGCGGTGCACGCACTGCAGGATCTGCGGCGCCAGACCGGCCTGCTCGACCGGCGACTGGCGATCGAGACCCTGATCCTGCGCCGCCGCTGGCGCGACCTGACCTGGTTTCCCAGGGCCGGCGTCGCGGCCGGCTGCGGCTGCGTCGCCGCCGAGATCGCCGAGACCGGAAGCTTCGACGAGAGCCTGACGGTCCCCGGCGCCCTGCTGCTGGGCGCGCTCCTGGTCTGGGCGGCGGTCGAGCGTTGGGCGGCTGACCGGGTGGCGCGGGTGCGTGAACTGTTGAGCCCGGCCCCACCGGAGCTCTCGAGCGCCTTCAACCCCAGCCCGCCGATGGAGGCCCTGGTCGAGCGCCTGCTGACCCGCATCAACCGCCACTTTGACCGGCTGAAGGGCGTCGCCGACGTCCGGCTGGACACTATCGAGGAAGAGGCCCTGGTCTAGGACGCCGCGTTCAACGCCGCGATCTCGCCGGCCAGCTCCGCCAGGCGCGCGCGCAGGGCGCGGGGGGCCAGAACCTCGATCTCCGGTCCCATGCCGATCATCAGGCCCGCGGCGTGGTCGACGCCCTCGATGGGGATCACCGCCTCGCGCCAACCGTCCGGACCGGGGATGGCGTTCTCGGCCGCGCGCCGGGCGCCGGGGCCGATGCGCACGATGCGCCCCAGGCCCTTCTCGCTGACCCGGACGGTGGCGGTCTCGCGCTCCAGCTCCGCCTCGAAGCGCTCAAGCTCACGTCGCCAGTGGGCGCCGAGGTCGAAATCCTTCGGCCGCTCGAAGCTTTCGTCCAGGGTTGTCAGGCGCTGCACATTGGCGGCGCGATAGGTGCGAAAGTCGCTCCCCACCCGCGCCACGAAGTACCAGGCGCCCGCCTTGAGCACGAGGCCGAGCGGCTCGACGGTGCGTTCGGACACGCCCTTCCAACTCTCGTAGGTCAGCTGCAGCCGCTTCTGGTCCCAGACCGCGCGGGCGATCTCGGCGAGCGGCGGCGGCGGTTGGTTGCGGCGGAACCAGTCGTCGGTGTCCAGGTGAAAGCGGCTGGCCAGCCGCTGCACCCCCTCTCCCCAGGCGGCGGGCAGGGCCGAGAGCAGCTTCAGTTGCGCTGCAGCCAGGGTTTCCGAAAGGCCCAGGGCCTCCGCCGGCCCGGGCAGGCCGGCCAGGAACAGGCTCTCGGCCTCCGCCGCGGTCAGGCCGGTCAGGCGGGTGCGGTAGCCGTCCAGCAGCTGGAACCCGCCCCCCGGTCCCCGGTCGGCGTAGACCGGCACGCCGGCCGCCGACAGCTGGTCGATGTCACGGTAAACCGTGCGCACCGAGACCTCGAACTCCGCCGCCAGGGCCTCGGCGGTCAGCCGGCCACGGTGTTGCAGCAGCATCAGGATCGACAGCAGGCGGCTCGCACGCATGGCGCCATAGTAGCCGGAAAATCCTGACATTGGGTGTCAGTTGGCGCGGAGCAGGGTGCGGCGTTCGATACAGAGGAGCGTTCCCATGTCCCAACCCGCCCACCGCGCCGCCGCCAACCAGGATCTGTCCGGCGCCTGCGACTTCGACTTCCTGTTCGGGCGCTGGAACGTCGCCCACCGCCGCCTGAGGGCGCGGCTGTGCGGCGACGACCGCTGGGAAGCCTTCACCGGCACTATGGAGGCCTGGCCGATGCTCGGCGGCCTCGGCAATGTGGACGATAACTGGCTCGACCTGCCCGCCGGCGCCTATCGGGCCGCGACCCTCCGCACCTTCGATCCCGCCTCGGGCATGTGGTCGATCTGGTGGATCGACGGGCGCAACCCCCGCACGCTCGATGTCCCGGTCCGGGGCTGGTTCGAGGACGGGACCGGCCTGTTCTGCGCCGAAGACACCCACGAGGGACGGCCTATCCGCGTGCGCTTCGTCTGGTCCGACATCACGGCGCACTCGGCGAAGTGGTCCCAGGCCTTCAGCCCGGACGCGGGAGAGACCTGGGAGGTCAACTGGGAGATGGAGTTCACCCGGCGCGTCTAGGGGGGCGCGGCGCCCGCAAACGGTTGCGGGGGTTGGTGGCTGGGGGCGGGATCGAACCGCCGACCTGTGGGTTATGAATCCACCGCTCTAACC
>CAYSNW010000120.1:0-3874 GCA_964432415.1 uncultured Caulobacteraceae bacterium
GTGGGGCGGCTCGGTGTGGGCGTAGGCGGGTTGGGCCGGCGCGGCCTGGATCGGCGCGGCCTGGACCATGGGCGCCGGGGCTGCGCGCGCCACCGGGGCGGCGACGGGGCGGGCGCCCTTGCGCGGGTTGAGCAGGGGCTTGAGCGCATCGGTGCCGAAGAACAGGATCATGCCGTTGCGCCAGGAGGAGACGCGCGGCTCGTGCAGAGCCTTGGCGAACTGGTAGGCGGCGATCGAGCCCGAGAACAGGCGGATGCGCGCGGCGCTCTCCACCCAGCCCTCCTGGTGGTGCTTGTGGCGGAACAGCTTGATGCCGGTGGCGCTGAGCTTGAGCAGGATCAGGCCGCCGAACACCTCCCAGCCGATCTTGCCGGGCTTGATGCGGCCGAGCTTGAGATCGATGTGGGGCAGGTGGCCGCCCTTGACCGTGGGGTGCTCGATCACGGGGGCGGGCGGCGCCGGGAACTGGCCGTGGGGGTCGACCCCGCCGTTGGCGGCCAGGTGGGCGTCGTGGCGGTGCTTTTCCTCGACCAGCAGCCGCTCGACCATGAAGCCCGCGGCGATGCCGACCAGGTTGGGGTGGTTGCGGCAGAGGGTGGCGACCGTCTCGACCAGGGCGCGGCCGGTGTGGCGGTGCTCGCCCACCCGCGCCTGGAAGGTCTCGTGCGCCAGGTTGGAAGCCTTGGCCCACTCGGTGCCGGTCAGGGCCGTGATCCGATCAAAAATGCTCATGACTGCCGTTTCTTACGCCCCGACGACCCCAGCATGGGCATTGTAAATCGTTAACGCCGTGGCGCGAACGGGATTCTTCGAAGACGGGTGGAACAGGGTTAAACCGCGGTGCCGCCCACGGTCAGGCCGCCGATCTTCAGGCTGGGCTGGCCGATGCCGACGGGGATGCTCTGGCCGGCCTTGCCGCAGATGCCGACGCCGGGATCGAAGGCGAAGTCGTCGCCGATGGCGCTGACCTTGGTCAGGACCGTGGGGCCATCGCCGATCAGGGTCGCGCCCTTCACGGGCGAGGTGACCTTGCCGTTCTCGATCAGATAGGCCTCGGTGACCTGGAAGACGAACTTGCCGTTGGCGATGTCCACCTGGCCGCCGCCGAAGTTGACGCAGTAGAGACCACGCTTCGTCGAGGCGATCATGTCGTCGAGCTTGTCGTTCCCGCCCAGCATGAAGGTGTTGGTCATGCGCGGCATGGGCATGTGGGCGAAGGACTGGCGCCGGCCGTTGCCGGTGGGCGTCATGCCCATCAGGCGCGCGCTCATCCGGTCCTGCATGTAGCCGATCAGTATGCCGTCCTCGATCAGGACTGTGCGGCCCGAGGGGGTGCCCTCGTCGTCCACGGTCAGCGACCCGCGCCGTCCGGGGATGGAGCCGTCGTCCACCACCGTCACGCCCGGCGCCGCCACCCGCTGGCCGATGCGCCCGGAGAAGGCCGAGGAGCCCTTGCGGTTGAAGTCGCCCTCCAGGCCGTGGCCGACCGCCTCATGCAGCAGCACGCCCGGCCAGCCGGGGCCCATCACCACGTCCATCTCGCCGGCGGGGCAGGGGATGGCGTCGAGGTTGACCAGGCCCTGGCGGATCGCCTCGTCGACCTGGTCGCGCCACTTGTCGGGGGTGATCCAGGTCTCGAAACCGGCGCGGCCCCCGGCGCCGCAGTAGGCGCTCTCGCGCTTGCCGTCCTTCTCCACCGTCACCGAGACATTGACCCGGGCCAGCGGGCGCACGTCGCGCACCAGCCGTCCGTCGGCGCGCAGGATCTCCACCACCCGGCGCTCGCCGGCGATCGAGGCCGAGACCTGCACCACGCGCGGGTCCCTGGAGCGGGCGTAGTCGTCGATCTCGCGCAGCAGCTCGATCTTGTCGGAAAAGGCGGGCGAGGCGAGGGGGTTCTCCTCGCCGTAGAGCTTCTGGTTGGTGGCGCGCGGGCCCTCGGCGGCGCTGGCCTCATAGCCGCGCTTGACCAGGGCGGCGGAGGCTCCGGCGCGGCGGATGGCGTCGGCGGAGATCTCGTTGGCGTGGGCGAATCCGGCCCGCTCGCCGGCCACCACGCGAAGCCCGAAGCCTTCCGAGGCGTCGTAGGCCGCCGACTTCAGCCGGCCGTCGTCGAACACCAGCGATTCGCTCTCGGTCTTCTCCAGGAACAGCTCGCCGTCGTCCGCGCCGTGGATGGAATCCTTCAGAATCGCCAGGGCTTCCTCGCGGTCGACCGCGCCGGATTCGAGCAGGGAGGGGGCGGGGGCGGACGCGTTCATGGGGGCGCTCGGGGCAAGCCTGGGACGGGATTGAGGGGCATCACATAGGCGCTCACGGCCCCGGCGAAAACCGCGACTGCAAATCGGTCGCTGCGGAAGCTGATAATATCGCGGGTTTTAGGGGGGCAGATCGCTTGGCAAGCCAGCGGGTTCCCGATATGTCAGCCGCGCGAAACGGTGGCCGCGCTTAAGTCGGGCGCCCCGCCGTGCACGGAATTTCGGCCTCAGATCGGGCCAAGAGGGACATGAGGATTTCACGCATGGGGATGCGCAGGTGGGCGGCGGCCGCGGGGGTCAGCCTCGCAGGAGCCCTCGTTGGCGCCCAGGCTTGGGCGGCCGACAAGATCGGTCAGCCGACGCCCGGGGCGATCGATTTCCAGCCGGCGGCTTCGCAGATGAAGACCGACGTGATCTGGTTCCACAACACGATCCTGCTGCCGATCACGGTGGGCATTTCGCTGTTCGTGGCGGCGCTGCTGCTGTGGGTGATCGTGCGCTACAACAAGCGCGCCAACCCGACGCCGGCCAAGTGGAGCCACAACACCCTGGTGGAAGTGATCTGGACGGTGGTGCCGGTCCTGATCCTGATGTTCATCGCCATCTTCTCGTTCCGGCTGCTGTTCGCCTACCACGAGCTTCCCGAGAAGCCGTACATGACAGTCAAGGCCACCGGCTACCAGTGGTACTGGGGCTATGAGTACCCCGACCAGAAGGTCAGCGAGATCACCTCGAACATGCAGAAGGAGAGCGTGGTCAAGGATCCCGCCCTCTACCGCCTGGAGGCCGACACCCCCATGGTCGTGCCGGTCAACCGCCTGGTGCGGGTGCTGGTCACCGGTTCGGACGTGATCCACGCCTTCGCCATGCCGGCCTTTGGCGTGAAGATCGACGCCATCCCGGGCCGGGTGAACCAGACCTGGTTCAAGGCCACCCGCATCGGCAAGTACTACGGCCAGTGTTCGGAGCTGTGCGGCGTCAACCACGCCTTCATGCCCATCGAGATCGACGTGGTTTCCGACGCCGACTTCGCCGCCTGGGTGGCCAAGAACGGCGGCTCGATGACCCCGGCCGCGGCCCCTGCCGCTGCTGCTGCTGCTCCGGCCGCCGCGGCGCCTGCTGCTCCGACCGCGGCTCCGGCGGCCGCCACGACCGCTCCGACGGCCAAGGCCGCTCCCGCCGCCGCGCCTGCTGCGGCTTCCCAATCCTCGGCCCCCGGCGCGACGACCGCGCCGAAGGCCCAGTAATCCGTTCGAGAGGCTGTAATGGCTGAGGCACACGCCCCCGTTTCCGCTGGTCACCACGACGACCACGACCACAAGCCGGGCTTCTTTGTCCGTTGGTTGTTCTCGACCAACCACAAGGACATCGGCACCCTCTACATCCTGTTCGCCATCATGGCCGGGATCGTCGGCGCCCTGTTCTCCGGCCTGATCCGGCTCGAGCTCTACGAGCCGGGCATCCAGATCTTCGCGCCGGGCAGCCCGATCGCCGGGCTGTTCCACATCACCGACGCCTCCAACGGCAAGCACGCCTACAATGTGGTGGTCACCGCCCACGCCCTGATCATGATCTTCTTCATGGTCATGCCGGCGATGATCGGCGGCTTCGGCAAC
>CAYSNW010000121.1:0-3530 GCA_964432415.1 uncultured Caulobacteraceae bacterium
GCAAGAACCGCGTCTCCGACCGAGACCTCCTCGAACCCGCGGGCGTCGAGCACCCTCTGGTCCACCCCCTCGAAACGGCCGCACAGGACGATCACGCCCGGTCCCGCCGCCCAGTCCTTCACCCGCGCCTGGGTCAGGGGTCTTCCCCGGGCGCTCATGTACAAAAGCGGCCGTCCGTCCCGTTCGACGCTGTCGAGCGCCCGGGCCGTAACGTCCGCCTTCAGGACCGCTCCCGGGCCGCCACCCGCGGGGGTGTCGTCCAGGAAGCCGCGCTTATCTTCCGAAAAGCCCCGAATGTCCACCGTTTCAAGACGCCACAGGTCCTGCTCGCGCCAGCTCGTGCCGATCAGCGACACGCCGAGCGGCCCGGGGAAGGCGTCGGGGAACATGGTCAGGACGGTGGCGGTCCAGGGCATGGCGCGAGGCCATACGCGAAAAGGGGCGCGCGGCGCCAGCGCGAACTAGTCGGTGAAGGCCAGGACGACCATCCGCAGCAGCCACAGGATCAGGGGCAGCAGCAGGAGCGAACCCATCACCAGGATCGGCGCCGCCTCCCGGACCTTTTCCTCCGGCGTCTTGACGCGTCTGGGCTGAACGGGCCGGGCTTCGCGCAGGATCCGGACCGCCTCCTCCAGCTGGCTGTCGGGCACCATGAGCCGGCGCCCCTCGGGCCCGCCCGCGCTCAGGCTGACGAAGCCCGGCGCGATGTTGTCGTAGATCTCTGCATCGATCCCGGCCGCCTGCAGGGCGGAGCAGGCGATGTCCGCCTCGACGATGGAGCCGAAGCGGGCGGCGATGACCATGCTCATGGCGCGAACCCTGTCCGTAAGGCGCCGAACCGCTGGATCAACGCACCTTCCGCACCGACGAGACCCGGTCGCTGAGCGCAATGGCGGTGAAGTCGCTGAGGTCGCCGTTCACCCGCGCGCAGCGGCCCTGATAGTTGATGTTCTCGCACACCTCCCAGGCCCCGCCCTGAACGCGCGCGGACGACGCGATGTCACTGAAGCCCATAGGGCTGAGGTCAGGGGTGTCGCGGTCGATCTCGATGGAGCGGCCGCGGTAGTCGCTGTGTTCGAACAGCACGATGCGTCCGCGCCCGCCGCCGTAGCCGCCGCCCGGCCCGCCATAGCCGCCTCCGGGGCCTCGTTCGCCGCAGCTCAGCCGGCCGTCCTCGTTGGTGATCTCGCGCCGGCACTCGCGGTAGCGCAGCGAGGTGATCTGCAGGCCGCCGCGCCGGTCCATGCAGCGCGCAGTCAGCTCGCCGCGCTGCACGGTGATGTCGCGGCAGCTCAGCTGCCAGCTGCCGCCGGGGACCTGTTCAAAGGACTGGGATCCGGCGGGGCCCGCCGTCAGGGCGGCGCCGGCCGCCAGAGCGGCAAGAACGATGGAACGCATGGCGCTCTCCTTCGAGTGTGACCTGGCAAGCTTGACCGTTGGATCCGCATCGCGCAACCGCGACCTTTCGCGTGCTCCGGCGTTTAAGTGCGCGTCCGCCCGCACGGCGACGCTGGAGACCTGCGCCTCATGGGCAAGAAAATCGCCTTTCCACGACCGGACGAGCGCCTGCCCGCCCTGACCCGGCGGCGCAATCTGAAGATGGCGCGCT
Organism: uncultured Caulobacteraceae bacterium; assembly: GCA_964432415.1. GTDB lineage: Bacteria > Pseudomonadota > Alphaproteobacteria > Caulobacterales > Caulobacteraceae > JAFECT01. The sequence goes on from CAYSNW010000121.1 coordinate 1,610, forward strand.
CGGCCCACGCCTATGTGCGCGGCTCGACGGTGCGCTTCTACGAGTGGCTGGACGCGCGGCCCGAAGGCGCCCTGCCGGAGGGGCCCCCGATCTGGATCTGTGGCGACTGCCACATCGGCAACCTGGGCCCGGTGGCCTCGGCGGAAGGCAAGGTCGAGATCCAGATCCGCGACCTGGACCAGACCGTGATCGGCAACCCGGTGCACGACCTGATCCGCCTCAGCCTTTCTCTGGCAATGGCCGCGCGCGGTTCCGACCTGCCCGGGGTGGTCACCGCGCGCATGGTCGAGGAGGTGGCGCGCGGCTACAGCGAGGGCCTGGCGGGGGACACGTCCGAGCCCCTGCAGGAGCCCGAGAGCGTGCGGGTCGTGCGCAAACGCGCGCTCAGGCGGACCTGGAAGCATCTGGCCCGCGAGCGTATCGAGGACATCACCCCCACCATTCCGCTGGGCAAGACCTTCTGGTCCCTGTCGCGCGACGAGACCCACGCCATTCGCGGACTGCTCGACGAGGAGGCCGCCCACGCCCTGATCACCGCGCTCAAGGGTCGCGACGAGCAGGATCCGATCACGGTGCTGGACGCGGCCTGGTGGCTGAAGGGCTGCTCGTCGCTGGGGCGGATGCGCTACGCCGTGCTGGTGGGCGTCGGCGAAGACCACTCCGAAGGCGGCCTGTGTCTGCTCGACATCAAGGAGGCGGTGAAGGCCGCCGCTCCGCGCGCGCGGGGTGTCAACGCCCCACGGGACAACGCAGTGCGGGTGGTGGAAGGCGCCCGGGCGCTGGCGCCCCACCTGGGCGAGCGCATGCTGGCGGCGCGTCTGCTCGACCGGCCTGTGGTGGTGCGGGAGCTGATGCCCCAGGATCTCAAGCTGGAGATCGACGAACTGACGACGGAGGAGGCTGTGCTGGCCGCGCGGTTCCTCGCGCGGGTGGTGGGCAAGGCCCACGGACGGCAGATGGCGCCGGAGACCAGGACCGCCTGGCTGAAGGACCTGACCCGCAACCCCGAACGCAATGTCGAGGCGCCGTCGTGGCTATGGACCGGCGTGGTGGACCTGGTGGCGGTGCACGAGGCGGCGTACCTGGAGCACTGCCGGAGGTTCGCGATGGAGACCCTGGCGGCCTGATCAGACCCCCAGCAGGAACCGCTGCGGATCCTCGACGTGCTCCTTGACCCGCACCAGGAAGGTCACGGCTTCCTTGCCATCGACGATGCGGTGGTCGTAGCTGAGCGCCAGGTACATCATCGGGCGGATGACCACCTGGCCGTTGATGGCCACGGGACGGTCCTGGATCTTGTGCATGCCCAGGATGCCCGACTGCGGGGCGTTCAGGATGGGCGTGGACATCAGCGAGCCGTAGACCCCGCCGTTGGAGATGGTGAAGGTCCCGCCCTGCAGCTGGTCGAGGCTGAGCGAGCCGTCGCGGGCCTGCTTGCCCAGGTCCCCGATGGTCTTTTCGATCTGGGCCAGGCTCATCGCGTCGGCGTCGCGGACCACCGGCACCACTAGGCCCTTCTCGGTCCCGACCGCGACCCCGATGTCGTAGTGGTTCTTGTAGATGAGGTCCGTGCCCTCGATCTCGGCGTTGACCGCCGGCACGTCCTTCAGCGCCGCGATACAGGCCATCACGAAGAAGCCCATGAAGCCGAGCTTCACCCCGTGGCGCTTTTCGAAGCCGTCCTTATAGGCGTTGCGGAGCGCCATCACCGCGGTCATGTCGACCTCGTTGAAGGTGGTCAGCATCGCCGCGTTGTTCTGCGATTCCTTCAGCCGCCGCGCGATGGTCTGGCGCAGGCGGGTCATCTTCACCCGCTCCTCGCGGGCGCCCAGCGCACGAGGCGCGACTGGCGCGGCGGGGGCCTGGGCGGCCGGCGGCGCGGACATGACCGGCGCCACGACGGGCGCCTCGCCGGAGAGGG
>CAYSNW010000122.1:0-3271 GCA_964432415.1 uncultured Caulobacteraceae bacterium
CCGGCGCCGCCGCGGCTGCGCCCGTCGCGCCGCTGCCCGCCCCGGAACCTCCCGCCAAGAAGGGCTTCCTGGCCGCCACCGGCGACTTCTTCCACACCCACCCGCTCTACCTCGGCCTCGTCGTGGTCGTGGGCCTGGGCGCGCTGGCCATGGGCGTCTGGCTCCTGATGACCGGCCGCACCCCGCCGGCCGCGCCGGTCCAGGCGCCCATGCCGGCCCCGACTCCCGCCGCCGCCCCGGCCCAGGACGCCAAGACCACGGTCGCCGCCCCGGTGATCGAACTGGTCGGTCGCGGACCCGACGGACGGGCGCTGAACTTCCGCTTCTCGGCCGACGACATGGCGGCGGGCGGGGTGACCCTGGGCTCCGACCCGGCCAAGGCCCAGGCCTTCGTCGACGGGCGCTCGGACTACAAGGTCAGCCGCGTCCACGCCAAGCTCGGCTACGACGGCCACAACTTCACGCTCGAGGACATCAAGTCCACCAACGGCACCAAGGTCAGTGGCGTGAAGCTCGAGCCCAACCAGCCGCGCGTGCTGGTCCCCGGCGACGAGGTCGAGCTGGCCGACGTGAAGCTCCGGGTCGCGGTGAAGTAGGAACAGGGAAGACAAGACCATGGGAACCACCCTGCTCGAGGACCCGGGCTCCAATCCGCGCAAGTCCAAGACCACCCTGGTCGGCGGCTCGGCCGGGGGCACCCGCCTGGTCGCGCCGACGGAGGAGGGGACTGCGGCCACCCCCTCGCCGCGGGCGTCGGATCCGGTGGTCGGCTGGCTCGTGGTGATCTCGGGGCCCGGGCGCGGCTCGGCGGTGGAGCTCGGCCACGGCATGAACGCGGTGGGGCGTGCGGCGTCGAACCGGGTGGTGCTGGACTTCGGCGACGACCAGATCTCGGCCGACGATCACTTCCGCGTCGCCTACGATCCGGAAAGCCACGACTTCCACCTGATCCCGGGCAAGGGCACCAACCTGCTCTACGTCGGCGACAAGGCGGTGCTGGTTCCCACCGTGCTCGAGGCCATGACCGACATCCGCCTCGGCGGCACGGTGCTGCGGTTCGTGCCGCTGTGCACCAAGGCCTGGAACTGGTCCGAGGCTTAAACCCGCTCGGGGGGCGTCATGGACTCCGCCTCGGCGCTTCAGCCCGGCGCACGGCTCAACGGCTACCGCATCGAGGATCTGCTCTCGGCGGACGGTTCCTTCAGCCTGGTCTATCGCGCCGTCGATCTCGATTCCGCGCGTCTCTCCGCCCGGCGCGAGCGGATGCGGGCGGCCGCCGACGGCTGGCGCCGGCCCGACGGACCGCTCGGCTACGCCGCCCCCTTCGGCAAGGCGCCCTCGCCCGGGCCCATGGTGGCGATCAAGGAGCTGTTCCCCTCCGAGCTGGCGCTCCGGGCCTCGAACGGCCCCTTCCTGAACCCCAAGCGCGGCAAGGAGCAGGTCTACGACTGGAGCCGCCAGCGCTTCCTGGAGGAAGCCCGCTTCCTGATGGGCCAGAGCCACCCGAACCTGGTGGCGGTGTTCGAGGTCTTCCAGGCCCACAACACCGAATACATGGTCATGGAGCTGCTGGAAGGCGGCTCGCTGGAGAACCTGGTCCTGTCCGGCGCCGGCCGTTCGGAGGCCGCCGTGCGCCGCTGGCTGCACCCGGTGCTGCGCGCCCTTCAGGCCACCCAGCGCCAGGGGGTCGACCATCTGGACCTCTCGCCCCAGAACGTGGTGTTCCGCTCCCCCGGCGGCGATCCGGTGCTGATCGACTTCGGCGCCGCGCGCATGGGGGTGGCCGAGCAGAGCCGCGCCACCCGCCTGATCGTCAACGACGGCTATTCCGCGCCCGAGAAATACCGCCTGACCAGCCAGGGGCTGAGCGCCCGGACCGACGTCTATGCCCTGGGCGCCATCGTCCAGTTCGCGCTCACCGGCCAGCGCCCGCCGCCGGCGCCCGAGCGCCTGGCTTCGGGCCGGCGGGCCACGCCCCAGCCCGCGGGCGTCTCGCGCCGTTTCATCGAGGCGGTCGACGCCTGTTTCGACCCCGACCCGAGACGCCGCCCCGCCGACGCGGCCGCCGTCGAGCGCGCCGTCGGTCCCTGGGACACGGCCCCGGCTTCGGGGCCCGCGGCCCTGATCTCTGCGGGCATGGATCCCCGCCGCCTGCAGTTGGTGGGCTTCTTCATCCTGGTGGTGATCCTGCTGCTCTTGCTGCTCATCCCGCCGGCGATGGCCGGAGAGCCGGGGGCTGCTGTTTCCGTTCCTTCCCCCCTCGAGGGGGAAGGTGGCCCCCTTCAGGGGGTCGGAAGGGGGGCCGCGCTCACGTCCGAGACTCAGGCGCCGCCCGCCCTTAAACCCCCGCGCCGCCCCCCATCCGGGCCCTTGCGGGCCCTCCTTCCCCCTCGAGGGGGGAAGGAGCAGGATCGACGCTCAACCCTTTCGGAGGCCCCCCATGTCGACTAGCGCGACCGCCTCCGAGGATCCGCGCGGCCCGGCCTCCGACGCCATTATCGGCCGGCGCGAAGAACAGCAGGACTGCGCCCGCATCGTCCCCGCGCGCCTGGCCCGCGGCGAGCGGGGCCTGCTGCTGCTGGTCGCCGACGGCATGGGCGGTTACGCCGGAGGGGCGACCGCCAGCCGCCTGGCCGCCGACGCCTTCCTGGCCTGTTTCGCCGCCAACCCGGAGGCGCCGCTGCCCGATCGCCTGCGCGCGGGCCTCGACGCCGCCAACGCCGCCATCGGCGAGGGGGTGGACGCCCAGCCCCAACTCAAGGGCATGGGCTGCACCCTGGTCGCCGCTGTGCTGGCGGGCCGGCGCGCCACCTGGATCAGTGTCGGCGACACCCTGCTGCTCGAGACGCACAACGGCCGGCTGAAGCGGCTGAACCAGGACCACTCCATGGCCGTGGTCCTGGACGCCCAGGCCCAGCGTGGCGAGATGACGCCCGAGGAGGCGCAGGACCATCCCCAGCGCCGCATGCTGCGCTCGGCCCTGGTGGGTGGGCCCATATCCCTGATCGACGAGGGCACTGCCGCCCTGCGCGAGGGCGCGCTGCTGGTGGGCGCCACCGACGGGATCCTGACCCTGACCGACGCGGACCTGGCGCGGCTTTCGGCCATCACCGACGGCCCGGCCGCCTTCATCCACGCGGCGCTGGACGCCATCGCCGAGAACATGCCCGAGGACCAGGACAACACCACCCTGGTCGCGGCCGTGGCCACCGGCCCCGCCGGCCCGGCCCCGGCGATGGCGCGCCGGCCGGCGACGACGCCCGTCCGCCGG
>CAYSNW010000123.1:0-3126 GCA_964432415.1 uncultured Caulobacteraceae bacterium
CCCCCTCGAGGGGGGAAGGAACGGGAAGGCTCTACGCAACCTTGGCCTCAGTCTGGGTCAGCAGGGTCTGGGCGGCGGCGAGCACCGTCTCGACCGGCAGGTCCAGCATGTGGTTGAGCGCCTGGCTCAGCGTCGGGTCGGTGGCGATGAAGTCTTCGTAGGATCGCGGCCCTCGCACGGCGCGGGCGTCGCCGCCCCAGGGGCCGTACAGGCGCTCGTCGGAGGGGCCGAACAGGCCGATGGTCGGCACGCCGGCGGCGGCGGCCAGGTGCATCAGGCCCGAGTCGTTGCCGAGGTAGATGCGGGCCTGCTTCAGGCAGGCGTAGGCGGTCAGCAGGTCGGTCTTGCCGGTCAGGTCGATGACCCGCTCCCGCGCGGTGGCGAAGCGCACGGTATGGGCCGGATCGCGGTCCTTGTCGGCGCCCAGAATCAGCAGCCGGCCGCCCTCGAGCATGCCGTCGGGTCCCAGCAGGCGGGCGGCCACCTCGTTGAAGCGTTCCGCCGGCCAGGTCTTGCCCACCCAGTTGGCGCCGGGGCCCACCGCCACGATCGGACCGCCGCGGCCGAGCAGCTCGGCGGCGCGCGCCTCGGTCTCGGGGCTGGTGAATAGATAGGGCGCCGGCGGATCGTCCTCGAGCCTCAGGACCCGGGCGGCCTCCTCGACCTTGTGGATCGGGCCCAGCGCCGGGGGCGGACTGGAATAGATGGCGCGCTTCCTGGCGCTGAGGAAGCGGGCGAGGCCCGAGCCGCGCATGTCCACCACCAGGCCCCAGCGGCGCGAGCGCACCTTGGCCCACAGCTTGAGCCAATGCAGACCATTCTTCTGCTTCTCGACCTCGATCAGGCGCTCGAGCCTGGGGGTGTCGCGGAACAGGGGCGCGGAGTCCGGTCCCGCGGCGATGGTGAAGGTCGCATTGGGGATCTCGTCGTGCAGGCGCTTGATCAGCCCGGACGAGAGCACCGCATCGCCGATGCGGGTGGAGGTGACGAACAGAATCGGAAAAGCGCCGGCCATGAACGGCCCTTATAGCGAGTCCTCCCGGTAGAGACTAAATGCGGTGGATGATCGCAAGCGCCGAGCCGAAAATCGCCCGTCTGGACAGCCGGGCGCTGGTGCGCGTGGCCGGCCCCGATGCGGAAAGCTTCCTGCAGGGCCTGCTGACCCAGAACGTTGAGGGGATGACGGCGGGGCTGGACCTGGTGTTCGCCGCCATGCTGACCCCTCAGGGCAAGCTGCTGTTCGACCTGTTCGTGGGCGCGGACGAGGCAGGGCTGCTGCTCGACGTGGCGGCGCAGCGGCGCGACGCCCTGGTGCAGCGGCTGTCGATGTACCGGCTGAGGGCGAAGGTGGAGATCGGCGCGATCGAGGGCGGGGTCTTCGCGGCCTGGGCCCCGGGCGGCGACCTCCACTGGACCTGGGGCGAACCGCTGCTGTGGGCGCCCGACCCGCGCCTCATCGACCTGGGCGTGAGGATCTACGGCGGCGAGGGCGAGACCGGCGCGAGCGAGGACGACTACGAGGCCTGGCGGCTGTCCCTGGGCGTGCCGGACCCGGCGCGCGACGCCCAGGCCGACAAGACCTTTCCCATCGAGGCCAATTTCGACCTGCTGAACGGCATCGACTTCCGAAAGGGCTGCTTCGTCGGCCAGGAGACCACCTCGCGCATGAAGCGCCGGGGCCAGATCAAGAACCGCATGCTGCCCATCGCCTTCGAGGGCCCGGCGCCGGAGCCGGGCGCCGAGCTCCTGGCCGGGACCCTGCGGGCGGGGGACGTGCTCACCGGGCGCGAGGGCCGGGCCATGGCGCTGGTGAGGCTGGACCGCATCGAGGGCCAGGACCTGACCGTGGACGGGCGGCCCGTGACGGTGCACCGGCCGCACTGGTTTGAGGGCTAGGCTTCCACCCGCCGCGGCTTGCCGCGCATCAGCCTGAGCAGCGGCTTTTCCACCCACGCCCGGCAGGCCAGGCCCACAGCGATGGCCGCCGCCATCGCTACCGGCAGGAACAGCCAGAAGTTCGCGATGGGGTCGATCACCCGGGCAGTAGCCTCGATGGCCAGCGGATGGGCCAGGTATAGCGAGTAGGACCCGTCCCCCAGCACCTGCAACACCCGCGAGCGGAACAGCCGCGTCCTCGGCTCCAGGGCCACGCAGGCCAGGACGATCATGGCCGCGGGGGCGCCCCAGAGCAGCCAGCGCCAGTGGTAGTCGTCGAACAGCCGGCTCTGCAGCGCCGCAAGGATCGCCAGCGCCGCCACGATCAGGCCCAGGCAGGCCTTCGGTCCCGGCAGCCGCCCTTCCAGGTGGAAGCGCGCGATCCAGACCCCGGCCAGGAACTCGAACTGCAGCGGATTGGCCAGGTACATGACCTGGGGCCAGAAGAAGCCGGTGAGGCCCAGCACGATCATGGCCGCGGTCAGGACCTCGATGCGGCGCGCGCGAGGGACCAGCAGGACCGCGGCGAAGACCAGGTAGAACAGGGCCTCGAATTCCAGCGTCCAGCCGGGCTTGAGCAGGGGGAAGGGCTCGCCGTGGGGGTCGCGGTGCGGGATCAGGAACAGGGACAGCAGCCAGTGGCGCGGGCCGCCCGTGACCACGGTCTGGATGATCCCCGGCAGCCACAGCGCGAGCCCAAGGGCGGCGCCGCTGACGATCCAGTAGGGCGGCAGGATGCGCACCGCGCGCCGGCGCAGGAACTCCAGCGGCGAGACCGGCGCGGCCTCGGCCACCAGCCACATGACGAAGCCGGAGACCACGAAGAAGATGTCCACCCCCGCCGCCCCGGTCGGAAAGGGCAGGACGTCGCCCCACTGGCAGGCGTGGTAGAAGGCCACCGACAGGGCCGCGAAGGCGCGCAGGGCCTGGATGGACCAGAGGGTCTTCATCGGGCCGCTGCGGTCATGATTTTCCCTGGGGTTTCGTCGAAGCAAACTTCCGATCCCGCGCGGTTTCAACGATTCTCCTGAGATGACCGACAAGATTCGCTGCACCTGGCCCGGGACCGACCCGCTCTATTGCGCCTACCACGACAAGGAGTGGGGCGTGCCCGAGTACGACAGCCGCGCGCTGTGGGAAAAGCTGGTGCTGGACGGGTTCCAGGCCGGCCTGTCCTGGATCACCATCCTG
>CAYSNW010000124.1:0-3126 GCA_964432415.1 uncultured Caulobacteraceae bacterium
ACTCCCAGCGCCGCGCGCGCCTGCAGTGCGTCCAGGGCCGCGCTGTCCTGGCCCAGCCGCCAGGCCAGGCTCGCCTCGCTCAGCAGCACGCTGGCGCTGGCGCCCTTGAGGGTCCCGGCGCGGGCCACGATGGCGCGTGCGCCCGGAGGCGCGGCCACGGCGCCGTCACCGGCGCTGCTGAGCAGCGACTGCATCGCCAGCGCCAGGGCGCGTGGCTCATCCTTGCTCGCCGTCAGGGCGGCCACCACGGCTGGATCGGCGAAGGGATCGGGCGAACGATAGGCCGCCGCGGCCAGGACGTAACCCGCCACCGCCTCAGGGGTCAGGGTGCGCGACTGCAGCTCTGCCGCGCGGGCCAGCACCTCCTGGCGCCAGGCCTCTTCCGACTTCGAGGCGGCGCGCACGATCCGTGAGGCCTCCGGATCGGACAGGTCCAGCATGGCCATGTCGGCCCCGGTCGGCACCCGGCGCGAGCTCTCCACCAGGTCGGCCATGGGGCGGATGCGGTGGGCGAAGTTCAGCACGGTCTCCACCGCCCCGGCCCGCACCAGCTCGTCCATCCGGTCGGCCCAGCCGGACGACGGCGGCGAATGCACCGCGATGCTCACGATGCAGGAGGGGCTGTCCGCCTCGGCCAGACAGGCGCCGTAGGCCTGGCCGGCGTGCGCCGGTGAGGCCGTGAGCAAGAGCAGTCCCGCGATCGCCGCCAGCCTCATCCGAACGTCCCCATATCAATACTCACCCGAGCGCGGATCTGACCGCCTGCAAGCCTTCGGCCGCCTTCGACCCGTCCGGCGCTCCGCCCTGGGCGAAGTCCGCCTTGCCACCGGCGCCCTGGCCCCCCATGGCTTGAACGGCCGCGCGCGCCAGGTCCGCCGCATTGAAGCGATCGGTCAGGTCGGCTGTGACCGCCACGGTCACAGCCGCTTTGCCGTCGGCAGTGCCGACGAGGGCCACGATCCCCGACCCGACCTGCTTTTTGAAATCTTCCGCGACGGGCCTGAGCTCCTTGCCGCCGACGCCATTCAGCACCCGGGCCAGCAGCTTCACGCCGCCGATCTCCTCGATCTCGGCCGCCCCGCCGGAGCCGCCGCCGACCGCGATCTGGCGCTTGGCGTCGGCCAGGGCCTTCTCCAGCGAACGCCGCTCGGCCACCAGCGCTTCCACGCGGGCCGGGACCTCGGGCACCTGCACCTTGAACTGGTCGGCCACCGCCTTGGCGACCCCGGCCTGGTCGAGCAGATAGCGCCGCGCCGGCTCGCCGGTCAGGGCCTCGATGCGGCGCACGCCCGCGGCGATGCCGCTTTCGGAGACGATCTTGAACAGGGCGATGTCGCCGGTGCGCGCCACATGGGTGCCGCCACACAGCTCCACCGAATAGGCGCCCTCGCCGCCCAGCGCCTGGCCGAGCGTCAGCACCCGCACCTCGTCGCCGTACTTCTCGCCGAACAGGGCCATGGCGCCGGCCTCGATGGCGGCCTCGGGCTTCATCAGCTGGGTGTCGGCCGCCACGTTCTGGCGGATCACCGCATTGACCTCGGCCTCGATGCGATCGATCTCGGCCGCCGTCACCGGCGCGCCGTGGCTGAAGTCGAAGCGGATGCGCTCACCGTCCACCATCTGACCCTTTTGGGAGACGTGTGGGCCCAAAACATGGCGCAAGGCCGCGTGCAGCAGATGGGTCGCTGAGTGGTTGGCGCGGGTGCGCACCCGCCGCTCCGGGTCGACCGACAGCTGGACCTTGTCGCCCACCGACAGCTTGCCCGAGGTGATCTCGATGTGGTGGACGTGCATGTCGCCCGCCTGTTTGGACACATCGGCGACGACGCCCTTGCCGCCGGACCACTCGATCTCGCCCTGGTCGCCTGCCTGGCCGCCGCTCTCCGCGTAGAAGGGCGTGCGGTCGAAGGCCACGTCGACCCTGGCGCCGGCCGCGACGTGATCGACGCCCACGCCGTCCGCCACCAGGGCCAGAACCTCACCCTGGCCGTCGACGCTGTCGTAGCCGGTGAAGACCGTGGGACCCAGCCGCTCGCGCAGCTTCAGCCACTCGCCGGCGGTCGCCGCCTGGCCCGAGCCCTTCCAGTTCTCTTTGCCGCGCTTGCGCTGCTCGTCCATCGCGGCCTCGAAGCCGTCGACATCGACGCTCAGGCCGCGCCGGCGCGCCTCGTCCTGGGTCAGGTCGAGGGGGAAGCCGTAGGTATCGTAAAGAGTGAAGGCCGTCTGGCCCGGGATCGCCGCGCCGTCGGCCAGATCCCTGGTCGCGCTGTCCAGCAGGGTCATGCCGCGCCCCAGCGTGGTGCGGAAGCGCTCCTCCTCCTGGCGCAGGGTCTCAGTGATGGTCGCCTGAGCGCGCTTCAGCTCGGGGTAGGCGGCGCCCATCTCGCTCACCAGAGTCGGGACCAGCCGCCACATCAGGGGATCGGCGGCGCCCAGAAGGTGGGCATGGCGCATGGCCCGGCGCATGATCCGGCGCAGCACATAGCCGCGGCCCTCGTTGGACGGGGTGATGCCGTCGGCGATCAGGAAACAGGAGGCGCGCAGGTGGTCGGCGATCACCCGGTGCGAGGGGGCGCGCTCGCCTTCGGCCTTGACGCCCGTGGCCTCGACGCTGGCCGCGATCAGGGTCTTGAACAGGTCGGTGTCGTAGTTGGACTGCACGCCCTGCAGGACGGTCGAGACCCGCTCCAGCCCCATGCCGGTGTCGATCGAGGGCTTGGGAAGCCGCGTGCGCGTTCCGTCCGCCGCCTGGTCGAACTGCATGAACACCAGGTTCCAGATCTCGACCCAGCGGTCGCCGTCCTGTTCGGGCGAGCCGGGAGGGCCGCCCCAGACGTCCTCGCCGTGGTCGTAGAAGATCTCGGTGCAGGGCCCGCAGGGGCCGGTGTCGCCCATGGACCAGAAGTTGTCCGAGCCCGCGATCCGCGCGATGCGGCTTTCCGGCAGGCCCGTGATCTTCTTCCACAGGTCGAAGGCCTCGTCGTCGTCGATGTAGACCGTCGCCATCAGACGGTCCTTGGGGATGGCGAACTCCTTGGTGATCAAGGTCCAGGCGTACTCGATCGCCTCGGCCTTGAAGTAGTCGCCGAAGGAGAAATTCCCCAGCATCTCGAAGAAGGTGTGGTG
>CAYSNW010000125.1:0-2953 GCA_964432415.1 uncultured Caulobacteraceae bacterium
TCGGCCACCTTCTTCTCGAAGTTCGAGTAGGCGTGGACGATGTACCACTTGTGGTGCGGGTTGGAGGCCGGCTTGGTCTCGGCGGCTTCGTGCAGGACGTCGGTCACGTGGGGCTCTCCGTCATCCGCCGAGCTTGATGAATTGCGAGACGGCCCACCCGAGGGTGACGTCGCTCACGAAGAAGAAGCCCGTGGCCACCAGCACCATGATGAAGACCATCACCGAGGTGATCCAGGTCTCCTTGCGGCTGGGCCAGCTGATCTTGCGGGCCTCGGCGCGCACTTCGCGGAAGAAGCGCGGGATGGAGCGGACGAATTCCACGGGATTGAAGCGAGCTTTCGGCGCAGCCTTCTCCGGCGCGGCGATCACCGCAGCGCCCCCGGCCATCGCCTTGGCGCCGTGTCCCTGGTTCTTGCCCCCGCGGCTCGCGCCCGGAGCATTGTTCTTGGCCATGACCTACGTCGTCGCTTTCAAATGGTTCAGATCGGCAGCCCGCGGGACGGCCCCGCAAACGCCTCTCCGTCTACATAGTGGCACGAGTGGCAGGATTCGAACCTGCGACCCTCGGTTTTGGAGACCGATGCTCTACCAGCTGAGCTACACTCGTTCAGACAAAGAACAGCGCGCCGGAGGGAACCCCCTGCGGCGCGCGCGGCCTTCGCCGGAGCCGGTCGCTTTAGCAACAAGGCCGCGCCGGGGCAAGCGCGGCGGAGCGTCTCGCGCACGATCTTGGACTCATAGGCTTTCGTCGGGATTCGCCGTAAGCCTCGGCCCATGACGTCCCTCGCCGACCATCTGAAGCGCTCGCCCGAAATCTACCCCCAGAACTGGGACATGGCCCAGGACGCGGTGGTGTTCGTGGGCCTGCCGGAAGCCGCTTTCGCCCAGGCCAGCTTCCTGGACCAGCGCATCCTGTCGGCCCAGGTGCGCGGCGAGGCCATCCCTCGCGCCGTGGTCGCCGCGGCCGTGGCCGAGGCGGGCCTGGACGAGCGTCCGGGCTGGATCTTTCACATCGGCCACGTCGGCTCGACCCTGCTCTCGCGCCTGGTCGGCGCCTCGCCGCGCCTGCTGTCCCTGCGCGAGCCCGTGCCGCTCCGGGTCCTGGCCCAGCTGGAGACCGAACTACAGGCGGCAGAGAGCCCGCTGTCGCCCGAAGACTACGAGGCCGCGCTGGCGATGTTCCTGAAGCTGCTGTCGCGCAGCTTCCGCCCTGACCAGAGCGCGGTGATCAAGGCCACCAGCTTCGCCTCCGAACTCGCCCCTGCCCTGCTCGCGCGCCCGGGCACGCCGTCCGCGATCCTGATGTACGCCAGGCCCGAGGCGTATCTGTCCGGCATCCTGGGCGGGCCCAATTCCCGCATTGAGGCGCGGTCCATGGCGCCGGGCCGGCTGAAGCGCCTGCACCGCCGCCTGGGCGAGCCCGCCTGGAAGCTGGCGGCCATGAGCGAGGGCGAGATCATCGCCATGAACTGGGCCGCGGAGTTGACCGCCCTGCGCGCCGCCGCCGATGGGCGCGAGTCCCAGGCGCTATGGATGGACTTCGACCGCTTCCTCGCCGAGCCGGCGCCGGGCCTGGCCGCCGCCTTCGCCCGATTCGGGGTCGAGCCCCCGGCCGCCGAGATCGAGGCCCTGATCACCGGCCCGATGATGCGCCAGTACTCCAAGGCGCCGGAGCACGCCTACGATACCGGATTGCGTCGCGAGGTCCTCGAAGCGGGTCGCGCCGAAAATCTCGACGAGCACCGCAAGGGCCTGGCCTGGCTGGAGCAGGCGGCGAAGGCTCATCCTCTGATCGCCGGCGCGCTGGACTTCGCGGGCGCTTCAGGCGCGGCAGCGTAGCCGAGCGGCCCTGAGCAGGCCTCCGAGCGCCAGGCTCACCGGATAGGCCTTGCGCCACTCATCGCCGCATGCCTGCATCAGCATGGCCTCGCCGGCGCCCTGGGCATAGACGATCTCGCGGCGCAGCCGCCCGAGGTCCGGATCGCGGAGCGCCAGCAGCGTCGCGGTCATGAGCGCCGCGGAGGCGTCTCGAACGTCCGCATCCGGATCGGTGGCGGAGACCATGATCTCCGTCCAGCGCGCGACCCCCTCCTGCCAGAGCTGGAATTCGATGTAGCGCCAGTCCTTCGCCGCCACGGTCGCCTCCCAGGTCGCGCGGGCGGCGAGATAGGCGTCGAAGCGGGCGAGAAAATTCGCACGGCCCCGGGCTTCGATCGCATCAGCCAGGGCGCGGGCCGCCCGCCGGTACGCCGCCCCGACCGCCCGATCGTCGTAGGGAAAGGCGTAGTTCAGGATCCAGCCGCCGCCTCCCTTCGGGCCGGCGAGTCCGAGGCCCGCCAGTCGCTGATAGTAGCCCGGCCGGGTGTACTGAAACTGGTGGAAGTGCTCGTGGTAGATGGTGCGCGTCCACTTCGCCGGCGTGCGTCCCGTCCCTTCCGGCGTCCCCATCACGATCGTCGGCGGCTCGCCGAACAGCGGCATGGCCGCCAGAAGGCCCGCGGGAAGGTCCGAACGGGCGCGCGTCTGCCGTGCGCACCCGGTCGCCGGATCGATCCCGTCCGGCGTGAAGGCCTGGCCGGGTGTCGGCGCGTTCCGGCAGAGCAGCACCTCCCGATCGGTCTCCAGCAGCAGGAATTCGAAGGGCGCCTGGCCGTAGCCCGGCCAGAGCCGATCGCCTTCGGCGCGGGCGTGCGCGCGCACCTTGGCCAGGATCGGTCCGACCGGATCGGCCGCTGGGACAGGCGCAGCCGCCATGAAGGTGACGGCCAGCAGGCCGGTCAGGGCGTTGCGGAAGTTCATCGCCGCCTCCAATGAAAATCGTCGCTCACGCGTCCATTGCGCGCCGTTCAGCCGTCGCCGCCTTGAGGCGGGTCAACTGCGCCCAGGGCCAAAGAAAAAGCCCCGCCGGCTTGCGCTGGCGGGGCCTTGTGGTTTCAGCGATGGGTTCGAGGTC
>CAYSNW010000126.1:0-2894 GCA_964432415.1 uncultured Caulobacteraceae bacterium
ATGGCGCTGGCGGCCGGAGCGCTGGCCGGCGCCGGGCTGGGCGCCGACCCGGCCCGGCCGCTCGAACGCGGCCAGTTGAGCGTGGCGCGCGACTTCATCGACCTGAACCTCGCCGACACCGGCCTCACGCCGGATCGTCTGGCTCAGCACCTGGGCCTGTCGCGCCGCAGCCTTTACCGCCTGTTCGAGCCGTTCGGCGGCGTCGCCGACTTCATCCGCAGCCGGCGGCTGGACCATGCCTTTGAGGCCATCGCCCAGGGCGAGTCCAACGGCTCGATCGCCGCCGTGGCCTTCGCCCACGGCTTCGCCAGCGACGCCCACTTCAACCGGGCGTTCAAGAGCCGCTACGGCGTGCCACCCGGCGAGGTGCGGGGCCGCGGCGCGGGTGGAACCGGAGACGGCTCCGAGGACGGGGACGCAGGAGTCGAACCCATACTGAAGTGGGTGCGGACCCTCTGAGCCCGACGTTGGATGCGCCACGTCGGAGTTCCCTCCCCACTCGAGGGGGAAGGTGGCGACGCCAGGAGCCGGATGGGGGGCCGCGCCAACCCCAAACTGTTGGCGCCTTTCCATGCCTGGCAGGCGGCTCTCTGCGCGCCGACCGTCGCGCCGCCCCCCATCCGAGGCCCTGACGGGCCCCACCTTCCCCCTCGAGTGGGGAAGGAACGATCCGTCCGGCGCCGGATTGAGTAAGCCCCTCACCCGCCGGGATTTAGCGGTGGCGCAAACGGAGCGTCCCGCTTAGCGTCCCCCTCGAAGGCGTTCGGGGGGATGGCATGTCGGATCAAGGCGCGCGGCCGGCGGGGACGGAACTGGGGGGCGGCTACAAGTCCTGGGCCCTGTTCCTGCTGCTGGTGGTCTACACCTCCAACTTCATCGACCGGCAGATCATCGGGACCCTGGCCCAGGGCATCAAGGTCGACCTGAAGCTGACCGACGCCAACATCGGCATGATCTCGGGCATCGCCTTCGCCCTGCTCTATTCGATCCTGGGCATTCCGATCGCGCGGCTGGCTGAGCGCAGGAGCCGGGTCGGGATCATCTCGATCTCGCTGGCCCTTTGGTCGGGCTTCACCGCCGCCTGCGGCCTGGCCACCAACTTCCTGACCCTGTTCCTGTGCCGGGTCGGGGTGGGGATCGGGGAGGCCGGGTGCTCGCCCTCGGCCCAGTCGCTGATCTCGGACTATTTCCACCCACGGGTTCGGGCCACGGCCCTGTCGATCTATTCCCTGGGCATTCCGCTGGGCTCGCTGTTCGGCGCCTTCCTGGGCGGCAAGATCGCCCAGATGTGGGGCTGGCGCGTGGCCTTCATGGTGGTGGGGCTGCCGGGTCTGATCATCGCCATCATCTGCCGCCTGACGCTGAAGGAGCCGGTGCGCGGCGCCTACGATCCGCCGGCGACGACCGAAGGCGCCCCGAGCCTGGGCGCCGTGCTGAAGCTGCTGACGGCGGCGAAATCCTTCCCGCATGTCGCCTTCGGCGCCTCGTTGGGATCGTTCGCCGGCTACGGCATCGCCTTCTTCGCTGTGCCCTTCCTGCTCAGGGGCCCCTTCCATCTGGACGTGGCGACCGCGGGCGCCGCGTACGGCCTGTTCGGCGGGCTGGCCGCGGCGGTGGGCGTGTTCCTGGGCGGCGCGCTGACCGATGTGGTCGGGCGAATGAGCCGAACCGCCTATGCCCTGGTTCCCGGCCTAGGCTTCCTGATCTGCGCTCCGCTCTACGTCTGGGCCTTCCAGCAGACCGATCTGATCCAGCTGGCGACGCTGCTAGTCGCGCCGCTGATCCTGCAGTACCTCTACCTCGGCCCGACATTCGCCCTGACCCACAACCTGGTGGAGCCGCGCATGCGCGCCACCGCCACGGCCATCCTGTTCCTGCCCATCAACCTGATCGGCCTGGGCTTCGGCCCGCCCTTCGTCGGCTGGTTGTCGGACATGCTCGGGCAGCGGAGCTTCAGTGCGCTTCGTCCTACAGGCTTGTTGGAGCTTCACTACGATTTCAAGGCGGTCTGCCCAGGTGGGCAGGCTCCCAAGGGCTCCCTGCCGGATCTGGCGGCGGCCTGCCACACCGCCTCGTTCGAGGGCCTGAAGGGAGCCATGACCCTGACCATGGCGGTGATCTTCACCTGGGCGGCGATCCACTACCTGATCGCGGCGCGCACGATCAAAAAGGATATGCGGGCCTGACCCTCAGTCCACGATGGCGGGCCGGCGGCAGGTGATCGTCCTGATCACCTTGCAACTGCGCTCGTCCTTACGACACGCGGGCGTATCGGGGGCGACGTCGATGCGCACGTCCTCGTAGCCGGTAAAGCCGTTCTTCACACACCAGGCGTCGGCCAGGTCGTCGGCGCAGCGGCGTTTTCCATCCAGCACCGCGCATTCGGTCAGTGGGCCGTGATCGGCCTGGGGCGCGACCAGGGTAGTCATCAGCGAAGGGAAGCGGGCGACGCTGTCGTTGTCCGGCTCGGCCCTTTGGGGGCCGCCAGCGGCGATCAGAAGGGTCAGGACAAGGCTACGCAACAGCATCCGGCCACCTTCGGCGCGCAAAGGCGCGCGCGCAACCTTGACTCGACAAGCCCGGGCGTCGAAAGCCGCGCCCATGATCTCCCGTTACGCCCGCCCCGAAGCCGCCGCCATCTGGTCGAACGCGACCAAGTACTCGATCTGGTTCGAGATCGAGGCCCACGCGGCCACGGCCATGGCCGAGCTCGGGACCATCCCGAAGGACGCGGCCGAGGCGATCTGGGCCAAGGGCAAGGACGCGAAATTCGACGCCGAGCGCATCGACGAGATCGAGCGCGAGGTGAAGCACGACGTCATCGCCTTCCTGACCCATGTCTCGGAGATCGTGGGCGCCGAGGCGCGCTTCCTGCACCAGGGCATGACCTCGTC
>CAYSNW010000127.1:0-2817 GCA_964432415.1 uncultured Caulobacteraceae bacterium
GGTGGGGCGGGGCCGCCGCGCCCTTCTCACCCCTGAGGGGGGGGGAGACCGCCGAAACGGCGGTGGGGGGGCCTGCGGCGACCAAGACCGAACCCCAGGTCGCCGCCGCCGCTCCACGCCCCGAACCCACCCGCGCCGAACCTCGCAAGGCCGCGCCCGCGACCACCCCCGCAAAACCACCCGCCGCCACGACCACCGCGCCGCCCGCCGCCCCGCCGCCGGCGCCCGTTGTCGCCGCTCCAGCCGAAGCCCCGCCCCGCGCGGCCCCCGAGCCGATCCGCATCGCCCCCTCGCCGCAGGTCACGCCCCCGCCGGCGCCGGTCGATCCCAATGCTCCGGTCAGCACGCGCAGGCCGCGGGGATAGGCGCCGATGACGCCCTACGAGGCCTTCGACCGGCACATGAACGCGCCGATGAGCCACGGGTATTGGGACGCCATGGGCGCGGACGATGCGATCGCCCTGATGGAGCGTTTCGATGACGAGGCCTGGCGCCTGGTCGCCGTGGCGTTCTTTGATCCCGCCAACCGGCACGAAGACTGGGTGGACCGCTGCGCGGAGGTTCTCGCCCACGGGCCGGTCGAACGGGTCGGGCCGATGGCCATAGCGGGGCTGCTGTCTGGGGATGAGGGCACGATGGTGCGCTGCTCGGACCTTCTCAGGGACTGGCGCCGTGACCTGGCGCCGGCGATACCGCCCGAGGCGATCGCCGCCATGCGCGATCTGAACGCGACCGCGAGCCAGACCAGCAGCCGCCTCGCGGCGGCGGCCTTCCTGGTTTGGGCCGGCGAGACCTGATCTTCGTCCGATTAGTTGTTCAGAGCCCCAACCGCGTGAGTTCGGCCGCTTCCGCCGCTGCCCCGAAGCGTCGGAAAATGACGGGCGTGATGCGGATTCCAAATTCGACCCCGCCTTGACCGTCCCAGTTCCGCAGCGCTGCTCTCAGTTTCATGCCGGCAGGGGTGGCGGAGAAGCGATCGATAGCGACCCTTTGGGCTGGTGTCGGGGCGACCCTTTGCTGGAGAATTATCCCCCGTAACTTGCGGCCGGCGGGAGTACGCAGAAAACGCACAGCCTGGCCGAGTTCAGTATCGCTCATGGCGCCGAATGCGGCGGGCCCGACACATTCGCGAAACGCCGGTAAGCTTTCCTGCAGGGCGTCGTGCACGCTCGCGCGGATGAGGCCCACCCAATCGGGCCTGCCAGCCTGGAGCGCGATACCGTCGGCGATTGGAAACAGGCCCTTTTCGCCATCGGCCATGAACGAACTCTCGTCGAACGCCAACGCGACAAGTTCCGCTTGCAGCGCGGTGCGGGCGTCCGGAGGCCTGAAGTCGGCCTCTGCCTTCTCCCCAAACCTTCGGAAGGCCCCAGCCAGGACGAGAGGCATGAGTCCGCCCATCAGGCTCTCCGGAGCGCTGGTCTGGGCCTTGAACTTACGCGCGAAGCTGCGCCCCTCCTCTGTGGCGTTCAACCGGCGCGAGGCCTCAAACACATCCGACGGAACCTCTCCGAGCCGGTTGTCGGCGGCGGCGGCGAGCCAGCCCGTACCGTTCGTCAGCGCGGGATCACTCAGGAAGGCAAGTCCGACCTTGAGCTCAGGAAGAGTGAAGTCCTCCTCGAAGCGTCGTGCGGACGCCGCAAGGACAAGCGGCCGCCTGCTCGCAAAACTCTCAAGCATCGCATCGGAGATGTAGGTGGACCATGTCCTGGGCGCTGCGGCGGGAAGATTCTTGGCGAAAGAACCGGCGACCATTTGCTCGATGACCCGCCGAGAGTAAGCCACCTCAATCAACTTCTCGGCCACCTGGCGGGCAAGACCTGCCTTGTCCTCGGCTACGGTCGACGCGGGCGCGACCGGGCTCTCACCTGCCCAGGCCGGCAAGACGCTGGCGCCGATCAGGACCGCCGCAGCCATGGCTGCGCCCTTCCAGACATGCATCTCAAATCCCCCCGGATCCGCCCAACAATCGGTCCATTAGGTCGCGTCGATTGACCTGTGTCCACCCGGAGTCCGCTGGCGCCCTCAATCCTCGTCCATCTTCAGCGCCGCGATGAAGGCCTCCTGCGGGATCTCCACCTTCCCGAACTGGCGCATCCGCTTCTTGCCTTCCTTCTGCTTGTCCAGAAGCTTGCGTTTGCGGCTGAGGTCCCCGCCGTAGCACTTGGCGGTGACGTCCTTCCTCAGGGCGCGGACGGTCTCGCGCGCGATGATGCGCCCGCCGATGGCGGCCTGGATCGGGATGACGAACAGGTGCTGGGGGATCAGCTCCTTCATCTTCTCGCACATGGAACGGCCGCGCATCTCGGCCCGGTCGCGGTGGACCAGCATGCCCAGCGCATCCACCGGCTCGGCGTTGACCAGGATCTGCATCTTGACCAGGTCGCCGGTGCGGTAGCCGACCATCTCGTAGTCGAAGGAGGCGTAGCCCTTCGAGATCGACTTCAGCCGGTCATAGAAGTCGAACACCACCTCGTTCAGCGGCAGGTCGTAGACCACCATGGCGCGGCTGCCGACGTAGGAGAGCTCGCGCTGCTCGCCGCGGCGGTCCTGGCAGAGCTTGATCACGCTGCCCAGGTAGTCGTCCGGGGTGAAGATGGTGGCCTTGATCCAGGGCTCGGCGATGGTGGAGATCTTGACCGGGTCGGGCATGTCGACCGGGTTGTGCAGCTCGATCTCGTCGCCGTTGGTCAGGGTCAGGCGATAGACCACCGAGGGCGCCGTCGCGATCAGGTCGAGGTTGAACTCGCGCGACAGCCGCTCCTGGATGATCTCCAGGTGCAGCAGGCCCAGGAACCCGCAGCGGAAGCCGAAGCC
>CAYSNW010000128.1:0-2541 GCA_964432415.1 uncultured Caulobacteraceae bacterium
CCAACGTGATCTCGATCACCGACGGCCAGATCTTCCTGGAGACCGACCTGTTCTACCAGGGCATCCGCCCGGCGGTGAACGTCGGCATCTCGGTGTCGCGCGTGGGCTCCTCGGCCCAGATCAAGGCGATGAAGCAGGTGGCCGGCCCCATCAAGGGCGAGCTGGCCCAGTACCGGGAAATGGCCGCCTTCGCGAAGTTCGGCTCCGACCTGGACGCCTCGACCCAGCGCCTGCTGGCCCGCGGCGAACGCCTGACCGAACTCTTGAAGCAGCCCCAGTACTCGCCGCTGGCGGTGGAGGAGCAGGTGGCTTCGATCTACGCCGGCACCCGCGGCTATCTCGACGGCATCCCGACCGCCAAGGTCCCGGCCTTCGAGCAGGCGATGCTGCAGACCCTGCACAGCAAGCACAAGTCGTGGCTCGACTCGATCCGCACCGGCAAGACGCTCACGCCGGAGCTGGAAACCGAGCTGAAGTCGGTCCTCGACGGCGTCGTGGCTTCGTTCGCGTAAGAGCTGAGATGACCACGCGCCCCAAAGCGCTCGACGCCTGGAGCGGCGAGTTCGGTGATCGGTACACGGAGCGGAACCCCGCTTCGGCCGACGCCGTGCGCGGACGGGTGCGCGTGTGGTCCCAGATCGTCTCGCGCATGCTGCCGGACGCGCCGAAAAGCGCGCTGGAGGTCGGACCGAACCTCGGCCTGAACCTGCGGGCCCTGCCGTCGGTCATCGACATGGACCTGTGGGCGATCGAGCCGAACGCCTCGGCCCGCGCGACCCTGGTCAAGGACGGCGTCCTGCCCTCCGATCACCTGCTCGAAGGCTTCGGCCATTCGATCCCGGTGGCCGACAGGGCGGTGGAGCTCGCCTTCACCACGGGCGTGCTGATCCACGTCGATCCATCGCTGCTCGAGACCACGATGCGCGAGATCCACCGGGTCTCGTCCAAGTACGTCTTCTGCTCGGAATATTTCGCGCCGAAGGCCGAGACCATCACCTACCGCGGTGAGAGCGACCTGCTGTTCAAGAACGACTTCGGCGCGCTCTACCTCGATCTTTTCCCCGACCTGCAGCTGATCGACCACGGCTTCTTCTGGAAACGGACGACCGTGATGGACGACAGCACCTGGTGGTTATTCAGAAAGGCCGGATGAGGGCATGGCCAGCCTCAAGGAAATGCGCAATCGGATCGCGAGCGTCAAAGCTACGCAGAAGATCACGAAGGCGCTGCAGATGGTCGCGGCGGCCAAGCTCCGCCGCTCGCAGGACGCCGCCGAGAGCGCGCGCCCCTACGCCCAGCGCATGGCCGCGGTGATCGCCAACCTGGCGGCCGGCGTGACCGGCCCGGGCGCGCCGGTGCTGCTGTCCGGCACCGGTTCGGACCAGCGCCAGCTGATCGTGGTGGCCACCGCCGACCGCGGCCTGGCGGGCGGCTTCAACGCCTCGATCGCACGGGCCGCGCGCGACCGCATCGTCGAGCTGAAGAGCGCCGGCAAGGACGTGAAGATCATCACCGTCGGCAAGAAGGGGCGCGACGCGCTCCGCCGCCAGTTCGGCGAGCTGATGATCGCCCACTTCGACCTCGGCAAGACCCCCAGCCTGGAAGTGGCCCAAGCGGTGGCCGAGAAGGTGCTGACCACCTTCGAAGCCGGCCAGACCGATGTGGTCACCCTGTTCTACAGCCGCTTCAAGTCGGTGGTGACCCAAATCCCGACCGCCCGCTCGCTGATCCCGGCCCAGATCGAGGCCGGCGCCAAGGCGACCGATCTCGGCGGCGCCGGCTACGAGTACGAGCCGGACGAGGACGAACTGCTGGAAGCCCTGCTGCCGCGCAACATCACGGTGCAGATCCTCTCGGCCCTGCTCGAGAACACCGCGGGCTTCTTCGCCGCCCAGATGGCGGCCATGGACAACGCCACGCGTAACGCCGGCGACCGCATCGCCAGCCTCACCCTGCAGTACAACCGCTCGCGCCAGGCGCAGATCACCAAGGAGCTGATCGAGATCATCTCCGGCGCCGAAGCCCTTTGACGAGAGACGTGAAAGCCATGACCATCCAAAAGCCCATCGCCGCCTCCAAGGGCCGTATCGTCCAGGTCATCGGGGCCGTGGTCGACGTCGAGTTCGACGGCGCCCTGCCCGCGATCCTGAACGCGCTGGAAACCACCAACACCGACCAGAAGACCGGCGCGCCCTTCCGCCTGGTCCTGGAAGTCGCCCAGCACCTGGGTGAGAACACGGTGCGCACCATCGCCATGGACACCACCGAGGGCCTGGTCCGCGGTCAGGAAGTGGCCGACACCGGCGCCGGCATCATGGTGCCGGTCGGACCGGCGACGCTGGGCCGCATCATGAACGTCATCGGCGCCCCCATCGACGAAGCGGGCCCGATCGATTCGAAGTTCATGCGTCCGATCCACGCGGAAGCCCCCTCCTTCGCCGACCAGTCGACGGCGGCGGAAATCCTGGTCACCGGCATCAAGGTCATCGACCTGCTCTGCCCCTACACCAAGGGCGGCAAGATCGGCCTGTTCGGCGGCGC
>CAYSNW010000129.1:0-2258 GCA_964432415.1 uncultured Caulobacteraceae bacterium
CGTCCAGGCGGGCGATCTCCTTGACCAGGCGCGAGGCGATGGCCTGGTGGCGCGGATCGGCCATCAGGAAGACCGTCTCGATCTGGCGGTTGAGCTGCTGGTTCATGGCCGTCATCTGGAATTCGTACTCGAAGTCGGCCACCGCCCGCAGGCCCCGCACGATGATCCCCGCCCCGACCTCCTCGGCGAAGGTCATCAGCAGGTTGTCGAAGGGCCTGACCTCGATCTGACCATCGAATTTCGGCGAACATTCGGCGGCCAGCATCTCCACCCGCTCGTCGAGGGTGAAGCAGGGCGCCTTGTCGGCGTTGATGGCCACGCCGATCACCAGCTTGTCGACCAGCTTGACCGCGCGCCCGATGATGTCGAGGTGCCCGTTGGTGACCGGGTCGAAGGTCCCGGGATAGAGCCCGATCCGCATCGTCGCCACTCCCGTCCCCCCGGACCGATCAGGCCTCGGGGGCGTCCCCGGTTTCGGCGGCGCCGGAACCGTCGTCAGCATCCGTCTCGTCGTCACCGCCCTCGGCCTCGGCCACCCGTTCGACCGAGACCACCTTCTCGCCCTCGGCGGTGCGGAAGATGATCACGCCCTGGGTGTTGCGCCCGGCGATGCGGATGCGGCCCACCGGCACCCGTATCAACTGGCCCCCGTCGGTGACCAGCAGGATTTCGTCGCCCTGCTCCACCGGGAAGGAGGCCACCAGCTGGCCGCCCTTGCGCGACAGGTCGTGGGCCATCAGCCCCTGCCCGCCCCGCCCGGTGCGCCGGTATTCGTAGGAGGAGGTGCGCTTGCCCAGGCCGGTGTCGGCCACGGTCAGGATGTACTGCTCGGCCGCGCCCAGTTCCGCGATGCGCTCGGAGGTCAGGACCGCCTCTTCGCCGCCCTCGTCGTCGTCCGGAGCCGCCGTGACGGGTTCGTCGTCGCCCTCGCCCTGGGCGGCCAGCATGGCGCGCTCGTGCTTGAGATAGGCGGTGCGTTCCGCCGGCGTCGCCAGCACCCGGCGCAGGATGGCCATGGAGATGACCGTATCGCCGTTCTGCAGCCGCACGCCGCGCACGCCGGTGGAGTCGCGGCCCTTGAACACCCGCACCTCACTGACCGCAAAGCGGATGCAGCGGCCGGCGGAGGTGGTCAGAAGCGCGTCCTGGTCGTCGGTGCACAGCGCCACGCCCACGATGGAGTCGCCCTCGTCGAGCTTCATGGCGATCTTGCCGGCCCGGTTGACGTTGACGAAGTCCGACAGCTTGTTCCTGCGCACGTCGCCCGAGCGGGTGGCGAACAGGATGTCCAGCCCGTCCCACGCCGCCTCGTCCTCCGGCAGCGGCAGGACGTTCATGATGGTGTCGCCGGGCTCGATCGGCAGCAGGTTGACGAAGGCCTTGCCCTTGGAGGTCGGGCCGCCGATCGGCAGGCGCCAGACCTTCATCTTGTAGGCCTTGCCGTTCGAGGCGAAGAACAGCACCGGGGTGTGGGTGGAGGCGGCGAAGACACCGACGATGGCGTCCTCGTCCTTCATGGCCATGCCCGAGCGGCCTTTGCCGCCGTGGTGCTGGGTCCGGTACTGGGCCAGCGGCGTGCGCTTGACGTAGCCCGAGTGGGTGACGGTGACGACCATGTCGTCGCGCGGGATCAGGTCCTCGTCTTCCAGCTCGTAGTCGCCTTCGACGAACTGGGAGCGCCGGGGCACGGCGAAGCGCTCGCGCACCTCGATCAGCTCGTCGCGGACCACGCCCAGCAGCTTTTCGCGCGAGGCCAGCAGCTCCAGGAAGCCGGCGATGGCCGAGGCCAGGCCGCGGGCCTCCTCGAAGATCTCGTCACGGCCGAGACCGGTCAGGCGCGACAGGGTGAGCGCCAGGATGGCGCGGGCCTGCTCGTCGGTCAGGCGGATGGAGCCGCCTTCCAGCACGATGGAGCGCGGATCGGCGATCAGCTCGACCAGCGAGATCATGTCGCCGGCGGGCCAGGCCTTGCCCTGCAGGCGTTCGCGCGCCTCGGCCGGATCGGCCGAGGAACGGATGATGTGGATGACCTCGTCGATATTGGCCACCGCGATGGCCAGGCCGACCAGCACGTGGCCGCGGTCGCGGGCCTTGGCCAGTTCGAACTTGGCCCGGCGGATGACCACTTCCTCGCGGAAGGTCAGGAAGGCGTCGATCAGGGCCCGCAGGCCCATCTGTTCGGGCTTGCCGTGGTTCAGCGCCAGCATGTTGACGCCGAAGGAGCTCTGCAGCGGGGTGTAGCGGTAGAGCTGGTTCAG
>CAYSNW010000130.1:0-1965 GCA_964432415.1 uncultured Caulobacteraceae bacterium
GCCGGGGTGGGCGCGGCCGCGGCGGGCGGGGCGACGACCGGCGCGCCCGCGAAGGGCGGGACCGGCTCGGGCTTGACGTCCGGCTCCTTGTCCGGCGCGCCCAGGTCGGAGCGGATGAAGTGGAAGCTGCGGCTGTCGGTGCAGGCGCAGGCCTTGAGGTACCCGTCCTTGTCGCGCCAGATCAGCAGCGGATAGCCCTCGGCCACGCCGGCGCCCTTGAGCAGCGGCATCAGCTGGTTGATCCAGTCGCGGCTGGCGCCCACCACCGCGGTGCGCGCGAAGTCGCCGTCCGCCGGGCGGATGCCCTCGGCATGCCAGTCGCGCCGGGGCGTGGCCATCCAGCGGGTGTAGAGGTTCCAGTCGCGGTTGATCCACAGCTCAGCCACCGTCGAGCGTTCCGGGGCGGAGGACTGGGTCAGGCCCTCGCGGTCGGCCGGGGCGTAGGCGATCACCCGCGTGTCGATCCCGGCGGCGGCCAGCTTGGGGAATTCCTCGCGCTCATAGGCGGTGCAGGCGGCGCAGGCCCGATAGGTCAGAAGGTAGATCGGCGGGCCCGAACGGCCGGGCGAAACCCAGTCGCCCTCGTCCAGCAGCTTCTGGATCGCGGCCTGGTTGGTGGCGAGGGTGGTGGGGCGGAAACGGGCGTAGAAGTTCCAGTAAGCCCAGTACCCCCCGACCGCCACCACGATCCCGATGACCGCGGCGAGCAGGCTGAAAGCCAGGAAGCGGTGGTGATGCTTCTCCAAGTCCGGGCTCCGGGCGTGGTTACTGAAACCTTAACAGCCGTAACGCATAGCCCGAAACCCGCGTTCTCCGAAGGGCGCGGATATTAATTATGGTTGAGCTGGCAGCGGGGCCACACCCTCGCCGGGGAGGGGAATCCCCTACCGCATCGTCGGAATGACAAAGGACGAGTCGACGTGGCCGCCCTCCAGGCTCGATTCCGGCCAACGGGCGGTGACGGTCTTGGTCTTGGTCCAGAACCGCAGGCCTTCCATGCCGTGCTGGTTGATGTCGCCGAAGGCCGAGCGCTTCCAGCCGCCAAAGGTGTGGTAGGCCACCGGCACCGGGATGGGCACATTGATACCGACCATGCCGACGTTGACGCGCGAGGCGAAGTCGCGCGCGGCGCGGCCGTCGCGGGTGAAGATGGCGACGCCGTTGCCGTACTGGTGCTTGGACGGCAGCGACAGGGCCTCCTCGAAGCTGTCGGCGCGCAGGATCTGCAGCACCGGGCCGAAGATCTCCTCCTGGTAAGAGGTCATGTCCGGCGTGACCTTGTCCAGCAGGGTCGGGCCGATGAAGAAGCCCTTCTCGTGGCCCTGGAGGCTGAACTCGCGGCCGTCGACCACGATCTCGGAGCCTTCCTTCACGGCGGTGTCGATCCAGTTGATCACCCGGCGCTTGTGCGTGTCGGTGACCACCGGGCCGTAGTGGGCGTCCTTGTCGGTGGAGACGCCGACGCGCAGGGACGGGATCTCGGCCACCAGGCGCTCGCGCAGTTCGTCGGCGGTCTTCTTGCCGACCGGGACCACCACGGGCAGGGCCATGCAGCGTTCGCCGGCCGAGCCGTAGGCCGCGCCGACCAGGTCCTTCACCGTCTGCTCCATGTCTGCGTCGGGCAGGATGATGCCGTGGTTCTTGGCGCCGCCCATGGCCTGGACCCGCTTCGAATTGGCCGTGCCGGTGGCGTAGACGTAGTGGGCGATGTCGGAGGAGCCGACGAAGCTCACCGCCTGGATCAGCGGGTGGTGCAGGATGGCGTCGACCGCGGTCTTGTCGCCGTGCACGACGTTGAGCACGCCCGCGGGGGCGCCGGCTTCCATCATCAGCTCGCCCAGGCGCACCGGCAGGGACGGATCGCGCTCCGACGGCTTCAGGATGAAGGTGTTGCCGACCGAGATGGCCATGCCGAACATCCACATCGGGATCATGGCCGGGAAGTTGAACGGGGTGATGCCCGCC
>CAYSNW010000131.1:0-1926 GCA_964432415.1 uncultured Caulobacteraceae bacterium
CGCACTCCTGGCCGGACTGGACCTCGTTGACCTCGTCCTTGAAGCGCTTGAGCGTGACCAGGGTGCCCATCTCGTGGATGACCACATCGTCTCGCAGGATCCGCACCTTGGCGCCCTTGCGCACCACCCCGTCGGTGACGCGGCAGCCGCCGACACGGCCGACCTTGGAGATGTCGAACACCTCCAGAATCTGGGCGTTGCCCAGCCAGGTTTCGCGCTGGATCGGCGCCAGCATGCCCGAGAGCACGCCCTTCAGGTCGTCGATCAGGTCGTAGATGATCGCGTAGTAGCGGATCTCCACGCCCTCGCGCTCGGCCAGGTCGCGCGCCTGTTTCGAGGCGCGCACGTTGAAGCCGATGATCGGCGAGCCGGAGCCCTTGGCCAGCAGCACGTCGCTTTCGTTGATGCCGCCCACGCCGGAATGGATGATGCGGGCGCGCACCTCGTCGGTGGCCAGCTTGGCCAGCGATCCGATGATGGCTTCCGCCGAGCCCTGGACGTCGGCCTTGATGATGATCGGCAGCTCGCGGAGCTTCTTGTCCTGGAGCTTGAACATCATGTCGGCGAGCGTCGCGCCGGCGGCGTGCGGGGCCACGATCTTCTCGCGGCGCTTGCGGTCGCGGTATTCGGTCAGCTCGCGGGCGCGGGCCTCGTCTTCCACGACGGCGAGGGATTCCCCCGGCGCCGGGGCGCTGTCGAGACCGAGCACCTCCACCGGCTCCGAAGGCCCGGCGGTCTGCACCTGTTCGCCGCGCTCGTTCATGAGCGCGCGGACCTTGCCCCAGGCGTCGCCGGCCACGACGATGTCGCCGCGCTTCAGCGTGCCGCGCTTGACCAGGACGGTGGCGACCGGGCCGCGGCCCTTGTCGAGCTTGGCCTCGATGACCACGCCTTCCGCCGAACGGTCGGGATTGGCCTTCAGGTCCATGACCTCGGCCTGCACCAGGATGGCGTCGACCAGGTTCTCAAGGCCCATGCGCTTGGTGGCCGAGACCTCGACCACCTGGGTGTCGCCGCCGAGCTGCTCCACCACGATCTCGTGCTGGAGCAGCTCGTTGATCACCCGGGTCGGATCGGCGTCGGGCTTGTCGATCTTGTTGATGGCCACGATGATCGGGGCGCCGGCCGCCTTGGCGTGGCTGATCGCCTCGATGGTCTGGGGCATGACCCCGTCGTCGGCCGCCACCACCAGCACCACGATGTCGGTGACGTTGGCGCCGCGCGCGCGCATGGCCGAGAAGGCCGCGTGGCCAGGGGTGTCGAGGAACGACACGCGCTGGCCGTCGGGCAGGCGCACCTGGTAGGCGCCGATGTGCTGGGTGATGCCGCCGGCCTCGCCCGCCGCCACGTCGGTGGTGCGGAGCGCATCGAGCAGCGAGGTCTTGCCGTGGTCGACGTGGCCCATGACCGCCACGACCGGCGGGCGCGGGACCATATCCTCCTCGGCGTCCTGGACGTCGATGAAGCCCTCTTCGACGTCGGATTCCGAGACGCGCTTGACCGTGTGGCCGAAGTCGGTGGCCACCAGCTCGGCGGTGTCGTTGTCGATGACGTCGTTGATCTTCAGCATCAGGCCCTGACGCATCAGGAACTTGATGATTTCCACGCCGCGGGTGGCCATGCGGTTGGCCAGTTCCTGGACGGTGATGACGTCCGGGATGACCACTTCACGGGCCACGCGGGCCTGTTCGACCGTGCCGCCCTTGCGCTTTTCCTTCTCGCGTTCGCGGGCCCGGCGCACCGAGGCCAGCGAGCGCATGCGCTCGGCGGTGTCGCCGTCGCCGGCCACGGCCTGGATGGTCAGACGGCCCTCGCGGCGCTTGGGCTCGCCCTTCAGGCGCGAGACCGCCTTGCCGGGCGCCGCGGCGCCGGCCTTGCGCCGCGCGTTGTCGTCATCGTCGATCGGACGCCGGTCGTTGCGCGGCG
>CAYSNW010000132.1:0-1879 GCA_964432415.1 uncultured Caulobacteraceae bacterium
CGGATCGACTCCTCGACCTCCATGGCCAGCAGGTTGCGGAACAGCATGGCGGTGGGCCGCATCTGGGTCTCGCCCAGGGACATGGCGGGGAATTCCAGGGGCAGGCCGCCCGCCTCCCAGACGCCGCGCTTCACGTGCTCGGCCAGCTGGCGCAGGTGCACATTGCAGGGATTGATCTCCGACCAGGTGTTGCAGATGCCGATCACCGGGCGGCCGTCGAACACGTCGTCGGGCAGGCCCTCGGCCTTCATCCAGCTGCGGTGGATGAAGCCGTCCCGGTCGAGCTTGCCGTAGCTTCGCGCGCTGCGCAGAGGCTTTCTGGTCACGCGGAGAGTCTCCTTTGGGCGTCAGCCAGTCTAACCCGCGAAACCGTGCGGAAGATGCCTCATCCGGCGAAGGGCGGGTGGGGAGCGCCGCGGACGCCGGGCCTGAACGCGAACAGGCCGCCCGCCAGCGGTTGCTCCGCCAGCGACTCGGAGTCCAGGCCGATCCGGGCGCTGGTGATGTAGAGGGTGTCGAGGTCGGGGCCGCCGAAGGCGCAGCTGGTGGGCTGTTCCACCGGCATGGGGACGATGTGCTCGACGCCGCCGTCCGGGCGGTAGCAGACCACACGCCAGCCGCCCCACTGGGCGTTCCACAGCCGGCCCTCGCAATCCACCGCCGAACCGTCCGGGGCGCAGCCGTCCTCGCGGGTGTCGGCGAACAGGCGACGGGCGCCGAGGGCGCCGCGCTCGAGGTCGAGATCGTAGGCCCAGATCCGGCCCGCCTTCGAGTCGGCCACGTAGAGGGTGTCGCCCGAGGGGCTGCAGACCAGGGTGTTGGGGATGGCGATGTCGGTCAGGACCCCTGTCGCCACCCAGTCGGCGTCGAGGCGGTAGACCGAGCCGGAGCAGGCCTGCTCGCGGTCGTCCATGGTCCCCACCCAGAAACGCCCCATGGGATCGACATTGCCGTCGTTGGTGCGGTTGTGCGGCAGGTGAGGTTCGAGCTCGCGGCGGATCTCGCAGGCGCCGGTGGCCGGATCGCACACCGCGAAGCCAGCGTCGGTGGCCAGAAGCAGGGTCCCGTCCCGGCGCGGCGCGCAGGCGCTGGGCTGGAGGTCGAGATCGTGGCCGCCGATGTCGCCCGAGACCGGGTCGAGCCATTCCAGGCGCCGGCCCTTGATGTCGAGCCAGTAGAGCCGGCCCGAGCCGGCGTCCCAGCACGGACCCTCGCCCAGCAGGTTGCGGCGTTCGGCGACGCAGACCGGTTCGAACATGACCACCCCTTATGCCACAGGGAAAATCGCCGGCGAGGGCTGCGGTTCCGCTGTCCGCATGCGCCGGTGCGACACCCTGCCCGCATCGTTCGGATATCATTCACAATATGGAGCGCTACAATCGCGCTTCGTCAGTGTCGGGAGGGGTCCCGTGGTCCAAGTCAGTTACGCGGATGTGTTCGCCATCCGCCCGGAGCCTGCGTCTGAAGGGGAGATCCAGTGCGGCGACGTCGTACGCACCGGTCCAGGCCCCTATCCTCGCTACACCGTGATCGCCATCCACGACGACAAGGTCTGGCTGCGCAATGTGCAGAACGGCCAGGACGCGGTGACCGGCCTCGACCACTGCCGGCGCGTCGAGCCCTGATCTTCGGACAATGAAAACGGGGCTGGCGGTGCGGCCGGCCCTGATCTTCGGACAATGAAAACGGGGCCGGCCTCACGGCCGGCCCCGTCTCGCGAAGGGGTTGTTTTGGGACTGACCCCTCCGATCACCCGCGGCCGCCAGAGGGGGCGTCGGGGCAAGGGGTTGCGGCCCGCGCCGAAGCGCGGGCCACGGGATCAGACTACCAGCGCCAGCGGGCGCCCATGCGCAGGGTGTAGCCGTTGGCGGAGTTGCCC
>CAYSNW010000133.1:0-1582 GCA_964432415.1 uncultured Caulobacteraceae bacterium
CTACATGCGCCGCAACCATAACCTGCTGATCGGCGAGACCACCGCCGAGCGCATCAAGAAGGACATCGGCACCGCCCGTGTGCCTCACGACGGCGAAGGCCTGTCGATCGAGGTCAAGGGCCGCGACCTGATGCAGGGCGTCCCCCGGGAAGTCCGGATTTCCGAACGTCAGGCGGCGGAAGCCCTGGCCGAGCCGGTCTCCCAGATCATCGAGGCCGTGAAGGTGGCGCTGGAAGCCACGCCGCCGGAACTGGCCGCCGACATCGCCGACAAGGGCATCATGCTGACCGGCGGCGGCGCGCTGCTGCGCGGCCTGGACGCCGAGATCCGCGACCAGACCGGCCTGCCGGTGTCGGTGGCCGACGATCCGCTGTCCTGCGTCGCCATCGGGTGCGGCAAGGTGCTCGAGCATCCGCGCTGGATGAAGGGCGTATTGGACGCGACTCTGCCCTAGTATGTTTAGGCGAATCTGGCAGTTGGGCTCAGGGGCGTGAGCAAGAGGGCGAGTCCGTGGCGTACCGGGACGGTCCGTTCGATAATCTGAAGGCGCCGCTCTGGCTGACGGCGGGCATTGCGCTGGTCGTGGCCGGCGCCGGCGCCCTGTTGCTGTTGCTGGGCGACAAGCGCGAAACCCTCTCCGCCGAAGGCTACCCGGCCGTGCGCGGCGGGTTCGACCGGGTGGCGGCCCAGCCGGGCAAGCTGCTGGCCGCGCCGGTGCGCGGCGTGGGCTCGCTCACCAACTGGATCGGCGACTACTTCAACGCCGTCGACGAGAACCGCCGGCTCAAGGCCAAGGTCGCCGAGCTGGAAGCGGTGCGCGACAACGCCATCGGCCTGCAGAACATCAACCGCCGCTACGAAGCCCTGCTCAACATCCGGGTCCAGCCCGCGGTGCAGATGGCCACCGCCCGGGCGGTGTCAGAGTCGCGGGGGCCCTTCGCCAATGCGCGCCTGATCGACGCGGGCTCCGACAAGGGCATCCGCATCGGCAATCCGGTGATCAACGAGCACGGCCTGGTCGGCCGCGTCGTCGGCGTCACCCCCGGAGTCAGCCGCGTGCTGCTGCTGACCGACGTGGCTTCGCGCACGCCGGTGCTGGTGGACCGATCCGACGCCCGCGCCCTGCTCAATGGTGACGGTGGGGCCAATCCCAAGCTCGACTTCGTGCGCGGCACGGAGTCGGTCAAGGAAGGCGACCTGATCCTGACCTCGGGCGATGGCGGCATGTTCCCGCGCGGCCTGCCCATCGGAGTGGCGGCCAGGGCGCTGGATGGCTCCTGGCGAGTCAAGCTGTTCGGCGATCGTGGAGACATCGACTACGTCCGGGTGCTGCTGTTCCAGGACTTCTCCCAGCTTCTGCGGCCTGACGCCCTGAACGCGCCGCCGCTGGCCAGCCTGTCCACCGCGCCCGCGCCCTCGCCGCAGCTGGCGGCGCAGATCGAGGCCCTGCATCCGGCCCGCACCAGCACCACCACCGCCCCGGCAGCGGCGGCGCTTGCGCCCAGACCTGCTCCCACGGCGGCAGCGCCCGCGGTGACTCAGCCCGCGCCCCAGCAGGCCGGGGCCAAGACGCCCGCCAAGG